>DBYW01000034.1:0-5167 GCA_002311645.1 Bacteroidales bacterium UBA1176
CGGGGCTGCTCAAGGAATATTATTAGCCATTGGCTATTTGCCATTAGTCATTGGCCGTTTGCCACTTGATTTTGCGAAAAAAACCATAACCAAAAGCCAAAGGCCAATAGCTAAACAAATAGGAAGGCCTCTTCGAGGCAGATCCAATTACATTGTCATCCCACAAACACTTACTGGCTTTGGGTCAGACAAAGGCCTCTTCGAGGCAAATCCAATTACATTGTCATTGCCCCCTTCAGACGTGTTCCGAAGGAACACCCGTCGCTGTAACCCCACACGGCCGTGTGGGGCGGGATGACAGCACCGACACTCTCTCGCGGCGCGGGTATCGGCATCCAAGATGCATGAAACTTGCTCGCCGCGAAAGGGAGGCGTTGGAAAAATGTGGTGTTTATCCAGGTCTGGTGCCATCACGTATATAAACACCATTTTTTTCGTATGTTTGCGAAAAAACCACGTTATGAACTTATCGAAATACCCGCTGCTGAAAATTCTCCCACCCTACATTTCAGGGATCTTTTTATCCTATTTCGGCAACTTTTCAGACAAAATCGTCCCCTTTTCACTCGTTGCCATTGCTGTTTTGTGGCTGCTCATGCTCCTTATGTTGCGTTTAAAACGCTACAAGTGGCAATGGATAAAGACGGCGGCGATGGCTCTGGCATTCAATTTTGCGGGCGTTTGCACCACAACACTCCAACTGTCACCCCGCGTGCCACCCCGACAACGCACCGCCGCACTGGAAAGCCACGAGTTTCTCGTACGCATTGTGGATTTCCCCGTGCCCCGCGCGCACAGCAACAAAGTGGTGGTGGAACTGCTGCAAACCGCCAACGGGACGCCCCTGAAAGAGAAGGCTTTGCTCTATGTGCAAAGAGATACCACCACACCCCTCCACTACGGTGATGTGCTCGCCATCTCCACCACCCTTTCCGAGTTTGCACCGCCCGCCAATCCGGATGCCTTCGACATGCGCCGCTACATGCAGCGAAGGAGGATTTTCCTGACGGGATATGTTTCCAACAGCGGCTGGCAAATTGCTGACAACGTCTGCCCGAACATGTTGAAGGCTTTCTCCCATACACTGCAACAACGCCTCGCGGCATGCTACGCCTCCGCCGGCATGACAGGTCGCGAACTCGACATCGTACGCGCCATCCTGTTGGGCGACGACGACACCATGGAACCCGAGCTGCGCGCGGCATACGCCTCCGCCGGTGTTAGCCACATCCTCTGCGTCTCCGGCATGCACGTGGGCGTCATCTTCATGATTCTCAACTTTTTGCTCAAGCCCTTGGACCTGTTCCCCAAGACACGCATCGCCAAGGCGTTCCTCCTGATGCTCTCCATCTGGCTCTATGCCTGCATCACCGGACTGTCGCCATCCGTGACACGCTCCGCCACAATGTTCACCTTCGTCACCATCGGCGGGGTGCTGCGGCGCAACACCAATATCTTCCACAGCCTGATGGCCTCGCTGTTCATATTGTTGTCCATCAAACCCTTGCTTCTTTTCGAAGTGGGTTTCCAACTCAGTTATTTAGCGGTGTTTGGCATTGTGCTGATCCAACCTCGGATCGCTAGTCTTCTCACCTGCAAGACCAGGGTGGGCAACTATTTTTGGGAACTGTTCTCCGTCTCGGTGGCCGCGCAAATCGCCACGTTTCCCATCTCGGCACACTATTTCGGCACCTTCCCCAACTATTTTATGCTCTCCAACCTCACCGCCATCATCCTCTCGTTCGCAGTGATGGTCACTGGCGTAGGGCTGCTGGCATTGTCCTTCGTTCCCTACATTTCTGATGGCATCGCTTTTTTGCTGACGTGGCAAATCCGCATCATGAATGGCATCGTCACCTTCGTGGAGGGACTGCCCGGAGCCGTGACCCGCGACATTGACCTCTCGGGCGGGCAGGTGCTGCTTCTTTACGTTGTCATCGCGATGGTATATTGTGCAATATGTTATCGCAAACATATATACGGCTGGGTTGCGCTGTCGGCATTGACTTTGCTGTCGGGGACCTTTGCACTGCGACGCATGGCCATAGAGCGAAGGATGGAAATGGTGGCATACAACATTCGAAAGGTCAGCGCATTGGAGTTTTGTTACGGTGACGAGTGCTTTCTTTTTTCGGACTCCATCCGCGATGCCGAAAGTTCTTACTATACCTATTCCGTCCAGAACCATGCACGCAAGTTGCATGCCAACTGGACATTCATACCGGTGGACACACCTCGCTATGATGCCCCCTTTCTTATTAAGCGCGGACCGTTCATACAATTTGGGGACAAATGCTATTATCTGTTGAAAAGGAAAGAGAAGGTGCTGCCTGTTGAGTGCCGACCTCGCATTGACATGCTACTGTTGCAGCACAATCCCACCATGCTGCCCGAGGAGGTGGCAAAAGCTCTGGATTTCGCCGCCGTCACGGCCGACGAGACCAACACGCCATTCTACAAGGAGCGTTGGCGAACTTATTGCGAAGCACACGGGATCCGGTTTATCAAAAGCAATAATTAATGGTGAGTAAAATGTCAGATGCATTATTCACTTTGGGGATAATCAAATACTTACGCCATCCTTCGGGAACACAAGTATAATCTTGGAAGACATTTATCGTTAAATGATACTGTGACATTTCGTCCCTATAAAAATCAGGAACCACATTGATTATTCCATGCGTGGAAGAGCCAGACACAATAACTAATGACCGACTGGTAAAATCAAAAGCAGGTGCGTCTGGACACATATTCACCAATGTGGTAGTGTCATTCACTAAAGTTATTGAATTCATCGAAAATAACCAACAAGGTATAATGTCTGTGACATCGCTCCATTAAACTTCTGGCTGTTCAGGCCCTGGTTCTGGCGGTGGCAGCGGTTCTGGTTCTGGACGTTCGCATGTGGCGAATAGGGTTAAGACCGCCAATATCACGGAACCAAGAAGAACAAAGAAACGACAGGATTGTTTGTGCGTCATTATTTTATTCTTTTTTCATTTTAATATCACAAAATTTGAATTTTTAATATAAGTTGTTTATATTCAATATGTTAACACAAAATTTTATTGGTGACTTTTTGTTTTATTCTTGGCAAAACAGTTAATATTCAATATTTTAAAAGCAAAAACTACCACATCTTTTCTTCTATGAGTATCTATCATGGCAGCAAAAATAACAAATTATTTGACGCGTTGGTCTTTTTTTGGTGGTTATATACATGATGGCAGCAGGCCGGGATAAACACCACATTTTTCCAACGCCTCTCTTTCGCGGCGAGCAAGTTTCATGCGTCTTGGATGCCGACTCCCGCGCCGCGAGAGGGTGTTGGCGCCGTCGTTCCACCCAACACGGCCGTGTGGGGTTACAGAGACGGGTGTTCCTTCGGAACACTTCTGAAGGGGGCAATGACAATGTAATTGGATCGGCCTCGAAGAGGCCTTGCTTTTTGTTTAGCTATTGGCCTTTGGCTTTTGGTTATGGTTTTTTTCGCAAAATCAAGTAACTAACGGCCAATGACTAATGGCAAATAGCCAACGACTAATAATATTCCATGAGCAGCCCCGATAGGGGCAATAGCTCGGTAGCCAGGGGTTAAAGCGCGAGGAACGAGCGCTGCAACCCCTGGAAAGGGACGGTGCGCGGGAAATCGCGGCGCGGGAGAACCATGAGACGAGGCTGTGCGTTGTTCGCCGCGAAAAGGGAGTGGTGTCCGACGAGCATGCGTGAGGGATTGAAACGGAAATGATTTTGGCGAGAATGGATGCCGTTGCGAGACGGAGGTCCCGCTTGACGCTTCGCGTCTCGCGGAATGGTGGCGGAATCTAAGCCAAAATCATTGCAGTGAAAAGCCCGACGGCGCGACAGCGGAAAGCTCTGGTTATATGCGTGATTATAGAGACGCAATGCATTGCGTCTCTACGGAACGAATGTGATTTTCCGCTGCCGCGCCGGCACGCCCAAATAAAAAAAAATGATGCAGATGCCCTGATTTGTGCCATCAGGTATATAATTCCCTTTTTTTCAAGTGGTAAAGATTCAAAATCAAGACTTGAAAAACATTCTTATTCGTCTTGTTTTCTTCAATCGAAAAGGTCTTCACAGAACAACTTAACTATTTTCATCAAGGCCCAACGGGCGTGGCGCAGTTCGGCATCTATGGTTTGGCCGCCCACGTGCGGGGTGAGGATGACGTTGTCTCTGGCGGCGAGGGCGTGCATCGCCTCGGGCCACTCGTCTTTGGGGAGGTTCTTGAGGCGTGTGTTCTCGTATTCGAGCACATCGAGGGCTGCGGCGGTCACCTTGCCGGCCTGCAAGCCGCGCACCAACGCCGCACTGTCCACCACCAATCCGCGCGAGCTGTTGATCAGCAGGAAGGGATGCGACATCCGGGCGATGAAGTCATCACCAAAAAAGTGCCTGTTATCCGGAATATAGTTGATATGCAAGGAGATGACATCACAGCGGGCACATAGTTCCTCCAATGTGACCATTTTGGCGCATTCGTCGCCAGCGGCGGGATTATAGCGGTCGTAGGCATACACCTCGCAGCCGAGAGTGTGCAGCAGGCGCGCAAAGGCCGGACCCGTGTGCCCGTAGCCGATGAGCCCGTATGTATGCGCTTGCAGCTCCGTACCTTTGTTCTTCTCGCGCAGCCACTCACCGGCACGCACCTCCCGGTCGGCGGAGGAGATATGCCGCAGGAGGCTCAGCAGCAACCCAAGGCAATGCTCCGCCACGGCGTTGGCGTTGCCCTCCGGCGTGGAAATCACACGCACACCCCGCGATTCGGCGTAGGCGACATCGATGTTTTCCACACCGGAGCCGATGCGCACGATGAAACGCAACGAGGGCTTCGTGTCCAAGAGGGCACGGTCCACCACAAAACGGCTGCGAATCACTAATCCGAACAAGTCATCGGCACGGGCGGCGAAAGACTCGTATGTGCATGTCATGTCCGTAGTGCAGACAAAGTCCCGCGCCCTAAGTCCTTCGGCCAGGGCGGGATGCACACGGTCCACAATGAGGATGTTGGCCATTATTGGTTGTCCCTTTCGACGTCTTTCTCCAGCTTTTCAATCTCCCGTTGCAGTCTGGCGGGCAGCTCGTTTTTCTCCATACACTGGTGGCATCTCATATCCAGCGTGTACATGCGGCCGATGCAGTA
>DBYW01000034.1:5172-238602 GCA_002311645.1 Bacteroidales bacterium UBA1176
CTGCGGGTCACCTCACCCGACTGGAGTTTGTTGACGAAGTCGGTGTCCTGGATCAGGGCGCGGGCCATCTGGAAGGCCACAAAACCGGAATCGAGCACCTTCTCCATATTGTCCTTGTCCACCATGCCGCCGACATAGATGAGCGGCATCTTCAAGGCTTGGCGGAACTTCATGGCGGTGTCGTAGAAATAGGCGTCCTTGTAGGGCACGGTGGGGATAACGATGCGGCCGCCGATGTTGACGCCGAATTTCAGCCACCAGAATTTCTTCATATCCATATAATAGGCCATCGCCTTGATAGGCATTGCGCCGTGCATCACGTGCATAGGGGCTTTGCTGACGAAGCCGGCGGTGAGCACGAGAGCGTGTACGCCGAGACGCTCCAACTCCTGAGCCACCTTGATGCACTCGTCAATCTGCATGCCGCTGCGGAAACCGTCGTACATGTTGGTCTTCACCACGATGGCCATATCGTCCTTGGCCTCTTCCATCACGCGGGTGATGACGCGGCGCATAAAGCGCATGCGGTTTTCGAGGGAACCGCCATACTCGTCTTTGCGGTGGTTGGTATACGGGGAGAGGAACTGGCTGATGAAGTAGCCGTGGCCAGCGTGGACCTCAATGCAGTCAAAACCGGAGCGACGACAGAGATCGACGGCTTTGCCGAAGTCCTCCACAATCTGGTCAATTTCGGGGATGGTGATCTTTTTGGTGAAGGTAGGCGAATAGAGGTTGAATCGCCCTGACGGGGAGAAGGGCTTCTGCCCGCAGGTGGCCCGATGGGTCATGTTGCCGCAGTGGCCGATCTGGATGGAGGCCTTGGCGCCCTCGGCATGGATGGCGTCGGTCAGTTTCTTGAGTTCCGGGACAATCTCTTCGCGCAACCACAACTGGCCGTCGAAGGAGAGTCCGCTGCGGCTGACGGAGGCGTAGGCCACCGTGGTCATGCCGATACCGCCCTTGGCGACGGCAGTGTGGTAGTTGAACAGTTCTTCGGTGGGTCTGTTGCCATGGGCCATGTTTTCAAAGGCCGCGGAACGGATAGTGCGGTTGCGAAGGGTGATCGGACCGATCTGACAAGGGGTAAAAATCTTGGATTCTGACATTGTTATTTTATTTTGGTAATTTCGTGAAGATATTCTGCGCGTTAAGTGTGGTTTGCTCCATGACGTGCTCCACGGAGACGCTGAAGATTTCGGCCATTTTCTGGGCTATGAGGGGAATATAGGCACTTTCATTGCGCTTGCCCCGGTGCGGCACGGGCGCCAAATAGGGCGCATCCGTTTCCAAGACGAGATGCTCCAGCCCCACGTGCGACACAATGTCCTGCAGTTTGCTGTTTTTGAAGGTGAGCACGCCGCCCACGCCGAGGGCGAAGCCGTGGCGCACGGCCCAGTCGGCCTCCTGCACGCCGCCGGAGAAGCAATGCATCACACCGGTAAGCTCGCCCGCCTTGAACTCCTGCAGGATAGCGATGGCCTCCGCGTAGGCGTTGCGAATGTGCAGGGAGAGTGGCAGCTGGCGGTCGCGCGCCCAACAGAGCTGGCGGCGGAAAGCCTCTTTCTGCTCCGCCTCAAACTCGCGACTCCAGTAGAAGTCCAGCCCAATTTCTCCAACACCAATCACATTGGGGTCGTCGAAATGCGGAGCCAACAAGGCAAGTTCGCGCTCGAAGTCGGCATTCGTGTCCTCGGGATGGAGACCCACCAAGGCGAAGATATTCTGGGGAAAAAGAGCCACAGCCTCCTGGATTTGTCCGGGCGTGGCACTGTTCACGCAACCCAACACCATCTGGGTGACCCGTGCGTCGAGGGCGCGCTGCACCGTTGCCTCGAAATCTTCGGGGTAATATTCGCGGTACAGGTGGGTGTGCGTGTCAATGTAATGCATATCATTAAAAAGGGCGCAAAGATACAAAAAAGCCCGTTTATAGCAAGTCGATTATTTCATGGGGCGCGGCGATGATGTGTTCCGCTTGTTCGCCCTCCAGTTCCTCTCGGGTACGGTATCCCCACAGCAGACCGACAGCCTCGATGCCCGCGCGGTGGGCAGTTTGCATGTCCACAGCAGTATCGCCGAGGTAGAGCGTTTCCTCCGGTTTGTTGCCCGTGATGGCAAGGATGTCGTACACCACTTGCGGGTCCGGCTTGACGGGAATGCCCCTCCGTTGCCCTATGAGGGCGGCGAAAGTGATGGAAGGGAAGAAATCGGCCATCAGCGGCGCAACGGCAAACTGCGCCTTGTTGGTGGCCACGGCTATCTTGATGCCGAGCCGCTGAAGCTCCTCCAACACCTCCTTGACGCCGGGATAGACGGTGGTCTTGTCGTACATGTGGATGTCGTAGTAGGCCTTGAACTCCTGCAGGCAGAAGTCGAACATCTCTCCCTCTTTCTGTCCCTCGGGTAAAATCCTACGAATAAGCGTGGGCATACCGTCGCCTACAAAATAGCGGTAGGCATCGACAGGATGGGTGGGGAAGCCATGGCTGGCGAGCACATGGTTCGCGGAGTCAGCGAGATCCTCCAACGAATCGAGCAACGTACCGTCCAAATCGAATATGAGCAATTTCTTCATCTACAGCAGATTTTATTGCGGACAGACGAAGGTCTCGTAGTCGAACGGGGAAACAAAGTCGCGGAAGGAGACACCATTGTGATCCTTGAGCGAGGTGATCGGGTTTTCCACCTGCCAGTCAATGTTGAGGTCCGGGTCGTTGAAACGGATGCAGCCCTCGGATGCCTTGTTATAGAAATTAGAACATTTATAGGCGAAAAGAGTGTTGTCTTCTAATGCGGAAAAACCGTGTGCAAAGCCTGCTGGAATGTAGAACTGCATGAAATTCTCGGCGCTCAGCAGCACGGAAAAGCACTGCCCGTAGGTGGGGCTGCCGCGACGTATATCGATGGCAAAGTCGATGGCGGCGCCTTGCAGGATCCGCACCAACTTGGCCTGCGCATAAGGGGGCTTCTGGAAATGAAGTCCGCGCACCACGCCTTTCTGGGAACAAGATTGATTGTCCTGCACCCAATGTTCACGGATGCCGAACTCGGCTAACGTCCGCTCATTGAAACTTTCAAAAAAATAGCCCCTGTCGTCCTGAAAAACATCGGGGCGCAGAACGGCTAAACCATTGATATTTGTAAAATCGACTTTCATGAAGAATATTTTGGATAGTATCTGGTTATTGTCAATCTTCGGAATTAGCTGCGATGAAATTTTGGTATCGGGCCAGAAAGCGCGCCTTCGACAAGAAACCGATATAGGTGCGGTCACGGCCAATCACGGGCATGTTGAAATTGCCGGTACGCTTGAATTTCTCAAGAACCACGGCTGCAGTATCATCCTCGTATATAAACTCTTCCGGCTCGATCATAAGATCCTCGACAACAACAAGATCGTAGAGTTCCTGTCGGAAAATGATGTCGCGATGGTCATCCATGACAAGGAGGCCCATGAAGTGATTTTCTTTGTCGGTGACCACAAAAAGATTGCGTTTGCTCTTGGCGATATATTCTGTATATTGACGCAATTTGCTGTGTGCGGGAACGGTGCTGATATTATGGTCAATGATATTGTGCCACTGCAACTTGCGAAGGGCGAACTTATCCTTGTTGTGTGTCTTGAGGTTGTCTTTCTCGGCCAACGGCTGGGTATAGATGGAGTATTTTTCAAATGGACTGACACTGAGGTAGGAGCAGGCGGCAGTGATCATCAAAGGGATGAGCAGCGTATAGCCTGTGGAGAGTTCGGCGATGAGGAACATGGCGGTCAGGGGAGCTTGCATCACACCCGTCATGACGCCGGCCATGCCCGCAAGGATGAAATTCACGTATGGAAGATGAAATCCCAGCAGGTTGTTGGCCAATCCTGCCACAAAAAAACCCGTGAAGGCTCCTATGAAGAGCGTGGGGGCAAACACACCGCCAATGCCGCCCGCCGACGTGGTGAATGTGGTGGCGAAGACTTTCATCATGATGATGCCTGCGAAAGCTAAAAAAACAATCATCTGGCTGGACAATATCCCATTCAGCGGCGATCCGGCAAAGAGATTCATGTAGTCGCCGTTCAGCAGGGTGTTGATATTGTCATAACCTTCGCCATAGAACACGGGGAATATATAGATAAGCCCGCTGAGCATAATCCCCCCCACAAGAGCTCGCACGCTTGTCTGCTTGATGCGCTTCATCTGTTTCTCAATCCAGCGCGACACCCGCAGGAAATATACGGAAATGAGGCCCGTGAGAAAACCAAGGAGGATATAGAAGGGGATGTTGCTGAGATGGAAGGCTTGGGTGGCATCGATGTGAAACATCACGTCATGCCCCAAAAAAAGCAGGGACATGACTGTACCCGTAGCGGCGGAGAGCAGCAACGGCAAGATAGCACTGCCTGTCAGGTCGAGCATAAGCACCTCAAAGGTAAAGACAATGGCGGCGATAGGGGCCTTGAAAATAGCGGCCATGGCCGCGGCAGATCCGCAGGCGAGCAACAGAGTGGTCTGCCGGGCGTTGAGTCGAAAAAAGCGGGCCACGTTCGAACCTATGGCGGAGCCTGTCAGCACAATAGGTGCCTCCAATCCCACTGAGCCGCCGAAACCGACGGTGATGGCACTGGACACCATGGAGGAGTAGACATTGTGGAATCGCAGCTTGCCATCGCTTTTGCAGATAGCTTTGAGCACGATGCTGACACCGTGGCTGAGGTCATCGCGCACCACACGGCGCACGAACAACAGGGTGAGAAAAATGCCCACGATGGGCAGGATGAGATAGAGGTAGTTCACCTGCGCATTGGGAAAAGCGCTCCCCAGAGCCCGCGTGGTGAAATGGACAAGATTCTTGATAATCACGGCGGCGGCAGCACCCAAAAAGCCAATGATGACACTTAGGATGAGCACGATGGTGCGCCCTTTGAAATGCGTTGTGACAAAACGACGCACACTCGCCAGTCTTTTCAAGAATTTACGTTTTTTCATGCTTGAAAACAGAGGCGCAAATGTACATAAATTTCGAATATGCACAGACCCGTGAAATTACCGTATGTAGAGACGAAGCGCGCCCCGTCTCTCGAAAACAAGCAGGATGAGAACAGCTGCAAGCTTTGCTAAACCATGATTTCGCGAATCTTAGCCACCATATCATCCACGCCAAATCCCACTTCGTGATAGATATTGGGAATGTCGCCTTGCGCGATGAACCGGTCGGGAATGGCCAGGTGATGCAATACGTTTTTCAACCCGTTTTCTTCCAGGAACTCCGCCACTGCAGAGAAAAGGCCACCCTTTTCAGTGCCGTCCTCCACGGTAAGCCAAATGGGATATTTTACGGCCATCTCGCGCAGCAATTCTTCGTCAAACGGCTTCAGGAAACGCAAATCCACATGGGCGGGGTGAATGTTGTCTTTCGACATTTGGTCAATCGCCTGGGTTACGTTGTTGCCCAAGGGTCCAAGCGAAAGCACGAGCAGTCGCTCGCCTTCGCGCAATACCCGTCCCTTGCCGATGGGAATGTCCTGCGGTTCGTTTTGCCAGTCCACCAGCACGCCACGTCCGCGCGGGTATCGGATAACAAAAGGCAATCCGCCCTGCTTGGCATTGTGATAGGCCGTCACCATCATATTGCGCAATTCATGTTCGTTGAGCGGAGAGGCGATGATCAGGTCAGGCACGGCACGCAGGAAGGCCAAGTCGTAGGCACCCTGGTGCGTGGCACCGTCCTCTCCCACCAACCCCGCACGGTCGATGCAAAAAACGACAGGCAGCTTCTGCAGCGCCACGTCGTGGATCACCTGGTCGTAGCCACGTTGCAAAAACGAAGAATATATGTTACAGAAGGGGATGTAGCCTTCTGCTGCAAGTCCTGCAGAGAAGGTCACGGCATGCTGTTCGGCAATGCCCACGTCGAAGACACGCTCGGGAAAGACTGCGTCCATGATGGTCAACGAACAACCCGTGGCCATGGCAGGCGTGATGCCCACCACTTTATCGTCCTGACGGGCAATCTCAAGAATGGTGTTCCCAAACACATCCTGGAATTTTGGAGGCATTCCCTCCGTATGAGGTTCAATGATCTGCCCCGTATCGGGATTGAACTTGCCGGGCGCATGGTAGGCCGTCTGGTGCTGCTCAGCCATCTCTAATCCTTTGCCCTTGACCGTGAGCACATGGAAGAGCTTCAGCCCCGGCAGGGTCTTGAGCCCCTGCAGGGTCTTGACCAATGCCATGACATCGTGCCCGTCGGCGGGACCAAAATAGCGGTAACCCAAACTTTGAAACCAATTGCTGCCGCCCAACAGATAACCTTTCAGCCCGTTACCCATCTTGCTGAAGAAGTTGGTGATTTTATTGGACTGTTTCGAATTGAAGGTGAAGAGATTCCAGAGCCGGTTCTTGAATCTGTTGTAAGCAGGCGATGTGGTGATGGAAAGCAGGTATTTGCTCATGGCACCGGTACTCTGGTCTATGGAAATCTTATTGTCGTTGAGGATAACCAACATGTTGACATCGCGATAAGAGGCTTGGTTCATAGCCTCGAACGCCATGCCTCCGCCAATAGCGCCATCGCCGATGACAGCGATGTGATTACGTTGGATATTGCCATCCATCTTGGCAGCCATTGCCATTCCCAACACCGCGGAGATGGAGGTGGAGGAGTGTCCGGTGCCAAAAGCGTCGTACTCGCTCTCCTCACGCCGCGGGAAACCGCTGATGCCGCCATAGCATCGGTTGGTGGCGAAGACATCTTTGCGTCCCGTCAGAATCTTGTGTCCATATGCTTGATGCCCCACGTCCCACACCAAACGGTCGTCGGGCGTATTGAACACATAATGAATGGCCACGGTGAGCTCAACCACTCCAAGACTGGAACCGAGATGGCCGGGATGACGGGCAGTCTGCTCGATGATGAACTGCCGCAATTCATTGCATAGCTGAGGCAGCTGTTCTACCGACAGTTTCCGCAAATCCTCCGGCGTATGTATGGAGTCGAGATATCGCATAATTTAGGATTGGATGGTCAGCCTGTAAAAATCAAGCATTTTTTCAGTGATTATCGTATTATTGTGCTTGACAGAGATCACGTTGCGGGCATTTTCGCCAATAATCGTACAAATATCGGGCGTGGCGATGCACTTGTCGATGACAGCGAGGAACTCTTCGGGCGTGTCGGCAATGAAAAGATGCTTGCCGCTCTCCACGGCAAGGCCTTCGGCACCCACACCGGTGGTGATGACAACGCGGCCCAACGCCATGGCTTCGACAATCTTGATACGAATGCCACTGCCAGACAGCAAGGGAACGACCATGAAGTCATGGTCGAGCATAAAAGCATTGGCATCGGCCACAGCACCAGCAATGGTGACATTGGGGTCATGACGCTGCAGAATGCTCTCGGGAATGTTACGGCCCGCCAACGTAAAGGTCAACTTTGGGTATTTCTCGTGAATGGCTGGCCACACATCGTCCAAGAACCATTCCATACCCTCTATGTTGGGCGACCAATTCATGCTGCCAATATGGCATAAGGAAGGATTCTCCGATGGGATATAGTCGTCTTCCACCTCATAATTGTCCATATCGATGCCAAAAGGCACTATAGTGCCAAGCACACTTGGGGCAGTGATGCGAAAATAATTGAAATCGGGTTCGGAAATGGTCATATAGCCATCGACAACGTTGAGAATCTGTTCCTCCACGCGGCGCAGTTGGTTACAGTTGGTCTTATATACCCATTTCCGGAAAAGATTGCTTTCGTTGGAGGCCAGTCTTTCCCAAATCAAATGCTCGATGTTATGCATGCGCAACACCACTTTTGCCTTGGAATAGCGGCGAATGACAGGAATATAGGGGGTCATGTAAATCGATTCTACATGGACGATGTCAAAAGGCTCCGACGACAGGATTTTGGCTAATTTGTCAGCCATTTCCTTGCTGTAGAACCTGGAAATCTGATAGGAGTTGCGGTGCAACAGGCTACGCATGGCAGCACCGGCCTTAGGTGTCGTGTCGATATACACGGACTCGAAGCGCGTGCGGCGTATATAATCTTCGGGAAGAGCCTCTGTTTTGACGGGATGCTTGGGCGTGGAAACAGCCAGCACCCTGACATCTTGGCCACTGTCGAGCAGACCTTGGGTGATGTTGTGCATGGCGATGCAACCGCCATCCACTTGGGGCAAGGGAGGCTTATGACAAAGTTGTAGTATCTTCATGTCGCTTTTTGGAGAAGAGTCTTATGGATTTGATTCTATCGATGAATTTGGAATATGTGTCCGGGGAAAGTACCGCCGAGTCGGTGGTTGCCTGATACGTGAGGAAAACGCAAATGGGGAGCAAGATAAACGAAGAAAAGAACATGCCGAACCACACAGGCCAGACACTGCTCTTGGCGATTTTCTCGCCCATAATGGAGAGGGCGAAGTAGAGTGTGAAGAAGACCACCGTGACCACCAACGGAATTCCGATGCCGCCTTTTCGGATGATAGAGCCCAACGGCGCTCCAATAAAGAAAAAGAGCACACATGCCAACGCCAAGGAGAATTTTCTGAACAGTTCAATCTGATAAGTCCACATATAATGTGTTCGGAAATCCTGGTCCTGATAGGCAAAGCGTACAGAATAGATAAAGGAGCGTGCAGCATTCTCGGCAAAGGAGAAGATTTTGAACTGCTGATCGTCGGTCATTTCCGCGATGTCACATTTCCGTGAACGCGTGATGGTGTCGAAACGTATGGAGTCGTTTTTGATGAAGATGTTGAAATAGTACAAATTGCCGAAGAAGGCGTCGGAGGCTCCATGCGCCAACTGCATGATTTCGGCCTTCATCGTGTCAATACGCTCGGTAAGTTGGTCTATGGACAGCGCTGTGGAATGTCCTTCGTAGAAACTTTCATCCACACTGCCCATGGTAAAAGAGGACATGTCGAAGCGCTTGTACTGTTTGTCGAAAGTGGCGCGTGTGAGCGGATAACGTCCGTTGGCACTCGAACCGCCCTTGTGTGCGTATGGGCTTTCGTCCCAGTAGGAGCCATCGCGGAGTGTAAACACCAAATAATGCTTGTCCGGCGTGACGCGCATGGTGCCCTCCTTGGCGTATGTGACCGATGTGTTGCCCATACGCTTTGAGTGGTCGTAAATCATGATATCCTTCACTGTCTCCCCGTCACGCATCTTTTTGCCCACGCGAATGGTGTAATTGTCGAACCCTTCATAGAAAACACCCTCCTCTATATTGAGGGATGGTTTTTGTTCCTGAATATCGAACAAGAGCATCCTGAGTTTGATCGTGGCCTTGGGAATCACCTGGTTGGAGAATTCAAAAGCAATGACAGCGATAACGAGCGACAGCACGAAAAGCGGAGTCATCATCTTACGGACGGAGACACCGGCAGACTTGAGCGCCACAATCTCATAGCGCTCGCCCATGTTGCCGAAGGTCATCAAGGATGCCAAAAGCACGGCCAAGGGAAAGGCCATGGATGTCAGCGTAATGGAGGCATAGAAGAGCAACTTCAACAGCACACTGATTTCCAGCCCCTTCCCCACAAGTTCGTCCACCCATTTCCAAAGGAACTGCATCAGCAGCACAAACAGGGAAACGAAAAAAGTCAGCACGAAGGGGCTAAGGAAGTTTTTACAGAGGTATCTGTTGATAATCTTCACGACGGCACGCCATTAGTAATCACCGAGGGAGGTGACGGGCAGTTGTGCGAGAGCGGCTTCGGCCTGTTCATCGTTCGGCGGAGTGCCGTGCCACTTATGTGTGCCCATCATAAAATCAACGCCTTGTCCCATTTCGGTTTTCATAATAATGGCAACAGGTTTGCCATTACGGGCCAAGGTCTTAGCCAACTTCAGAGTCTGGACGCACTTTTTCATGTCATTGCCGTTCATATCGAGCACCATCCAGCCAAAAGCCTCAAACTTGGCGCGCAGCTTGCCGAGGTTCATCACCGTGTCGGTAGGACCGTCGATCTGCTTGCCGTTATGGTCAACCGTCACGATAAGGTTATCCACCTTCTTGGCACCTGCGAACATGACGGCTTCCCAGATTTGTCCTTCCTGGAGTTCACCATCGCCGGTAAGTGCGTAGACGATGTGGGGGTCTTGGTTCGCTTTTTTGGCGAGAGCGGCGCCAATAGCCACGGAAACACCTTGTCCCAACGAGCCGGAGGCAATGCGGATGCCCGGCAGGCCCTCCACAGGCGTCGGATGACCCTGCAAACGGGTATGGAGTTTGCGGAATGTGCCTAATTCCTCCACCGGGAAATATCCTCTGCGCGCCATCACGCTATACAGGACGGGCGATATGTGACCATTCGACAGGAAGAACATATCTTCGCCAACACCTTCCTTGGTGAACTTTGCAGGATCGATATCCATCACCTCAAAATAGAGGGCAGTGAGAAAGTCGGCGCAGCCAAGAGAGCCGCCAGGATGTCCCGACTTGGCATCATGCACCATACGAATGATGTCACGACGCACTTGGGCTGCAATGTTTTGTAATTCTTTGGTATCCATAATATGGTTGTTTAATGATTACAATTCAACGGAGGCGGCAATAGAGGCAGCAATTTCCTTGAATTCCTCATCGGTGAGTTTAACACGCTCGGCTTTGAAATTCAGGTCTCCCACCCCATTGATGGGCACAAGGTGGATGTGGTTGTGCGGCACGTCTATACCGATGACGGCCACGCCCACGCGGTTACAAGGAACCGCCTTTTTGAGGCCGATAGCGACCTTCTTCGCAAACAGCATCATGCCTGCCAACAGGTCATCCGGCAGGTCAAAAATGTAGTCATTCTGCAACTTGGTCACCACAAGCACATGTCCTCGGGCAATAGGGGAAATGTCGAGGAATGCAAAATAACGGTCATCCTCCGCCACCTTGTAGCAAGGAATTTCACCCTTGATAATCTTGGTAAAAATAGTGTCTTCCATAATGATTGCATCAAATTAACGTGAAACGTCAAGAATTTCGAACTGAATCTGACCTGCCGGTGCGTTGACAGTGACAACATCGCCCTTTGACTTGCCGATAAGAGCCTTGGCAATGGGGCTTGACACGGAAATTTTGCCGGCACGGACATCCAATTCGGACTCCTGCACGATGGTATACGTCATCACAGCATTGTTCTGGACGTTACGAATTTTGACAATAGAGTAGATGAGCACTTTAGAAACATCGATCTTCGACTCGTCGAGCACGCGTGCATGGGCGATGGTGTTCTTGAGGTTCGCGATTTTCATCTCCAACATACCCTGTGCCTCTTTCGCGGCATCATACTCGGCATTCTCGGAAAGATCACCCTTGTCGCGCGCATCAGCAATAGCCTGCGTGACACGAGGACGTTCCACATGCTCAAGTTGGTATAATTGTGCTTTCAGGTCGTCAAGACCCTTTTGGGAGTAGTACTTAATGTCTTCCATATTTGTTTTTTAATTACACAAAATAGAAGAGGCTTTGGAAAGCCTCTTCTATTATAACTAAGAAAGGTTTAAAATATTATAAGGAAACCTTGATACCTATAACGTGGTTGCCTCTCCACTGGTGCGTGAAGCGATAAGCATAGTCGATGTAAATACGGCTACCCGTATTACCCTTCTTGAGAGGGATGACAGCGGTTGCACCGACAGACGGACCGGTGAAGAAGGAGTCGGAGTTGAAGAGGATGGCGGAAACGATTTGTTCGCCATTCTCATTCACCTCATGAGCACGGGTCACGTTCTCGAGGGCATAGCCTGCGCGAATCATGAAATAGTTCATGAAGCCGTATTCAATACCGACAGCGAAGATGTCTCGGGAGTAGGAATTTGCGGTGAAGGAACCGGCGAGCGTCAAACGATGTTTGGCTTCATCGCGGGTAAGGCCTTCTTCAGCAAGCTCTTCCTTTGACATAGAGGCATATTCACCGCCAAACCACAAGAAGTCGTAGCTGACACCGATGGCTAACATAGAGGGCAGTTCATATTCAGCGGAACGGACCTCAAGGGTCTGCTCGGTACCGGTGTTGTTGATGACACCACGAGCGGAAAGACCGTCACCCTTATAGGACATCGGGAGACCGATGTTCTTCAACGTGACACCAATCTTGAAATTCTCGAACTTGCCTGCAATGTACTGCACACCTGCATCGATGGCAAAACCGGTAGCGTGCAGGTCAGCGATGCGCTCGTTGATGATCTTTATGGAAACACCACCCTTGATGAAATTGTTGAACGACTTAGCATAGTGGATGCCGATAATAGAGAGAGAGGGACTGAAAGTACCTAAGCCGCCTTCCGGTTGAGCCACGGTCGTAATGGGGATATTGCCGAAGCCCATGGTGGAGAAAGAGACACCAAGCGTACCAAAATCTCTCTTCTTGCCGAGATGCTGGGCAAAAGCCAGAGCATTGATATTGATGCCACAATTGGAGCCCACCAAATACTGAGTACGGTTGAAAGCGAAGTCCGTCTTCTTCACGAAAGTCAAACCAGCAACGTTCGAGTAAACAGATTCAAGGCCTCGTATTTCAGCCACGCCGGCATTGGCCATGCCGTTGGAGCGTGCCCACGGGTCAATCAACAAGTGGGATGCACCAGCCTGGCCGGAACGGTCGCGGTTACCAGCCAGCACGCTGTAGGACGTGCCGACTGATATCAATGCGACTAAAACGCAAATTATTAATGACTTATATGTGTTTTTCATATTCCTTGTTTTTTACAATGTTGATAATTTTAGAAACCATTTAAGTCTGTAGGACGCATTGCACAGAAGAACTTGAGGGTTCTTTCGCCGATGCCGTCGGCCTTGACATGGATGATATACACACCACCTGAGATGGGGATGTTGGCGTGGTTCTTAAGATCCCACTGCACGTAGGAAGAACCGGCATCACCCTTGGTGAGTGTCCTGATAAGCGTACCGTTGACGGTATAGATGGAAATCGTACATTTCGTGGGAAGGTTCACGATTCTCACATAGTTCTCCAATGCATTGTGCTCGTACTGGGAGAAGCCATAGTAAGGATTGGGAACAATGTTGATCTCGTCCAGGACGGTTTGAATCTCCTCGGCAGTCTCAACCTTAGTGGGAACGAGGTTCTTCGTCGTGAATTGATACAACGGATAACCACCGTTCAAAGATGTGTTGGGTGCAGATGCCGGATCGTCATACCAACGAGAGGAATATCTCAGGTAAGGACGGGAGACACGGATCTTGATGGTAGCGTCGCTGGTGAGCCAGTCTTTTTCGCGGTTGATCACAGGCATCGGAATGCTGGTCCACATCACATTGTTAAACAACTGCATCTTCTGACGCATTCTGTTATAATCGTTCATGCTGGAGACGTTAACGAAAGAGTTGAACTTGGCTTTCAACCATGCGCATTCGTCATACGGTCCACAATCGTAGAATGCAAAATCAGTGCCGGGGATAGTACCACCATGAGGAGATCCGCTGATCTGGGTGACTGTACCACCATCGTTGAAATTACGCTCTCGAGAGTTGAAATAATACGGCAAGCTACAAGTGTTGCCCGAGCTGCCAACCACATAGATGTAGTGACGACCACCGTTGAGAGGCTCACCGAAGGTGACACCGTATGCATCGCGGTAAGAGTTGTACACCGACTCGCTCATGGCGACGGGCTTGCCAGTCTCTTCATCGGTCAAAAGCTCGCCAGTCTGCATGTTACGATAGAAAGCATAGACATCCGTCGGATTGAAGATCATGTCATTACCATGATTGAAAGTATCGGCGGAGTTCTCTGCGAACATGATGTTCAAGCGTTCACCAGTTTCCACATTGATAGCATAGCCGGGGAACCAGCCAAAGCCGGTCTCTTGGCCAGCCACAGGGTTGGTTTCAGGATTGCCGTCCTTGTCGACAGACGGGCATTTCTTCGGTTCATGACGGACATTATGATACGTCATGCCATGGAATTCCTGATTCACAACAAAGTTTTGAGCGGAGGTTGCACTACCAGCTTCGAGGACGATGGCGCGCGTCCATTTGCTCTTGTCCGGCGTAAGCACAACATCGACAGAATAGAGGTTCGTCATGGTCTGGTTGTAACCAGCACGTCTCGGAATACTACTGAAATCGGTGAAAGTGAAATACGAAGGACTCGGGGACACATTATTTTCGTAGAACTGATCGTCGGGTATGAGATAACGTGCCTGCGGGCCGCCGTCATACGGGGAGGAAAGCACATACGGAGACCATGTGCCACCAATGATATTTTCGAACAATTGGTTCGGATCCTTGAATGCACGGCTGGCTTCGCTTTCATTCAAAACGCCGGCACCCACAATCATGCATGCATCCTCTGTACGCCATTTGCCATACTCGTCTTCGGCACCGTCTTGGCCACCATCGTCACCCCAGTCGTGCCACTTGCCGGTGGAATACTGACCAGAGTGTATCCAGTTGGATGGATAGTCACCTTCAATATCGGCAACACCTGTCAACCATGAAGAACCTCCATTGAAATCGATGGAAGAACCCACGAAGTTAACCTGACCGTATTTGTGCAGATTAGCGAAATTATAACCGCCGCTCGTGCTTGCGACATATTCATCAAGATCTTTTTGGTAAATCTTGAATTGGGCATTCTTCAACGAAACGGAAATACCGAGGTCGAGGAAGAGTTGCTCGTTCGTCATGCTAATAGGCATGCCGGCTGTACTTATGCGGGGGAGACCCAACTCGGCCAACTCATCGTCAGTCACATCATCGGAAATGATCAACTGCCATTCAGTGCTGTCGTTGACATCATTGCTCACGCTGTTGGGCAGGAACTTGATGTAATAGTCGTAAGGTTTCACTTGCAACGGGTCGATGACTTGAATGTTCAGAGGACCATAGTTGTTCTTGTATTGAATATTGTTGTAAGTATTGTTGGCAAGCACGAGGTCGCGGGACTCATCCGTCATATCAAGGAAGAGTCCGCCGTTGCCCTGTCCTTCGAGACGGGTAATCATCGGCTGGTCACCATACTTGGCATTCAGAAGGTTCTCAACAGACTTGTGTGGGGTACCAGTGTAAACCTTGATGTTACGACGACCGGCGAGGTAAGGGTTTCTCTGACCATCGAGGTAGTCGGCTTCCATCTTGAATTCCTTATAGCAGTTGTAACCGTAAGCTAACACAAGGAAGTAGTATTGCTTGTGGTTCACCAACTGTTTGTTGGTACCTGTAGCAAACTTGTCTTCCGTCACACGGAAAGAGTGGAAGATACCCGTGTTGCTTCCGTTCACCATTTCCGTGGCCACGGAAGAAGCGAGGGCCTCGTTGTACACCCAGTTGATGAGTTGTCCTGCTTCGTCTTCAACATCACATTGACCGATCAGGATAGCTTTGCTGGCATCGCTAAGGTCGGTGACACTGACGGAGGAATTTGCTAATTGGTAAATTTGATAACCCTGGAATTTGTACTGACGGTCAGACACGGAAAGCGTGTCATGAACGGTCAACGGGCTGATGGTCTCCGTAATGATTGTGTCGGGAGTGCCGTCGGCATGATAAGAGTAAACCGTGTCATGCGTGCTGACAAGCGTGTTCTGGGAGAGTGTGTGTGGAATCTGGGGATCAAGTTCCTTATAGGTCTCATGATAGTTGTTGCTGTTCCTGTCCTCATTGGAGATATAGAGGATAAGCTCGTTCTCGAGTTCGCGGATGGTGATATCCGGAGCATCCGGACCGTCAAGGGTCTTGAAACAGTTCTCAAAGAGGGACTGACACTTGTCGTCGGCGAGTTTCAGCAATTCAACAGAAGCCTGGGCACCACCTTGGGAAGCTCTTGCCCAAGGAATACCAACGGTAATATAGTTGACAGAACCCGGTTTGAGGGTGAACGGTCCAGCAGATTGCATGAAACGACGGTCTTGAGGAGCGTTGCCCACGTTAGCTTCTGTCCAGCCGTCGGCACCATACTGGCTGGGAACAGGGTCAACACCCTGGGTACCCCAGTTACAGACATCGGAAAGAGCCGGGAACATGAAGTCGCAGTCCGGACCATTACCACCATTGGAAGAGTGGGCGTTGCCGCCATATTTCATCTTGGTGTTGTCCTTCCAGATACCTTGCAACATGTTGTAGTATTCGAAAGCCACGCGCGGGTCACCCGTCACGGAGTTGTCGTTGTTGTGATACACGAAACGTCTCATACCGAAACGCTCGTTATCGGTAATCTGGTCACCAAAGTTGACGCCGTTGATAGCCATTTGGTCCTGCGTAAAGGCACTTCTGAGGAATCTGTCGCAATAGCCGGGGAAAGAGGCGCTGTCAGCATAGAACTTGGGGTTGTCGCGGTTATCGGGATCCATGTACGGGCCCTGGAAGAAGTCGACACCCACGGCAGGCGGTTGGTCACCGTAAGCCTCGATTTGACCTGTACCGTCAACATTGGAGCCGTTGTAGCAGTAACCAAGACCACGAGCCACGTCGCAGCCCACATAGTCATCCTTTGCATAACCCAAGTCAGGGTCGACCCACTGGGAGAAGAAGGTGTTGGTAAGGGTATAGGTAGAACGGTTGATAATCTCGTAGGAGTAGAAGGTCATGTTGTTAAGTTCGTCATTGGTGGCGAAACCGAAGGCCTGTCCACGGATTTCAAGGCCGATAGGGCTACCGCTGGACTCGGTGTGAGGACCGGCGTTATCATTGAAGATCCAGAAGAGGGTCTCGTCGCCCTTCAGCACATGGTCGGCATAAATCATGCCGTTGGAGTTGTGCCAGTCGTTGCCATAGTACATAATGTCCTCCGGAGTACGGGGCAGCGTGTGTGCTGCGGCAGCAGCAATATTGTCCTCCGTCCACGGACAGAGGTCGTTATTAATATCATAGTAAGGATAGTCGCCGGTAGCAGGGTCGTAGACGCCATTCCCGTTGACATCCTTAAAAGGAGCGAGGTAGTAGGAATAGCCCTCGTCGCCGTGGGCGGGCCAGTTGGCGATGCTGGAGGGCATCACATAACCGGACGTGCCGTGGCTGGAAATGTGTTCGTCAACTTCAGCACGGGTGATCTTGAAATGCTTGTCGAACTTGATACACATCGTTTGCGTGGTACTGGCGCCTTGGATCTTCAAAGGACCGGTCCAATAGTCGTCACCGACTTGTCTGAAACGGACGGCTGCCAACTTGAGCTGGCCGTTGATGTCACGGCCACCGATCCACAAACCGGCACTGAACATGGAAGTCTTGCCAGATCCTTTCGGAACCTCGTATTCGGCAACCTCCTTGAACCACATGGTACCACCGGTTTCCAAGTATGCGCGAACATTGTTCACCGTCAACTCGTTGGAGCTACTTGCCGGAAGGCAGGTTGCTGACTCGTCCTTCGGTGTGGAAGATTTACGAACAACTCCCTTTTGTTTTTCAGCATGCACTGATCCTGCGAAAAGACATGCTATCAGGAGCATCAAGCAGAAAATTTTGTTATTGTTTTTCATATTTCTATCTTTTTTATATCAAACCATTAAAAACCGAATTGAACACCTAAGCTAAGGCGGATAGGACGGCTGTAGTTGTACGGATTCTGCACTCTCATCTGATAGTAGTTGATGTAGGAGGGCACGTAGACTTGGGAGTTGATGGCTTGCTGGTATTCAGCAGCGGAGAGATAACCATCGTCGTCAGGGTTGCCGGTGTAGTCATACACGGAAATCACGTTCTTGAAATTGAAGAGGTTCTGGATGTCAAGATAGACCGTCAGATAACCGGGTTTCGCGGACTTGGCGTTGCCGTCTTTGTCCTTGGCGTTCTTGTTCATGTTGAACACGAAGGTCTTGTCGATACGAAGGTCGGCTTGGAATTGCCACGGGGTGTTGGAACCGTTGATGGAACCAGCGAGCTGGGAAGCAGTACCGCTGACAATCGTGGAATAAGGAGTGCTGGAACGGGTGTAGGGCGTTCCGGAACGAGCGGAGAACAGAAGGGAGATACCCGTATTGGCGAGCCATTGGATTTCCTTGATGGTCGGCTTGCCGTCTTCGCCCATGATTTCCTTCTTACCCTTCGGTCCGTCATATTCAACACCGTCACCGAAACGATAGTCGAGGTTGACACCGATACTGTGTCTTTGGTCGAAGGAAAGATTGGTCAGCGTTCTCAAGTTCGGCTGGCCGGCGGCGAGGATGTTCAGCTGGGAAGTGCTACCGGAACCAGTACCCTTTGCATATTGCAACGTATAGTTGGCGGAAAGGGTGAGGTTCTTTGTTCTGTTCATTCTATAGGAGAATGTCACACCTTGCACTGTACCGAAGTCGATGTTCTGATAAGAATAATAAGTGTTCGGATATGCACCGGAGAAACGATAGGATTGAATCTGGTTACGCTTCTCGGAATAGTAAGCGCTGATGCTGATAGCGGACTTGGCACCAATCTTCTGACGGAAACCGATTTCATAGTCGATGGACTGCTGCGG
This sequence comes from Bacteroidales bacterium UBA1176, assembly GCA_002311645.1. Classification (GTDB taxonomy): domain Bacteria; phylum Bacteroidota; class Bacteroidia; order Bacteroidales; family WCHB1-69; genus F23-D06. The sequence goes on from DBYW01000034.1 coordinate 23,579, forward strand.
TTTCATGTTCGGGTTGTTGATGATGTCGTTGGTGGAGTTTCTCTTGGAGATGAAGAGATAATCAACCGGGGAAATCTGCAGGTTCGTCGGACGAGAGGTGATGATGTTGTAGTGAGCGTAGAACAAGGAGTTGTCGGACACCGGGAAGGAGAAGGAGATACGAGGCATCACGGACCATTGTGCTTTGTAGTCGGTGAAAGCGCCGGACTCAACCTTGGTGATACCGCTGATAAGTTCGTTGTTCTCGTTGAAGAGCGGGTTCTTCAAAATAGGACCATTGACATAGAGGGAGAGGTCGCTTTCAGGGTCGGAGACCTCGTTACCGGCAGCGTCGTACCATGTGTCGCCACTACGGTAACCGACGATGGAGGTGGAGTTCAACTCGCCACCCTGAATGTCAGCTTCGCTCATGTAGACATCGTTGCCTGAGTAGTAGACCACCCAGTCGTCTTGGGCGTTGCCCACGAAGTTGATGTTTTTGTTGATGTTGCGCAATTCGGCAACGGTGTAGGCTTCGCGGAACAAATACGGGTCTTTCAGAACCTGTTGGTTGGCGTCGAAACGGTCGACACGCAAACCGACATTGAACAACAAGGAGTTGATGGCGAACTTGTCCTGGATGTAGAATGCCATGTAAATAGGTTCGTATGCACCGATATTGTAGGTCTTCTGGCCATATTTGTTAACGCCATTGAAGAAGTCGTCGATAGTGGTCTTCTTGTGGGTCTTGGCACCGGTGTAATCGTATCCATAGTAACTAACCAGCGGGTATTGGCCGGAAGAGGTTCCCAAAAGGAGGTCCTCGGCGGAGAACATGCTGATGTCGAAAGTACTGGGATCATAGCTGTCAATGTCAATCCAGTCGTCGCCATCAGGATTGAGGCCCAACTGGGTACGGATGCTTCTGTCGAAGACCGTTTGGTCGGAAAGGCTGATCAAGCGGTTGTAGTCAACCGTGAATTGCTCGCCGTCATCGGTGACGATGGGGTGATCCTTGTCAAGCTCACCGATATGGGAGTTGGCCTGGTTACGCATCAGGGTCCACAAGGTGACCGGGGCGATACCGTAACCACGGTAGGTCAACTTTTCAAAGTCATAACCAAACTTGAGCTCGTGGTTCTGGATGTTCATGGAAATGCTTGCCTTCAAACCGATTTGCTCAGTCTGCGACTTGTTGTATGCATTATAGACAGTACCGGGGGCAACATACATTGAATAGATGTCATCCGGGCTGTCGCCATTGCGGAGACCACCGTAGGTCTGGTACATATCCAAGTCAAAAGGAACAGTATAACCGTAATAACTATAGAGATCCTCCAACGGGAATTGCTCAAGCAAGTTGAGGTTATATTGAGAGAGAATGGGGTTGACATTGTAGTCCGGGTTGATTCTGAAAGTCACAACGGAATCGTACCAACCTTGGAACTCTCTGGCGCCGTAGATAGTGATGCTGTTTTCATCGTCGATGGGAATCTGAAGTTCATCTGTGTAGGAGTAGCTTCTCACCTTGGTGGTGTTGAACTGACCCACATAGCCATATTCAAAGAGTCTGTCCTTGTGTTGCGGAGCGTAAGATTTGCCATCCACGCGGGTATAGTTTGCGTTGATGTCATACATGACGTTCTTCAAGACGCCAGTACCCGTGGTGTCGGTGAAGACACGGTGGTTCAAACGGGCATTCAAACGCATGGTACCTTGAGTGGCAATGGGATTGTTCTCCACATTGAACAGGGCACGTGTGCTGCTCCATGATCTTTGCTTCACATATTCGTATGATCCGCCGACAGAGAGTCTGACATTATGTTTCTTGCCCAATTGGAAATCGAACTTGAGTTGTCCGAGATAGTCCCACGTTCCGGCGTTTTTGCGGACACGGCGTTTGTGGAAGGACTCACTGGTCAGATAGCTGCCCTCTTGATAGAAGGCGCCGTATGATTCGTTGCTATAACGCAACGGATGGGCGATAAGTTCGTCAATCACATCCTGGTTGGCTTCCCAAGTGCCGCCACGGGCAGGAGCTGCATCATGGTCGTAGGAAACCTCACCGCTGAAGAGGAAACCGATACGGGTGGGGTCTTTTTTGGTCTTGCCTTTCAACAGCGGACCGGAAAGGGAGACTGCACCCAAGAAGTTGTTGTAGCCGTCGACAGAACCTCTGAGCTCCACAGAGCCATGGAAGTCCTTGGGAGCGGACTTTGTGGTAATGACGGTGAAAGAAGTACCGTCACCATATTCAGCGGGAATACCACCCTGAATCAACTGGGCTTCCTCAATGGATGCCATGGAGACACCGCCGCTACCACGAACACGGACACCGTCGACGATGGTCTGTTGACCGTCGGAACGGTTACCACGAACGGAGGTCATAGCACCGTCCACACTCGACACACCTTCCAAGTTGGCCAAAGCACTGGTGACAGAACGACCCGGCGTCGTCTTCAAGTTCTCACCACTCAAACGAGTGGTGGAACTCGTGTTATCTTGGTCGAACACAGGCGGTTCATAGATGATGATCACCTCGTCCAAGTCACTGGCACAGTCAATGGAAAAGTCGACGAACATCACTTGTCCGGTGGCTACCTTGACATCCGTCTTTCTTTGTGACTTCTTGCAAGTCATCTGAGCGTCGGCGACCAAGTCGTACGTACCTGCCTCGACGCCAAACATTTGGTACTCACCCTTGTCATCGGCCATAGCCATGTTCACGGTCTTGTCACCATTCTGCAGCAAAACCCTGGTATATGCCAAGGGCTCTCCTGTCTGGTCTGTGACCTTTCCCTTAATCGTAGAAGATTGCGAGAATGCTACGCTTGTGAAAAGAATGATCACTCCGAGTGTTAAGAGTAATTTTTTAATCATAGCCATTATTTTATATTAAACATTAGATTTATGCAAATTTTTAAGGGTGCTAAAATATAAAAAATATCGTTTGTTTACGCCCTCGTTTTTCTGTTAATTACTAATAACCTTGTTGAATGTGTATATATTATTGATTATCAATTAACTAAATTTTCTTTTGAGTATTTCTGAATAAATAACGCCCTTATAGAGTTCTTTTTCGTCAAAATCGAGAACAGGCATTTTTCCAATCTCATTATCAACGATTTGCGAAACAGGATCGACAACTTGTGGCTGAGAATCCTCCACATCGCCTATTTCAGGCTCGATAGTCTCATACGTGAAATAATCGGTTTTGTTTGGCGGATTTGTCGCAGTTTGTTGCATTTCGCGAACACTTCTCTGAAAAGTCCCCGGCCCATACTTTTCCGGCTCTCTTTCCTTTTCATAAGGAGGTGGTGTGACCGTCTTTTTCTTCTCGCCCGCAACAGCCTTGATGATATTGGGAACCAGCCATATCCCCAACAATATGAGCAGTGTAATCAGTTCTTCCATAAATGAAAAAGTAATAAATTAAAACATTGTATATATAATATTTTGTATTTTTATCTTGGACAATCAGCATCAAGGGTCTTGGAATTTAGGATTCTCGATTCTTTCAATCCCTTCGTCCTTAGCCTTGGCGATGCTGACATTCAAATCAAACCCGACCAATAGAGCCAAAGAGCTCCAGTTTATCCACAACAATATGGCAAAAAGTGCCCCAAGAGAGCCATAAATGAGGTTATAATTGGAAAAATGGGAAAAATAGAAATTCAACGCCCACAGAATCACAACCAACGATATGGTGCACATGGACGATCCCGCCGAAAAGAAGCGGTAGTTGCTTTTCTGAACAGGCGCGACGTAATACAACGCACTCACCAAAAAATAGAGCGCGGCAAACACGAGTATCCACTTGACTCCATGCACCAAGAAAAAATAACCACGAATGGGAGTGCCCAGTCGGTCATGTATGAAATCAAGCAGGACGGATGAAAATATCAGCAAACCCAATATCAAGACAATCGCAAAAAATCCCACGACCATGATGACAAAACTCAACCACAGCTGCCTGAGAAAACTCCGTTTCTGGACATTGAAATACGAAGTGTCCAAAGCGGCGAGCAGGCCATTGCTGCACAGCACGCCGAAATAGATTCCGAACGTCAACATCAGCGTGGACAGGGTCCCGTTCTGCACCGTCACCACCCCCGTGATGATATCGGCCACAGCCGGCCAGGCATAAGTGGGTATTAGAGAATGCAATAACGAGATCAACTCTTGTTGCACATTATCGCCAAGAAAAGCGATGGCCGAAAACAAGGCGATGATCATCGGCACCAAGGCGATAAAAACACGATAAGTCAAAGCCGCTGCCCGCTGGAAAATGACACCTTTGCTCATTGATTGCGCAAAGAAGCCCATCACGTCATACACGGGCATGTGCTGAAATCCAGGCAAGGTCAATTTCCTTGACTTCTGGATCAACTTGCCTAAAACGGGCACATTTTCAAGGTTGTCGCCCCATGCCCGCAACTTGTCCTGTATTTCTTTAACACTCAGGAACATCATTCGGGCATAGTTTGGACAAACGATACAATCATGTCGGCACAATGTTTCATCGGCTACCTTACGAATTTCAAACTCAGGTCGAGGCTGCTGATATGGTGGGTGAAAGCGCCCACGGAGATAAAGTCCACCCCTGTAAGGGCATAGTCGCGGAGGGTTTCCTTGACAATGCCGCCGGAGGCTTCGGTCTCGTAGCGGTGGTCGACAAGTTTAACACCCTCGACAATAAGTTCGGGGGAAAAATTGTCGAACATGATGCGATGCACACCGCCATGAGCGATTACCCTGCGCACATCGTCAAGACTGCGGGTTTCGATCTCGATTTTGAGGTTCAAACCATGCGCGCGCTGGTATTCATTGGCCGCATCAATGGCCTTCTCAATGCCGCCTGCGAAATCTATATGATTGTCTTTCAGCATCATCATATCGTATAGGCCAAAGCGGTGGTTGGAGGCTCCGCCCACTTTCACGGCATATTTTTCGAATATGCGCATGTTCGGGGTCGTCTTGCGGGTGTCGAGCAACGTGACATGCGTATCCTTCACCATTTCCACATATTCGTGTGTGGTAGTGGCAATGCCGCTCATGCGCTGCATGTAGTTGAGCACATTGCGCTCAGCAGTGAGCATGCTGACGGCAGGCCCTTGAAGTTTGAAGACGACATCACCCTTGCGGATAACGTCGCCGTCCTGCATGAAACACTCCATCTGGATAGTCTCGTCTACCTGACGGAGCACTTCGCGAGCCACGTCGACACCGCAAAGGATGCCGTCCTCCTTCACGAGCAGTTTCATCTCACCCATCACATCGGTGGGGATGCAAGAGAGAGAAGAATGGTCGCCGTTGCCGATATCTTCTTGCAACGACAGTTGTATCAGTTTCTTGGCTTGTTCGTTGAGTATCATTTTTTTACAATTATTTCAGGGGTTTCGATGATATTGCTTTCATGCAGGGCGCGATCCACCAGTTGGCATCGCAACTTGATGGTGTCGAAGGGGGAGTAGTAGTTATTAATAAACGTTAAAATGGAGAGTTCGCCTTCGATGCTCTCGGGCACGTCATCGCTGAGGTAAGGCACGCGCGCATGCAGCGGAGTGGGCAGTTCTATTTCCACCCACTCTCCCTGCTGTTTTTCAAGAAAATCAATGAAAAAGTTGTAGTAATAGGTGGAATCCGGAGAAAAAACACCCATAGTATCACGAGCGTTCAGGCCAATGTCGCCATCCCCGTCTTGGAAGGCGATGGTCAAGTTGGCCTGGTTGTCGTGTCCAGAACCGTCTTCCACCTTCTCAAGGCGCACAAACTCAATGTGCGGCACCTCGGAATAATGTTCACGATGCCTGCAACCCGCAAACAGCAAGGCACAAAAGAGTATTACCCACCACCTTTTCATCTTAATAAAGGTTAAAACACCCTACTCTACCCGCACGCCGTTCACGAAGTCAATGGACGACTGGATCAGTTCGTGCATGTAGGTGTCGTTCTCCACAAACGGCACAAAGGTGCGATATGCTTTGACAAACTCCTCAATGAATGGAGAAGACTTGAGCGGTCTCCGGAATTCGAGTGCTTGGGCGGCATTGAACAGTTCGATACCAAGGATTTTCTCGACATTATTGACCACCAAATAGCACTTTGTGGCCGCGTTGGCGCCCATGCTGACATGGTCTTCCTGGCCTTGTGACGACTCGATGGAGTCGGTGGAGCAAGGCATGGTGAACGCTTTGTTCTGGTTGACGATGGAGGCAGCGGCGTATTGCGGAATCATAAAGCCGGAGTTGAGGCCCGGGTTCTTGACCAAGAAGGAGGGCAGTTCGCGCTTGCCGGAAATCAGTTGGTAGATGCGGCGCTCGGAGATATTGCCCAGCTCGGCCATCGCGATGGTGAGGAAATCAAGCACCAAGGCCAATGGTTGGCCATGGAAATTGCCGGCTGACACCACGACATCCTCATCAGGGAACACTGTAGGATTGTCTGTGACGGAGTTAATCTCGGTCTCGACCACATCGCGCACGTGTTGGATGGAGTCCTTCGTGGCGCCATGCACCTGCGGGATGCAACGGAATGAATAGGGATCCTGGACATGCTCCTTGTGACGTTTGATGATCTCGGAACCCTGGAGCAGCTCCTGGAAATGGGCAGCGGTGATCAGTTGACCGGCGTGCGGGCGCACCAAGTGGACATTGAGATTAAACGGCTCAATGCGTCCGTCAAAAGCCTCGAGGGAGACCGCACCGATGATGTCGGCCAGCCAAGAGAGCTTTTGCGACTTGATGAGGAGCCATACCGCGTAGGAACTCATAAATTGGGTTCCGTTGAGCAATGCCAGTCCTTCCTTGGACTGCAGCGTGATCGGTTCCCATCCAAATTTCTCATTGATCACTGAGGCAGGATATCTCTTACCGCGATAGTAAACCTCGCCCATATTGATGAGGGGCAGAGAAAGATGTGCCAGCGGAGCCAAGTCGCCGGAAGCGCCCAGCGAACCTTGCTGATACACAACTGGATACACACCATTGTTGTAAAAATCGACGAGACGTTGGATGGTCGCCAACTGCACACCGGAATGTCCATACGAGAGCGACTGTATCTTCATCAGCAGCATCAGCTGGACAATCTCTTGGGGCACCTCGGCACCGACGCCGCAGGCGTGGGAGACCACCAAGTTGCGTTGCAACGCGGACAGGTCCTCCTTGGAAATGGAACGGTTGCACAGAGAACCGAAGCCTGTGGTCACGCCATAGATCGGTTCTTTCTCGACTTCTGTCTTCTTGTCGAGGTAGGCGCGGCATTTCTGCACCGCATCGATGGCCTCCTGGGAGAGTTCAATTTTCTGGCGGCGCTCCACAATCTTGGCCACCTTTTCAATGCTTAAAAACTTGGTTGAAATTTGATGTCTTTTCATTATAATATTATTAGTTAGAATTCGTTATGATGCAGTACACTGAATTTGCAGAAAACATTTTTTTTAGCGGTTGCAAACATACATAAAAAATTCGGTATATGCCACCTTTCATGTTAAAAAAGACGACGGCGATTCTTAAAGAGACACATGCAACTACGCAATATTTTTTGTATGTTTGCGCCTTAATTTTTTGAACGATGTTACAGATACAACTTTTACGCGAAAACCCACAGGAAGTAATTGATAGATTGAAGATTAAAAACTTCGATGCCACGGAATTGGTAGCCGCTGTCCGTCAATTGGACACTGAGGCCCGTAACCTGAAAAAATCGCTCGACGACAACCTCATGGAGCAAAACAAGGGTGCCAAGGAGATTGGCAAACTGTTCAAGGAGGGTCGGCGCGACGATGCAGAGACTCTCAAGGCTCGCATGGCCGAGCTGAAGGAAACCGAGAAACGTGACCGCAACCATCTGCAGGAGGTCGAGGCTGAATTGCAGGAGAAGATCGTGCTGCTGCCCAACCTGCCCAATGCGGCTGTGGCCCCGGGCAAAGGCGCCGAAGACAACGAGATAGTCTACACCGAGGGCGATGCCTCCAACTTGGGACCCGATGCCCTGCCCCATTGGGACTTGGTGAAGAAGTACGACATTATCGATTTCGAGCTGGGCAACAAGATTACAGGAGCCGGTTTTCCCGTCTATAAAGGCAAAGGCGCCCGCATGCAACGTGCCCTCATCGACTTCTTCCTTGACAGCGCCGTCGAACACGGCTTCACGGAGATACAGCCGCCCTACATGGTGAACGAGGACTCCGCCTTCGGCACCGGCCAGCTGCCCGACAAGGAGGGTCAGATGTACCACTGCCAGGTCGACAATTTCTACCTCATCCCCACTGCCGAGGTGCCCGTCACCAACATCTACCGTGACGTCATCCTCAAGGAGAGCGATTTCCCCATCAAGAACTGTGCCTACTCCGCCTGCTTCCGCCGCGAAGCCGGCTCCTACGGCAAGGACGTGCGCGGCCTCAACCGTCTGCACCAGTTCGACAAAATCGAAATCGTCACCATCGAGCACCCCGACCGTTCCTACGAGACGTTGGAGAAGATGACCAACTACGCCAAAAGCCTGCTCACCCAATTAGGCCTTCCCTTCCGTGTGTTGCGTCTCTGCGGCGGCGACATAAGTTTTACCTCAGCACTCACCTACGACCTTGAAGTCTACTCCAAAGCCCAGCAGAAATGGCTGGAAGTCAGCTCTGTGTCCAACTTTGAATCCTACCAGGCCAACCGCCTGAAACTCCGCTTCAAGGATGCCACCGGAAAGACTCGTCTGGCGCACACCCTCAATGGCAGCGCCCTCGCACTGCCCCGCGTGCTCGCCGCAATCCTTGAGAACAACCAGACCCCCGACGGCATCATCGTCCCCGAAGTGCTGTGTCCTTACACCCGCTTCGACATCATCAACTAAACATCATGAAACGCCTCCTCTTCGTGCTCCTCGCCCTGCTGCTCTGCGGCCCCATCGTTGCGCAACAAAGCGACGATGAGAAACTTGCCATGCAGTATTACAAGGACAAGGAGTTCGACAAGGCCATCACCCTCTTCGAGAAAATCCAGGCCCAGAAGCCCAACTCCTACATATATTATTACTATTATGCCTCCTTGATGGAGCTGGAGCGCTACGCCGACCTGGAAAAGCTGTGCAAAAAACAGGTCAAGTCCTTCCCCAACGTGCAACGATACAAGGTGGACCAAGGCTACGCTTACGAACGTGCCGGGGAAAATGCCAAGGCGGAAAAGATCTATCAGGATCTCATCAAAAACATGCCCGCCAAAGAGTTCTCCGTACAAGAGCTCTACAGCGCCTTCTACTCCCGCTCCAAATTCGAGTACGCCATTGAAGCCATCCTGAAAGGAAGACGGCAACTCAACAATCCTCAGCTGCTTTCCAAGGAAATCATCACGCAATACCAACATCTCAACCAAACCGACAAAATCGTGGAAGAGGTGCTCTCGTTGGTCGCCAACGATAACGAAAAGCAACTGGAGCCCGCCCAAAATGCAATCCAGAACCTGTTGCTCGACGATGAGGACAACCGAAAGTACATGCTCGTGAAGAGCACCCTGCAACGCAACTCCCAAAAAGACCCCACCAACATCAGCTATATGAAACTTTTGCTCTGGGTCAACCAGTTGCACAAGGAATACGACGAAGCCCTGATTTTGGCCAAAGCCATCGACAAGCGGCAGAAGACGGAAGGCGTCAACGTATACAACCTGGCAGTCACCGCCGCCGACAACCGCGACTATGAGACAGCCATCGAAGCCCTCAACTACGTGGTCTCCAAAGGCGAAGACGCCAGCAACTACATGCGTGCCAAGATGAAAATCCTTGACGTGCGCTACCAGCAACTCACCGAAACCTACCCCATCAAGATGGTGGATGCCATCAACCTCGAACGCGACTTCAAGAAAGTGCTCGACGAAAACGGCATCCATTCCGGTACGGCGGACTGGATTCGCAAATATGCCCACTTGCTCGCCTTCTATGTCAACAAGCCCCAAGAGGCCATCAACGTGCTGACGGAAGCGATGAACAACTCCAGCCGCGACCCCAAGGAAAAGAACCAGTTCAAGGTAGACCTTGCCGACGTGCAGCTGTACATGGGCAACGTCTGGGATGCCACCCTCAATTACTCGCAAGTCAGCAAGGACCTACCCAACGACGACCTCGGCAACGAGGCCAAGTTCAAGAACGCCAAACTCTCTTTCTACATCGGCGAGTTTGAATGGGCCAAGAGCCAGCTCGACGTGCTCTCCTCCGCCACCACCAAACTCATCGCCAACGACGCCATCTACTTCTCCTTCGTCATCTCCGACAACCAAATGGAAGAGGAGGAAGAGGATGAGACAGACGCCGACACGACCTACCTGCTCTTTGAAAAACACTCCACGAACCCACCCTTGCAGAAATACGCCGAAGCTGACTTCCTTATCTTCCAAAACAAGGATGACAAAGCCTTGGAGAAACTGGATTCCGTCATTACCCTTGCGCCCTTCGGCACACTGGTCGACGACGCCCTCTACCAAAAGGCCCTTATCCTGATCAAGCGCAAGGACTACCTCGGCGCTGAAGCGCTGCTCAAAAACGTCATCGAGAACCATGGCACCGAACTGTTAGCCGACGATGCCACCTTCACGCTTGCGGAAGTGTACGAATATTATATCAAAGACCTCCCCAAGGCAATGGAATACTACCAGAAGATCTTAAAGGAACACAGCGGCAGTCTCTATGTGGTGGAAGCACGCAAACGATATCGCGCCCTGCGCGGCGATAACGTTGAGTAATCTCACAATCAGATTTTTACCATCAAAACAACGTTAGGTTGAAAAGACCCGCAAAGAAATACTCATACTCTGAAGTCAAGGCCAAGAAACGCCTGGGGCAGCATTTTCTCCAAAATGAAGACATCGCGCGGCAAATTGCGGAGGCGGTACGCACGCCCGATGCCCACGTGCTTGAAGTGGGCCCCGGCATGGGCGTCCTTACCAAGTATCTGCTCCAACAACCCTTCGCCTCTCTGTCCGCCGTCGAACTCGACGAAGAGTCTGTGACATACCTGCAAGAGCATTTCCCGCAATTGGGCGACAACCTCATCGCCGGTGATTTCCTCCAGATGGACCTCGCCGCCCGCTACCCCGACAAGTTCGTCATCGTGGGCAACTTCCCCTACAACATCTCCTCCCAAATCCTCTTCCGTCTGCTCGACTACCGCGACCAGGCTGTCGAGCTGGTCGGAATGTTCCAGAAAGAGGTCGGGGAGCGCGCCACCGCCGGTCCCGGCAACAAACAATATGGCATCGTCAGCGTGCTGCTCCAAGCCTTCTACGACACCGAATACCTCTTCACCGTCAACGAGAACGAGTTCAACCCGCCGCCACAAGTCAAGTCTGCCGTCATCCGCGTCACACGGAACTTCGACAAGAAACTGCATTGCGACGAAAACACCTTCAAGACGGTGGTCAAGACCGCCTTCAACTACCGTCGCAAAACGCTACGCAATGCCCTGCAGTCGATGCCCTTCCCTCCTGACATCGTGTCCACCGACCCCATCTTCACCAAACGCGCCGAACAGTTGTCCATTGAAGATTACGAGCGGTTGAGCAGAATGATCTGATTTTACAATTGGATAATTGGATTATTAAACATTTCTTCATGGATGCAATCAAAATAATTCGTATGTTTGCATCGGAAATTAATCATTCACGAAAATGAAAAAAATCCTTTATATCAGCATCTTGATGTTATTGGTGACTGGATGCCAGTCACAGAAGAAAATCGTCGCCGTCAGCAAGGAGACCAACCAGTTCTCCATGCGCAAGGGTCAATATTGTGAAATCATGTTCCGCACAAATGCTTCCACGGGCTTTTGGTGGCAATTGATGAACGAGGATGAGATCACCATCGTCGAATCAGCGGGCGACCGTTACGAAAGCGACGCCCCGAAAGGCATGGTAGGAGCCTCCTCCAATCGCTATTGGAAATTCCACGCCATAGAGCGGGGTACCCAGACGCTGAAGTTCGTTTACGCGCGCGACAATCAACAAGAGGCCATCCGCACCCGCGAAGTCACCATCACCGTCAAGTAATGCCAGCTCCGCATCTGTTCGTCGCCATCCCCGCGATGGACGAATTGGAACTCCTGCCCCTCACCCTTCAGGACTTGCTGATCCAGGAGGATGTCCCCCATTTCGACATTTTCATCTGCGTCAACCAACCTGACGACTACTGGCAACAGCCGGAGAAGAGGGCTGTTTGCGAACGCAATATGCAAACGTTAGATCTGCTACGGCATGAAAAACAGAATAAAGAAGGGGCGGTTCTTCATATTATAGATCATGCATCGCCAGGACATGGCTGGCAAGGACGCAAACGAGGTGTCGGTTGGGCACGTAAAATATTATTCGACAATATTTTACAACAAGCAAAGCCTAACAACCTCATCGTCAGCCTCGATGCTGACACGCGCGTGCCGCCCGATTACTTGCAAATTGTGACCGCTGCCATGGCATCGCACCCCGAATGGCCTGCCCTCTCCGTACCATATTACCATCCGCTAACGGGCGAGGACACGCAGGACCGCGCCATCCTGCGCTATGAACTCTACATGCGCAACTATGCGCTCAACCTCTTTCGTATTGGCAGTCCATACGGGTTCACCGCCTTGGGGTCGGCCATCGTGATGCGAGCGGGCGCATTGCACAAAATTGGCGGCATCACCCCCGTGCAGAGCGGCGAGGACTTTTACCTTCTGCAGAAATTCTGCAAGATGGCACCCATTGGCAATTATTGCGACACAACCGTTTTTCCCTCTGCACGCCTCTCCGACCGCGTAAACTTCGGCACCGGCCCCGCCCTCATCAAAGGAAAACGCGGTGACTGGAAAAGCTATCCCATCTATCACCACAGCCTCTTTGAAAGCATCGCCGAGACTTACCGATCACTGCCCAAACTGTACCGGGAAGATGTGGACACTGACTTCCTCGGTTTCTTGCAGGAGCAATTCAAAGAGAAACATCTTTGGAACACCATTCGACAAAATGTCACCGATTTCCGGCATTTCGAACTGGCCTTCCATCAAAAAGCGGATGGTCTCCGCATCTTGCAGTATCTTCGACAAAAACATCACGACAATTACATCGAGGACGATGAGGCTCTTTATGGCAACCTGCGCTACTGGTTGCCCGACAACTTGCCTACATGGTATCCTGAAAACACCTGTATGGATACCTTTTCCGTCCCTCAAATGAATGAAATCCGTGATGTTTTATTCAACTTAGAAAATGAATATCGTCGAAAATGAAATTTAATGGCAAAGCAATGAATAAAAATAGTATCTTTGCACGCTTATTTCAGCAACACATAACAAATTAAAAATAAATCATTTATGGAAAAGATTAAAATTGGTATCAATGGATTCGGCAGAATCGGCAGACTTGTTTTCAGAGCCACCACAGAAAGAGACGACGTGCAAGTAGTCGCCATCAACGACCTTTTGGATGTCGATTATATGGCATATATGCTGCAATACGACACCACACACGGCCGCTTCAACGGCACCGTGGAAGTGCAGGATGGCATGCTGGTTGTCAACGGCAACAAGATCCGCGTCACGGCAGAGAAGGATCCTGCCAACCTGAAGTGGAACGAGGCTGGTGCCGACTACGTGGTGGAATCCACGGGTTTGTTCCTGACTTCTGAATTAGCTTCCGCCCATTTGACTGCAGGCGCCAAGAGAGTGGTGATGTCCGCTCCTTCCAAGGATGACACACCGATGTTCGTGATGGGTGTCAACAACCACGAATACGCTGGTCAGCAGATCGTTTCCAACGCCTCCTGCACCACCAACTGTCTGGCTCCTCTGGCCAAGGTCATCAACGACAACTTCGGCCTCGTGGAAGGTCTTATGACCACCGTGCACGCTGCCACGGCCACCCAGAAGACCGTTGACGGTCCCTCCAAGAAGGACTGGCGCGGCGGCCGTTCCATCCTCGGCAACATCATCCCCTCCTCCACGGGCGCAGCCAAGGCCGTGGGTCGCGTGATCCCCTCCCTGAAGGGCAAACTCACCGGTATGTCTTTCCGCGTTCCCACCGTTGACGTCTCCGTCGTGGACCTGACCTGCAAGATCGAGAAGGCCGCCACGTATGACGACATCAAGGCCGCCGTCAAGAAGGCTTCCGAAAACGAACTCAAGGGCATCCTCGGCTACACCGAAGAGGCTGTGGTCTCCACCGACTTCCTCGGCGACAAGAGAACCTCCATCTTCGACGCTGCCGCCGGCATCATGCTCAACGAGCATTTCGTCAAGCTGGTCTCCTGGTACGACAACGAAATTGGATACTCCAACAAGGTCGTTGACCTCATCTGCAGCATGGACAAGACCGTCAAACTGTAGTCCGATATCCCATAAAACGCCGCTTGCGGCAAGAAAAAAAGGCTGTTCGTTTGAACAGCCTTTTTTGTTGGCTATGACAAAGTTGTTGCCATTTTTCTTTTTTTGTATCTTTGCGCCCTATCCTAAAATAGGAGAATAAGAGGCAAATATTTTCAACCCTATAAAAAAGATTTTTATACAACACTGATAATTAACAAAATAGATATACTATGAAAGGAATCGTTCTCGCCGGTGGATCCGGCACCCGGTTGTACCCCATCACCAAGGGTGTCAGCAAACAACTGCTGCCCATCTACGACAAACCGATGGTTTATTACCCCATCTCCGTGCTGATGTTAGCGGGCATCCGCGACATTCTGCTCATCTCCACGCCGCAGGATCTCCCTGGATTCAAGCGCCTATTAGGTGATGGCAGCGACTACGGCATCAACCTCCAGTACGCGGAACAGCCCTCTCCCGACGGCCTCGCCCAGGCCTTCATCATCGGCGAGGAGTTTATCGGCGACGACTGCGCCTGCCTCGTGCTGGGTGACAACATCTTCTACGGCAGCCATTTTACCGGAAAACTCTTAGACGCTGTCAAGGCCGCCGAAGAGGACCGCAAGGCCACGGTCTTCGGCTATTGGGTCAATGACCCCGAGCGCTACGGCGTGGCCGAGTTCGACAAGGAGGGCAACTGCCTCTCCATCGAGGAGAAGCCCGCCAACCCCAAGAGCAACTATGCCGTTGTGGGGCTCTACTTCTACCCCAACAAGGTGGTGGAAGTAGCCAAGCACATCAAGCCCTCGGCACGCGGCGAGCTGGAAATCACCACAGTCAACCAGGAGTTCCTCCAAGACGGCGAGTTGAAGGTGCAGCTGCTCGGACGCGGCTTCGCATGGCTCGACACCGGCACCCACGACTCCCTCGCCGAAGCCACCAACTTTGTGGAGACCATCGAAAAACGCCAAGGCCTCAAGATCGCCTGCCTTGAAGGCATCGCCTACCACAAGGGCTGGATCACCGCCGAACGCCTTCTTGAAATTGCCAAGCCGATGGCCAAAAACCAATACGGACAATACTTGATCCAAATGGTGGAACGAGGTGAATAAGTCCCCATAATCAAAAATATTCCCTAACCTCTAAAACCTAACCCTAAATGAATATTACCGTTGCCGGCACCGGATACGTCGGCCTATCCATCGCAACATTATTAGCCCAGCACCATCACGTGGAAGCTGTGGACATCGTCGCCGAGAAGGTGGAGATGATCAACGCAAAAAAATCGCCCATTCAGGACGATTACATTGAAGACTACCTGGCGCACAAACCGTTGGACCTGCACGCCACCTTAGACGCTGCCGCTGCTTATAGGCAAGCCGACTTCGTGGTCATCGCCGCTCCCACCAACTACGACAGTGTCAAGAACTTTTTCGACACCTCCGCCGTGGAGAGTGTCATCGAGATGGTGCTCCAACATAACCCCAACGCTGTGATGGTCATCAAATCGACCATTCCCGTGGGGTATGTGGAGGGTGTCAGGAAGAAATTCCACACCACAGAGCACGGCTACCAGGACGGACTGCCGCACATCATATTCGCCCCCGAGTTTTTGCGGGAGAGCAAGGCCCTTTACGACAACCTCTACCCCTCGCGCATCATCGTGGGTTATGACCAAAGCAACGCCTTTCTGGAAGAGAAGGCGCACCAGTTCGCCGCGCTCATCAAAGAAGGAGCCATCAAGCAGGATGTGCCCGTGCTCTTTATGGGCAGCACCGAGGCCGAGGCCGTGAAGCTCTTCGCCAACACCTACCTCGCCCTGCGTGTCTCCTATTTCAACGAACTCGACACCTACGCCGAGATCAAGGGTCTCAACACCCAACACATCATCGAGGGTGTATGCCTCGATCCGCGCATCGGCAACCACTACAACAACCCCTCCTTCGGCTATGGCGGCTACTGTCTGCCCAAAGACACCAAGCAGCTGTTGGCCAACTATGATGACGTGCCCGAAGACCTCATCCGCGCCATTGTGGAAAGCAACCGCACCCGCAAGGACTTCATCGCCGACCAGGTGCTCAAGATGGCCGGCTACTACGACTACTACAACCGCGGTGACTACGACGCCAACAACGAAAAGCAGTGCGTGGTCGGCGTCTATCGCCTCACGATGAAGAGCAACAGCGACAACTTCCGCCAGAGTTCCATCCAAGGGGTGATGAAACGCATCAAAGCCAAAGGCGCCACTGTCATCATCTACGAACCCACCTTGGACGACGGCGTCACCTTCTTCGGCAGCCGCGTGGTCAACAACCTCGACGAGTTCAAGAGACAAAGCCAGGCCATCATCGCCAACCGTTACGACAAAGACCTGGACGATGTGGCCGACAAAGTGTACACCCGCGACATTTTCAAACGCGATTGATTTCCACCAAGACGTGACACAACTTTCTGACAGCCACAATCATCCCTTATGAAAATCGCCCTCATCCAAGAGACCAAACATCCGGTGGACAACCGTGTGGCCCTCACGCCGGAACAGATGGCCATGCTGCAACGCGACTACCCTAACGACCGGTTCGTGGTGCAGTCGAGCAACCTCCGTGCCTACAACGACGACCAATACCGGGCCGCCGGCATCCCGGTGGTGGAGGACGTGGCGGATTGCGATGTGCTGATGGGCATCAAGGAGGTCAAACTGGATTGCCTGCTGCCGCACAAGCATTACTTCTTCTTCGGCCACTTTGCCAAGATGCAAGCCTATAACCGACCTCTGGTAAAAACCTTGATGGAGCGGAAAATCACCTTCACCGACTACGAGTACTTGGTGGATGAGAAGGGCCAGCGCGTTTGTGCGTTCGGCTGGTGGGCCGGCGTTGTGGGTGTCTATTACACCCTCCGAGGCTACGGGTTGCGCCACCACCTCTACGAACTGCCGCCCGCCGATCGCACCTTCACCTTAGAGGGTATTGTCCGATTACTGAAAAACACACCACTGCCCCACATCAAGTTGGTGGTCACCGGCGCCGGGCGCGTCTCCCAGGGGGCACAGCACCTGCTGCGTGAAATCGGCGCCCTGCATATAGACGAAGAAACCTTCCTGCAGGACAAAGCGGTGGAGACTCTCGCCTACTGTGTGGCCGATGTGGACCGCCTGGTGAAACGCACCGACGGAGGCGCATTCTCGTGGGACGACTTCACCCGCCACCCGCAGGAGTACCACAGCGACTTCATGCGTTGGGGACGGGCCGCCGACGCCCTGCTCTGCGCCCATTTCTGGGCTCCCGACGCACCAGTCTATCTCAGCGAGGCTGACCTTGCCGACTCCACGCTCCGCATCCGGATGATCGGCGATGTGACCTGCGACATCCGGGGCAGCGTCAAGTCCACGCTCCGCGCCTCCACCCACGACGCACCCTACTACGACTACAACCCCGCCACCCAAGAGGAGGAACCCGCCTTCTCCAGTCCCTCCAACATCACCGTGATGGCGGTGGACACCTGCCCCAACGCCTTAGCCCTTGACTCCAGCGCTTACTTTGGCGACGCCCTCCTGCCCCACGTGCTGCGCCCCCTGCTCAACCGCACAGGCTCCCCCATCATCGACGGCGCCACCATCCTGCGTGAAGGAAAATTAACCCCGAAATTTGATTATCTGAAAAATTGGGCCATTTATTCTAAACCAGAAACTTTAGACTTAATTTCTTAGTTTCTTAATTACTTAATTTCTTAGTTTCTGTAGCCCTTTTTCGCAAATCGTAAACCGCAACAGCATGGCCAGTTTGAAGGAAAAAACCATCGCAGGGATGATCTGGACCGGAATCGGAAAGTTCGGTTCCGTGGGGCTCTCCTTTGTCGCGAATATGGTGCTGGCCCGGTTGTTAGTGCCCGCCGACTTCGGATGCGTGGGGATGCTGCACGTCTTCATCGCCATCTCCACCATCTTCGTGTACGCTGGCTTCGGGATGGCGTTGATCCAGAAAAAAGAGGAACCCACGCACGTCGATTACAACTCCGTTTTTTATTGGAACTTAGCGGCAGCCCTCTTCTTCATCGGCCTATTATACCTCTGCGCCCCGGCCATTGCCCGCTACTATGAGATGCCCGAGTTAGCCAATGTGCTCCGTGTGCAGAGCCTCGTGCTGCTCATCCAGGGGTTCTCCCTCGTACAGTCATGCCAGCTGCAACGACATCTGCGATTCAAGGAACTCTCAATCCGCAACATCATCGCCACCTTTGTGGGGATGGTGGTGGCCATCGCGATGGCCCTGATGGGCTTCGGTATCTGGAGCTTGGTGGTGTCGCAGCTGATCACCGCGCTCACCAGTGTGCTGTTGTTGTGGAAGATGAGCGACTGGCGGCCCACCTTGGAGTTCAGTCTCGTCTCCTTGAAAGAGCTGTTCGCCTTCGGCGGACTGATGGCACTATCCTCCTTAGTTGAAACGGTTTATACGAACCTGCAGAGTCTGATCATTGGAAAGCTCTATTCGGCCACCGACCTCGGCTACTACACGCAGGGGCGCAAGTTAGAGTCTGTGCCCACCGAATCGTTATCGCAAATTGTCAACCAGGTCTCCTTCCCCGTTTTTGCCTCCATACAGGATGACAAACAACGTCTGCTCTACGCGGTGCGACGCAACATCAAGGCCATCACCTATCTCAACTTCCCTCTAATGGCTTTGATGATAGCCGTGGCGAAACCTTTGATACTTCTGCTATACGGCCCGCAGTGGGAACCGGCAGTGCCCTTTTTTCAGATACTCTGCATCTCCAGCATGATATACACCCTCAACACGTTGAACACCAATGTCATCAAATCGCTGGGCAAAAGCAACATCTTCTTTGTCGTGCAGTTGGTGAAGCGGCTTATCGGTATCGGTCTCATTATTCTTGGGGCGCATTATGGCATCTACGGATTATTGTGGGCGGTAACCTCGGTGGGATATATCAGCTTCGCAATCAACGCCATCGTCAACAAAAAACTGATAAACTACGGCATCTGGAGCCAGATTGGAGATGTGGGGTTCTGCTACCTGTTGTCGGCGCTCTTGGCGGTGGCGGTCTATTTCGGCGGCCAGCTGCTGCCCTTCCACCCCTACATAGTGATGGCGGTGCAAATCGTGGCCTACACACTCCTCTATTGGCTCGTCTCCGTGCTTTTCAAAATGGAGGCGTATGAGACGTACAAGGAGATTGTGTTGAAGAAGTTGAAAGTTAAGAGTTAGGGGTGTTCGGTTTACGATGTGCGATTTACGGTTTACGATCGCCCCTCGCAAATCGCACCTCGTCTCAACTCTCCACCGCAAAATACCCTCCCAGTTTCCTGCTCCCGGTATGCTTGATGAGACCTTGCTTCTTGAGCTCATAGAGGCAGCGGCCGACGGTGCTCAAAGAGAATTGTGTCTCGGCGATGATATCCCCCGAATTGCAGTTGGGATTATTCTCTATGCAGGAAAGTACCGCCTTGATCTTGTCATCGGAAGGTGTTATGGGTCTCTTCCGTTTGTTTTTTTGACGGGCCGGTTTTCTTTGGGGTTGTTTGCCGCCCGATACCGCACAGTATCTCATAATGCCCTCTTCAACCTTATCGGCAACCTCCTTCTGGTCTTTGGGATCCAACGTGAATGCGGTGGGCGTTTCTTCCCACGGCATTTTTTGCATAATTACCGTTTCTCCCGTACACTTCTTGATGTATCGGAACGGCACCAGCACGGTGGGTGTGATGCGAACAAAATCATCCCCGATGAGTTGCTCCAGATGCTTCATCGAACCCAACCGCGTATATTTTATATTTTGCACCGTATAAATATTCGTAAAGTTCCGTTGTTGGTGACAATAGAAAATGTCATCGATGTTCACCAATTGAATATTGTTGTCCTTATCGGTGACATCCAGCATCCGAACGGTTTGGTAAACAACCTTCACCTCCTTCTCCAATGACTTTTTGAAATGCTGCCGCTCCCTGAGCAGGAATGGGAAGAAATTGAATAAAAGATTACGCCCTGCAATTAATGCCAAGTGCATTGAAAAATAATAGGTGAAACCAACCTCTTGTATGAGAAAACCATTGCAGAATACTATACTTTTGTAGGCAATGGCTAATTCCAATATACTTGTTATCAAAGCGGTAAAAACCAGTGCCAACCAATAGAGAACACGTGCACACTTCTGGTAAAGAATAGGATAGAACAGAAAGTAATTAGCATACAGAGACCCTAAAAGCAGAAGTCCGGCAAGAACCTCCTTAAGAGGGCTTCCCGCGTAGGGACGCAGGAATGCATTGCGCGTGAAGAACCAAAGCAACACTGCGCAGAACACGATGTTCAGCAAAATGGAGACGATTGTTCTTGAGTGTTTCATTATCGTTTGTTTTAAATGAAATGAGTGCAAAGATAGTTATTTTTCCAATGCGCAAAAACAGAAAACACACAGAACATCGTAACAACTCTCACAAAAACCACTTTATTATCTCTCACAAATAAAAATTGAGAGTTTTTTCAATTTATTTATAATCAATATACTAACCATTCTATTTTGAATGGGGGTTCACATTTTTAAGACAGGGGGTTCACATTTCTGGTGAGAGGTTTTAAAAAATGCCAAACAAATTGTATTTTTGCTGGTAAAAAACAGGTATCAACAATCAAAATAAAACAATATGAAAAAAGTATTGACAATGACACTGCTCGCCATCTTGCTGTTTGGCGCTTGCGAGAAAGAGGACACCTCAAAGACCCGCCACGAACCATCACGCAACCGTGTGATTACACTTTATAGCGATGGGAAGCCTGGAAATTCTATTTTTTTACAAATGTGCATAGGACATGACGGAAAAAACTGTAGCGGATGCGTAATGTATAATGGGCAGTTGGTTCACGCAAATTGTATGGGGGAAGGGAACTATTGTGTAAGCTCAGCTTCCGTGCAGCTTCAGCAGGCCGGTTACACCATCAACGCCGTCACGACCGACACGTTCGACCTCACCTCGGAGGACTTCTTCCTTATGCCCGACCGCTCGTTAGACTACGTGGACGACAAGAACAACCACTACTACCTGAACATTCCCGCCCAGATGGTCTATCGCGACACCGCCACCCTCCAATTCACCTTCACCGGACTCTTCTTCAGCAACTCGCCGGCGTACGAGAATGATTAGGAGATGTTTTTAAACAAATTCAAAGGCACTGTTTTGGAAAAACAGTATATTTGTCTCGCAAAACAAAAAGAAATGAGTTTCATTATGAAAAAAGCTATCCAGAAGAATGGAAAAACCCGCACATGGCCTGCTCTGTCGTTGGCCTGCGCCATCATGATGGCGGTCTTGCAGCCCACCGTCGCCCAGAACCCCTACCCATCATACGACTTCAAACAGGAAAATCCTGACGGCGATACCCTCTACTATCGAATCACCTCCGCCACATTCCCATATACCGTTGCCGTGACCCGCAGCCACGACTCCGCATACCACCTCCTACCGTCGCCTCAACCTTGGGAAGTGGGACAGCCTGGATTCGTGTATCCTGTCTATGATTACGACTCCCTGATCACCATACCCCCTACTGTAACCCACGAAGGGTTGACATACACTGTAACCTCGATTGACAAAGAGGCCTTTTATATGCAAAAGAACTTGCACACTGTGGTGCTGCCGGCTTCAATAGAAACAATTGACACAGGGGCCTTTCACCTTTCCACGCTGCATCAGATTGATTTCTGTAATTTTTCCGTCGAATAACATAGCGGTTTGTATTTTTATTTTGACGCTACAAATATACAAAAAAATATTGCTATGTTATTCATTTTTAGCAAATTAAATTATATCAAACTCACGTTAAATACGTTATACTGAAATTTTAATTTTTTGTCATATACTGTAATTGATTATGAAAAAACGAATTATTTTGCCGGCGCCACTATTTTGTCTGTTATTCTTATTGTTGGCCTTGAGCACATCTATATACGCACAAGAGCCAACACCTAAAATCAAAATAGGAGATATATCTGTGTTCGAGTCTACAGATTCCATTGTTGGCGAGATCATCCAAGGACATGTTTCCTTTGACGCTTCCTCAAACACCCTGTTTCTGAACAATGCCACTATATCTTCCAGTCTTTGGGTTTATAATGCCGATACATCCTTCAAGGTTAAACTGTCAGGCAATAATTCCATTAATGAGATGATATCCTCCAACGCCACCAGTATTTTCTTCGGACCGGGCTCACTGACCCTTGGAAATTCAACGGTTGAGATAGCACTTCAATGTGCCAGAACAGATTTCTTGATATTGACAGAAGGAGCCACGTTGGACATTACTGCCTCGGATGCAGGTATTTTTACCCTATACGACTATATTTGGGATTCGATAGTCCATTATCCTAACCTTGTTATTGACAACAGCGACCTATTTATTTCTGCACCAAACTGTTGCTTGTTTGTTTGGAATTGGTGGTTAAGCGGATGCCATGTGGTCGAGCCAGTTGATTTTGAATATCAACTTGATACCTGGACTTTTTTATCAACAGGATCCATACATAATTATCTGGAAATCCGCAAAGGCACAGTCGGTCTTCCCGAGAATGAAGCATTCCGTTTGAAGGCCTGGGGGGTGGAAGGCGGGATTCGTATTGAAGGTTTGGAAGAAGACTATTCTGTCGAAGTGGTGAATATGCTTGGACAGGTAGTGTATCGTGCCACAGCCCCGGAATCTGCAGTCTTTATCCCTTTAAAGCAAGGTGCTTATGTTGTGCGGGCAGGCAATAATGCAATAAAGACAGTGGTCAAATAAAATACGCATATTTTTTCTATGAATAGATTTTTGTTTTTTATCGGTTTAATAGCGTTGGGTTTGAACGTCATGGCGCAGAAACAATATTATTATTATAAAGGCGATACTGTTCACCTGAACGAAAATCCTTTAATCAGGTTTGTCGAAATAAAACAGACGGTTTCTTTGGAACAAGCCCACTCCTTTCATGAACAACTTGGCAATTATTGTTGGCGGACAGACAAGCACTCATCGTATTTTAACAAATATTATATAAACCAAGACAACTATGAAGATTTTCTGCAAACCTGCCTTGATAATAGTTCCATAATAAAACTGCACACACCTAATTACGCGGATGATGACACATCTGCCTTTTACCCAACCAGAATGATTTTGGTGAAAACTAAACCTAATGTTGTATTACAGAACGTATTGATACAGAACAGTATTTCTTATTCTAATCTTATCCAAAGCAGATACAATAGTTTAGAATACATAATTCATCTCAACAAAGACAGTGCATTGTGTTATGCGGCACGTTTATTTGAAACAGGTCTATTTGACTATGCAGAACCAGATTTTATTGGCATTATAAAACCTTTGGGTTATATTGATAATCCTTTGTTTCAGAATCAATGGGCTATACATGACCCCAACAACAATATGAACATTATGTCAGCTTGGGCAGTTACAACGGGACATCCGAATGTTAAGATTGCCATTGTTGATGTCGGTGTTGATTTAAGCCATCCTGATTTGATTGACAATTTGTTAGAAGGTTACGATGCTGTTAATGATACTGCATACCCATCAATTGTCTGCTGTGGAGAATATGAAAATATCCATGATTGGCATGGCACATGCTGTGCGGGTATTGTTGGTGCCGTAAACAACAATATTGGCATAATCGGTATTGCACACACTTCAAAAATTATTCCTATACGTGAATCTCATCATGTACAAATGTACTTTAAAGATCTTCCGCCTGATAATCCGACATTGCATTGGATAGAGAAAAGTAGCACTTTTTGGATCGTAGATGCTTTTAATCACGCTTGTTATGAGGATTCTGCAGATATCATCAACTGTTCCTTTGCTGTGCTAGCTCCTTCAAATGTGATTGAAAATAAAGTGACAGAAATATGTGAACAAGGACGAAACGGGAAAGGATGTATTGTTATAGCTGGGGCAGGAAATACATATATTGAAAATAGTATTCCTATTTGGGACACACTCGGTTATTTGTCAAGACATCCAAGTGTTATTTCTGTCGGTTCAATCACCCCTTGTGGAAAGAGAGTGATATATGGAGAACACTGTGATTTTAAATCGACTTATAACAGCTGTTATGGAGACAGCTTGGATGTGGTAGCTCCTGGAATCCATATACCAACAACCATGATAGAAGGAGGATATACTGACAATTTTGCAGGTACCTCCTCGGCCACCCCTCATGTTTCAGGAGTTGCTGCCTTAATACTGTCGGTGAATCCATGTCTGACCCGGGAAGAAGTCAAATACATCATTGAAGCAACCTGCACCAAGATCCGGCAAGATGTTTATACATACAGCAACAATCCAAACCATCCCAATGGCACTTGGAACATAGAAGTCGGCCACGGGTTGGTGAATGCCGGGGATGCTGTAGCACTGGCACAGCAGATGGGAGGATACACCTACGTGAAAGATACGGTCATTTCATCCTCAGTGTCATGGAATACAAATAGAATGATTAATCAAGACCTGTACATTGACTCCTTGGCAACCCTCACCATAACAGACACATTGTATGTCGGAAATAACGCCCGCATCGTCGTGCGTCCGGGCGGCAGGCTCGTGGTGGATGGCGGCATACTGACCTCCGCCTGCTCCGACGAGATGTGGCAGGGCATCTTCGTGGAGGGGCACCGCTCGATGCACCAGACCCCCGAGAATCAGGGCAAGGTGACGCTGCGCAACGGCGCCGTCATCGAGAACGCCCTGTGCGCCATCCGCACGAGCGCACCCGACGGGGACAGCCTCTCCTCCGGCGGCCTCGTCTTCGCAACGAACTCCACCTTCCGCAACAACTGCAAGTCCGTGGATTTCCTCCCCTACGCGGACACCATCGGAGACTCCGCCACCATCGGCAACCTCGGCAGCTTCACCCGCTGCACCTTCACCGTGGACGACGACAACCTCTTCGCCGCCAACGACACTTCGTTCGTCGCCCACGCCACCTTGTGGGACGTGTACGGCGTCTCCTTCTTGGGATGCACGTTCACCAACGCCACCGCCGGCGCCACCGCCGACAGGGGCTACGCCATCAGGGCCATGGACGCGGGCTTCCACGTGGCGACGCAGTGCGACACCCTTTTCACTGATCCGGAAGAGGCCTGCCAGTGTCCGGAGAACAAGGCCACATACAGCAGTTTCAGCGGCTTTCAGACGGCCGTACAGGCCGGCACGACGGGCAACGCCTACCCCCTGACGGTCGATGAGGCGCGGTTCACCAACAACGGCATAGGGGTTTCCGTCGCGGGCAACAACCACGCGACGGTGACCCGCTGCGACTTCGATCTGGACAACTGCCCGGGAGATGTCACGAAGTGTACGGGACTGCACCTGAACGGCTGCACGGGCTACTTGGTGGAGGAGAACAACTTCCACCGCACCGCCGTGTCGAGCCCGCTGCCCATAGAGGGAATATATGTCGCGAACTCGGGCACAGCGGCGAACACGCTCCACCGCAACAGCTTCTCGCACCTACAGGAAGCCGTTCGGGTGGCCGGGACCAACGGCGGGTACCATGACCCCGCAGGACTCGAATTAAGCTGCAACACATTCGAGGGCGACATGTGCGACATATACGTCGCCGTCAACTCGAACATGGCGCGTCAACAGGGCAGCGCGTCCGTGGGCGCCGACAACAGCTTTGCGGGTACGACCGGCAGCAGCCTGTACAATGCCGGATACCAGACTATAGACTACTATTTCTTTCCCGGCACCAACCACCTGCCCTACACCACCACCAACGTCAACACCAGGAAAAGCCTTGCCGCCAACGCCTGCTTGTCGACGCTGTGCACTCCGGCAAACGTGATTCCGTCCGGCCCCATCAAGTCGCCGGATGCCGGCTATCTGGCACTGAAGGACCAGTACGACACGTTGCTGTCGGCCTACGAGTCCCGGGGCTATGCCGGGATCCTGGCCGACCCGTCGGAGGACCTCCATTCCCAAGCGGACATCGTGTCCGCCAGGCACTGTTTCGCCCGGCTTGCCGAGGTCGGACGGGAGTTGTATGCGCAGTCCTATACGGCTGTCAGACGTCTTCAGGGCGACACGGTCCTGGATTTGCCGGCCTTAAAGAGCTGGTTTGCGGCCACGCCGGGCTTGTCGAGCCGGTACTCTTTGGCGGAGACGGAGTTCCTGTCGGGCGAAGACAACACCATGACCCTGCAAGGAGTTCCCGCGCTACTGACGACCCCCGAGGAGCGTGACGAGTACGACAACTATATGGCATTCAACGCCCTGAAGGAGGCTTTGTCGGGTTCCATTCCCGGCCACGTAAACTGGCCTGCGGCCACAGAAACGCAGATTACGGAGCTGCAGCGCATCGCCGAGGCTGGCACTGGCCGCGCCTCCGTGATGGCGCGCGGCGTGCTCTGTTTCTTCTTCGGGATATGCTACGACGACGTGGAGGTAACAGCCGAAACCCGCCGGGTTGTCGCCAAGGACGGAGAGGGAATCCCTGGATACCCGAACGTATCGATGAAAATCTATCCCAACCCTGCCCGCAACACCCTCCACGTGGAGTTTGAGGGCACGGACGACCCGCAGGGCACACTCACCGTCACCAACGTCACAGGTGTGGTGATGCTCACCCGGGAATGCCACGACCCGGTGACGAAACTCGACGTGTCGCACCTCGCTTCCGGCCTCTATGTGGTCAGCTTCCGCAACGAGAAGGGCGTGATGGTGAGGAAGTTTGTGAAACTATGAGTCCATGCAACAGATGATGGGGCGGGACTGTACGGCATCGGAAAATGCACGTTTGCGAAATTGTTTTATAACATCAAAATCCATGTATGTTCGGTTGTGAGGGATTAAATTTCAGTTGAGAGGGGATAAAAACGGCCTTCTGGTGAAACCCGCACCACGCTGAATAAATGATTGTTCCAAATAAAATTGCAATTTTCTTGCATTGGGGGGGGTCACATTTTTGGTGAGAGGTGATAAAATGCTATGAAAAAAAAGTAATTTTGCAGTTGCCAAAAGTACTTTTTGGTTTAATTCACTATCTTTGTCCCACTAAAACACACACCATCATGAAAAAAACAACATTGTTGACATTTATGTTGGTGGCTTTGCAGGCAGCAGTATTTGCGCAGGCAGACAGCTGCTTCACGTTGCACATTAGACCCTCTTATGCAGGAATACCAATTGCATTTGATCGTATTGACATTGAAAATATCACACAAGGAAACTCTTTTACAATGGGAGACACTCTTCTATCTAATTGTTCTGTGGGGATTATGGGTTATTGTATGAAAAATACATTCTCAATTTCAGATTGTTTCCCAAACCCTTTTAAAGGAAATACTTCAGTGCAAATTAAGACATTTATGTCTGGAAAAATGCATGTGGAGCTATATGATCTTACAGGAAATTTGCTTGCCGCTCACGACTTCATGTTAGACGGAGGAACACATTTGTTAAGCGTACATGTACACACGCAGGGGATATATTCGTTACGAGCCACATTTGGTGGACAAAGCCGGCAAATAAAGATGATTTCCACAGGAAATACTGATGACAGAAATCTTATCGTAATCACATCGTCTATACCATTATTGGAAGGAAAGGCTTCTTCAGAAAAATCCCAACAAGATATTTCCTTAGGCGACAAGATTAGTTTACGAATTCATTATCAAGAAAATGATCATCCCTACTCCTGTATCATTGATTCTGTATGCAGTGGTCTGTTAATCGCAGAATCACAACATCCCGATTTGGGCGAAGACCTTACATGGGATGGGTATAGTCTTGCCCATAAAAGAGTGGATTTGATAGCAAATCGTTGCTTTGCTTTATCTCTCAATTATTCTGACACGCTTATTGTCTATAAACATATATTTTTTTACGATTCCACTTTATTTGTTTCCCCAGGGAATCTTACATGCAATGGTCTTTTATCAAACTATGGATCGCCGTATTATTACCAAGAAAACAACGAGACATCTTGGCCGTACATGGGTTGGTATAAATATGAAATAGTCTCGGCTACTGAAATTTATCCTGATGTTTCTTTCCTTACTGACGCGCAACGATTCCTTCTCCTATATACATTGGAAGGCGAATACATTGGGATTCGCGAATTGTCACCTCGACACAGTAATTTTCCAAATGTCTTCACAATATTCTATACTGCTTATCCGCCAGGACACCCATTATATATGGCAGACTTTGCTTATATTACAGCCAAAATAACACAGTAAAATGAAAAAAAACATCAAAACTGCTTTATTAATGCCAATAGTGTTTCTGGCCATTTTACCTATATACGGGCAGAAGACAGTGCATATTTTTGACGAACAAGGGAATAAGATTTTCTATTCATTAGATTCCTCTATGCATTTCTTTGAATTCACATCAGATGTTTTCGAGGATCAGAAAAATGATATACTCGATAGTCTTGCGACACCCATTTTTGCCCACAAATTCTTCATATATTCCTCTGTAACAACATGTTGTGATTTTTTAAAAATTTTTGTGTCAAAGTCAGGAAGTTTTTAGACCAAAGACTAAATTTCTTAAAAGCTTGATGCTTGCCAAGTTGATGTTTTTTTCAAAAAAATGCTCAACATTTGGAATAATTCATTATTTTTTACGATCGTGATTAATCATCAAAGAGACATGATTATGGTATAATTTTGCCATTAATTTACTAAAAGTCAGTTACTTTATTAAAAAACAGAATAAAAAAGCTATCAATAAAACATATCGACAAGTCATTAATTATGAACATATTAGAATGAATTTTTATTTTTTTTCATATATTAAACACTTTATTACAAAAATTTTTTGTTTCTTTGTTGATTTCATTTTGATTTAACTCTTTACAACCTAACCCATATTTTTCTGATAGTTATCCCATAGTTATTTATCAAACGCCATACATTAAAACTATGAAAAAAATAATTTTCACTTTCTGTCTGATGTTTATTGCGGGGGTGCTGGCGGCGCAAACAGCGCCCACGGCGAGGGGCTTCTCTTCAGCGGCAAGCACCGGCACTCACGTGAGTTTTGCTGCAGGACAGACATTCTTCGGACAGCCATCCACGGCTGATGGCTCTGTCTCTGAAGGCATCATGCACGCCCAACTCATCCGCAAAGACCTCGAATTGGCCGGTTGTCAGACCGACAATGCCGTATCGCCCAGCACGGTCTTCAACACCACCAAATTTTTCCAAGGCTACGAGGGCATACCCATCACCATCAAGGGTGTCAACTACATCGTATTCCCGGCGGGGATATACGATTCCACGACATACGACGGGCTTCATTACAATTGGGACAGCCAGTACAATTACGACAGTTTGACCACACTTCTGCTCACCATCTACCCGGTGTACGAACTTTTCGACACCCTGTATCTGGACTCTACGGTGCTGGCCAATTATGCCTACGATGTCCTGCAACTCCCCACCACGGAAAATCCGTTGCACGGCGGACCCAACGAGTATGATTTGCAGACTGTTAATCACGGATGTGACAGCATCATGAATTTCTATGTAAAGCTTTGCGGCGGGACACTGAAAGACATTGACGGCAACGAGTATGCATCTCTATTCATCGGCGAACATCCGTACCGCTACTGCTGGACCACTTCCAACATGCGGACCACTCTTTATCCGGATGGCAGCGA
This sequence comes from Bacteroidales bacterium UBA1176, assembly GCA_002311645.1. Lineage (GTDB taxonomy): Bacteria > Bacteroidota > Bacteroidia > Bacteroidales > WCHB1-69 > F23-D06. Next base: position 53,547 of record DBYW01000034.1, read on the forward strand.
CGTGCCCAACATGATTTACTATTCGAACATGCATGACAATGAGGCGGACAATTTAGAGACATACGGGCGTCTTTACACCTGGTATGCGGCCGTTAACCTTCCCGATGGCAGCACTGCGACGCCACCCACCAACACAAACGGGGGATTCGTAACGGGAGTGTGTCCTACCGGCTGGCACATCCCTGATAGCCTCAACATGTACAGCCTCATGCTCATCGACGCGAACGATTTGCGTTCCACTGACTTATGGCTCATCAATGACGGCACTAACATTACCGGCTTCAACGCACGCCCTGCAGGTTTTTACAACTCCTTCAACCATCGCTTTGAAAACCTCCTTGGCGAGACCCATTTTTGGAGCTGCATTCCCTATGGCTCCATTATTGCCGCAACCTGCTCTCTCTATAGCGGCTGTACCGTTTCCCAGAAAAATCTTTTCCCGAAAGACAATGCGGTAAGTGTTCGCTGCGTGAAGAATCACGTGTATGACGCAGACGGCAACGAGTTGAATGATTAACATACATTTATATAATAGCATAAACATTAAAATTGAAATATAAATTAAAAACAATCTTATTATGAAAAAAATCCTATTCCTTATTTTGGCAGTGCTGACAACGATGTTGGCCATGGCCCAGACGCCGGCCAAGATCAGTTATCAGGCTGTTGTGCGTGATGCCAACAACCGACTGCTGACCAACAGCGCAGTCGATGTACAGTTTCAGATACTGAACGCCTCCAGCGCAGTGCTTTATGACGAAACACACGCCAGCGTGAACACCAATGCCAACGGTCTTTTTTCTTTATTTGTAGGTGACGGAACCCCGGCTTCCGGCACTTATTCCGCAGACGTATGGCGGAACGCCACGCAAATCCGCACGGTGGTCACTTACAGTGGGGCCACTTTGGAAGACGTCACTGTCCCCCTAACAGCAGTTCCTTCCGCACTGTATGCCTTAGACCTTGATCCCACAAGTGTGGTTTACACCACTATCCGCAACGACAGTCTGGTATTGGCAACCGCCATCAACGACTTGGGTGACAAGGTGAAGGCCGACAGCACGGTGCTGCACGATGCGTTGATTGACACCGCCGCCGCCATCCGCAGCGAGATTCCTGTCGTGAATGACGGCACGCTCACCATCCAGATAAACGGCACAGATGCGGGTTCCTTCACGGCCAACCAAGGCACGGCTGAAGTCATCAACATTGATGTGCCCGCCGCACAGGTGAACGCCGACTGGGACGCCACGAGTGGTGCAGCAGAGATACTGAACAAACCCGACCTGACCGTTTACGCCACTTTGACAAAACTCAACCAAGACAGTACTGCCCTCGGAGCTCTGATTGACAAAAACAAGCAGGCCATTATCGATACCGCCGCCGCCATCCGCAGCGAGATTCCCGTCGTGAATGACGGCACGCTCACCATCCAGATAAACGGCACGGATGCGGGCTCCTTCACCGCCAACCAAGGCACGGCCGAGAACATCAACATCACCGTTCCGACGACTGTGGCCGAGCTCACTGATGCAGGCGACTATGCCTTGAAGGCTGGAAACAACCTGTTCACCGGAGACAACGACTTCACCGGGGCCGTCACTGTGCCCAATGCCATCACGGACCTGCAGACCACATTGGCCAACCCGTGCACCCAGAACGCCGTGAATGTCTGCGACCTCCTCGCGGTGTTTGACAGTCTGGAGCGCCGAATTGCAAAACTTGAAACTGTCATCGGCACGGTTCTGGACAACTCGTCCACGCCCACCGTCATCACCTCTCCCGTCTCGGGAGTGTCAGCCACGGAGGCCATAGTCGGCGGCGAGCTGATTTCCGCGGGCACCGCCACCATCAGCGAGCGCGGCATTTGCCACAACACCACCGGAACGCCTACCATCAGCGACACCAAGGTTGCCGTTTCCGGCACAGGCACGGGCGAATACACATCCACCCTCACCGGAATCATGGCCGGCACGACCTATTATATCCGGGCCTACGTGACCACCACCGACAACAACACCTATTATGGAGAGGAGGTCACCTTCAACACGCTCCAGCCGACACTCACTGTCGTGTCAGATACGACAAGTCCATTGGCCGTTTGCAGTGCTATGGACATCACCTTTACCGCCTCGATGACCAATGACGATCTTTCCCACTATTCTTTGAAGTGGTATGTGAACGATGCGGAACAGACCGGCGAAACCAACCCGACTTTCATCTTCAACCCAACCGCCACGAACAGATATATTATCAAATGTGAGGCCACCCGCATAGGTGCTACGGTAAACGGAAGTGACACTATGAACATCACGTTATACACCAGCCCCAGCATGACCTTGACGCGCCTTGAAGGCAATGCCGGCGATGATTTCGGCAAAGTGGAGATTTCCGACGTGATATGCGTGGCTTCTGCAGTATGGCTGCTTAACGGCGACTCGGTGGGCAACTGGACTTCGGGGAAAACCGCTATCCTGCCCACGGGCACCTACACGGTCAACATCACGGGCACTCCCGGTTGCGGCACTGCAACCCAGACCGTTACCATCCGCACCAGCCCGGTATGCAGATCCTCTTTCTCCGTCGACAACCCGAATGAGACATTCTATACTCTTGCGGGCACAAGGTATGTGCAAACCATCAAGGACCACGAGAATAATGTATACAATGTGGCGCAAATCGGAACCCGTTGCTGGACCCGCGAGAACATGCGCGCCACGACCTCGCCTTCCACTGGAAGATATTTCATATTGAATAATATAGCCATAAGGAATGAAGCCTCTAAGGCTGCTGTTTGGCCCAATTATGACTCCACGAGCGCCGTAACCACAAAATGGGGTGCGCAGTACAACTGGCAGGCTATGGTTGATGTCTATAACCCCAACTACGCTGAAGTTTGTAACACGAAACTACCTACGGATGTTCAAGTGCCTCATATCACCCATCCTCGTCGTGGTGTTTGCCCCGAAGGTTGGCATCTTCCTCAAAATGCCGACTTTGCAGATTTACGTACCAATTTTAATCAACAGGGACAATGGGCAGGAAATAATGCCGATGGAACAAATAGTTGGAGATCTGCAAATGGTAATTCTCCTGGTAATGTCAATTATGCTGATCGTAATGTATCAGGTTGGTCTGCTTTGCCAGCAGGAATGGACTGTAGAGACAATCAAAAGGAATATGCTATCTTTTGGTCTGGAACGGAGTATGGTGCGGCTTCTCAGAATTGGCGCGGATACCTTTATGCCATTCAATACAATTACGCTGCACAAGGTTGGGTAACACAAGACTTGTGGCATCATGAACTTTGTGCTGTTCGGTGTCTCCGCGACACGAAGGCCTCTCTGAACTTGTCAGTAAACCAGCCCTCCCCTGTCATACCTGGTTCCCCCGTTACCTATACAGCCAGTATTGTAAACGGTGATGCTTCTGCTTATACTTTAACTTGGAAAGTGAATGATGTTGTTCAAAGTGGAGAGACCTCTTCCACATTTACCACGAGTTTTACTAACAATGGTAACTATACGGTTACTTGTGAAGCAACTGATGGAACAAGTAACTTAAGTCAATGGATTAACACCTCCATCCACGTCACCCCTGTGATTTCCACGAGTACAACTACGAATGTCACCTGCAACAGTGCCAAGGTGGATGCCAGTGTCACAGGATACCCCATTGTCGAGCGCGGAATTTGTTACAGCACAACGGCCAATCCTAACCCAAATACAAATACAAGGAAACCCTCCGGTTCGGGCGAAGGCAACTACACGTTCTCGATGACCGGACTCGCCTCGAATACTACCTACTATGTGCGTGCTTATTGCATCAGTAGCGCGGGTATTACCTATGGCAATGAAATGAGTTTCACCACTGCGTCAACCTCCACTCCGACTGTAACAACTGGCTCGGCGACGGATATTACAAGCACAGGAGCCACAGTAGGAGGCAATGTCACAGACGCAGGTTGCCCTGTTATCACCGCCCGCGGTGTTTGCTACAGCACCTCCAACACCACTCCTACCATTTCTGACACTAAGAAAGCTGCCGCATCAGCAAGCACTGGCGAATACACAGTATCATTAACTGATCTAACCGCAGGCACCACTTATTACGTACGTGCTTACGCCACCAATAGTGCAGGAACGGTTTATGGTGATGTGATTACAATTACCACACTTCCGTAAAACATCTCGCAGACCACATAATACCAAGAGGTCGCCCAAAACGGACGACCTCTTTTTTTTGATAATAAACCGTAGACTTTAGACCTTATAGTTCATAGCCATAGTTCATAGCCAATAGCCAACGTCACTACTCCTTTTTCGGCAGTCTTTCGCGGACTTCTGCCAGAAATTCATCCACGTCAATGCCGAGGGTTTGGGCTTCCTGCACGAGCGTGGCTTCCTCTTCGGGGGTGATGACACCGTCTTCGATAATGGCCGCCACCTTGGTGTCCAGATCGTGGAGCAAATCCACCTTATCCTTGGGGGCTTCTGCTGACTCCTGAAGCTTCTTGCCCGCCTTGATCAGCACCGGGAGGTTGGCCAGCGTGCCGAGCTTCTCGAGCGCCTTGCCACTCATCTCTTTCGCCTTGTCAGCCGCATCACCCACCTTTTCAGCCAATTTGCTGTCCTTGATGTCCTCAACCATATCCTTGGCCTTGTCGCGGACATTTCCTGCAACATCCGTCACCTTTTCGGCAAACTCAGAGTTTTTGATGTCCTCGACCATATCCTTGGCCTTGTCGCGGACATTTCCCGCGGCATCCGTCACCTTTTCGGCAAATTCAGAGTTCTTGACATCTTCTACAGTGTCTTTCGCTTTCTCAGCGACTTTTTTTGAAGTGCTTTTGAACAAATCCAGGAATTTCTGGGAAAAACTTTTCTTTTCGGAATTTGAATCACAATTTTCAGCCATGATTTTAAAGTTTAAATTAGAATTAGAAAAAGCAAAGATACATTTTTTTCAACTATGTTGGTGATGAAAAAGTTTGTGAAGATATAGGACAAAATGTGTACCTTTGCCGCGTTTTCTTTTCTGAATCTATGTCCTATCTCAGACTGATACTACGCTTCCTCCGGTGCAACATCCTCCAGACGCTCCGCATCAACTTCAAGATGCTGCCCTGGCGGCAAGCCGTTCATCTACCCATTTTCGTCTATGGCCGTTTCAAACTCCGCGGCGCCCGCGGGCGTATCGTCCTCCAGCAGAAGGCAGAAGCCGAGATGATCATCATCGGCAAGAGGGACTACTACGTGGCCACCGCCATTCCCCAGAGCATTTGGACCATCAACGGCACCCTCACTTTCGCCGGGCGGATGAAGTTCGCCCATGGCTCCTACCTGCTCGTGGCCGACGGCGCCGAACTCTCCTTCGGCACGGGCGGCACCTACTGCGGCACCAACTTCAAGGTGATGTGCTTCGAGAAAATCACCATCGGCCACAACGTGCGCATGGCCTGGGACGTGCAGATTATGGACAGCAGCTTCCACTATATCCAACTGATAGAGAAGGATAACGCCATACCTCCTCTGACGAAACCCGTGCTGCTGGCCGGCAACATCTGGATCGGCAACCGCACCACCATTGCCAAGGGCGCACAGGTGCCCCAAGAGGTGATTATCGCCTCCAACAGCTTAGTGAACAAGGACTTCTCTTCTTTAGAGCCCTACTCACTCCTTGCCGGCGCACCCGCCACCCTCAAGGCCACCGGCATCCGACGCATCTGGGACGAGGAACAGCAAAGAGCGCTGGACCAACAATATCATTATCATAGAACCCACCTGTAAAACAACATGTTACGCAAATCCATCACTTTCTGCCACCAACTGCTGCTGCTCGCCCGACGCTGCGCCAAGAGCCCCGCCCAACGGCTGCACGTCATCCGCGACTACTGCAAACTGTACCGGCAGAAAGGGCTGACAATGGAGGAGTACGACGAGTTTGAATTCGAAAAACGGTCGGAGCGGTTCCGGGACGATTTCCTCGGCAAACACGAGCAGCGCCACTACCTGCGGCTGCTGAATCCCGAGAAATACTACATCCTGATGCGCAACAAGTACCTTACGCACAAAACGTTGGAAAACACCGGCATACGCAAGGCCCCTTTGTACGCCTACTACCAACCGGAAGGAGTGGTGACCCCCAACGATGAAATCGCCAACGATGTGGCCGGCCTGGTGCGCATCCTGCGCAACAAAGGGGTGACCGATTGTGTGGTGAAGGCCACCGAAAACTCGCACGGCGAGGGGGTGCGCCTCATCCAGGACATCCAATACGCAGGCGACGATGCCACCTTCTTGGACCATAACAGCCAAAGAGCATCCTTGTCGGCGATGCTCAAGCGGCAACCTCTTATCTTTGAAAGTGTTATTCATCAAACCCGGCAGTTCGCCGCCTTCAATCCCTCCTCGGTGAACACCGTGCGCTTTATGACCGCCTTGTACCCCGACAACGAGGTCAAGATCATCGCCACCTTCATCAAGATCGGACGGGCCGGCAGCATTGTGGACAACGCTGGCGACGGCGGCAACGTGGACGTGGCTGTCAACACGGACACGGGCGTGCTCCAATACGCCATCCAGTACGACGGCTGGCGGAAAGTCACGGACATCGATTGCCATCCTGACACGCACGCACCCCTGAACGGCGTAGTCATCGAACACTGGGACGAGATCAAAGCCGAGGTGTGCCGTTTCCAACAGGCGCTCCCCTACTGCCGTGTGGCCGGCTGGGACATCGCCATCACCGACGAGGGGCCGCTCGTCATCGAGGTCAACGACCTGTGGGACCGCACAGGGCAATACTTCATCCGCCGCGGTTGGCGCCCCGACATCCGCCAATGCTACCAAGCCTGGGAAAAATTAGTCCAAAAAGGCACCATCCCCTACCCCTATTTCGGAAGAATACCGCAACAACTGAGCAACCGGCATCTCCAACATATTATTTCACAATAATCTGTCATATCCTTTTCCATGTTGAAACAAACCATCAAAAAAATCATCGATAAAATCCAGAAGCAGCGGGTCATCCGGTACTTTTACAAGCCTTTGAAGGCCAAGTACGACCGTCTGGAGGGCAAGAAGACGCTGACGCATGCCCAGAAAAAGGAGATCCGCGCCTTTTACAAGGAGCTCACCGGCGAGCGTATCCCGCTGGTATGGCACAAGTTCCTATACTCGCGCACCGGCATCTACTCGAAGAAATACCTGCCCACGAGCCTCTACAAGGCCACCCTGCTCTACCGCGCCAACCGCTACGGCTATCGCGACGCCTACGCCGACAAGAACATGGCGGAGGTCTATCTGCCCGACGTGAAGCATCCGGAAACCCTTCTGAAGAATATGAACGGCTACTTCTATGTAGGCGGCAAGCCTGTGACCAAAGAGGAGGCCGTCGCCTTCGCCCAGAACTTGGACGATGTCATCATCAAGCCCTCGTTGGAGAGTCACGGCGACGGCGTGCACCGCCTGACTGTGCGGGAGGGCGTCACCAATGTGGACGGACTCACCATCGGGAAGCTCTTCGACCGCTACAAGGAGGACTTTCTGATACAGCGCCGAGTCCACCAGCACGAGCGGATGAACGCCCTCAACGACTCGTCGGTGAACACCATCCGCATCTTCACCTACCGCAGGGGGATGGAGATCATCGTGCTCTACACCGTCATCCGCATCGGGCGCGCGGGCAGCGACATCGACAACGAGAGCGCCGGCGGCATCAGCGCCAAAATCAACCCCGACGGCACGCTGGCCCGCTATGCCTTCGGCAACGTAGGCGCCGACAATGTGGAGAAAACCGACAGCGGCATCACCCTTGAGGGATACGCCGTGCCCTCCTACCACGAGGCCGTGGAGACCGTGAAGCGCCTGCACCTGCAGTTGCCTTTCTTCAACCTCATCGGCTGGGACGTGGCCATCGAGGAGAGCGGCGAGCCCGTGCTCATCGAGTGGAACATCTGCACTGAGCTGAGCCAGTCGGCCAACGGTCCCGCCTTCGGCGAACATACGGAAAGCATCATCCGCGAGCTGATGCAGAAACCCAACCATCAAAACCCAAACTGGTAGTTATGGCAAATCAATCCGCCCGAAACAGTAACGCACTCTATCACATCTTCAAGCAGACAGCGCTCTACGGGAAGATGCTGCGTTGGGCTTGGTTGCAGGAGACGCGCATCCGCGAGGAGGAGAAGCGTATTTTCACCCGCGAGGCGCGGCAGCAGTTTGACAAAGGCGTGCCCCACGGCTCGTTTGCCGACTACAAGGATGCTCTGCGCCGCCATCGTGTCACCTACCAGGAGTATATGTACGGCTACGAGTACTGGAAACTCGACGAGACGGCGCGCGACGCTTTTGTCTCCCGCTCGGAGATGCAGTGCATCTACCGCAAGATTGTCACCCGCGAGGTGCGCCAGACCTTCCGCAACAAGACCGCCTTCCTGGAACGCTTCGCCCCCTTTGTGCACCGCGAGTGGCGAATGGCCGACGGGTGCTCCTTGGAGGAGTTCCGCGCCTTTGTGGAGGCGCACGATGTCATCGCCAAGCCCTTAGACGGTACCTGCGGCGAGGGCATCTTCAAGATTTGCGCCGGTGAGGTGAAGGATTGGGGCGTCCTGTTTGCCCGTTGTCGCGACCGGCACCTGTTGTTAGAGGAGTGTGTGCGGGCCTGCGAGCCCATAGAGCGGTTTCATCCCGCCTCGCTCAACACCATCCGCGTAGTCACGCTTTCCCAAGGCGACAAGTTCACCGTGTTCGGGGCCCTGTTGCGGATGGGCGCGGGCGGCAGCGTCATCGACAACACCCATGCCGGCGGCGTCTTCGCCCCCATTAATCCCGAGACGGGGTGCATTGACACACCCGCCATCGACGCACACAACCACCGTTACGAGCGCCATCCCGACACGGACATTCCCATTGTGGGTTTCACCATCCCTTGTTGGGACCAAATTGTGGAAACTTGCCGCCAAGCTGCCTTAGTGATGCCCGACCTCCGTTTTGCGGGCTGGGACCTCTGTCCGCTCGCCGACGGCCGCATTGAGCTCATTGAGGGCAACCACGCCCCCGACTTCGACGGCGGACTGCAGGCCCCCCTCAAGGTCGGCGTCAAGCAGAAACTGCAAAATGCCGCCCAAGACATCTTTGGCATCAATGTACTCGAACTCATCAAAACCAACAGCATCACCTACAACCACTACGAAGGAATGCTATAAACGTAAAAAATAAAAACAACAAAATGAAGATATTAGTCACCGGAGGCGCCGGTTTCATTGGCTCCCACACCATCGTAGAGCTCTATCACGCCGGACATGACGTGGTGGTGGTGGACAACCTGTGCAATTCCAGCCGCGAGTCCCTGAAGCGAGTGGCCGAGTTGGTGGGGGTGGCGGAAATCCCCTTCTTTGAGGCGGACATCCGCGACCGTTCGGCCCTCGACCACGTGCTGACGGAGCATCCCTGCGAGGCCTGCATCCACTTTGCGGGACTGAAGGCCGTAGGCGAATCGGTGACCAAGCCGTGGGAGTATTACGAAAACAACGTCAGCGGCACACTGGTTTTGCTCGACGTATTGCGGCAGCATCATTGCTGCAACCTCATCTTCTCCTCTTCCGCCACAGTCTATGGCGACCCGGCGGAGGTGCCCATCACGGAAGCGTGCCCCAAGGGCCGTTGTGCCAGCCCTTACGGACAGACCAAGAGTATGGTGGAAGAGATTTTGATGGATATGCAAAAGGCCGACCCCTTATGGAACATTGTCCTGTTGCGCTATTTCAACCCCGTCGGCGCGCATCCCTCCGGACAGATTGGGGAAAACCCCAACGGCATTCCCAACAACCTGATGCCCTATATCACGCAAGTGGCCATCGGCAAGCGACCTCAGCTGGGCATCTTCGGCAACGATTATGACACGCCCGACGGCACAGGCGTACGCGACTATATCCACGTGGTGGACCTCGCCCGCGGCCACGTGGCAGCCCTCACCGCCATTGAACGGAAGTGTGGACTGGCCATCTACAACCTCGGCACCGGACAGGGCTACTCAGTGCTGGATGTGGTGAAGGCCTTTGAGAAGAGCACCGGCATCCCCATCCCATATCATTTCGAACCCCGTCGTCCCGGTGACATCGACTCTTATTTTTCCAACCCCGCCAAAGCCGCCCGCGAGCTGCACTGGACCGCCCAATACGGACTGGAGGATATGTGCCGCGACTCCTGGAACTGGCAAAAACAAAACCCCGAAGGATTTTAACCGTAAAAATATAACCGAATAACCCATAACAATGAAATCTACCAAAATCGCCGTCATCGGCCTCGGATATGTCGGGCTGCCGCTGGCACGCCTGTTTTCCACCAAATTCCCCACCGTGGGCTTCGACTTGAACCAAGCCCGCGTGGACGCCCTTATGGCAGGACACGACGCCACCTTGGAGGTGGACGACACCTTGCTGCAAGAGGCCATCTCCAAACACGGATTCCGCTGCACCACCTGTCTGGACGACATCCGCGACTGCAATTTCTACGTGGTGGCCGTGCCCACCCCTGTCGATGAGAACAACCGTCCTGACCTGAAACCCTTGTGGGGCGCGTCGGAGACTGTAGGCAAGGTCATCTCCAAGGGCGATGTCGTGGTCTACGAGAGTACCGTCTATCCCGGCGTCACCGAGGAGGAATGCCTCCCCGTCGTGGAGAAAACCAGCGGACTCACTTTCAACACCGACTTCTTCGCCGGATACAGTCCCGAGCGTATCAACCCGGGCGACAAGCAGCACACCGTCGAAAAAATCCGGAAGGTCACGTCCGGCTCCACGCCCGAAATCGCGGATTATGTGGACGAAGTCTACAACTCCGTCTTGGTGAACGGCACGCACAAGGCCCCCTCCATCAAGGTGGCCGAGGCCTCCAAGATCATCGAAAACTCGCAGCGCGACGTGAACATCGCCTTCATGAACGAGTTGGCCAAGATCTTCAACGCCATGGGCATCGACACGCACGATGTCATCGAGGCCGCCGCCTCCAAGTGGAACTTCATCAAACTCAGTCCCGGACTGGTGGGCGGCCACTGCATCAGCGTCGATCCCTACTACCTCATCCAGAAGGCCCAAGTGTATGGCGTGCTGCCCCGCGTGATGAGCAACGCCCGCCGCCTCAACGATGGCATGGGCGCATACGTGGCCAACCAGACCGTCAAATGCATGAACAAGAAGGGCGTGATGGTCAAGGACGCGAAGATTCTCATCCTCGGCGTCACCTTCAAGGAGAACTGCCCCGACATCCGCAACACCAAGGTCGTCGACATCTACCACACCCTCGCCGAATACACAAACAACATCACCATTTACGACCCTTGGGCAGACAGCGAGAAAGTTCGAGAAGAGTATGGGATTGAAATTCATAATTCACAATGCAGAATGCAGAATGGAGAGTATGATGCTGTGATATTGGCAGTAGCGCACAAGGAGTTTTTGGATATGGACATCCGCTCTCTTGTCCGGAAGGGCGGTGTCGTATATGACGTCAAGGGCATCCTGCCCCGCGACATCATCGATTCAAGACTGTAACTCTATCTTGTCAAAACCTATTGATCTTAATGTTAAAAAAAATCCTCATTATCATCTTTACAACGACTTTCTCCATAGCATACGGACAAGAGCAAAAAACACCCATTTCTCCTTGTTCATTCGGAATGGAGGAAGCCAAGACCGACATTGAGCGCTTCTATGCGCTCTACAACACCCACGTGGCCGCCATAGAGCAGGGGGTCGATGTGGACTACGACGGCATCGACCGGCTTAACATCGAGATCCCTGCCGACGCCAAGCCTATCCCGCTCACCTCATACAACATCTTCCACAGCTTGGTTCTGAACGTCAGGAACAACAGCAAAAACTTCTATCTTTTTCGCTTGTCCCAGCCAACAGACAGCATTGATGTGTCGAAAGAACAGATCGACGGAGGAGATTTCGGAACGGTAAAAGAACTGCGCACAGGCAAGTTTCTCGTAGTCCTGCAAGACAACCGCCTTTGGGTGGACCAACGTCAGGGCTACAAATACGGACATACCCGCAAGGACATACTCCTGATAGAGGACGGCAAGGCTGCGAACCAGCCCATCATGCCTTACAACACCCCGGAAACACAACCTGCGGTGAGTTACTGTCCCGTCACGGACGACTTCAAAGTGATTTCCGACATCGTCATCAACCGTACCCCTGACTCGAAATTCAAAACCTATTGTTTCGATGTCAAAAACCAATACAATGTCGAGTTGTGCGACATCATCATCAACACCCCGAAAAGTGAGCTTGTCGCCGATAACGCCATTCGCATCACCAACTGTGCCGATGTCACGCTTGAATATGTTAAAATCAACGAAACATACTCGCGCAAGGACTATTACGGCTACGGCATCCTGATGGACAACGTTTGGGATTCGAAAATCAGAAACCTCACCTCCCATTCTGACTGGGGCATCTTCGGCACCAACAACATTAGCGAGGCCCTATTGGAGAATTGCAATATAAACCGCTACGACATACACTGTTACGGAAGAAATGCAACCATCAGAAATTGCACTTTCGACAATCTCTACAACCAATTCTCCTCCATGTACGGTCAACTTAAATTCGAGCGTTGCATCTTCAACAAACATATACCTGTACTCATCGAGTCCACCTACAATGCCTATACTCCTTTCGATATCGAGTTCGACCGATGTGTCTTCAACATCAATGGCCGGTGCAACTATTTAGTGGATGCCCGCACACTGTCCGACATACGCAACAGCCGCCCTGAGGTGGCCGACAAGAACCTGCCCAACATCACGCTCAACAATTGTATCGTCAATCTCTTCGAAAATACCAACCGCCTGTACATGTTTCATTTCACCCACGTCCATTACACGGACACCGTGGGGTATTTGGAACAAATCTATATCGACAATCTGAAAGTCCATGGCGGGAAAGTCGTACTCAAAGTGGGCAACAAGGACTTCAAGCACAACAAGCTCACATTTCCCATGTACAATCAGGAGGTGGGCGATAAGAAATAGGAATTAATGGTTGTTAAAAAGAGTTAAAAAGAATTCTTGGAAGATTTTTCCTTGTTCTTTTTTTTACTTTTGCCTTTTTTATCAAAATATAAGCCGTATATGGATAAAGTTACAATACTTTCTTACGATCGCATCTACAAAAACTTTATTGAGGACAAATATCTCCATGGGTATGACGAATACTATTTCCGAAACCAGCAGGTGAAGATCCCCGAGGGGGGCTGGCGTCATCTGCGGTCCGACGAGGTGGAGGATTTGGTGAAGAACGCCAACACGGCCACCAACTGGGACGACATCTGGGTGACGGATGATTTTGACACCAGCATGGTGATGAACAACCGTTTCTTCGGGATGGTGCGCATCGGGCGCATCCGCAACGAGATTCTGCAATATCACGACCTGCGCATCCCCGTGGGCATCACGGGCAGCAGCATCGTATCGTGCGACATTGGCGACGACGCGGCCATCCACGACGTGCACTATATGGCCAACTACATCATCGGCGACCGTTGCATCCTCTTCAACATCCAGGAGCTCTCCACCACCGACCACTCCAAATTTGGGAACGGCATTCTGAAAGAGGGTGAGCCTGAAGAAGTTCGGGTCTGGTTAGAGGTGATGAACGAGGTTGGTGGACGAGGCATCCTGCCCTTCGACGGCATGATCACCTCCGATGCGTATCTATGGGCCAAATACCGCGATGACAAAAAATTGCAGGAGCGTCTGTTTGAGATAACGCAAAACGCCTTCGACAACCGCCGAGGCTATTACGGCACCATTGACGAGGGGTGTGTCATCAAGAACTGCTGGATCCTCAAGGATGCCAAGATTGGGCCGTGCGCCTACATCAAAGGGGCCTCGAAGTTGAAGAATGTGACTATTAACTCTTCGGAGGAGGAGCCAACGCAAATTGGTGAAGGAGTCATTTTGGTCAACGGCATCACCGGCTACGGCTGTCATATTTTCTACTCCGTGGTGGGTACTCGCTTCGTGTTGGGCGATAACTGCAACCTTAAATACGGTGCGCGCGTCATCTATTCGGTATTGGGCGACAACTCGACCATCTCTTGCTGCGAGGTCCTCAACAACCTCATCTTCCCCTCGCATGAGCAGCACCATAACAACTCGTTCCTCATCTCGGCCTGCGTGATGGGACAGAGCAACATGGCCGCCGGCGCCACCATCGGCTCCAACCACAACAGCCGCGCCACGGATGGTGAAATCGTTGCCAACCGAGGCTTCTGGCCCGGCCTCTGCTCCTCTGTGAAGCATTCCTCCAAGTTCGCCTCCTTTACGCTCCTCTCCAAGGCCGACTACCCCAACGAACTCAACATCATGCTTCCCTTCAGCTTGGTGAGCAACGACACCGCGCATGACGAGCTTCATGTCATGCCCGCCTACTGGTGGATGTACAACATGTACGCCATCGCGCGCAACACCTCCAAATACCAGAAACGCGACAAGCGCAAGCGCCGCATCCAGCACATCGAGTTCGAAACCTTCGCCCCCGACACCATGGAGGAGGCCATCGAGGCCCGCAAACTTCTGGAGGCATGGACAGGCAAAGCGCTCCTGCGCGCGCAAGGGGACTCCTGCGACAACCTCTCCATGGAAGAGCTGCGCATGGTTGGCCGCAAGCTGCTGAACAATGACCCCGAGGCCGCCAAGAGGCTGGAGGTGTTCGGCGAGAACATGGAACATGGCAAACGCAAGGTGCGCATTCTCAAGCACTGCGAAGCCTATCACGCATACGGTGACATGCTGCTCTACTACGGTGTCAAGAACATGGTGAAATATATGGACGAGCACCCAGGCATCACACTCGAGGTCCTCTGCGACATGCTGCGGAGCAAGGAACAGCGCGAGTGGGTCAATTTGGGCGGACAGTTGGTGAACGGCGACGATGTGGACGCCCTGCGCCATGACATCAATCACGGCATTCTCAACACCTGGACCGACATCCACCGCCGCTATGATGAAATCTGGGAGCGCTACCCGCTCGAGAAGCTTCGCCATGCCTTCTCTTCCCTGCGGTTCCTCTATCATGAAAAATATGGCATAATGACGCGGGAACTTTGGGTGAAATTGCTCCAGAAGGCCGCCGATGTGCAGCAATTCATTTGCGACCAAGTATATATCTCCCGAAAGAAGGACTACGACAACCCCTTCCGCAACGCCACTTTCCGCAATGAGGAGGAGAAAATCGCCGTCATCGGCGAACTGGATGAAGTGAGCTTCGTCAAACAAATCCGGGAAGAGACGGAAAAGAACATCCAGTTGTTTAAGAAGTATATGTAATTAAATATCAATAATATGCGAGTTATCATTGAAAAAAACTACGAGGAGATGTCGCGTTGGGCTGCCAATCACATCGTCGAACGCATCAAAGCCTTCAACCCCACAGAGAAGAAACCCTTCGTATTGGGACTGCCCACCGGCTCCACACCCATCGGCACCTACCGCGAATTAGTGCGCCTGCATCAGGAGGGAAAGATCTCTTTCAAGAACGTGGTCACCTTCAATATGGACGAATACGTCAACATCGCGGAAGACCATCCTGAGAGCTACCACAGCTTCATGTGGAACAACTTCTTCCGTCACATCGACATCCTCAAAGACAATGTCAACATCTTGAACGGCAACGCTAAGAACTTAGAGTCGGAGTGCGCCCGCTATGAGGCCAAGATCCAGTCGTACGGGGGCATCGACCTCTTTATGGGCGGCATCGGCCCCGACGGGCACATCGCCTTCAACGAGCCGGGCTCGTCGCTGACCTCCCGCACGCGCGTGAAGACCTTGACCACCGATACCATCATCGCCAACTCCCGCTTCTTCGACAACGACGTGAACAAGGTGCCCAAGACCGCCCTCACGGTCGGTGTGGGCACGGTGATGGACGCCCGCGAGGTGATGATCCTGGCCAACGGACACAACAAGGCCCGCGCCCTGGCGCACGCCATCGAGGGCGCCGTCAGCCAAATGTGGACTGTCAGCGTGCTGCAAATGCACCCCAAGGGCATCATCGTCTGCGACGATGCCGCCTGCGACGAGATGACTTACGGCACCGTCAAGTATTTCAAGGATATCGAAAAGGAGAACCTGTGAAGAGAATTAAGAATTAAGAATTGAGAGAGGGGGGGGCTTCCGCCTGTCCCCGTTAGGGGACACATATCTGTAGAAAACGGGTGCCCACGCGTGTTTCGAAATCCCCGACAGGGGATTCATTGAGACAGTTTATCATATTGTAACATATTGATATGCAACCTCCTTACGGGGTTGTGGCGGGTTGTACACATTCCTTGGCTACAGATATGGATCCCCTAACGGGGACGAGAAGATTCCACCCTACCCCACTATCCCTGTTATCAAAATGATAACCAAAGCGATCGGGGCTACATACCTTAACACGAAATAGTAGAGCTCAAAGGCGCGGGCCTTGATGGCACCGCCGTTGGAGAGCTCGTCTTTAACCTCAGCCTTGGGCATAAACCATCCCAGGAATATGGTGAGCATCAACGCACCGATGGGCATCAGGTAGGAGGCCGTTATCTTGTCAAAAAGCTCGAAAATGGTGCTGTCGAAAATGGTCATATTCTTGAGCGGGCCAAAGGAGAGTGTGCAGAAAGCGCCGATGACGAAGACGACAATGCTGCAAACCAAAGAGGCGCGCCGGCGCGTCCAGTGCAGCTCCTCCACCGCGGCGGCCACCAATATCTCCAACAGAGAGATGGTGGAGGTGAGGGCGGCAATGCCAAGCAGCAGGAAGAAGACCACCGCGAACACCACGCCACCCGGCATACTGTTGAACACGTTGGGCAGCACAATATAAACCAGTTCGGGTCCGCTGGCCGGATCCATACTGAAAGCGAACACAGCGGGGAAGATGACGATGCCCGCCAAGATGGCCACCAGCGAGTCGCACACGGCAATCCAGACGCTGGTGTTGAACAGCTTGTCCTCCTTGCGGATGTAAGAACCGTAGGTAATCATCGCGCCCATACCGATGCTCATGGAGAAGAACGACTGGCCGAGAGCGGAGAGGATGCAGCTGCCCGTGATTTTGCTGAAGTCGGGCTTGAAGAGGAACGAGAGACCCTCCTTGGCTCCGGCTCCGAGCGTGACAGAGCGCACGCACATCAGCAATAACAGGATGAAAAGCACAGGCATCAGAATTTTGGAGACCTTCTCGATGCCCTTCTGCACACCCATCATCACCACCAAGCCGGTGAGGGCAAGGAAGAGGAACTGATTGCAGAGCGGCCAAAACGAGCCCTGCGTGAAGTCGGAGAAGATTTGCGTCACCCGGTCGGGGGTCTGTCCCGCCAACCGGCCTCCGGCCGCCAGCACAATATAGTTGAGGGTCCAGCCGGCCACCACGCTGTAGAAAGCGTAGATAAGGAAAGCGCAGACAATGCCAAAGATGCCAACGAGCATCCAGCCTTTGTGTTTGGGACTGAGCACCCGGAAAGCGCCGACAACATTGCGCTGGGCGCGACGCCCGATGATGAACTCACTCATCATCAACGGAATGCCTATCAGCAGCACGAAGAAGACATATACCAGGAGAAAGGCGCCGCCGCCATTGCTGCCCAACATATAGGGGAAACGCCACACGTTGCCCAGACCGACAGCCCCGCCGGCCGCGGCTAATATGGCACCGATATTGGAGGTAAAGCCTCTGTTGTTGTTTGCTTCCATTTTTCAAGATTATGTAATAATACGTTCTGTTATTCCTTCACTTCTCAGAACCGGCCTCCCGCACCGCCGCCGCCGAAGCCACCGCCTCCACCGAAGCCGCCAAAGCCACCTCCACCGAAGCTGCCACCACCGAAACTGCCTCCGGAACCGCTGATATTCCCGTACGGGAAGGGGTCGATGAAGATGGTGCTGCCGCTGCCGCCCGTGTAGTGGCCTTTGCTGTCACCGTTGCTGTTGGTCTTTTTCCCAATCAAATACAGCACAGCGACAATGATGATGATGGCGACAATCAATCCGAAGAGAGAGCCGTTATCGTGGTCATAAAGGCGGTCCTCGGAAATCTCACCCGCCGCGAGGGGCAGGATATAGGCCAATGCCGAGTCGATGGCCGCCTTGTAGCGGCCCTGGCTCAATTCGGGAATCATCTTTTTCTCGATGATGCGCTTGGCCGTGGCATCGGTAATGACCGGCTCCAGGTCATAGCCCACAGAGATATAGACATCCCCGTCGCCCTTTCCTGTGGAAGGCTTGATGAGAATGACCACACCGTTGCGCTTGTTTTGGGACCGCACGCCCCAACGCTCGCCGATTTCGTAGGCGAACTGCGCCGCGGTGTAATGACCGAGGTCGTTCACCGTGACCACGCAGATGACATTGGTGGTAGTGTCGTTGAAAGCCACCAAGCGCTGCTCCATCTCCGTCACCTCCGCGCGCGTCATCACCCCCGCAAAGTCGTTGACCAAACGGGGCGGATTGGGCACGGGTGGGATCACATCGCTGCTTCGGGCCAAAACCACGAAACAGAAACACCCGAACAGAAAAGTTAGCGCCAGCTTTCTCATCTACAATTTTTTAGTCAAAGTTAAACTCCACTTCCGGGGCCTTGTCAGCACCTTCAGCAGCTTTGAAATAGCCCTTCTTTTCGAAGTTGCAAACACCGGCCACAATGTTGTTCGGGAACTTGCGGATGTAGGAGTTGTAGGCCTGCACCGTTTCGTTGTACTTGTTGCGTTCGGTCGAGATGCGGTTTTCGGTGCCCTCCAACTGCGCTTGCAGCTCAAGGAAGTTCTGGTTCGCCTTCAAGTCAGGATAGCGCTCGATGGTGACCAAGAGACGGCTCAAAGCAGAGCTGAGTTCGTCCTGAGCGGCCTGGAACTTGGCGATGGACTCTTCTGTGAGATTGGAGGGGTCCACCTGCACGGACGTGGCTTTGGCGCGGGCGTTGATGACGGCCTCCAAAGTCTTCTTCTCGAAATCGGCGGCACCCTGCACGGCCTTCACGAGATTGGGGATGAGGTCCATACGACGTTGGTAGGCATTCTCCACATTGGCCCAAGCCTGCGAGCAGGTCTCCTCTTTGTTGACCATATTGTTGTAAGGGCCGATGAATAAAGCAATCAAGGCGATCACGATAACGACCACCAAGATGAGTGTTTTTGATAATCCTTTCATTGTATTGAATTTTTAATGTGATTGAATATCTTATCGCAAGCGCCGATGTTGGCCTCCACATAGTGGCGGCAGATGGTGCAGGTTTTGTCATAAAAATCGGGTTCCCCGTCAAAACGACGTACAGTCCCCTCCATCTCGTCGGGTGTATGGATGGAAAAGGCACCTTTCTGCTGTACCAACTCAACGGCCTCATTGAATTTTTGGTACTTGGGGCCGAAAAAGAGGGGCACGCCGAAGACGGCTGCCTCGAGGATGTTGTGGAGGCCCGTCTTGAAAGCCCCGCCGATGTAGGAGAGGGTGCTGTATTTATAGACTTTGCTGAGCACACCGATGGTGTCGAGCACCAGCACATCGTATTCTGCCAGGTTCTTGCCCTCCATCTCACTGTATTTCACTACTTTGAAAGCGTTGAAAAACCTCAACGTCTCCTCGGTGCGCTGCAACTCGTGGGGGGCCACAATCATCTTGTACCCTTGCAGATGGGAGAACACGGTGGCCAGCATCTGCTCGTCGGGGGCCCAGGTGCTGCCGGCCACGATGAGCCTGTTGTCGCCACGGAAGGCCTCCACAAAGTCGAGGCTGTAGGGTTGGCTGGCGATAGCATATACGCGGTCGAAACGGGTGTCGCCACAGACCGTGCACTGCGGTATGCCGATGCTTTTGAGCAGCTGCGCGGACTCTTCGTTTTGTACAAAAAAACCGGAAGACCGGCGAAGATGAGCCGCAAACCAGTTCCCGACAGGCTTGAAAATATACTGCGAAGAGCGAAAGATGGCACAGATATGGTAAAAGGGGATATTGCGGAGACTCAGTTCCTGCAGATAGTTGTACCAATATTCATATTTAACAAAAACGGCCATCTGGGGATTGACGATGTTAAGGAATCTTCGCACATTGCGGGGAAAATCCATCGGCAGATAAAAGACATAGTCGGGAAGTGTGTCGTTTTTGCGGATTTCGTAGCCCGACGGGGAAAAGAAAGTTGCTAATATTTTAGTGTCAGGATTTTCTTTTTTGATGCGTTCGATGATAGGGCGAGCTTGTTCGTACTCGCCAAGGGAGGCGCTATGGATCCACACCGGGCGCGGCTGCCCCGCGAAGGCGCAAGACAATTTGTCGAACTCCCCACGGCGTCCTTTCTGCCACAGCGCGGCCTTTGCATTGAAAGGTGCAGCAATGGCGATGCCCAGACGGAGAAAGAAAATGCCGATGGTGTAGAACAGACGCATATATTATCGATAGTAGAAAGTGGTCACAGACTTTTTCTCATAAAGCGGGATGTTCCAGCCAATCTTGATGCCGGCGAGTCCACTAAACTTGTATTTCATGTTGGCGGTCGGTCCTTCGGGAAAGACATAGTTTCGGTTGGGTTTGCTCCAGATCTCATAGAACTCAAAGCCGCCGAAGAAGTTAAGCAGCCTGTTTTTCTGGATGAAGAGGTAACCGATGAACTGGTTCATGGCAAAGCCGGCAGAGCGGTGGTCGTAGAGTTTCTTGTAGTCGTCGAGGAGTTGCGGCACTTGGTTGTCGTAGTCGTTAATGCGGATTTTATGGCCAAAATAGCCAGCACCAAAGCGGAGCCAGATACCGGAGTTTTTCCAGCGGTTCACGGGGATGACCTTGCCGAAACTCGGGCCCACATACCAGTAACGGCCCTCGAAATAGAGCTGCGACTCAAGGCCATTGCCATCGATGATGATATGCTCACCGCCCACCTCTCGCACCATGTCGCCCAAAAAAGAAGCGGTGGCATCACGCAAGTTGGCGCCAAACATGTAGCTGAAGCTCAGGTCAAAGGTCCAGTTTTTCTGGGTTTTGACGGTAAAATTGGCACCAAGGGCGAGGTTGGCCTTGAAAGTCTTGTGCAGGTCTCCCATGGGGAGCTGTCCCGACATGCTGGGACCAAGCCAAATCATCGTGGCGGCGGTATCCACATAGTCCTTGCTGGAAAAGTCAGTGCGGTACGACTGTCCCATAAGAGAAGGGACGCACAGACAACACACCAGCAAAATTGCAATTATTTTTTTCATTATAGCAAATTCAAAATACAAGGTGGCAAAAATACGAAAAAAAGCCGTTAGTATAACCAACCCATCACCTCGTGGGGTAGTACTCGTATGCCCCGAGATCAGGAGTCCCGTTGCGCGCGCGTCCCTTCAGGTCAGTGAGAATGCCCAGGTTGGTGAGACCCGCGTCAATGGCCGGGGAGTTCTCCTGCAAGTTGCAGTCCTGACCATAGTTGCTGACAAACTTGGGGTCACGGTCCCAGCAGTTGACAAAGGAAGCATCCATTTCATCGCGCCGGACGATGGAGTTGCGGAACACATAGCTCAAAGCGGCATCATTGGACTTGGAATATGCAAACTCGTTTCCGTCGCGGTTGCCGTAGATGATGGAGTTGTTGCACTCCAAGTTGACGTCGCCAATCATATAGATGCTCCCATACTCGCCTGCGGCATTGATGGTGGGCACCTCATAATAGTTGGCGAGCAACACGGCAGGGGTCTTACGCGCCGGCATGGAGAAGAAATTCGACACCGTGACATGGTTCAGCTTGTAGTTGCCCACGTGCATCGCTATACTGTATTGCCCGTTGTTACTCACCTGACAGTTGTTCATCTCCAAGTTGGCCGCGTGACCCAGCACTCCATACATTTTGTTGTTTTGGATAATCGTGTTGTTCACCACCGTCTTGTTGCCGAGGAACTCCTCCAAGATGTCAATCTCCAAACCGATGGCGGCGTGCGAGATGATGGCATTCTCAATAAGGTTGTCCTCCGTGCCCTCGTTGATGAGGATACGGTCCCATTGGGCATAGTCGGCATCGAAGAACGACTCCAGGTGGTCGCCGCGGATGGTGACAGGTTGGTCAACAGTGCCATTGACGTGGATGGAACCGTAGCGATAGACCCAGATGCCGCCGCCATGCACATAGACACGCGTGCCCGGGTCGATGATGAGCTTGCCCAACGAATCGACTGCCGCCCAACCATAAATGACCCACGGCTTGTCGTTGGTCCAATGCACCACCTCATGCTCGTGCGCCACGATTTTGTAGGGCATTGAGCCACCATGGTCGGCCACGATGAAATGGGCATCCTGCCCGAAAGCCACCAACTGCACCGACTGTCTGCGGTTGGTGTTGAAGAAAACCACCGAGTCGGTAATCAAATACGGGGTGTTCTGGTTTGTCGGGTTGATGTTGACCTTTACAAACACAAAAATGCTGTCACGACCAGGGATCTCCACGTCGTGAAACTCTGTACCCGCCCGTCCGTTGACATTGATGCTGTAATATGAATTCCCCGCACCCGATGCGCCCGCAAGGAAAATGTCCAATTTGACAGGATCCTTGCCTGGATTTTTCACAGTAAAGTGACGCGTGATAGAGGTGACCGTGGTGAAAACGGTGTCAAACATCAGTGTGTCAGTGGAAAACTCCAGCTTGATGGAGTCGTCGTAGCCGTGGCGGTTGCAGCTAGGCAACAACAGCGTGGCGGCAAGCATCAGCATGACTGCCATGCTGAAAAAAGAGAGATTTCTTACAATATTTTTACTCATCTATCTTAATATCAGGCCAATTATAACGAACATTTGTCAAAAAAAGTGCGCAGGCAGGGACTGACGTGCCAGCCTTGCATCTATCCTTTTGATTGATAATATTTTGAAAATCCTCAACGCTGACTTTTCCAAACCCCACGTCGAGAAGGGTACCCACGATAGCACGCACCATGTTGCGCAAAAAGCGGTTGGCCGAAATGGTAAACACAAGGTCATCACCCGCGCGCGTCCACTCGGCATGCGTCACATCGCACAGGAAATTATTGACTTGGGTGTGGACTTTGGAAAAGCTGGTGAAATCTTCCGTGGCAAGGAGCAGTTTCGCGGCCTCGTTCATCCGCCCGATGTCGGGCATACGGAAGCTGTAGAAACGCTGGTGGAAAGTGAAGGGATTTTTGCGTACTGCAACGAAATATTGGTAAGTGCGTTCCACCGCGTCGAAGCGGGCGTGTGCGCGCGGATGCACGGGAAAGATGTCGAAGATGGCAATCTCCTTGGGCAAGAAACTGTTGAGTTGGTCACGCAGCCGGCAACATTCATCGCTTGTCAGTGTCTCCTCAAGGTCGATGTGCGCATAATAGTCGGAGGCGTGCACACCCGTGTCGGTACGGCCGCACCCTGTGACATCAACGTGCTCCTTGTGCAGCAACATCGACAGACACCGCTCCATCGTTTCCTGCACAGTGGGGTGGTCAGGCTGGACCTGCCAGCCAAAAAAAGATGCCCCATTATATGCCAAATGCAGGAAATAACGCATGTTTTCAGCTATAATTTGAGATTAAAAGAACTAATGTTGAAATAGAGTTTTTTGAGTCCGTAATCGTTCTCATCCACCTCCAGCACATCAAACGGCTCTCCTTTGAAAGATTCAAGACTTTGGCTTCCAGGTGACAGGTCGAAGAGCGAGAGCAGAAAATACTCGTGTTCCACCTCGTTCACATAAAAAGCAGTGGCAGGGGTTTTCCCATTGCCGGACTCGATGATGGCGAGGGCAAAATTACGCTGCATGTGCGCATACTTGTTGGCCAATTCCGTGCTGTCAAGTTGCTCGCAGCAATAGAATATGACCCGAAAAGCACTGACCTTGAAAGGGTTCTTTTCCAATACCTCTTGAGCCATCCCGATGAGCTTGCGACAGTCGTCGTCACCCAAGGACGGCACAGAGTGCAAATACTTCTTCATGTCCACATCCGACACGTCGTAAGGATTGTACTCGTTCTGGCAGGTATATCCATAATAAAGATAGTGCTGCTCCTTCTTGGTGAACGTGGAGTCGCCGTTCTTGTATCGTTCCAGAAGCTTGGGGTAGTAGTATTCTGACTTCGGATTGGTGACGGCTTTCCGAATGGCCTTGTAATCAGGTCGGGTGAACTGTCCGACAGCTGGAAGCATCCAAAGAATCAAAGCCGACAGTATGAGAATGTTTCTTTTCATAACCTATTGTCTATCGTTTATTCCAATAATGGACTCCCTACTCCCTGTTCACCTCTTTGTATTTTATCCCGAGTATATCCTGTTCCAATGCAGTCTTGTCAATAATCTTCTTCAGCATGACATCGAGTTCGCCGCCTTCGCTGTAGTTGGTGGGCGCGATATAGTCGGCGCGGTTTTGACGGATGAGGTCGAGGCATATCTCCTTGGAGGATTTGGGTCGGTGCGGAGTGGCCACAGAGTCGGGATTGTACACCGCAATGGTGGTGCCACCGTAGAGGTTGACCATCTTCATGGCTGGCACGTCGGTTTCTCCGTCGCCGATGTAGATGAGGTTGGAGAAGGGCACGGCGCGGTCGTCTTCGGCCATCGACTTGTTAATCTTCGAGTTGTCGTATGAATTGTAGATGCCCTTGTTGATACGGAAGAGAAATTGAGTTTTATTGGTATAGTTAACGGCGAGGGCGGGCCAGCAGGCATTGCCGTTGTCGTCATATTGGAATCCAGAGGCGAAAATAGTGCGGAAATGCTTGGCAATGGCGGAGCCTTTCACAAATTCTCGCAGGCCGGAGGAGATGATGAAGTGTTCGAGATGCATGCCTTGCCGGGCGGCATATTGGTTGATGCGCTCGAAATAGCTTTCCACGCCCTCGAAGAAGGTGATACGCGAACCATACTGCATAAAGGTCTCCTCACGCAAGGAGATGTTCTTTTCCTTGGCCTTGATGAGCATGAGATGCATGTAGGCGAGCACCTCATCCATGTCGTGCTTTTTAGCAAGGGCGTTAGCTTCCGACCAGAACTCTCCCTTGTCCATGTGAAGGTCGGGGATGAAGTTGTGCTCCTGCATGTTGCCGGGCGCAAGGGTGCCATCGAAGTCGTAGGCGATGGCCATGTTTCTGTTTTCTGTCATAATATTGTCATAAAGCGGGGCGGGTTGGAAGCCCGCCCCGTGTGTTTGGATCGCTGATGCAGACTATTTCACCAGTTCCTTGAAGGTGGCAGAGTGGCGATATCTCTTAAACTCGGCATCGCGTTTGGCTTTCTTCTTGAGGGAAGGATCCTTCTGGATGGCGACGGCGAGATGGGTGTAGACATCGTTCTCGTTCTTAAGGCGGGCGGCGAGCACGGCCTTCAGGTAGGCTGTCTTGGCATCCTCGTTGGTGATGCAGCTCAGCGTGGTTTGTGCGGAATTGTAGTCCTTGTTGAGAATCTGCACCAAGGCGGTGTTGTAATCGCAGGTGCGGTTGCCCATCAGTTGTACGGCCTTGTTATAGTCACCATCGAGAATGCTGTACATACCTAACACGTAGTCTTGGTTGACAGGATCCACGGAGGCGTTCTTGGAGTTCTCGAACTGGGTGCGGGCATCGGCGTAGTTGCCTTGCAGGAACTGGGCAAGAGCCAAGTTGTTGAGCACAATACCGTTGTTGGGGCTGATGGCGGCAGCCTTGTTGAGATTGCTGACAGCCTCGTCGATGGCATCAACGTTGCCGTTCTCATAATAGTCGTTCAGAGCCAGCACGCCAAGGTCGTTGTAGGCTCTCCAGTCGCCTTCGGTGGCGCGGTCATTGACAAGAGCCGTGTAGATTGCCTTGCGGTCGGCAAGGTTGGTGCAGACGGAGGCAGCATAGAGGCGTTCGTTGACGGAGAATTGCTTGGGGGTGGCGAGCACCTTCTGGATCAGTTCGGCGTCGGTATAACTCTCGTGCTTCTTGCAGACGAGTTGCATCTCGGCACGGCGCAACGGCGGCAGGATGGCATCCGCGATCTCCGGATAGATGTCCGTCATCTCACGGATTTTCTGCTCACGCATATCATTGTTGGCCTGTGACTTCACAACATTGAGGATTTGGTTCTTCTGCGCCATGTTGGACTTCTCGATGGCTAACTCAAAGCCGTCCCAATCCTCGCCCTTGGCGTTGTTGATGTAGTCGAAGGAGGGCATCTTGAGGTCTTTCAACTTTATTTTATTCTTCTTGGCGTAATCCTTCAGATAGGCGTTGTACTGGTCTTGGAACCATTTCTTGCCCTGCTCGAAACGACGTTCGGAAAGACCCTGGTTGTTGCTCTCCTCACCTTCGGGAGAAGCCCAGCCGGAGATGACCACGCGGTCGATGAGATTGCCTTGGTTAAGGAAATCAATGAAATTCCGGATGGAGTCCTTAGCGGCTTTGGATTTGTTGTTCGGATTGTTCCAATTCATATTGGAACTGTTGAGGTCGAAATAGATGATGGCAGTTTTGCCGCTGAATTCCGGGGTGAAGCGGTGGGGCGACTGGATGAAGTTGCCGCCGTTGGTTTCGGAGGAGATGATGGGTTGCAGCCCGATGCGCGAGGATGTGTTGGAAATGCCCTCGCCAAGGTTCTTCTCAGGCTTCAAATCGGCGGATTTCTTCTTTTGTTTTGCCACGCCGTTGACCACAACCTCTGCGTTCTCGTAGGATTCGTCGAACTTGAAGGTGCCTGTTTTGGTGAAAGTACCGCCCGTCTTGTATTTGATGGGAGTGCCTTCGCCCGTGGCCTTCTCGCCCTTGAGGGTTATGGTCGTGAAAGGTTGTTGGTTGACGCCGTCCACCTTAAGGGAGGGGGAAAGCACCACCGTGGCTTTCTTCTTCATGTATTTCGGAGGGACAGTACCCTTGATGGTGTAGGCCACCTCACCGCCCTTGTTCTCCATGTCGGGGTTGTCGAGCGTGATGCTGACCTGGGGATATTTAGATACCATTTTGCCCAATCCGCAGCTGACCATTAGCATGCTGGTGAGGATTGTAAGTCCAATTACACAAATTCTTTTCATCGTTAGTGGTTTATTTTGTTGATATTTATGAATTTATTTTCCTCAGAAAAAACGCACAAAAATACACAAAAATTTTTCATCTTCAACATTATATTTCCCGATTTGAAAACGATGGGAAAATAAAAAAGGTTACTATTCCTGATTTTCTGTTGTCCAATTCGAATCTATCCGACCATCAAATACAGATCCGGATATTGGTGCTGCGACTCTTTTTTGTGCCGGGTGAGCGCAAAGGCGAGCGTCAAGGTGCCGATACGTCCGATGTACATGTCGAAGATAAGTACGGTTTTAGCCAATGTGTTCCATTCTGCGCAGATGCCAGTGGAGAGACCGCAGGTGGCAAACGCAGAGGTGGTCTCGAAAATGGCGTCTTTGAGCGAGGCCGACGGCTCCACCAATGTCAACATAAAGACTGAAACAAGGATAAACGAGAAAGTCATCGTGACGATGGAACTGGCACGATCCACCAAATCGTAAGAGATGGTCTTGTGCTGGAATTCAATATGTTTCTTGCCTTGAATAGTTGCCCATACCGACTTGATGAGCACGAAAAACGTGGTGGTTTTGATGCCGCCTCCCGTGGAGCTTGGCGAGCCACCGATGAACATCAAAACGATGATCAAGATAACGGAAGGAAGCGCCATCGAGTTGATATCCAGGATCATAAAGCCAGAAGTGCGACATGTGGCGATTTCAAAAAATGCCGTGAATATCTTGTCAAACAGGCTCCCTTGGCCGGCAAGGGCATTATTTCGCTCGATAAAGAAAAAGAGTACCGTGCAAACAAAGATCAGTCCCAATGTCGTAATGAGGATAATTTTGGTCTGGGGCATCAGGCTTTTCCACGGATATTTCTTGCGATCGCGGATATAGCGCGGACTGAAAAAATCGCGGATGGTAAGGAATCCGATACCGCCCAAGAAGACCAGAATCATGATGATGACCTGCGGGAAGTAGCTATGGGCACTGCCGAGCTCCAGCAAACTCTTGTCTATCAGCACAAATCCCCCATTGTTAAAGGCGGAGATGGTATAGAAAAGCGAGAAGAAGAGGTTTTCACTGGAGGAGGTGAAAAATCCTGTATTTTTCCAATATGTATAGAGCAGAATGACGCCTACAGCCTCGATGATGAAGGTAGTGAGCACAATGCTGCGCAACAGGGAGAAGGAATCGGAGAGCTTGGTGGCCATCATGTCGCGCACCATATACTGGTAGCGCAACCCCACGGAGGATCGAGCAAGGAAAGTTGTGAAGAATGTTGCGAAGGACAAGATGCTCATGCCGCCCAACTGGATAAGGAGCATGATAACAATCTGTCCTTTGACGGTGAAACAACCCGAGGTGCTCACCACGGAGAGACCCGTGATGCAGCTGGCACTCGTGGCGGTGAACAGGGCGTCGATGAAGGAGATGCCGTCGTAGGTCATCCGCGGCATCAACAACAGAACCGTGCCAAAACTGATCAGAATCAGGAAGGAAAGCACCATCAATAGCGGCGGGCTGAGACTGTATTTGCCTATCGTGCTGCTCATCTTGGCCATCTCGATGAGCACCATTACCAAGAAATAGACCTGGACAAAGAGAATATAATAGTTTTCGAAATTCTCAGCGGAGACAAAGCGGAAATGGAAAATGACAACAGATAGGAACTGTATGATTAACAAGCATATAACGATAAACTCAAACCACGATCGCCGGATAAACTCCTTTCGGTGCAGCGAGTAGAACAGCAATATGAAATACTTGCAGATATAAAACAGAAGGCTGCCGTAGGTAATCCATCGGATAAGGTTTTTGGCATCTATGGAGATGTAAAAACCATGGTAGAAGATGATGCAAGCGATCGTGACCAATGACACTATCACACTGCACACCTGAAGAATACGCCGCACACGTCCCTTGTATTGGGCAATGTGCAGGCGTCGCTTGCTTTCATAGACCTTATGGGAATGGCGGAGCCAAGACATCAGAGGTTGATCTTGATAAAATTGTCAATATCGCGTTCCTTGCCAAAGAGGACGAACACATCGCCGTTTTCGACTTCGGTCTTGTTGTCAGGCACACCAAGTATGTGCTGCTTCGTGTCAAGTTTGTCGTTGACGACCTCCTCGAAGTTGCGGCGGATAGTGATGAGGCTCAGCTTATGGTTATCGCGGAAGTTGATATCGCCAAGGGTAAGCCCGATAAGACTATTGGGGGCGATGACCTCCGCAATCTTATAGTCATCGGCGAGTTGGAGGTAGGAAATCATATTGGGATTGGAGAGACGTTCGGCGAGGATGGCGCCGACCTCGTCCTCTGGGGAAAGGAACTCCGTGATGCCCATTTTCTCGAGAATGGTGCGCTGGCTCTTGCCCATGACGCGGCAGATGATACGCTTGACCCCGAGGTCGAGCAGATTGGCGGTGCAGAGCAGACGTCCCACAAAATCGTTGCCGATAGAGACAATGACAGCGTCGAAATCCTGGATGTTTTCGTTTTGAAGTGCGCGTTTGCTGGTCGCATCGGCGCAGACGGCATACGCCACCTCTTCCGACATATCCTGTACGACACTGATGTTGGAGTCCACCACGAGGACCTCGAAGCCCTTTTCGGAGAGGGCGCGACTGATGGCCTGGCCAAAGTGGCCGGCCCCGATGACCGCAAATTTTTCTTGTGCCATAGTGCAAAAAATTTCGGCAAAAATACAAAAAAAACATTCAAATAATTTGTGTATGTTTGCACCTTCAATGTAATATGCTATGATACCACGTTATTCCCGTCCTGAAATGAGCGCCGTCTGGACTGAAGAAAACAAGTTCGGGGCCTACTTAAAAGTCGAAATCGAAGCTGCCGCAGCTTGGAGCGAGTTGGGGGTGATACCCGCCGACGATGTCCGCAAGCTGCGCGAGAAGGCGACCTTCAAAGTGGAGCGCATTTATGAAATCGAGCAGCAAACCCGCCATGACATCGTGGCCTTCACGCGTGCCGTGAGTGAATCATTGGGCGACGAGCGCAAATGGGTCCACTACGGCTTAACCTCCACCGATGTGGTGGACACCGCCAACGGTTATCTCCTCAAGCAGGCCAACGCCATTCTCCGCCAAGATCTCCTGCATTTCATGGACATCTTGAAAAAAAGGGCTTACGAATTCAAGGACACGCCCTGCATCGGACGCACGCACGGTGTCCATGCCGACATCACCGTCCTCGGCCTCAAGTGGGCCTTGTGGTACGAAGAGATGAAGCGCAACCTCAGCCGTTTTGACATGGCCGCTGCCGACGTGGAGTGCGGCAAGATCAGCGGCGCCGTCGGCAACTTTGCCAACACCCCGCCTTTTGTGCAGGACTACGTCTGCGAGAAATTAGGCATCCATTCCGCCAACATCTCCACCCAAGTGCTGCAGCGCGACCGCCACGCTCACTACATGGGCACTCTCGCCCTCATTGGCTCCACCATGGAACAGATGGCCATGGAGGTACGCCATTGGCAGCGCACTGAACTGCGCGAAGCCGAGGAAGCCTTCGGCAAAGGGCAGAAAGGATCCTCCGCCATGCCCCACAAACGCAATCCCATCGGCAGCGAGAACATCTGCGGCTGCGCACGCATCCTCCGCGGCTACATGCTCTCCGCCTACGAAGATATCCCCCTCTGGCACGAACGCGACATCTCCCACTCCTCCGCCGAACGCATCATGCTTCCCGACGCCACCATCCTCCTCGACTACATGCTCAACCGCTTCAGACGCATCCTCGAGAACCTCGTCGTCTTCCCCGACAACATGCTCAAGCACATCTACATGACCCACAAGGTCATCTTTGCGCAACGTGTCATGACCGCCCTCATCAACAAGGGCTTTGCGCGCGAGGCCGCCTACGACCTTGTCCAACCCATCGCCATGAAGGCCTGGTTCGACGGCGAAGACTACCAGGATCTCCTGCTGCAAAACGAAACCATCCGAGCCAATTTCACGCCGGAAGAACTTGCACAATGCTTCACACTCGAATATTATATGAAGGAAGTGCCCACCATCTTTGAAAGGGTGTTTGGAGAGTGAAATGCGGGTTGAGTTATTAAACTATTAAATTATTAAACTATTAAGAGATTATAGGAGTGTGGGGCGGGAAATTAAGAAACTAAGAAATTAAAAAACTAAGAGTATGAATAGTAGTTTGAATATCCTTGGCAACCAGAATTCGTTGTTCAACCAGTTTATTTCTGAAATCCGCAGCAGCGACGTGCAGATCGACAGCCTGCGTTTCCGCCGCAACTTGGAGCGTATCGGTGAGATTTTCGCTTACGAAATCAGCAAGACGCTGCCCTACGAGGAGCGCGAGATCGTCACCCCGTTAGGCATCGCCACCATTCCTACGATGGTCGAATACCCCGTGTTGGCCACCATCCTGCGTGCCGGACTTCCCATGCACCAGGGCATGCTCAACTACTTCGACCGTAGCGAGAATGCTTTCATCACCGCATTCCGCAAGTATGAAAAAGACGGCACTTTCGAAATTGAGGTCGACTACCTCTCCTCCCCGACCATCGACGACAAGACACTGATTTTGGCCGACCCGATGCTGGCCACTGGCCAGTCGATGGTGCTTGCCTACGAGGAGATGCTCACCAAGGGCGATCCCAGACACACCCATCTTGTCAGCATCATCGCCTCCCGCCAGGGTCTGGATTACCTGCAGTCACATGTTTCCCCCACCAACACGACCATCTGGATCGGTGCTGTGGACGAGGAGCTGACCGCCCACTCCTACATCGTGCCCGGCCTCGGCGATGCCGGCGACCTGGCTTACGGCATCAAGGAATAAGGAATGATTTTTGTATTTCTTCTCTGTTATTCATAGAGACGGGGCGCGCCCCGTCTCCACATGGCAATTACATTATGTCTGTGCATATTCAAAATTTATGTACCTTTGCCGCCCCTTTCAAAACATAGCATAACTCTTTCATGGAAAGAAAATTCAACAAAGATAGTTTCGACGACGAAAGCCCCCGCAGCAATCGTCCCTCCCGTCGTGATGACGACAAAAAGAAACGCTTCAGCGGCAAGCGCGCCGGCGATGGCAAGCCCTTCCGTTCCAAACGCCGCTTTGACGATGACGAGCAAGACGAGTTCCGCCCCAAGCGCTCCTTCAAGGGCGAACACGAGAAGTCCTTCGGCAAAAAGCACGACAACAACCGCAACGGACGGTCAGAACGCCGTTTCGACAAACACGGAAAAAATGACGGCAAGCGTCTGCGCCGCCGCGATGTGACCGCCGAGTCGGAAATCCTCACCGAAATCGTCAACCGCCGCAAATTAGAGGGCCGCCAGGCACCGAAAAAGCAGAAGATCCTCTCGCTTGAGTTTGAGGAACAGCATGGCCCCATCCGCCTCAACAAATACATCGCCAACGCAGGCATCTGCTCGCGTCGCGATGCCGACGTGCTCATCGCCTCCGGCGCCATCACCGTCAACGGCGAAGTGGTGACCGAGATGGGGCACAAGGTCATGCCCACCGATGAGGTGCGCTACGGCGACAAGGTGCTCCAACGCGAGAAACCCGTCTACGTGCTGCTGAACAAGCCCAAGGACTACATCACCACCACCGACGACGAGCGCGGACGCGACGATGTCATGCAACTCGTGCGCGACGCCTGCGAGGAACGCATCTATCCCGTGGGACGCCTCGACCGCGACACCACCGGCCTGCTGCTCTTCACCAACGACGGCGACCTCACCAAGAAACTCACCCACCCCTCCTCCCAAATCGAGAAGACCTACTACGTCGAACTTGACAAGAATTTCGCCAACATCGACATGGCAGCCCTCCGCAACGGTCTCGAACTTAACGACGGCGTCATCATCCCCGACCAAGTGGAATATGTGGATGACTCCCGCCAGCACATCGGCGTCACCATCCACTCCGGCAAAAACCGCATCGTACGCCGCATGTTCGAATTTCTCGGCTATGAAGTCCTCAAACTCGACCGCGTCGTCTTCGCCGGCCTCACCAAAAAGGACTTGCCCCGCGGCAACTGGCGCTACCTGACCAAAAAAGAGGTCGCCTTTTTGAAGATGCTCTCCGCGAACCCTCAAAAAAAAGAACAAGCAGAATAAAGAATTAACATTCCCAATCAAGTAGAGACGTGGCGTGCCGCGTCTCTGCATTTCCAATTCCCTTTGCCTTCTCCCATGGAAATAATGTCTCCTGCCGGCTCATACGAGTCCTTGGTAGCCGCCATCCAGGCGGGTGCCGGGTCCGTCTATTTTGGCGTGGGCGTGCTCAACATGCGCTCCCGGGCGGCGGTAAACTTCACCCTCGAAGACCTGCCCAAGGTGGCCGCCATCTGCCGCGAACACCACGTCAACAGCTACCTCACCGCCAACACCATCATCTACAACGATGAATTGGAAAAAATGCGGACGCTGCTCGACACGGCCAAGACGTGCGACGTCACCGCCATCATCGCCTCGGACATGGCCGTCATCCAATATGCCCGCCAAATCGGATTGGAGGTCCACATCTCCACACAATGCAACGTCACCAACCTTGAAGCCCTGCGCTATTATGCCCAGTTCGCCGACGTGGTGGTTCTGGGGCGCGAATGTACGCTGCCGCAGATCAAGGATATCTGCACCGCCATCCGCGAACAAGACATCCGTGGGCCCAAGGGTGAACTCGTCAGGGTCGAGATTTTCGTGCACGGCGCACTCTGCATGGCCGTCTCCGGGCAGTGCTACCTCAGCCTCGACAACTACAACTCGCCCGCCAACCGGGGAGCTTGCTACCAGCCTTGCCGCCGTGCCTACACGGTGCGCGACGTGGATCAGGAAATCGAACTCAAGGTGGAAAACCCCTATATCCTGTCACCCAAGGACCTCTGCACCATAGGCTACCTCGATCTCATCGTGAAGACGGGTGTGTCCGTGCTCAAAATCGAAGGTCGCGGGCGCGCGCCTGAATACGTGAAGGTCGTGACAGAATGCTACCACGAGGCGGTGCAGGCTATTGAGGAGGGCACCTATGGCCCGGAAAAAGCGGAAGCGTGGACCGAACGCCTGCGCAGCGTCTATAACCGCGATTTCTGGGGCGGCTACTACTTGGGGCACACCGCCGGCGAATGGGCCGACCGTTATGGCTCACAAGCTACCCACTACCGTCAGCGTGTTGGCAAAATCACCAATTTCTTCCGAAAACTGTCCGTGGCAGAGGTCACCGTGGAGGAAGAGAACCTGAACGTGGGTGACCAGATCCTCATCATAGGCCAAACCACCGGCGTTTACGAAGACACCGTGGAGGAAATCCGCGTGGACTACCAGTCTGCAACCACCGCCGCCAAAGGCGTGGTCTGCTCCATACCGGTCAAGTCGCAGGTGCGCATCGGCGACCAAATCTACAAGTGGGCTGAAAGAGAGTACATAGAGTTATAGGCATTTGTCCGCTTCGGCAGAGGCCCTGCAACCACTTAATCGCGGGTGCCACTTGGCATGATGCATTATGTTCGCCCGACGATAAAGGGATGTACTCGGAGAATAATTTTGCGTGTAACTATTTTTGCACCAGAAAGCGTTTCATTGTCAAAATTTTTTATACTTTTGCATCGCTATAAGCGTGGATTAGAAGGGATGTCATAAGATTTTACAGTGTTTAAAAAAACGGCAAGAGTATAAGATAAAATTTACATTTCGACCAGATGAGTTTTATTGATTTGACAACACGAAACAGTGCAAAAAAAAGCATTGTCTTTCGGCATTGCTTTTTTTCAAGAATGTTTGTACTGATGACATTTTTGTTGATGTCCGTCGTGCCCATGCAGGCACAGATCAGGGAACGAATCCAGAACATCAAGAATTCCGATCCTTTGACATTGTCTGGCAACGTGGGCGCTTCGATGGGCATCGCGCACAACAATATCAGCACGTATTACTCCACGCCTTTTTCCTATTCGCTCTACGGCAGCCTGAATTTTAACATTTACAGCTTCAACTTGCCGATATCCTTTTATTTCGTAAACAACAGCACGGAGTTCAGTTATCCCAAAATGCCGCACATTTCGTTAGGCATGACCCCCACCTACAAGAATTGGCGGTTC
The DNA here is from genome assembly GCA_002311645.1 of Bacteroidales bacterium UBA1176. Taxonomy (GTDB): domain Bacteria; phylum Bacteroidota; class Bacteroidia; order Bacteroidales; family WCHB1-69; genus F23-D06. The sequence continues at coordinate 88,601 of DBYW01000034.1, forward strand.
CATCTGGGTGTGAGCAGCATGCACTTGTCGAACTACACTTATTCCGGATTGACCTTCATTGGCGCGGGCGCGGAATATCAGGGCAAATTGTTCCGTGCGGCGGCTTTCGGCGGCATCATCAACCGGAAGACGCGCTTGGAGCAATGGGACGACCGTTCTGCTTTCCAGCGGCTTTCCGACTCGCTGTTAGGCCTCAACATACCGCAATACACCACTCCCCAATACAGGCGGCTCGGCGGCGGTGCCAAAATCGGCGTGGGCAACACCAAAAACTATATTGACTTGACGTTCTTCAAAGCCAAAGACCAGATCAATTCCTTGCCCGAGGAGTGGCGCGACACGGTAAAAGCCAAGGAAAACGTCGCCGTGGGTCTCTCCGGACGCTTCGCTATCCGCAACTGGTTCTCCTTTACCGCCAACCTTGGCGTCACCTTTTACAGCGACAACCTCCGCGACAGTCTCCTCCACATCGACGACAAAACGGACCGTGTTTTCCAGAACCTCAACTGGCTCTACGGCGTGAGAGGCTCCTCCATTGTGCGCTTCGCGGGCGACGCTGCCATGAATTTCAACTTCAAAGTGTTCAACGCCAATATTTTATACCGTATTGTCCAACCTGATTATGTTTCGTTAGGCACCTCCAGCTTCAGCCAAAACACCCACAGTATCGGCGTCAATACGAATTTCAGAATGTTCAAAGGCAAGTCGAACCTTACCTTGGTGGGCTATTTGCAGCGCGACAACCTGAACCACAAACAGATGTACACCAATCAGGTGGCTACTTACACATTGAATTCCAACAACATGATTGGCAGTCATTTCCACTTGGGATTGATGTACAACGGCATCAAGCAGAACCAATACGACGGCACCACCAAGGTGGCCGACTCGGTACGGCTCAACCGCATCACGCACACGGCGACACTCTCCCCGATGATTACCTTCCAAACCAAAAACGACCATTCCATATCCCTCAACCTCAGCTTTGTGCAGAATCAGAATCTCAACAAGCTCTATTACGCCAACAGTGGCGATGTGATGACATTGACGGGCGGAGTGGGCTACAATATTTCCATCACCCCGGTGAGAGTGTCGGTCAACGCCGGCTACGACTACACCTATTCCACCAGCGAAAACTACAGCTACAACGCCCACACGTTGCACTATGGGGTGAATTTCAACATCATGAGCAGGGAAAAGCTCAACTGGAATGCCTATTACAACGGCTCTGCCGGCTACAATATCGTGAAAGAAGGCGAGAACAACTTCTCCGTCAGCAACTGCTTGGGCAGTTCCTTCAACTTCAATAGTGCCCACACAGCCTCACTCTATTTTTCTTTGAGCAATTTCAGTGAGGATATTGTCATCGGCCAGAAGATTGCCACGGCCCTCGACTGCCGCTTCACGCTTGCCTATTCCTATTCTTTCAAGAAGGTACTGATTAAGAAAAAAGAGGGCGCAAACCAGAAGAAAGAGGATAAGATAACAAAGAAACTACGCAAATTAAGCGAAAAGTCCAAGAATTAATCACAATTAAACCCTAATATCATGAAACCAATTGTCCGATTTTTCGTCATACTCGCCTGCATGTTTGTCACAACGGCGCAGGCGCAAGTCACGACCACAATCACTCCCAAGGTGCAATTGTTCCCGTCGTCAGGATTGAATTATCTGGATGACCCCACCCAGTATTTCAACGTCATCATGACCAACACGGGTCCTGAAGCCAAGCAGATTTACGTGAGTTTTAGGGTGAGTTGTGACTTTTCGGCTACCGGAGAGAGTTTTTATCTGCAGTCGCCCGCCAATTTGGCGCCACCGCAACCGTTGACCCTCGCCTCCAATGAGACCCGGGTGATCACGATGCAGAATTTCAGAATGCTGATGTCGCACATCAACGGGCGTGACATCCAGATGGGCGGCATTACATGGCAAGACGCCCTGATGTTGCCAGAGGGCAACTATCAGATCTGCATCCAAACCTATTATTGGGACCACGCGGGCACCGTGCCGGCCCCTGTGGAGGCAGGACCTGCAGGATGCTGCAATTTTACGATTTGCTACTCCGGTTCCGCCCCCGAGTTTACATCCCCCATCATAGGACAGAGCGGTGCCAACATCAATGTCATCAACCCGATGGCGGACCAGGCGGACAACAACAACGACAACTTCGACGCTGCCAACGGCTCCGACAGCCGCTCCAACTCCGCATACGCCGTGCTCACCCCTTCGCGTCAAGTGGTTTTCAACTGGACCGGCGTAATCTCCAACTGCATCACCAACTCCAATGTCGACTATATTCTCAAAATCGTCGAGGTGTTCCCACAACAGTCCGTATATGATGCCATTGACAATGACCGCACCATTTATACCGTCAACACCGGCTCTCGCACCACTTGCATCATCGACACGATGAATGACCTGAACGCCAAGTTCCAGCTTGGGCACACGTATGCCGCCATGGTGCAGGCCGTCCCCAAAAACCAGAATATCATGCTAAAGCTGGGGAACGACGGCAAAAGCCAGATTATCACGTTCAGTTGGGGAAAAACGGCCGGAGGCCCTTTCCCGAGGAATATTCCGCCAGGTGGCAACTCCAACAGCCGGACATTAGACTCCTCTTTTACAGACAACAAGGCGGATGTGCTGGCCTCCCTGTACGATCCCTACCTTATCATGCCGGCGGTGGACGATGACGCAGCCGATGTCCTCGTGGGCAAATTCCCCTCCGAGAACGCCAACCGCCCCAAAAACACCAGACCACTCATCGACGGATTATATTACCGCCTCAATGACAAGGACAAATTCAGCGTGTCGTGGCTGCCTATGCGCGGCGACTCCCTGACAAAAGTCGAGTATGTCGTCAACCTTTATGAATATATCGGTGGCGATGTCTCTTTCTCCGCATCCCGTCCTCCGTTGAAATCCTTCAAAATGACAAAGACGAATGGATTTTCATCCACTTCCGTGGAATATTTATCCCTTCCGGAGAAGTGGGACACTCTGCTGGAGCATGGTAACAAATATTTCCTCGTACTTGAAGCAGCCAGCCATTACAAGTACCGGAAAACCACCAACTACACGGAAACCATTGTCGAAAACGGCACCACCACCCAAAACACCTATTCCAAATACACCATCATGGAGGGTACGGAATTCTTCTATTCCAATGAAGTGTTCCAATGGGGCTACGACAGCGCATTGCTCGAAACCGTCCAGGTGGCTCAGCTAATTTATCCTGTGGACATGCGTGGGCGCGCCGCTGACTACGGTCTGGGCGAAACCGAAGTGGAAGAGGTCTATAACAACAGCGCCCTCAACTTCAAATGGTCACCGGCCGACAATGTGCTCGATCGCGACACAGTTACCTATAACCTGTTGATTTTCAAATGGAAGAAAGGTATTCTACCTTCCCAGATGAAGGACACCCTGTTCTGCTACAAAAATCTCACTGCGACGGAGTTCATGAACGACACCATCAAGGACTCTCTCAAGGTGGGCAGCCAGTTTGTGGCTGTAGTGGAAACACGTGTCAAGCAGGCTGTGGCCACCGACGACCCCTACATCATACCCAACAAGGGTCGTTCCTGGGCAGCTCCGTTCAAGATTGTGGAAACTGCGGAGGAGACCGCTGATAACGATCCGTCAAGCCAATGTTTCTCAGAGACTTTCGCGAATATTAACAAGAAAGACACCCTCCGGCCCAAAAACATCAATGAAATCAAAGGCAAGGAGTTGACAATGAACGGCTTCAAGGTTGTTTTCCAAGAAATACAGGAGAAGACCGACTCCATAAAGGACAGAAAGACCAAGAAGGTCACTTTGAGGAAGAGTTATTACGGCAAAGGATATATCGTGTGGAATCCTTTTGTGCTCAACACACGCATCAAGGTGCAACTCGACTCCATCCTCTTCAACAGCAAATACGAGATTTTTACTGGGTGTGCCAAAAGCTTGGCCGCCGACTCCACCGCGCTGTTGCCGATGGATTTCTCAAGTAAGATTGGCGATTGGACCGAAAGCAAGGTCAACGCCCTTTACTCGAAAGTGGGCAGTGACCAGGACGTCCAGAAATACATCAACTATTTCAACAAGCCTTCCTACACAAGCATCGGCGGCCTGTTCGGCGCTGGCGACGGCAGTGAAAGCCCCTCCTTCTACTTGCCGCTGAAGGTCAACTCACAGGATTTCTACCTCCCCGACGACGGCTGCAACGTCATCATGGCCATCAACAACATGTATCTGTCGCCCAAGACGGCGCTCATGAACCTGTTCACCCTGTTCTACAGCCAGGAGGACAACATCTACATCCCGATGATTGCCACCAACATCTGTATGAAGCCCGACAACTTCTTCCCGGGCATCAATGAGGGCATTGATGTATATTTGGCCAAGGATATTGACATGGAGCTCAGCGACGGTTACAATATGACGCTCAAGAGAGCCAGCAAATTGGGCAAGAAGGACGACGGCACGGTCATCTCCTTCCGCACCAAGACGGATGACAAGAGCGCTGGCTTCGAGCAGTTGAATCTTGAATTCCAGTTCGACCTCACCTCTTCCTCCGCCCTGGCCCATAACAAGTCGGGCGTACTTGCCCTCAACCCCAAGACCGGTGTTCCGCAAAAGGGCACGCCTGTCAAGGCCGGCGCCCTCATCATCATCCAAGACTGGAAGGACTGGTTGGCCCGGGTATCCTTCGACCCGTTCGCCCTGGAGGATTTCCCCGATATGGCTTTCGTGCCAGGACGCAACATCTGGTATGACCACTCTTCCAAGAGCAATCCCGCGAAATTCCCCAAAGATTACCAGTCCAGTGCCGGCAAGGGCCCCGCCTGGCAGGGATTCTTCATGGAGGACTTGGGGTTTGTGATGTCCGACAAGATCGGTACCGTATTTGGCGCCGGTGACACCAACGTCAAGCCGATGTACCAATATAAATACGGGCCGAACGGCGAAATCAAAGACTCTTCCGAAGTGGCCTTCACCAAGCAGTGTCTCGGCTTCCGTATTGCCAACACCATCATCGATGCCGAAGGCGTCACCACTGATATCCAGGCGGTCAACATCGTGGACGCCTCCACCAAGGATGCCGGCAGTTGGGCCTTCTCCATCGACACCATCGGCGTGAAAGTGCTCAAAGGCAAGTTTAACAAGGGCTACATTGTCGGCACCGCCCAAGTGCCGCTGATGACCGGACGCCTTAACTACAACTGCGCCATCGCCACCGACAGCTTGACCTTCGGATTATCCACCAAGAAAAAAGACACCCTCGGTTTCGATCTCTGGCTGGCCAAACTCGACATCCAGCAATCCTACTTCAAACTGGTACACAAATATGAAAAGACGGCCGCCGACAGTGCCCATCCGCAAACAGCCATCGACCTGAAACTCAACGGCAAGATAAACATCGACTTCCAGAAGCTCAAGATTCCCGTCAACTTCGCGATGGTGAAATTCGAGAACTTCACCCTGCGCAACTTCAAAAATGCCAAGGACACCAACGTCAAACGCATTGGCGACAGCGACCTCTGGTTTTACATGGGCGACTGGGCGAAGGCCTCGCCACAGCACTATCTTTCCAGCAACGCCAGCAACAAGGATGTCTATACCGGGTCCATCGGCGGGTTCACCTTCTCGGTGCAAACCATCAAGCCCGTGTATGGCTTGGAAGGCACCAAAGCGAAACTCGGGTTTGCCACGGCCATCAAGGTAGGCTTCAAGACCGGACCCAAAGAGACCAATGACAAAGGAGAATCCTCCGACGCATTTTCCATTGACGCCGGCTGCGGCTTCAAGGTATGGGGTAAGATTGACTACAAGAGTTGGGATTTCAACAAGGATGACATCGGTGGATCCGTCGATTCCGTCACCATCGAAACCGACTGCTTCTCGGTGTTCAAACTGAAGGGCAAACTGGTCTGGATCGGCAACGAAAACCCAGACCCGACCTATGGCGAAGGCATGTTTGGCTCGCTGGACGTCACCATCATGGACAAGATAGAAATTGCGATGGCTGCTGCCTTCGGCACAGTCGGACAAGACACGTCCAGCTACAAGTGGTGGATGTTCCAAGGCGCGGCCACCGGCTTTGAGATCCCGGTGCCACCCATTGTCTTCACCGGCTTCGGCGGCGGTTTTGCCTACAATATGACCGTGAAGCCGAGCGCGACATTGGCCAATGCCAAGGCCCACGACCTCATCTCCGGCGACGACGGCGCGTCCTTGGCCGCCAAGATGGTGTCGGGCAGTCTCTCCCAGTGCGAATTCATACCCCAGAAAAACAGTTGGGTGGCCAAGGCTGGCCTCAGTCTCTCTCTCGCCAACGAGAAGCTGATGAACGCCGACGGCATCCTCACCCTGCGCGTCTCCAGGGGCAAATTCAGCGGCATCTTGATTGATGTGTCCACCTATATTCTCACAGACCCGTCAGGCGCTGCCGCCACCGCTGCCGCTGAAGAGAAAAACAAGAACACCATGATCAAGGCCCGGGCCCTGATGGGTTACGAACAAAACGACGATTACCACTACTTCAAATTCGCCCTCTGCGTCAAAGGCGGAATAGACTTGACCAACATGCTCAAGAATTCGGGTATCACGCAGGCGCTTGACGGTGTAAAAGACAAGATTAACTGCTTTGGCAACGATGTGATAAAAGATGTGACTTGTGCATTCGATCCCTTGACCAACGTGGCTACCATAGACTCCACCGCAGGCAAGGCCAAAACCGACTCGGCTGTTGCCGCAGGCATTGGCGCAGGCATTAACTTTGCGCTTCCCATCGAATTCGAGGTGACATCCTATAAGAAAGGCAACTCGTTAGGGAAAAGCGGCACCGACTGGTACTTCTGCATCGGAAAACCCACACCCGGCGAACGCGTGGAATTCAACATGTGGGCCAACCTTGTCATCTTTGAGACGAGCACCAAGTTCACTTTCTACTTCATCACCGGCAACAGCTTCGACTTTGAGTTGCCGCCATTAGACCCGGAGGTGGAAGAGTTTTTCTTCGGCGGATCTTCCGGCAAACAAGTCAACACCAATGCCACCAACACGGTGGACCAACAGGGCCAGGAGTTGAAGAATATGTATAAAAACTCGCCCAAGTTCAAGAATGCCGGTGGTTTTGCAATGGGCATGACGTACAGATCCGAAATCAAATACGAGATGTTCCTTTACATCCAGGTGATGGCGGCCTTCGGTTTCGATGTGGCTTTGCTGGACACCAAGGGACAGTCGTGTGAAGGGTATGATCATATCGGAAAGAATGACTTCTACGCTATGGGCCAGTTGTATGCAATGCTGAAGGGCTCTGCCGGTTTGAGCATCAACCTCGGATTCTGGAAGGGTAAACTGGAGCTGTGCAGCCTCGGCATCGGCGCTCTCCTCAAGGGTGGCGGTCCGCGTCCTTCCTGGGCGTTCGGATTGCTGCGCCTCAAGGCCTCTCTGCTGAACGGCCTGATATCCATCAACACGAGTGTCGATTTCCATGTGGGCAACGTCTGTGTTCCCGGCGCCGGCGACCCGTTGGCCAACGTCAACTTCTTCGAAAGCATCACCCCCGGATACAAAGATGCGGCCACGGCATTGAAGGATGGCAACGCGGCGTCACCTATCGGCGGCGGCGTCATTGTCTCCAACATGCCTTGGAACCAAGCGGTCACCCTCGTGACACCCACTGCAGACGGCAGGGGCGAAGATGCCCGTAAATTCATCTTCGTGATAGAGAAGAACAAATGCAAACATGAATTCTCCAAGAATCGCGGCACCAGCTGGAGCACAGTGAACAGAAATACCTACAAAATAGAATCTTATCCCAATGATGCGAACACTCTGTTGTTTGAGGATAATGAAGGTGGTTTTGAGGAAAAGTCCTTGCAAAGATGGAGCTTTACCGCCCGTGCATACGAGTATCGCTTGGCGTTCGACACTAAAAACAGCAGGTTGAAGGACACTTGTTACGATGAAAACAACAACTTCGTATTCAAAAAGATACCGACAAAATTCGACAACACCACTTGGGGATGGTACAACCCCAAGTATACGAATGACAAGGACAGCGCCATCCATGTTTTCCGCCAGGACACGGTAATCTATTTCAACATCGACTCGCTGCCTGACAACCTCTACAACCAAGTGGTTTATTCGTGGCCGTATAACGGGGATCCTTCAATTCCCAAAGACGAATTTAAGGCTGATTTCGGTGGAAATCATGAGATTAGAATATACTTGGCCAAATCTCGTCCCGAGCTCTTTGACCCACAGTTCCTGACTGCCAACGGCAAAGAGATTCAATTCTGGCTTTTCAAAGGCTATGGTGGATTCAATAGCCAGCCGTTACGCTGCACCGATTACTATTACTATTCTAATGCAGGACTTCCTTTCATACGAGTGAAAGTGGACGACTCCTTTATAGAGAAAGGAAAGCCCTATATATTACGAATGTTGTTGGTGAACAAGGCTGACTACCAAAACGCCATCGACAACCTGATGGCGGCGCAACGGGTGTCTACCCGCACGGATTATGAGCTCACCAGCCAGAACTGGGACAAGGTATATGCTTCCCACAGAGCCAGCACAAGCACGGGAACTTCTGGAAGTCACCTCAATGTCGGGAATTTCAACTTTTACTCCAATTCCAAAATAGAAGCCTTGAATCAGCGAATAGAGCATGAGGCTGGAGTGGCCAATCTGGAACCAGTACTGGGCGGAGGATTGTCGAGACCCAGTCTGGGTGATATTTTCGGTACAGGAACAGGTAATACCACACCCGGCCACGGAACGTTTACTGGAACCACCAATCCCACCATCACCAATCCAGGAACTTTTATAAGGCCTGCCACCTCATCCCGGCTGACTAACACTGCAAACAACGGTGTGATACTCACCAATTCAGCGAACCTCAATTCCGGCGTGTTGGCCAACAACAACCTGAATGCAGGTCTTTTAGAGGTCAATGCCAATCTGGAAACGAATAAGAACATGACTACCGGAAACAGGGGCAGACTGAGAAGTAGTTCCGCCAACTCTAACTCCAACGACAACACCGCTGCTACCGGGTCAACGACCATACAGGCCCGCGGTCAACTGAACGGTTCCCTCTCAAACTCATCTTCTTCAAATAATCTGAATGTCACTAGTTTGAATGCCCGCAACCTGGTCAAGAGAGAGAGCAACACCATTCAGAGAAAAGGTCAGATTGTCATCTCTGACAACACATCCAACTCCGCCACTACAATTAATGGCAACACCGTGGTGGTGAACACTTCGTTGGTCAGAATCCCCTCCACAAGCAACTCCAACTCTACCGGCGGCTCGATCACGGGGGTGTATCATCCGGTTATCAACACGAGTGACAATAGACTCAGCAATGGGTCTCATAACGGCCTGCTCCCGACTTTGGTGGCCACAACGACAACGGATAATGTCAGCGTGGAAGATTACCAATATGAGAAATTGAGAGAGGATTACACCGATCAGGGAAGCGACACCTCCATGCTCTACGAAAGAAAGTCCCTTGAAGAGTATACCATAGCCTATCAGCTTGGCGACACCATCTATGACCTCTGCTTCAAGACGGATCCTAATTACAGCACATACGAGGAGTTGTTCACGAACATAATGGCTTGTTACAACAGTGGCATCTCTGCCTCAGGTCCCTCTTCCAGCGCAAGTTCATCGGTCTTCCCGATTATGACATCATCCTCCACCGCACAAAGGTTCGGATGGTATTCGTATCTGTTCGTCCCGCAAACCCCGAATGACGCCAACCGCTACAACACCAATGTGAAGTTGCCCGCCATCGCCGCCTTCGTACTCAGCACCGCCGAGGAACACCGGACAGCAGCAATGGCCAAGCACCTCTTCCTGATGACACAGTTCTCCATGATGAGAGACTATTCCAACTTATACACCAATGCCCCGATAAAGAAGATACCTCATCAAAATGACCATGTGGGCAGTTACCGGGATGATTTCTCCATCAACGGTTCCTGGGATGATATCGACTGTGACTACAACCAAGACTTCTTCAATGGAACCCAAGGCGGTATTATCCGCGATTATAGCAAAAGTTGGAAGAATCTGGATCTGCGTTCCTACACCGTGTCCCGAAGGGCGAGTACAAACCCGGACATGTTTGAACCTTGCGGCCAAATCCTCGGCCATGGTTTGACACTCCCGGATGAATACAGGACCTATTTTGCACAACAATATTGGGCGGTGCCTAACTTGTTGGAGGTCTCCACAACACGCTCCAAGACAGCCGTTATCACAATTAAATCGTTCGGTGAAAAACAGTCCGATTGGGAAGACTACAATGGCTCCAGAAACTCCATTGCAACTGTGACCATTACCGACAAAGCCACACCTGCGATGTATGATGACATCAAGATGTTTTTTGATTTCTTCAAAAAATGCACTGAGATTGCCGCTTATCCGCTGAACAGGGGATACAGCCACAAGAAAAACATCTTGAAGAAACTCTATTCGGCAGATTATGCCCATGCTTGCCTGCAATTCGACAACGACTTCCCCTACACGATCAACAAGTCTTTGCCTTGGACGCATTATTTCAATGCCTGGAACAACCTGTACACGCTCGGTAACGATTTCAACCCCAACGCTTCCAATCCGGAGACCATGCACGTGAGCAGAGCCAGCTATCAATTCTATTCCTGGTTGTGGTTCCACTATAAAAAAGCACCCAACACTTGGGAGGGCACAAAGGGTATGACCGTTGTTTTTGATGACAAAGACGGCAGGACATTGCCCAATTGGTACAGCAACATGAACAATTTGGCCACCAATGACAAACCGTACGTGAAAATTGTATATGCATCCGGTGGCGATAACAGTACCACCATTGCCAGACAAATCAAGACTAATCTGTTTGGATCAGGAGAAGACATCCATGACAGTGCATACAATTTCAACAAAACAGTGTCACGTTCATGGAAACTGAACAACTACAAGAAAGACGCAACCTGGACGACCAAAGACAACAACACCCAGAAACTCACCTTCCCGGATTACAAAAACGTGGAGGCTTATATAGACGATTAAAAAAGCATACGTTACAGTACAATTCAGAGAAGTCAACAAATAAACAGCGCTAATATGAAAAAAATAATATGGTCCGCGATATTGATGATGATATGCATGGGTGTCCCTCGCATATATGCGCAAGACACCGTCAAGATCCGTCAGAACAACAAGGTGGTGTTGCTCTACCGCGCGTATGGTGACAGTGTGGTTTTCCGCTGGGCACCTGAGGATGCCGGTTTATGGATGCTCGCCAACAAGCACGGGTGGTTGCTCGAACGCTCGTTGACGGATGAGGAAATCAAAAAGTCGGGTAACAGTTCCCGCATTGACACCCTCCTGAACAACGGCAAACCCATCCGTCCGCTCACTTTGGAGCAGTTCCAGCAGCAGTTCGACAGCACCGACATGCATGCCGGCGCCGCCGCCCAGGCCCTGTACGGGGAGGGCGCGTTTGTTACCGACCCTAACGACCAGAACGGTTTTATGAATTATGTGTTTCGCAAGGACCAGGAACAGCAACAGCGTCATTTCATGGCCCTGCTGGCTGCCGAAGGCCATCCCGAGATCATGAATGCCTTGGGCTTGCGCTATGTGGATCGCACCGTGAAGAAGGGTGAGTGGTATGACTACACCCTTCGCACGCCCGTTCCCAAACACCTTTATGATGTGCCCCCGGTCTCCGTCATCTTCCAGAATGTCCCTTACGTGCGCACGGAAGAAGAGATGATGCCCACTGTGGAGATACAGCAAATAGACGCCTATCGAGCTATCGTCTATTGGAAAAAGAACAAGCTGTCGGGCTATTTTATTGAAAGAAAAACCAACAAGGACCGCAATTGGGAACCTATGAACAACGTGCCCATCTATGGATACAATCCCGATGAGGAGACCTACAAGGTGCTGGGTGAGGATGTCGCCAGATTGATGGAAAACAATGTGGCGTTCATTGACTCCCTGGATCTGAAAACCCAGTACCAGTACCGCGTGCGAGCATTTGACGCCTTCGGCGATTATGTGCCCTACAAAGAGAGCGAGAAATTTGAGATGATGGACCTTGTCCCACCCACCATCCCCATCATCACGGGTTGTGTCCCCAAAGACAACACAACCTGCACGGTCTATTGGGAAAAGAATGTGATAGAAGATGACTTTGAAGGCTATCTGCTCACCTTCTCCGACTCACCCGACGGCCCGTGGTCGAATGTGTCGGATTTGCTGGGACCCAAGACCAAGCAATATTTGGACGAGTATGCCGGAGTGCGCGGCAGAGGATACTACAAGCTCATCGCATACGACAAGTACAAGAACGTCAGCTTCTCCAGCTCTGCCCTCAACAACATAGAGGACGTGGTGCCGCCCGTGAAGCCCACCGGACTGAGAGCCTTGGTAGATTCTGCAGGTCTGGCCCATTTCACTTGGGATAAGAATCCCGAAAAGGATGTGATGGGCTATCGTGTTTTCTTCGCCAACCAGATGGACCACGAATTCGTGGAGTGTTCCCATGGTCTGGCCCACACCAATGCCTTCATCGACACCCTCGATTGGCACACCATCACCAAGTATGCCTACTACTATATCATGGCTGAGGACTACAGTCACAACGTGTCGGAGCACTCCGACACCATTGCGGTGCCCGTTCCCGACAAAATCCCCCCCACCCCGTGCATCTTGGACGACATCACGGTGACCGACAACACTGTGGTGGTGCGCTGGACCAAGAGCGCTTCCTCCGATGTGATGTACTATTTCATCTATCGCAAATTGAAAAAGCAGAAACAGTGGGAATTGCAACAGGCTGTGCAGCCGTGGCAAATCATCGAGGCCGATTATATCGTCTTTATTGACCATCCGACACCATCGTCCGACATGTACCAATACTGCATTGAAGCGGTGGACGATTTCCACAACACGTCTGGCCGGTCGGGTTATGCCAATGCGTTTGTACGCGAAGCCCTGGTCGTGGACCTTCCCATCCAGTTAAAGGCTTCTGCCGACAAGAAGAACAACAGCGTCACATTGGATTGGGCGTACGACTATATGGGGCGCCATCACCATTACGGATTGATATATCGCTCTGTCAACGGCTCTGAATATCAGGCATACCAGCGGTTTGAAAAAGGCACCAAGACCTTTGTTGACCGGGATTTGAAGGCTGGCGACAAGGTCAGCTACTATATCGTCCTGTATTTCGGCAAGGGCCAGCGCTCGCTGCCCTCGCAAGAGGTTCAGGCAGGGCTGTAGCCGTTAGCATTTAGCCGTTAGCCAATAGCCAACAGCTAATGCAGAATCTCAGTATTTTCCAGAAACTCCGTGCACTCCTCAAAGGTGGCGAAGGTGTGTTCCTTCGGGATCACGGCGGGGATGACGTTCATCTTGGTGAGCATATACATAGGCTGCGGCTGGATGATGGTCATCAACACGATGATGCCCTTGGCCTGCAAGTCCTTGATGGCCGTCTCCATTGCATAAAGCCCTGACTGGTCCATAAAGCTGACCAGACGCATTCTGATAATCACAATCTTGACATCGTCGGGCACGTCGTGCATCACCTCCTGGAAACGGGTGATGGAGCCGAAAAAGATTGGGCCGTTGAGGCGCTGGATGTAGATTTGGTGCTTGGTCTCTTCCGAAAGCCCGTGCTCGTCCTTCCAGGGCAACTCCTTGTCGAACTGGTTGATTTCGCCCGACTGGTAGCCACTCTCCACCAAGTCGCTGGCGCGTTTCATAAAGAGCACGCAAGCAATGATCATTCCGATACCCACAGCAATGAGCAAATCGACGAAGACGGTAAGCAGCAGTACGGTGATGAGCACCACAGCGTCGGCGCGCGGGATGTTGGGCAGGTCTTTCAGTCCTTTGAAGTCGATGATGCCGACACCCACGGTGATGAGGATGCCGGAAAGCACTGACAGCGGCACGTATTTCACAAAACGGCCGAGTCCGAGCAGGATGGCGAGCAGGAAAAGTGCATGCACGATGCCCGACAGACGGGTGCGTCCACCGCTCTTCACGTTGACGACCGTACGCATGGTGGCACCCGCGCCGCCGATGCCCGCGAACAAACCCGCAAACATATTGCCGATGCCCTGACCAATCAATTCCTTGTTGCTGTTATGCTTGGTCTTGGTGATATTGTCGGCCACCACGGAGGTGAGCAGCGTGTCGATGGAGCCGAGGCCCGCGAGGGTGAGCGCGGGAATGGCGGCGCTCTTCAGCACTGCGCCCCACTGGATGCCCGCCAAGGAGACCTTCGTGAAAACAGGAAGCGGAAATCCCGACGGTATCTCGCCGATGGTCAGGTTGGAGTTGAAATCCTTGACAAACAAGGAGACAACCGTCACCACTATCAATGCCACCAACGTGGCAGGCACTTTCTTGGTGATCAACGGGAAAAGGTAGATGATGGCAATGGTCGCCAAACCGAAAATGAGCGCGTGGATGTCGAAGCCTGCGATTCGTGACGGGAACTGCGTGATCATATCCACGATGAGCACCGGCGATTTCATCCCGAACAGCGGATAGATCTGCTGCAGGATGATGATGATGCCGATACCGCTCATAAAGCCCGACAATACCGGGTAGGGGATGTAGCGGATATATTTGCCGATTTTCAGGATGCCGAAAAGGATCTGGAAAACGCCGCAGAGCATGCCCGCCACCGACATCGTGACGAGCACCGTCTCGATGGAGTGCGCGCCCCCCGCCGACCAGATGCCGGAGATGAGCGTAGCCGTGATGACCGTCATCGGTCCCGTGGGGCCGCTGATTTGTGACGGCGTGCCCCCGAACAGGGAGGCGAAGAATCCGACCATAATGGCACCCACCAGGCCCGCCAGGGCTCCGATGGCTCCGATATTGGGAATGTCTTGCACGTCAATCACGCCGAAGGCCTGGATACCGAAAGCCAAGGCTAAGGGAAGGGCCACGATGCCGGCGGTGATGCCGCCGAAGATGTCCCCTTTCAAATTGCTGGTATTTAGTTTATTCATAGTTATGGTTTTTTATTTGTCAAAAAACAGCGGATTATTCTCCCGTGCTCTCCACACCAGAGTCCTCCGTTGCCTTCTTTTCCAACTCCATCTTACCAAAACGCAGGGTGATGCCCGCCGTAATGAAGCGGCTCACGTTCTTGGATGTGGTGGTGGATACGTAGTATGGATTGTCGTTGGTGGTGCGACGGCTGTTCCAATTGAAAATGTCGTTCACGTTGAGGTGGACAGAGAGCTTGCGGTCGAAGAAGTCTGCGCGCAGGCCGGCATTAATGGAGTAATGTGGCAACGTGGTCGTGAAAAGTGACACACTCTTGGAACGGTAGTTCGCGGAAACGTTGATTTCTAATTTCTTCCACACCTTTGCCCAGAAACGCAACCGGAAACTGTAGCCGAGGTTGGAGGTGATGCGCGGGTCTGCCTCGTTGCGGAACTGGAACTCCGAACGCGTGTAGTAGAGGTTGGCGTAAAACCGAATGTTCATGAAGGCCTTCAGACGGTAGGTGACATTCAGGTCCGCACCCGTGTTAAAAGACTTTCCAGCATTCACGGGCTGCGAGAAGGAGACGATGCGCCCGAAATAGTCGTTGAATATCACGTCGGTCATCGTGCTGGTCAGGTCTTTGGAATGGCGGAAGTAGGCATTGATGCCCACGTTGCCGAACTTCTTGAAAAACTTGGTCCAACCGGCCTCCACGGAGTTGGTATAGGTGGGGCGCAAGTAGGGATTGCCCATGGAAAAATCATCTTCCCCGTAAGAGACGAAGGTTGATAGCCGTGAGGCCGACGGGTTGCTGACCCTGCGGGTGTAGCTCAGGCTGAAATTGTGCATCGACTTGGTGCGGTAGCTGAGGTGCAACGAGGGATAGAGGCTGAAATAGCCCTTGGCCACGTCACCGTAGGGGGCGTTGAGGATGTGATAATCGTAAAAGACATATTCGGAACGGAGGCCTGCCTTGGCGGTGAAGTTGCCGAACTTGTGCTGGATGGTGACGTAGGCATCGAGGTCGTACTCGCGGTCATCCACGTCCATGAGACGCAAGGAGTCGGTGTTGTAGATGTCCGCCCCCGGCACCAACGTGTCATACAGGGTGATGTTCTTGTCGAATGCGACATCACCGCTGACACCCACCCCGATTTCGCCATTCTTATGGTAGGGAATCACGTAGTCAAGGCTGGCGGAGGTGGAAAAACTATTGCCTTTCGGGGAGCCGAGACGCCTTTTGTCAAGCTCGTTTTGTATCAAATAGTCGCGAAAATAGTCGGAGCTTCCCTGGTTATGGCGATAGTTGAAGGTCCAGTCGGCATCAATTTTGTGCCCTGTCTGGCGGTTGAAGAAATGCTCAAAAGCCAGTCCGCCGTAGGCACCGGCACTGAAGCTCGAGGATTCCGTCGAGGTGTTGTATTGGAACAATTCTTCAGGAAAATACTCCTGTCGAAGCGCTTGGGACAGGTTGTTGGAAATACTGTAGCGGGGATAAGTGCCAGCCCAGAAACGCATGGTGTTGAGGGTGTCGAAGATATAGGAACCGTTAAAGTTAAAGCCTGTGTTGACATTATGTCCTTTTCCGTTGCTGAAGCCCAAGTAGGTAGAGGCGGTGTCATGTTCGTTGTTAAACTGTGTGTATGAGCTGGTAGCGTTGTGACGGCTGTACGAGTAGCTTGCGTTGAGATAGAAATTCAGGGAGAGTTTCTGGTTGGCCCAGACGTAGGAGACCCACGGGGTAATGTTGGGTGAGGAAGATCCGCGGATGCCGAAGCTGACAAAGCTGTTTTTCTTGATGGCAGAGGTAGTCACGATGTTGATGATGCCGGCATCGCTCTTGGAGCTGTATTTGGCGGAAGGATTGGTGATGACCTCTATTCGCTCCAACGAGTTGGCGGGCAGTTGCTGGATGAACTCCTTGAGGTTCTCCTCTGTGAGGTGGGAAGGTCTGTCGTTGAGCCATATTTCAACGGAGGAGACGCCACGGAGGGTGATGTTGCCTTCGATATCGACCTCCACACCGGGGGCATTCTCGAGCGCGTCGGCGGCCGTGCCGTCCTGGATGGTTGGATCCTCGGCCACGTTGTACATTGTTTTCTCACCGTCCACTAAATAGACGGGCTTCTCGCCGGCGATGGTGACCTCCTGCAAGGTGTTCTTCTCCCGGTGCATGCGGATACGCCCTATATCAACGACGGGGTTATCGCCCTCGCAGCGCACGGCGCGCGTGACGGGCGCGTAGCCCACCAGGAAGGCCATGAGATTGTATCGCCCGGCAGGCACGTCATCAAGGGTGAAGTTACCCTCCGCGTCGGTGAAGGTCACCGCCACCGTTTTCATGGCCGAGTCGGGCGTGACAAGCCCCACCCGCACATAGAAGAGACGCTCACGGCGCGCACTGTCCACCACCGTACCCCGCACGGTGTAGTTCTGAGCAAAGGTGAGCAAAGGGAGAGAGAAGAGCAAGAGGAGAATCAGGCGTTTCATGTCTTGGTAAATTATATATGACGACTATGTTACAGTATGCCGGACATAAACCATGATCACAATAAATCACGATTTATGCAGCACGCCGTTTAGCACTTTCTTGACGAGTTCCCTTTCGTTATAAACAACCACGCCCACATAGACGAGCATCAGCACCGTGTTGACCACAAAAACCCAGATTTGTTTCTGCGGATGGAAAAGGATGCTGAATTCATAGAGCAGCAGGGCCAAGGATAAATAGCCGAATAACGATCCCAATTTGTACGGAACAGGGCTTTTGAATTGTCCCACTATGTAGGAGAGCACCATGCAGATGCCATATCCCGCCAAACCGCCCCACGCACAGGCCATGTAGCCGTATTTCGGGACAAAGATAAAATTGATGGCCAGCATCACCGCGCACCCGATGGCGGAAAAGATGGCACCCCACCATGTCTGCTTGTTCAGTTTATACCAGAATGAAAGGTTGAAATAGACGCCCATGAAGATCTCTGCCATCATCACAATAGGCACAGCCCGCAGCCCTTCCCAATAATCCTCTTTAATGATGAACTTGAATATGTCCATATACAAGACAACAATCAGGAAGGCCATAAGCGTGAAGATGACATAGTATTTCATCACATCGGCTTGCATCTCTTTGCTGTTTTTCTCTTTTTGCCCGCCAAAAACGAAAGGCTCGTAGGCATACCGGAAGGCTTGCGTGAAGATAGCGATAATCATGGCAATCTTGACACAGGCGCCGTAAATGCCAAGCTGCACCTCACCCACCTGGCCGGGAACGATGAATTTATAGCAAATCTTGTCGGCCACTTGGTTGAGGATGCCGATAAGTCCGAGCAACAGTAACGGCCAAGTATACCGGAGCATGTCTTTCAGCAGGGCACGGTCGATGCCAAAGCGCAGTCCCTTGATTTCCGGGATGAAGCCTAACGTGACACCGGCGGTACACAAGAGGTTGACAATGAAGACGTAACCAACTTGGTAGTTGGGATCGTACCAACTCATCAGGGACGGGTGGCTTTGCTGGAGTGCCGGGGCCATCAGGAAAATGAAAAGATTGAGCAGGATGTTGCTGACAATGAAAGAGAGCTTGAGGGTGACAAACTTGAGGGCACGGTTCTCGTTTCGCAGACGGGCGAAAAGGATGGCCTGAAAAGCATCAAAAGAGACCACGGTGGCCATCACGCGGATGTACTCCGGATGGTTCTCATAGTGAAGCATGTTGGCAATGCCGTTGCCAAACACCATACAAATGAGCCAAAAGACGAGCGCCACGAGTCCCACGGCGTTGCCGGCAGTGGAGAATGCCTTGCGGGAGTCCACATCCTCGCGGTTGGCATAGTAGAAAAAGGTGGTCTCCATGCCGAAGGTGAGCAGCACCAACAACAATGCTGTGTAGGCGTAGATGTTGGTGACAATGCCGTATCCACCTGAAGCGGCAGCAATTTTATAAGTGTACAACGGCACCAGCATGTAGTTCAGGAATCGTCCAATGATACTGCTGAGGCCGTAAATGGCGGTCTGTCCCGCCAACTTTTTCAATGAATTGGCCATAGGTTATGGGGTTTGGGGCGCTGGTTCACCAGCGTCAGGTTCGGTATCTGGTTTGAGGCTCATCACGGTGATGACGGCAAAGGCACCCCAAAAGGGGAGCGATAGTTTATCGGTATCCAAGAAATTATTGAGTGTGCCATGCACAAAATAGGTGACGAGGGCCAGCGTCATCATCAGGCAGAAGAGACGCCGTGTGGGGTCGTGCGAGTGGTTATAGGTGCGGATGCCCGTATAAAGGCTGCAAAACAGGAGTGCAAATACGGTAAGCATTCCGATGATGCCGCTCTCGGCACAAGGGCCGATATATTCACTATGTGCGTTGCCGCCGTCTCCGAAGTCCGTAGTGATGATGGTTTTGAACTGGCTTTTCTGAAACGGAGCATAGACAAACTGATACGTGCCAGGCCCCCACCCTACCACGGGACGCTCGCGAATCATGCCGAACGCCGAATCCCATCGATTCAGGCGCTCCACATTGGAAGCGTCCGTCGTGATGTTCGATATCGACTGCAACTGCTCCGTCAGGTTACCGGACGAGTCCTGGCTGTTGCGGCTCATTTTGTAGAGGATGTCGTCGGCATAGAAATAGAAAGCTGTTCCAAACACCAACCCGGCGGCCACGAGCCACGAGAGCTTGATGCGCAATTTCAGCACCACAAGCACACCAATAGCCACCACAAAACTAATCCAGGCCGCACGACTGTACGAAAGGTAAAGCCCCATCAACATGATGACTGTCAGTATCGTATAGAATATTTTATGGAAAACATTGTTCTTCGGCAGGAAAAAGCAGCAGCCCGTGATGGGTACGAAGAAGGCCAGCACCGCACCGTAGGCGGTATGGTCGTTGTAGAAAGGACTCATCACCCAATGGGCGTAATTGCTGTCGAAACCGCTCAGCGCATGCTTGATGGAGGTGATAATCACCACAATGGACAAAGCAACCGCATAGCAGTTGAAGTAACGCAAAAGATTGCGGTTGTCATCCTTGATAAGTTGTATGGTCATCCAATAACAGGCGGTAGTGAACCATATCTTCGAAAGCCAGAACTTGATGGAAACCACTGGTATCTCGCTGGTCAGGCAGGTCATGAACATCCACGCCAAGTATACGAAGATGGCAATGGAGATAGGATGTCGCAACAACTTGCGGTCGATAGACAAATCGTAAATCAGGCGGCACAAGAACAGGAAAGTGACGGCAATCATCACAATCTCGCTCGGAAACGACAATCCGAGCTTGTAATCCTTGAACTCAAGGGCTATGGAAAATGGAGTGACGAAAGCCATGAGATACATCACCCAATCGACATGAAAAATCAGCAAATATACCAAGACTGCACCGCCTGTCAGCAAGGGTATGATGGGCAATTCCTTGGTGATGGCGATGCTGTTGACGAGAACAAGCAGGACGGCGGTGAGCAGCAAGGCCCACTGTTCGCCCGTCAGCTTATTTGTCAGCTTCTTCAGGCTTGGTGGCAGGTTTATCTTCAATTTTGTCGATCATTAAGAGCACAATCAACGCAATTGCCAACACGCAGAAAGTGGAGACAATCATGATGACCGAGCGCTTGGGGAAGTATTTCTTGTCGGCTGGAATGGGTCTGTCCACCACAAATTTCACAGGAATGCAACCTTCCATGTCAAGTTGGGCATTCATCATCTTGGACTTGCAAAGTGACTGATATTCACGGAAATTATATTGGAGGTCATGCCAGGCATCGAGACGCGGTCCCCATTCGGCCAGCTTTTTCTGCTCATTTTCGAGACGCGCGATGGCGGCCTGGTTACCCTGGGCCACAGCTATGGCGTACTGTTGCATCACGCGATTGGTCTGCTCTTCCACTTCAAAGACGCCATGCTCCATGCACACCTGAATGGAGTCATCGATGCGCGCAATCTCCTTGTTCACGGAATCCACCTGACGCTGCAAGGCGGCAAAGGCGGCGGCGGCACGTTCGTGTTCCGCACGATTCTTCACCGTGTCGATGAGGCGCAACACATAATTCGCCATGTCACAGGCCATCTGCGGATCCTCATCGGACACCGAAATGGAGATGGCTCCATAGTCCGTGCGTTTGATGGTCAGATTGTTGGTCAACATCTTGTAGAGCTTCGTCTGCCAACCCTTCGACTTGGTGCTGACATCGTAATGATCGGCCAAATTGTAGTGTTCAATCAAGGAATCCTTAATTTCCAGCGCGTTGAGCAGTTGCATCAGCTGTTCCGTTTCCTCCTCCGTGCCGTATGCCTTCATTTCAAGTCTCTCGTTGTAGTTCTCCTTGTTGAGGAGAATTTTGGCTGTGGAATTAGTGCGCGTGGCGTATATGACGGCGGTGGACTTGAAGCGCGGGGTCACGAGATAGGAGCAAAGCAGGGAGAGTATAGCGGTGGCAAGGCCAATGATAAGCAACCATTTGCGCCATTTCCACACAAATTTCAGCAGACTAAAAGAATTGTATTGGTCGTTATTTTGCATTTTGGGGAATTTTGATGTCGATATTCAATTCGTCCAACTGGGCTTGGGCAATGGGTGTGGGTGCAGGCAACATCGTGTCGCGACCGGAGTTGTTCTTGGGGAATGCGATGAAGTCTCGGATGCTGTCGCAGTCGGAGAGCACAGCGCAGAGACGGTCGAATCCAAAGGCAATGCCACCATGAGGGGGCGCGCCGAAACGGAAAGCGTCGATAAGGAAGCCGAACTGGCTCTGGGCCTGCTCCTCGGTGAAGTTCAGGGCCTTGAACATGCGCTTCTGCAATTCCGGATCGTGGATACGGATGGAGCCGCCACCCACCTCGGAACCGTTGATGACCAAGTCGTAGGCATTGGCGTTGACCGCGCCAGGATTGCTTTCCAGCATATCCTCATGCTCCGGCTTCGGGGCGGTGAAGGGATGGTGCATGGCATAGAAGCGTTGCGTCTCCTCATCCCATTCCAGCAACGGGAAATCGACGACCCACAACACCTTGTACTCGCCGGCTTTGCGCAGGCCGAGACGGTTGCCCATCTCCAAACGGAGGGCGGACAACTGTGTGCGGGTCTTCATCGCCTTACCCGACATGATGAGGATGAGGTCGCCGGGGTTGGCCTCGCAACGGACAGCCACCGCCTTGAGATCCTCCTGGTCGTAGAACTTGTCCACCGACGACTTGAACGTGCCGTCGGCATTGCAAAGGATGTAGACTAATCCGCCGGCACCGACATGCGGACTCTTGACGAACTCCACAAGGCCGTCGAGTTGCTTGCGGGAATAGTTGCCACAACCGTCGACTTTGATGCCGACCACGAGTTCAGCCTCGTTGAAGACCTTGAACTCCTTGTGCTGCAGCAGATCGTTGAGTTCCACGAAGCGCATGCCGAATCGGGCATCGGGCTTGTCGGAACCGTAATATTTCATGGCATCGGCCCAGGTGATACGCTCAATGGGCTCCAAGTCGATATTCTTGAATGTCTTGAAAATATGTTTCACCAAGCCCTCGAAGAGGTTGAGGATGTCCTCCTGCTCGATGAATGACATCTCACAGTCGATCTGGGTAAATTCCGGCTGACGGTCGGCGCGCAGATCCTCGTCGCGGAAGCAGCGCACGATTTGGAAATAGCGGTCCATGCCGGAAATCATGAGCAGTTGCTTGAGAGTTTGGGGCGACTGCGGAAGGGCGTAAAATTCGCCCGGGTTCATGCGGGAGGGCACGAGGAAATCACGCGCGCCCTCGGGCGTGCTGTTCACCAAGAAGGGAGTCTCAATCTCCAAGAAACCCTGGCCGTTGAGATACTTGCGGATTTCGAGTCCCAACTTGTGGCGGAAGATAATGTTGTTTTTGACGGGGTTGCGACGCAAGTCGAGATAACGATACTTCATGCGGAGCTCGTCGCCGCCGTCAGAAACATCCTCGATGGTGAAGGGCGGGGTGATGGCCTCGTTGAGCACGTTCACCTTCTGCACGTCAATCTCGATTTCGCCCGTGGGGATATTCGGATTCTTGCTGTATCTTTCAATGACGATGCCGGTCGCTTGGATAACCCACTCACGACCCATCTTCTCCACTTGCTCGCACAATTCGGGCTTCAACTCGTGGTTGAAAGCCAACTGTGTGATGCCGTAACGGTCGCGCAAGTCAATGAATATCATGCCACCAAGGTGGCGTATTTTCTGGATCCACCCGCACAGGGTGACCTCTTTCTTAACATCGGCGAGACGCAACTCGCCGCAAGTATGGGTTCTATACATTACATTATATTTTTAGAGGCTGCAAAGATACAAAAATAGCACGAGGGCGACCCAAAAAATCTTTTGACTCACCCTCGTGCCTTCAACAAGACCATGATACGATATGCACGACTATGCCTCTGGCGCGGCAATCCAGATAATCAGATATAGGAGCAAGCCACCGCCAAAGATAAGCAAAAGGGCGAGAAAGATAATCCGCACCACCGTGGGATCAATGTTCAGATATTCTGCAAGCCCCCCGCACACACCGGCAATCTTACGGTCTGTCAAACTACGGGTCAATTTCTTGTATTCACTCATATTATTGTATTTTAATATGTTACATCGTTAGAAGTACAAGTCGCGTTCGCCCTGTTTGATGCGCTCGATGCGCTTGAGCAACTCTTCGCGGAACTTTTCATCCACATTGGTCATATTGTTTTCTATCACCTTCCAGCCCTTGGCGGCCACCTCAGGAGTCGCATAGTCCACCAAGTATTCACTGAGCGTCAGGATGGCGTTGGGCGTGCAGTAACGTTTGATAAAGCCCGGCACGCTGAACTCCATGAAATGCTCGCCCGTGCGTCCGAGACGGTAACAGGCCGTGCAGAAGCTGGGGATGTAGTTGCCGTCAAGCAACTCCTCGATAATATCACCGAGGGTGCGGTCATCCCCGATTTTGAACTGTTCACGGTGCAGGTTCTGGTCCTCCTGTTTGTCGCTGTTCTTCTCTGTCTCCTCATGATGGTATTTGTAGTCGCCGATCTGGAGGTTGGTGCCGCCGTCAATCTGGGAGATGCCATATTGGATGGCCTTGGCGCGGAAAGCGGCATCCTCGCGGGCGGTGAGAATCATGCCGGTGTAGGGCACAGCTAAACGGAAGATGGCGATAATCTTCTCGAAGGTGTCGTCATCCACGAAATACTTCTTGTCAATGTCAAGGCCGGAGGCATCCTTGATGCGCGGGAAGGAGATGGTGTGCGGTCCCACGTTGAAGCAAGCCTCCAAGTGGTTGGTGTGGCGAATCATGGCGAGCACCTCGAAGCGCCAGTCGTAGAGACCAAAGAGGATGCCGAGCCCGTTGTCATCGATGCCGGCTTGCTGGGCGCGGTCCATGGCGGTAAGACGCCACTCATAGTTGCCCTTGATGGTGTTGGCGGGGTGATACCAGGAGTAGGCTTCCGGGTGATAGGTTTCCTGGAATATCTGGTAGGTGCCAATGCCGGCCTCCTTCACGGTGCGGAATCCCTCCACATCCAGCGGGGCGGCATTGATGTTGACGCGGCGGATGGAACCGTTGCCCTTCTTGGTGGCATACGTGATCTTGACGGTGTGCGCGATGTACTCGGGTGAGTATTTCGGCGACTCGCCATAGACCAAGATAAGGCGCTTTTGGCCGTCCTCCTCCAAGGCCTCCACGCTACGCACGAGTTCCTCGTCCGTGAGGGTGGTGCGCACCTGATCTTTGTTGGAGGAGCGGAATCCGCAATATTTGCAATTATTAACACAATAATTGCCCACATAAAGCGGGGCGAAAAGCACGATGCGGTTGCCGTAGACACGGCGTTTCAGCTCGCGCGCACCCTCTTTGATCTCTTCCACCAAAACGGGGTCGGTGGTGTTCACCAACACCGCCGTTTCCTCCAAGGTGAGGCGGTTTTTGTCGAGGGATTTTTGGATAATGGCCCGCACACGCTCAGGCGTGCTTTCGGTTTGGTTGATATAATCCCATATTTCATCAACATCGATGAAAGGTTTCCCTATTTCGTCGGGGATACGGCATTTTTCTGGATGGAATTGCATATTATTGTTAGTTTTGGTTATTGTTGGCTGTTGAACTATGGCTGTTAGCTGTTGGTCGATAGCTTTTGGACTATGACGATGAATTATAAAATGGTCTTAAGCCTTACGACGCTTTCGTCACCACGGCTTTGGCCTCGATGTTGTCGAGGCGGCCCAATTTTCCGGATAAGGCGTTGATTTGGTTGGTGTCGCCTTCCACAATGAGGGAAATGACCGCAACTGCGCTGTCGCGGAACGGCAAGCCCTGACGGGCCAGAACGATGTCGGCATACTGGGAAATCACAGTGTTGACCTGTGGGGCTACGGCGCGGTCCTTGACCAGCACCGTGACAGTTCCAATTCTCTTTTCCATTAGTACAACTTTTGGATTAGGTGATTGTTGTAAAGCGCGGCAAAGATACAAAAAATAAACTTTCTTATCCCTGCGTGAATACTTTTTTCCTATTTTTGCACCTGCCAAATTTAATCCTGAAAATTAAATTTGCACACACCGGTTGTATCCGAAATACATAACATAATTTTATAAGTATGAAAGTTTTAGTTTTAAACTGCGGCAGTTCCTCCATCAAATACCAGCTGTTGGAGATGGAACCGCAACCTGAATTGTTGGCCAAAGGCCTTGTTGAACGCGTCGGTCTGGAAATGGGTGAGTTCACCCATAAGCCCGTGGGCAAAGAAAAATATTATGTGCAAACCCCCATCGCCAACCACGAAGTGGGTGTGAAGCTCGTGCTCGAGGCGCTCACCGATCCGACACACGGCGTCATTCAGTCGCTGAACGAAATCAACGCGGTGGGCCATCGCGTGGCGCACGGCGGCGAGTACTTCGACCGCAGCATGGTCATCGGCGACAAAGAGCGCGAGGAAATCGCCAAGCTCTGCGAACTTGCACCCCTCCACAACCCCGCCTCCCTGCTCGGCATCGACGTGATGAAAAAACTGCTCCCCAACGTCAAGCACGTGGGCATCTTCGACACCTCCTTTCACCAGACCATGCCACCCGAAGCCTATCTGTACGCCCTCCCTTACGAGTGCTACACCGAGAAGAAAATCCGCCGCTACGGCTTCCACGGCACCAGCCACAAATACGTAGGACCCAAAGCCGCTGAAATGGTCGGCATCCCATACGAACAAGCCAAGATCGTGAGCTGCCACCTCGGCAACGGTGCCTCCATCTGCGCCATCAAGAACGGCAAATCCGTCGACACCTCCATGGGCTTCACCCCTGTGGAAGGCCTCATGATGGGCACCCGCTGCGGTGACATCGACGCCGGCGCCCTCATCTACATCATGGACTCCGAGCACATGGACACCAAGCAGCTCAACACCTTCATCAACAAGAAGAGCGGTCTGTTGGGCATCTCCGGCAAGAGCGTCGACATGCGCGATATCCGCGCGGGCCGCGATGCCGGCGACGAACGCTCCACCTATGCCTTCAACATGTTCGCCTACCGCGTCAAGAAGTACATCGGCGCTTACGCAGCAGCCATGGGCGGCGTCGACATCATCCTCTTCACCGGCGGCATCGGCGAGAACGCCTGGTTCCAGCGCGAAGCCATCTGCCAAGGCCTCGAATTCCTCGGCACCAAGCTCGACCTTGAAGCCAACCAGAAATATGCCGGCGAGGACGGCATCATCTCCACCCCGGAATCCACGGTCAAACTCGTCTCCGTCACCACCAACGAGGAACTTGTCATGGCCATGGAGACTTACAACCTCGCAAAGTAAATCCTCACTATTCTGCTAAATAGAATTTGAAAATACGAAGGCGGCGCTATATGTGCCGCCTTTTTTTGGGTGACTATATACCTGATATGTGCCATCCGATATGAGATTCCCTTTTTGTCATATCAAAAAAGTTTGGCAAATTATTTGCTCCTATTGCTACGCGAGTGTGCATTTTAGCATGCCCGCGCATGAAGTGTGTATTGTAAATAATTAAAAATAAACATATTATGAAAAACGAAAACAATATTGACCCGACCATCGAAAATCAGGAGCCGCACAATAACCAAACTACAGAGACTCCGGACACTGACAATATGGCAGATGCCACCGAACCGCAACCTCAGGAGACAACTGACAACACCGAGAATGACGAAGATGCCAAAAAGGGGATATTCACCCGTCGGAACCGCAAGGAAAAAGCCAAGATCGAGGAACTTGAAAAACAGTTGGAACAGGCCCGAACCGACAAGGCCGAGCTCAACGACCGCTTCCTGCGTCTCTTTTCCGAGTTCGACAACTACAAGAAACGTGTCAACAAAGAGAAGTTAGACTTGATTTCGACCGCGTCTGAAAAGGTCATCGTCAGCCTGCTGCCCGTGCTTGACGACTTTGAGCGTGCCATCGCTGCGAACGAGAAAGTGGAGGACACACAAGCCATCAAGGATGGTTTTGTATTGATATACAACAAATTGGTTCAACTGCTCAAACGGTATGATGTGGAAGAAATCCAAGCTGTCGGCGAGGTCTTCGACACTGACTTTCATGAAGCCGTGACCCATTTCCCCACTGACAAGGAAGAGCAAAAGGGCAAGGTCATCGACGTCACCGAGAAAGGGTACAAGTTAAAAGACAAAGTTATCCGCTACGCCAAGGTTGTGGTGGGCCAATAATCGTTTCTTATCCTTAAAAAACACAAGATTATGGCAGAAAAGAGAGATTATTACGAAGTGCTGGGCGTGGACAAGAGCGCCTCGGCCGACGAGATAAAGAAGGCTTATCGCAAGAAGGCCATGCAGTACCATCCCGACCGCAATCCTGGCGACAAGGAGGCGGAAGAGAAGTTCAAGGAGGCCGCGGAGGCCTACGATGTGCTGAGCAACCCCGACAAGAAGGCGCGCTACGACCAGTTCGGTCATGCCGGCATGGGCGGTGCCGCGTCCGATTTTTCCGGTTTCAACATCAACGACATCATCAGCCACTTTTCCGACGTGTTCGGCGGAGGTGGCGGATTCGGCTTCAACATCGGCGATCTCTTCGGCGGCGGAGGCATGGGCAGCGGCCAGCGGGCTGTGCGCAAGGGCGGCAATCTTCGCATCAAGGTCAAGCTCACGTTGGAGGAGGTGGCCACTGGCACAGAAAAAAAAGTCAAGATCAAGAAATACATCCCGTGCGACCACTGTCACGGCACGGGTGCCAACAGCGAACATGGCAAGGAGACCTGCCCCACCTGCCACGGAAGCGGCCAGGAGGTGCGCCAGCAGCGCAGCATGTTCGGCATCATGCAGCAGGTGACCGTCTGTTCCCGTTGCGGGGGCACGGGCGAGATCATCAAGGATCCTTGTCCCAAATGTCACGGCAACGGCATCGTGCAGGGCGAGGAGATGCTCACCATCGCCATTCCGGCAGGGGTCGACAACGACATGCAGCTCACCATGCGCGGCAAAGGCCACGCTGCTCAGAACGGCGGCGTCAACGGCGACCTCTTCGTCGTCATTGAAGTTGCCGACCACGATGTTTTCGAACGCGACGGCAACAACCTGTACCTCAACTACTATATCAGCTTCCCGCAGGCGGCTCTCGGCACCTCGGTCGAAATCCCGACCCTCGGCGGCAAAGCCAAGATCAAGATTGCAGCGGGTACCCAAAGCGGCCAAATCTTGCGACTCCAGGGCAAAGGTCTGCCCCAGCTACAGTCGCGCAACGTCGGCGACCTCATCGTCAACGTCAACGTCTGGACCCCGAAGACACTCACCAAGGAGGAAAAAGAGACAATCGAAAAACTCAGCACACACGAGAACTTCACGCCGAAACCAGGACGCAATGAACACAGCTTCTTCAACCGCGTGCGGCAGTTCTTCAGAGAGTAGCGCCACACGAGGCGGGGAAATATTTAACCGTTTGATATTAAAGGATTTTAACATCGTTCCTGCAAGAAAGTGGATTGGATGAAAGACTCCACTTTGGCAGTTTGCAGGAACGGTTTTTTTGTATATTTGCCGATTCAAAAACAATTGATTTTTTATGCTTAAACTTATATTCAGCCCCTATTACGACGGGAACTGCTACGCAGGGAATCCCAAAAAATGTGTGCTCGGCACGAAGTATGTCGGGCCGCTCGGTTTGTTGAACGAACTGGAACTGCGCGCGGGAATGAGCCGCGGGGAGACCTCTCCCATGCAGCGCGCCATCGCCTACAGCAAAGCCATCCGTGAAGTATTGGACAGCAAGCCTTCTCCAGAATCATTTTACCAACAGTCATTCAAGAACGACCCGCTTGGCGTTGCGCAACAGTTGCTCCGCTGGCGTGACGCGTTGTGTATGGCGGGGTGGGATAAAAAGACGGCACTTCCTAATGGTATTTCCGCCGATGGGAAAAAGCGTCTGAAGGATTTGCAGGTAGTGGAAGAACATTTTTACAGCATCGGTGTTGGTGAACGTTGGCACCAACTGCTGAACACCGATTTGAATGCCGTTCTTCCTAAAGATTTGGAAATCGAGGTGGATATGAAGATGGATCTGCTGCCGCCCGTTATCCGTGAGGTGCTGAAAAAAACAAAAAGGGCTAAGGAATCTGAGGCTGTTGCCAATCTTGGAGACCAGACCCTCAGCGACTTTGCCGGGAAGTTCACCCTCTACCAGTTTCCTGAGCAGAACGACGCCTACCAGTGGGCGACGAAGCAGACGGAAATAAAGCCTGACGTTTACATCAACGAGGACAACTTCACCTTCAACCAGGTACTGAAATCTGTGGGGGAACCGTTGGTGGCGGCCTCCATTCAAGGCTCGGTACCGGAGATGTCGCAGCTGTTGAAGTTGGGTATTGCCCTCTTCCGCCAGCCGGTCAATCTGACGCACCTGACCAACTACCTCAACATTTTCCGCCACCCTATCCAGTGGAAAACCAGGAGCTACTTGCGCTACAAAATCCAAAAGGATGGCGGATTCAAAAGTGTGACGGACGGCAAGGGGAATCTAATTCCCTTCTCCGATCCAACCATCAATGACACCATGTCCGACCCGAATCTGTGGGGAATGTGGGAGAAACCGCATCTCTCCAGCGGCAATGTCCAGACGGCAGATGTGACCGCTTTTTGTGACGCTTTGCTGACATGGCTGAAGAAAGCCAAACAGGTGGCCGCCATTAAGTTGGACAACAATCCCAATTTTGGGGTGCAACTCAGTTCGCAGCTGGCGGTGTTAGAAAACCAGACCCAAACCCTGAAAGCTTACCTCAACGGTAAAACAGACATCAGCAACGATGAGCTCGACAAGGTGGTGGCATTCATCTGCCAAGGTGATTCGATACAGACCGACTACGGCCGTCTCGGCTCTTGCGATATGCTGAAGGACCTCAAAGGATTAGCCGTGAGTGGAGAAACCGTAATGTGGATGGACTGTGTGCGCAAGCCGCGTCCGCGATATGAGTACGCTTTCCTGAATCCCGCCGACATAAAAACACTTCAAAAGGCAAGGTTGATGATTCCCGATGCTTCCTTGGAGATGCAGGCCTCTGACTTCGCCGAAAAGTTGGCCGTGAGCCGTGCCAATACCATCATCGCGCTGATGCCCCAACGCAAGGATGGCGAACGCACCGAGGAGAACCTGATCATCACCGAACTGCGGGCTCTTGATTCTTCTACCACAATCAATAGTGGGAAAAAAGTCAAACTTCCCGCAGAGGCCATAACGAGTTTTACCCCGAAAGACATTGCTCCGCAAGAGGTTGAGTATAAAATTCGCAACAAGAAACTCCTTAAAAACATCGACAAACAGGCGCCCAAAGCCGCTTCCGGCACGCACTCGTCCCATACAGCCGGTTACCAACGCGAACACGAAAGCTACTCCAGCTTGTCACAACTTATCAACTATCCGTTTGACTATCTGCTGGAATATATTTTCAACCTGAAGGAGGACGACAGCAGCAACCTCTCACAGATAGAAGGCAATGTAGCACACGAAGTCGTCAATGAACTGGTGGCGATATCAACCCAAAACAAAAACATTGATACCAATAAATTCATATCCTTATGCAAGAGGAGATCTGATGTGAAAAAACTCATCGAAACGACGATTAAGAATAGGGGTGCGGAATTGTTACTCCCTGAAAATCAGATGGAGAAGAACTCCTTTGTCCGCACACTATCCCAACAAACCATTCCCACCTTGGCTAAAATCATTGAAGAAAACAATTTGGAAGTTGCGGGTAGCGAAGAGACTCATATTAAGCCAATAACAATAAAAAACACCAAAAGGAAAAAAACTGTTTTCAATTTGAAATCCATAATTGATTTCGTTTTGAAAAAGACAGAGGAAGGGAAACCTACAAAATACTATATCTTCGATTTCAAGTGGACCACCAAACCCCAAAAAAGAAAAAAGGAATTGGAAGAATGTAAAGAGTTGCAATTGGCTTTGTATAAGTGGATTTTTGAAGAAAAGCATGGTGCAGGATGTGTGGAGATGTACGGATATTACCTGCTTAAGCAGACAAAACTGCTCACCACCTATCCTTATCTGTTACAGAATGCCGCCATTGAAGTTGTTCCGCAGCCAAAATCCTATAATCTTTTCAATCAGGCGATGGAATCCTACCGGGAACGCATCAAAAATCTGAAGAATGGGTTCATAGAGGAAGGGGAGGATATGCCCGGACCAGATTTTGAAAACACGAAGTTTTTTACAAAATATCTAAAAGAAAGTGTAACGGCGAAAGCATTATCAAACTCATTTTTCTTAGATAACGATCTATCAATAACTTATACACAAAAATCAAATACAGCAAGAATGAAAAGCCCCAAGAAAAAGGTTGCATACAACTATGCCGTATTAAAGAACAGAATTAAGTAAGGCTATGGAAAGAGTACATTATATCAATGCCGGCGCGGGAGCCGGAAAAACCACCACGTTAGTCAAGAAATTAAGAAGAATACTTACGGAGAAGGATGTCAGTGGGAATTATCTCTGTCAGCCTTCGGAAATTATTCTGACCACTTACACCAAGGCGGCTGCCAAGGAATTTCGGGAAAAGACATTCAAGAAATTACTGGAAGCTCCGGCGGCTCTTGATGTTGCCAAAATCCTCGACACTGCCACCATCGGCACAGTACACTCTGTGGCGGAACAGTATCTCCAACGCTACTGGTCGCTGCTCGGCTACTCCGGTCAGTTCAACGTGATGTCCGACTCGGACAAGGAAATCTACATCAATCGCTCCTTGCGAGAGTTGGTGGACGAACAAGACATACAGTTTTTCAACGAGTACGTTGATTTATTTCAGGTCACTATTTATAAAAATGGGGTTACCAAAAAGAGTTACGATTTCTGGAAGGAGTATGTCAAGGAAATCATTTCCAAAATGCATTCCTACAACATTGATGTAAAACAACTGCCCGTTTTTTGTAAAAAATCATGCAATATTGTACGCAAACTATTTAACGTAACATACAATAAAACTACAGTTACTACATACGCCAGTGACGTTTGTACAGTATTGAGTAATACAAAATCAAAAGAAGCTACAGCCAGGTTGGTTTTATACAACGATTTCATTCTTCATACAGTCCCTACTGAAGACGAAATAAGACAATTTTTAGATAGTGATTTCTTTTCTTATACGACAAAAGAACCATCTGCAAAAAGCAGCCTTAAAAATACCAAAGAGTATCTACAAACATTGTGGACTATGAGTCCATCCAACGGCAAAATAGTACAAGAATGTATCAAGCGCATCTTCAGAATTGCAAGCCAATGGTCTGCCGAGTTTGATAAATACAAACGCGAGAACAACCTGTTGGATTTCGATGATTTGGAAGCCAAATTCTTGGAATTGCTTGACATCGAAGCCGTTAAAGAGGACATAAATAAGAGCGTAAAATACCTATTCGTAGACGAGTTCCAGGATTCGAACCCCATACAGCTTGAAATCTTCCAAAAGTTGTCCGACTTGGTGCAAGTCAAAAGCTATTGGGTGGGCGATCCCAAGCAGGCCATCTACGGCTTCCGCGGCAGCGACTCCTCGCTGACCACCCAACTTTTGAAAAAATTTCCAACGCCCGAACTGAAGGAAAACGCCAACCATGTATTTAAGCCGAACAGCGACCAATGTACCGCAGAACTCATCAATACCTCGTGGCGTTCCATCAAAAGTTTGGTGCAATTGTCGAACGAGGTTTTCAAGCGCTCCTTCAAAGAAGGTGTTCCGACCGAACGTATTAAGCAAGTGCCTTTAAAGCACAAACGGAATGACAAAAAAATCAAGTGTCCTATCCAACATTGGCACTGTGGAAAAGACAAATACGATGCATTAGCCACGCGTGTGGCCGAAATCCTGAACGGAAAGTGCGGAACCATTCCGGGCGTTTACGAAGAAGAATCACCATGGAAATGGCGCAAAAAGATTGTTCCCTCCGATATTGCCATACTTACCTCGATGAACGATACCTGTGCAGATATTGCGGAAGCGCTCCGTAAGAAAAACATACCTGTAGCCTTGGCAGAAACCGAAATTCGAGACAAAGCCGAGATAAAGCTTGTGCTCGCTTTGCTGAAGTATGTGGCGAACAAAAACCGCAAATATGCCAAGGCGGAATTGGCAAAACTTCTGGAAGACAAGAAATTTGGAGCCATCTTGGCAGAAGTCGCCAATGGCCGATACGATTATTACCCCGACTACGATGAAAAAGACATGGAGAACCAGTCTGCCGCCACTACTGTCAGTAAAGATCCCGACACGTTTTTCGCCATGTTGGACGACAAGCTTAACGGGTTGCGCGGCCTCAACATCAGTGCCATCGTCAAGGGGGTTATAGCCGTGTTGGATTTGCGCAGTGTCGTGGCCAAGTGGAAGATGGCCGACATCCGTCGCGAAAATCTCGACATGCTCATCGCGCAGGCAGCCGCTTTCGAACTCTCCACCGCACATACTCCCGACAGCGCCACCGTTTCTGATTTCATCGACTATATTCAAAAAGTCAAGATTGAGGCGCAGTTGGACCAAAGCGCCGATGGGGTGAAAGTGGCCACCTATCACAAATCCAAAGGTTTGCAGTGGAAAATTGTCATCCTCGACTCCTTGACTAAAGATGACTTGGATGATAAAAAGTTTGTCCAGAACAATTGGTTCGGCTTGAATCTGAAAGGCGGTTACAATGCTGCCGAATTGCAACTCATACCCTCTGTCGGAGATCTTAATGACTCGATGGCCAATATGGTTGAATATTTGAGTAATAAAAAACGCGACAACGGCTACTACAAACTGCAACACGGTAAGGTGGAAGGAGAGCTCAAACGCTTGCTTTATGTGGGAGCTACCCGTGCCCGTGACTACCTCATCACTATTTCCACAGATGACAAACCGCTCAAGTGGGTGCAGAACGTGCGGCAGGACACATTGCCCAGCAAGACGGCCGTGCTGGAAAACATCGCCAACCAGACCTCCTGTTCTTTCATAGATCTGTGGGGTGTACCCAAACATCCGGCCTGGTACGAACAAATCTCCGACGACCCGACTGTCACATACAAGAAGCCATCGGCCAGAGCCACCAAACTCAAAGAGGTGCCGATGAACCAAGTGACCGAGCACAAGCGCATCTCTCCCAGCAAACTCAAGGCGAAGTGTGCAAATATGGCCCCAAAGGAGATGAATGATTTCAACTTTAGGGGTATCCAACACGGCAACATTCATGAGAATGATTATGCCGCCTTCGGCACCTGCATCCACAACTACTTTGCCGCTCACCGTTGGGACGGGAAGGACAAGAAGGGTGACAATGTGGCTTATAACGAAGCCCTCGCTGCCAGAACGATAGCGAATCACAATATGACAAGTGCGCTGAATTCGGACCAGCTGAAATTTTTGACGCAGACAGCCGACGACTTGTTCACCTATCTTGAGAGAAAGTACGGGAAGGCAAAAGAACTGCTCCGTGAGACTCCGTTCACTTACCGCCGCGACAACGGACAGCTGGTGAGTGGCGAGATGGATTTGATTTGGAAACTCAATGACAAAGATTGCATCCTGTTGGACTACAAGAACTTCCCAGCACAAGGAGAAAAGGGAAAAGATCTTGTAATGAATGATGATGAAAAGAACGACCACTATGTTGGCCACTATTTCCCACAATTGCGCGAGTACCGCGCCGCCCTCGAAGCCGCCGGAATGACCGTGATGAAAGTGTTTGTGTTCTATGCGGTGTTGGGGTGCTTGGTGGAGGTGGAGGGATAACGCACAATAATACATATTTTCACTATAGAAGTAAGACTGCCGACTCACAGAAGCTGGCGGTCTTTTTTTTGTTGCTACTCGCAATTTTCACTCTCATCATCATTTCCGTCCTATTTTTGCCGCGTCGTTTGGGTTTGGGTCAGTGATCTGTGATACCAGAAGCCAACGACCAACGGCTAAGAGCCAATAGCTATAAAATATTTTACAAACTAAAACCAAAAAACATGCCAATTTTAAAATTCAAAAACGGAGAATGGTGCGAGATGACACCAGAAGAAATCAAACAGGAAAAGGAAATGGTAGCACTGAAAAGCCAAGCGGACGAGAAAGCCCGAATGGAGAGACAGCAGGAACTGGCCGAGAAGTATGGGGCCGACATTTGGAACGCTTCCATAGAGGCAGATCGTTTTGAGGATCTCTATGAAGACTATTCGAATGAGCCCAGAACACTGTGCATCGACATCAGCGAAGGCCTGATGACCTGCACGTGGGAAGACTGGAGCAACCACGCTTACAAAAGGGTTGACCTGTCTTATATCGATGCAATTGCCGTGCGCCAGTTGCTAAACTGCGAGAACAATGCCGCCCTGCTCGAGGAAATGAAAAAACGCTTCGGCAGCGAAGAGGGCATTGAGCTGATCGACAGCTGGCTGACGGAGAACGGAGTGTATTTCAAGAGGGAAGAGGAGTAACCAATAATAAACTTAGTTTTGCTACTCGCAGAAATCGCATCCCAAATTCCCAATATCCTACTTTTGCAGCGTAAAAAACATTCGTCACCAAATTTATAAAAAAATGAAACAAGAACTTGATTCACAGAAATACACCGCACAAGCAGAAGCCCTTTATCAAGAGGCATTGGAAGCAACTATCGCACTTTTGAAAGCCAATGGCAACAATCGTTACATCACCATACCCGACTGGGAAGATGAGGTGGACACTGCGTCCTTGGATGATGTGTTCATCAGCATCTGGGGTGTCGGTTTAAATGACGAAGACCACATCTGCATCAAAGCGGTGGTGGATTATACAGGCTATGGTTATTGGGAAACAGACTATCCTCAGGATTGGGCGGACATCACAGAACATGAAATATACAAATCGTCATATCCAGACATCTACCGCTTTGTAGTGGATAATCTGGAGGCGGCCACCGACAAAGAAACGGCAGATAAAGTAAAGAGGGAAGAATAGACGTGATTTTTGTGACTTTGCAGCGTCATATTTTCAGATTTTGGCTAACGGACCTCACAAAGTCTGGAAGTATGGCGTGGAGATGGTAAAAATAGAGGTCCCCTTAACCCAATTAACCCACAATATTATGCCTATAATAACCAAGAACCACGAGTTCAGCGATGAAGAAATCATGGCTGAATACAAGAAAAAAACCAAAGAGTACCGCAAATGGCGCTTGCAGAAGGCGGCGGAGTTCCTACAAAGTAAGAAACGGAACAAATGCTACCACTGCTACACCGCAGAAACAGAAACCGGCTATGAGGACGAATTCTTCATCCCGCTGGCCGATGACATCGTTGCCCGCGTGCAAGCCCTGAAGGAGGAAATCAACAACGACCCCCAACTGAAAACTGATGAAGACCGCTCCGATGAATTCAGAGATCGCATCTGCGAAATCGGCTATGATATCAAAAACGTGCCCGAACCATGGCCGGATGACAACATCTTCACCAACATCGACCTTGACGACTATCTCTATTTGTACCGCTTCGACATCCACCTCTTTGATTGGAAAGGTGATGCGAACGGTCGGATGTTCCCGGCCTCGGCGGACCTCACCGATGAGGAGTATGTGGAACTACTGGCCCACCTGATCGACCAGCCTGACTGCTCGTTCCAACACCTCGCCCACCTCAGCCCGAAACTCAAGGCCATCTATAACAAGGTGAGCAACTATCTCCACAACTATGAATTTAATGTGGCAAAACCATT
Organism: Bacteroidales bacterium UBA1176; assembly: GCA_002311645.1. Lineage (GTDB taxonomy): Bacteria > Bacteroidota > Bacteroidia > Bacteroidales > WCHB1-69 > F23-D06. The sequence continues at coordinate 125,795 of DBYW01000034.1, forward strand.
CTGCCACGAGCACGACTATGCGATTCGGATGACGGAACTGCGTTACGATGCCCAAGCCCTGCTCAAGCAGCTGAAAAAGAACAACGACGAATACCCTTACCTCAACTTCCTGAAGGACATGATGGTGAATATCGTGAGGCTTACTATGGAACAACAGGCCAAAAAGAACGAGGCATAATCCCGCATATCAATAGCACAAAGCCGCTCCCGCAAGAAGGTATATTGGATGAAAGACTCCTCCTTAAAAGTTTGCGGGAGCGACTGTTTTTGCTACTCGCAAAAAACGCACCCCCATTCCATTTCTTCCTACTTTTGCCGCGTCAAACCAATAAAAATTGAAGAAATGGAAAAAAACAATCTCAAAGAAGAAGAATGGAACACGTATGAATGTGAAGTTTATCTTTCACATTGCGCCTGCATCACCAAGTGTGTCAAGGCCCGCACCTTGGAAGCCGCCATCGCCTATCTGGAGAAAAAGTACCCGGAGGCGACATGTGTTATAGAAGCGGACCATTGGCGGTAATGTGAGCTCTTCCGGCCCGCAATGTGAGGGATTTGGGGGAAACGACCTTACCTCCGATTCCGAGCGCAAAAAAATTGTCATAGTGTGTTGAGCGTATGATATTTTCGTAACTTTGCAGCGCCAATCTTCTCCGACTCTGTTTAAAGGGACTTCGGCAGGGGAAGGAGATCTGGCGAAAAACATGTTGAATCAGAGTCCCTTATATTGTTTTATTTATGAGTATAAAAATTCAGCCTATCACGAATGCCGAGCTTGATAGAGCTCAAAAAATGATTGAAGAAATGAGTAAAAAAATTCTCTTCATCAACATGGACAATGTCCTCATCGATTTCCAGTCGGGTATTGACCGGCTGGACGAGAAGACAAAACAGGCGTTTGGGAAGTACAACGACCGTAATGGCAACAAACACGAGGCACATTACGATGATGTGCCGGGTATTTTCGCGCTGATGGACCCGATGTCGGGCGCGATAGAGGCCGTGCAGAAGCTCCGCAAGCGCTACAACCTCTACATCCTCACCACTGCTCCGTGGGGAAACCCGACGGCCTGGTGCGACAAGCTCAACTGGGTAAAGAAACATTTCGGCGGCGGCGAGGATTCCGCTTTCTACAAACGCCTCATCCTCACGCACCACAAAGAGCTCTGCCATGGCGACTACCTCATCGACGATCGTCCGGACAAGTGCTGTGTTGGCGGGTTCAATGGAGAGGTTATCCGCTTCGGATCGTCCAAGTACCCCGATTGGGATACAGTGGTGGAGTATCTAATGGGGAAATAGTTTGTTTTCATGGCTTTGCAGCGTCAATGCGTAACTACATTATCCCATAAAAGTACGTCTACAACCCCTAGTCGCCCCTGCTCTTGCTGGGCGGGGATTCCGTTTGCCCAGACTGCCCTGTCGGTAAAAGACCGCGTTGACGGCATGCATCGCGTTAACGGGAAAAAGAGAGGCTGGCTGGACAAACGGGAACTTGGGCCCACGAGGGGAGTATAGTTGCGACAAAAAAGATTGCCTCCGACCATAAGGCTATTTGAAAAATGTAGCCCTGCCATGTGTGTCAGATATTTTCGTAATTTTACAGTGTCAACTTCCCCGACTTTGTTTAACAGTCTTCGTAAGGGTTAGTGAAATTACTCTATCTTCCACACGGTTTCGTCCCCACAGATATTCCTGATTTTCAACCGCAAAGGTTTCTTTTCACTGTATATTGTTCCGTTCCAAAATGTTTTTGTTTTTTGACAATTCACAATCACATAGCCAAGTTTGTCAATCTTGATTTCACTATCGCTATGCCATTCACCTTCGGTTGCTGTGCAGTCTAATGACAGAAACTCAATGAGTTCTAAGCCGTCCTGACTAATTTCTATGGGCTTGAACGACTTCTTTTTATCGTTGGCAAATGCTTTTAGGTTATAGTCAGTGATTTTTTGCATTACACGGTCACTCATAAATTTGTTAATTTCAATAACATAGCCTTCTGTTTCAACCACTTGCCCCATTAATTCCTGTGTTGCTTTTTTACATTCAAATTCCGCATAATCCTCTATTACCACATCATCAAGAACGTCTTTCAAATCACGCAATTCAATTTCCACAAGCGTAGATTTATCGTCTTTTATGAAGCGTTCGATTTCTTCTTTGCTTGTAATGTCGATGTAATAGACAATGACTTTCTTAATGTCTTCGGGCAAATCGGGAATGGCTTCGTGAAGGATGCGGTTCATCATCACTTCGCCGAGAAGTTTGCTGCTGCTATCCATCAGGTTAGGAACATAAACGGGCACTTTGCCAAGTTTGCTATCGCTGATGTATCCTTCCCAAAATTCATTAACTTTATCCTCGTTTTTCAAGCCTGGAATGAGCAACTTTATTTTCTCCATAGTTTGCACGGGGTTGCGATAGAGTTGCACACCGTCTTTTATCTCCATCACTTTAAAGTTTGCACCAGCCGCGACCAATCTGTCGCGTGTGGTTTGTATGCTGTTGATGCCTATATCGCAATGGATGAACTTTCTGCCCAAATCATTAGCAACTTTTGCCGTTACGCCACTGCCTCCAAAGAAATCGGCAACCAACATACCCTCGTTACTGCTTGCTTTAATGATACGCTCCAATAAGGCTTCAGGCTTTTGAGTGGCATAATCAAGACGTTGAACTAGATCCTTCGGATCAATTGCTTGGATATCCATCCAAACATCGTCAACTACATAACCATTGATTTTACAAATCAAGTCCCCTTCTTGGGGATTGTTTTTCACTGATTCTAAATATCTATTGTAATAACCATCAAACCTGGAGTCTTTTGTTGGATACTTAGGATACCTTATTTCATTATCATTGACTATAAATTCTTTCCATCTTGCATAATCAACGGTTTCCTTATAATTATCTGTATAAATCAGATTAAATATATCTTTTCTAGTTTCATTATCGCCTTTAACATACCAAAAGATAAGATCATGTTTTCGAGGGAAATAATCCTTAACTTGACCTTGATATGTTCGATAATGCCAAATAATCTCATTTCTAAAATTATCCTCCCCGAATATTTCATCCATCAGAATTTTAACATAGTGTCCGATGTGCCAATCCAAATGCACATAAATGCTGGCAGTATCACTCATCACACTCTTTATTGCCATAAGATTTTCGTACATCCAGTTCAGGTATTTCTCCTTATCCCATACATCACCATACATTTTCTCCTCGAAGGCTTTGAGCTCGTCGATGTCGAGTTCTTCCTCCGCCTTTGCTATCGCTTCTGCAATTTTAGGGTTTCGGCGGATATAGACTTTCTTAGCATAGTCGGCACCACTGGCAAATGGAGGGTCGATATACACCAAATCCACTTTTATTCCTTTGTCTTTCAGGTACGCACAAGCCGAAAGGCATTCGCCTCGTATAACCATATTCTCAGTGGATTGTTCGCCTACCGTCTCTACGGTTTCCACTTCGTAGTATGGCATACCGCGTAGCAGACGACCTTTCACATCGGAGTTGCCCTTGTAGCGCAACGTACGGTTAAAATTGCTAAGAATTGCTTGTCCTTCAATTGGTTCTGGGAAGAATGGAATGTATTTTACTGCCATTGTTCGTTGGTTTTATTCGTTAAAAAATGTCGTTATTATTTCGTTGGTTTTGGTTATTCGCTCGGTCTCGCTCAAAGTGTCTTCCAAATAGAGATAGTCGAAACGCTTGTACCCGAATTTGTCGTTGTTTGCTTTTAGAAATTCCGATTCAACAAAAGCTTTTCTGCTTTTGAATTTTTCGTCCTTTGCATAGATTTCGCCCTTGGTTTCCACAATCAAAGCCTTGTGAATCTTATCTTTTCCATCACGTTTGATTATCAAGAAATCAGGCGTGTATTTGCCTATGTATCCCCATTGCTTTTTGTCGTTTTGCTTATAACAGTCGATGCGGAACTCGGTAAACTGACCGTCGCCGTTGTAATACACCTCCAACTTGTTGTCTTTTACACTTTGCAATGTCAAGACCTCGGCAAGAAACTTCGATTCAAAGGCACTGTCAACCCGATACGGCATATAATGATATGAAATATCCTTATTGGAATCGGAAGAGTTTTGTCTGCGCAAACTATCTGCCATGTCGGTTTGCCCTGCCTCTTCCAACGCTGCGATAGCATTCTGGGTTTTATCGTCAATCAAAATCTCACCATTGTCCTCTTTGTGAATGTTTTCTACTTTTTGCTTGTCCGGGTAATATTTCGGCTCGTCAGTTTTGGCAATTTCGATAGGTGAAAAATCCTTTATGTTGCTGATGTGTACCAATTCTGCTTTTTCACCAATCAATTCATCAGTTACTTTCAATATATGCTTGTCGTAAAACGCCTTGCGGATATTTGCGTTTACTACGGCAATATTGAAATGTGAACTGAAATACAGATTGCCTTGCTCTGTCTGATATGTTATTGTTGTAAAAACATGGTTTAACACCTTTGACTGAGCCAATAACATCTGCATAGATATTCTTCCAAAACTCTCTTTTGAAATACGATAAAGCCACTGATTGAAGTCAGCAGGTTCAGTTCCATGTTCAGCGTTATCAACCCGAGTGGTTACACATTCAAGACCGCTTGAGGTTATTTTCCATTCTGTTTCAATAGTTTCCTGAACCTTTGCGGTGTTTGGTGACTCCGAGATATCGTGTTCTATGGTTGATGGGGTTGCGGCAACTGTTGTGGTAGCGGAATAGTTTACATGCAATTGGTAGAAATCTATCTTCGGCAACTGCAAATAACCGGTGCGATTATAACGGTTCAAAGTAATGGTTCCGCCTGGCTTTATTCCATTTTGAAACTCTTTAATCGAGATGTGTTGTTCCTTCTGCAACTGCTCATCTAAATATTTATAATTCTGAGCATTAAGATATATCAATGCCTTTTCTTCTTGGGCATCGGTCACTTCGCGTAAGCATCGGCACGAAGTCTGTAGAACCATATTCTGTGGACAATCTTTTTCCTGCGACAAAATAATTCCTGTCAAACTTTTGCAATCCCATCCCTCTTTACCAATCTGAACAAGCAAGACGATCCGTTTTTTTGAAAAGGGTTTGTCTAATGCTGCAAATTCAGAACGTGCGTTGTTGGGTTCTGCGTATTTTTTATTTCCTTCGTGAAATTTCAAAATTGCATCATCTGGATTTAATCCAAGCTCTGTACATATTTTACTTACAAGCGGATAAATCACATTTTCAAGAGTTTCTATTGTCCCACAATAAATGCCAAGCTTTGCGCATGTGCCGTTGTTGTAAACAGTATCTTTATATAGTTCAAAAAACTTGCGAACACCTTTCTCTACAATCTCAGCACGATCATGGCTATTAGATTGAAAAACCTCAGGTACTTTCAAGAAGTTGCCTATGCCATTTGCAAGCGGATAATAATCCACAATATTCGACATTTCAGATGTCTTAAAAGATTTGCTAGCAGTAATGTTTATTTTTTCTTCTTTATCCAAATATGGAGTGCCTGAGAATCCGAGTACTGTTGTTATAGTATTATTATTTGTCCATTTATTCACCACCGAACGGAGTTTTGACTCATCATTGTTGTTGGAGGATGCCACATGGTGCACCTCATCTATCAAAATAGAAAGATTAGGAATTTTCCCTATTTTGTCGCGCAATTCATTTGCAACTTCAATTTTTGCTAATTCTTCCTTTGAATACAAATTGGGCTGTTGAATATCTTTATCTATTCTGTCCAAAATTACCTTTTCAGCATTGGTAACCGCTACCAATCCAAACAACTCGCTCAATGGTTCATGTATTGCTATTTTCTGAACATTGGGGTTTTTAGTTCGGTTGGATTTGTTTGCACTCTTGTTTTCATCCAGCATCTCAAACTTGAGTTCTCGTTTAAGTTTGCTTGCGGCTGGTTCGGGGATAATCCACGAAGGGTCAAAATCCCGAATGGTTCTCAAACTTGGAACGACTGACGTTTTGAGTCCCGAAGGTGCAAACACCATAAAATTATGGGCAAAGGCCTTGTTGTCAGGTTCTTGTTGTGCGAAATACAAGTCGAGATAAATAAATGCTGCCATCAAATACGTTTTTCCCGCACCCATTGGTAAACTGAAAACATAATCAGGATAACTAACGCCGTAGAATGTTCTGTCAATCACAGCATCAAAGTCTATTTTTTGTGGTGTTAAACGTATGGCCTCCTCCAATTGTGGTGCTACCACATTCCCTTGATCATCTGTTGACGATGCAAATTCATACAATGCCACTGCCGCCGGGTTCGATTTGAGTACCAGCCGATTCTCTGTTGACATTGGTAGATTGTCAATATCGCTATCTGTGAACGAATTAAACCGCCCTAACTTAATAAGTTCAGCCAGAGGCTTGTTCTCGCAAGCGATTTTAAGAAAAAGGTATGTTTTAATGGCATCAATTTGAGCGTCGCGCATCTTGCCTTTGTATTCAATATACTTTACAAGGTTCAGAACCGGGCAATCAGACTGTGAAAGCCACTGGTCACGTTTTGATTTTATGAGTTTATAGAACATCTTATCAATTAATTACACTATTTTTCTTTGTTTTTGACACAATTCAGACTTGTTGCATTTTTTTTGGCAAAAATAGCAAAAAATCATTTGAAAAACGCAATTTATTTCAATTCTTTTTCCAAATCACCAATTGGCACTATACAAGCCCCAACATTGGGTCTTTCATCGAGAACTCAGAAGATAGGCCCTCGCCATTTCGTTTGGCCGGAAAAGCAAGACGGGAACTCGCGAGGGCGGGCATGCAAAATGGGAACTCCGGCTCGCGAGGGGAAAGTGGTACGATGACAAACATTATTGATGTAGAAAACAAGATGATCACCTTGAGAAAACAGCAGGTGATCTTGGACTCTGATGTGGCCAAACTATACGGGGTTCAAACAAAGGAAATCAATCAAGCTGTTAAGAACAATCCCCGGAAATTCCCTGAGGGATACATATTTCAGCAGACGCAAGATTCAGCAACGATCATCTGACGCGTGGGAAACTGAGGATTCAAAAAAAATTGCCCGGACAACTTAGATTCCGATTTTATTTTGTATAATTGCAGCCAGATGAGAAAGAGGAACGGATTTATGTCAACTTGCCAACCTCTCTAAAAAACGCGCTAAATAACAACCTGCCATACACGGTGTTCTTTAGCGATAAAGAACACCGCGTTTCTCATCTCTGGCACAAGAACCTGCTGGAGTATAGGCAACCAGCATTCATTTTATGATAAGTCCGTGAATTGTTTTCAAAATTGTTGCAGACACTGGTTACAAGTAAAAACTGAAAGAAAAAATTAAAACAAAAAAACTATGGAAAAAATCAACAACATCAATTATGTGCTTGTCAATAAAGCATTTGAACGAGACGGATAGACCATGTACCACTATCTGATGAGGGGTAACAAATGGATGAAAGGCAACAACACAGTCACCTGCTTCCGTGGTGGTTACAAGTTGAACGGCGAACCGCTCAGCAATGAGCGTCTGGCTGAGATGCTGCATATCGACCAGCGTGCCATTGCGGTGTGCAAAGCGATTACGCCACATGAGATACATGGCACATACGGAAGAGCCTTTCTTGAGGGCGTTCGCTGGGCGGACGCGCACCCGGTCAAGAAAGGAAAGCAATAGGCGAGGTAGAGACGGGGCGTGCCCCGTCTCTACAAATTATGTATCTTTGCACCCTCAAATACCAAGTTCTTGTCCCTACCGGGACCGCTCAAGGAAAACTATTATCTATTAACTATTAACTCTTATGCCCACCTCCCTCCCGTTCCCCGTCCCCCTCGCCTTCGACACCGTCTATTACGTCGAAAGCCCCGACAATGCGCCGCTCAACGAAGCGATGCGCCGGATAGCCGCCGCCGGGCAACCCCTGTTTGAAAACACCGAGATGCAGCCGTTCCCGCTCAGGCTACTTTGCCTCACCCAAGACGAGCTGGCTGCCGACCACCTGAGCACGGAACTCGCCGGCAGGTTCGATCCCGAACTCGTGGCCGAAACCATCAGCGACCTGCACGAGTGCCTCCACGCCGACACCGGCGGCACCCTCACCGCCCGCTGCCTGCCCAAGTTCGACGGCAAAGTGCGTGTGGACGATCGCGCCGTGTGCACTTCCGTGGAGTTCGGCAACACCCGTCCAGATGAGGCTTTGGAGAACGTTAAAGCATTCGCCCGCGCCGTGGCTGAAGAGAACTTTTACCGGTTGTCAGGCGAAACCTATTACACGTACCAACGGGCCAAGGTGGAATACGGCCGCCCACCACGGCACTCCGGTGGTGGAATGGGATTCATAGTCGTGCCGCCTGATCCTAAAGAGATTGTCCGGAAAATGCAAGAACGGCTTGCCAAAATCAGCAACACCATTGATGAGAACACGAATGCCTACGATATTATCGGATTGTTGGAGGCCGATCTGAAAAAATGGAAAGATAAAGGCAAACAGAAAACCATGTACCCTATTGTGGTCAAACAAAAAGATATTTATCTTCAAATCTCTGAAACCGAACTCCTAAAGACGGATTTCGGCCGTGGCGAAGTAGCCAAAACACTATATATCTTTTACTTGCGACAGATTGCGCGTGCCGCTGACAGCCATAGTAAGCCAATATATATTTCAAAACAGGGATTAGCAGACCACAAAGAAGAGCTATATGACATCTATTGGAGTCTCGGCGGGGGATCCATCAAGAAAGCAGACGATATCAATATTTGGTGGGACGGTCCCTACGGCGATTTTGACAATGCACTCTCCCATATACGCAAATTCTTCAAGAAAGAATTTGACGTGGTCTATCTCCTCAAAAAATTCAAGAAACAGTACAGCATTGAGATTATAGAGAAGGGCATGAACAGAAAAGGATGTTACGGAATTGCCCTTGACCCAAGTGATATTATTTGGGAATCACACAAATACAGATAGGTCAAAACCATTTATTTACAACCCGTTAGCGGTGCAACACTGGGGTGTGGAAATTCTTTGCTACTCGCAATTTCCGCACCCCGGTTTTTATTATTCCCATTTTTGCAGCGTGATTTTTAGACAACGACTTGGCAAGGTTTCAGGTCACTGTTCACTGATCACTGTTCACTAATCACTATTCACTAATAAAAAACAACATCAAAATGGGAAAAAATAAACAAGATTTCAACGCCATCGCCGCCGTGACCGACATCGCCAAACTATTGGAAGACTCCCGCTACGAGATCTTCCGCCTCTATGAACCCGCTTTGGGCAAAGCCTACGACGGGGACCTCTGCAGACGCAACCGGAAGGACAAGCCCGTGGACATCCAATACATTGAAACGGAGCTTCGTGAGGAAATCGACCACCTCAGCAGATTCTTGAAAGCCACACCCACGGAAACCATCCTTTTCGTGGCCGTCTATGCCATTCGCCTGATTCGCAACAGCGTGGTTGATGTCCCCGACATCTGCCGCTACCTCGACATCACCGCCCTCGACTTTCTGCCGCTGAAAAGCAGTCTCAACGCCCTGTTGCGCAAACAGTTCATCCGGGTGGCCAACCAGCGGCGCAATCAAGACGAGTATATCGTGAACGGTGCGGTGGAGCTGGCTCTCCTGTCCAACAAACCGATGAAGAAGCTGAAGCCCTTCGAAATGGACCGTTTTAAGTTCTGCTCGGGCATCTCCAACCTCATCGAGAACCGCAGCGAGGGTGATATCGAAACTTTCAAGCTGTTTTCGATGGTCAAGGAAAAAGAGGAACAGAATACTCACCTCAAATTGGTGCAGGAACTTAAAAAAGTGCTCTCCGATGTGGAGGACCGCACCCTCTTCTATGAGGTTTGCGATGACTATATGAGCAGTCGCCGCCGCAACATCCACACGAACGTGGAATGCACGTTAGACGATATCTACGATGACTATCACGATCGGATTGGTACAGCCAAGGCTATCATGAACAAAAGCCATGCAACCATCGAAGCGGGGCTGGTGGAACTGCTCCCCGCCCGCTTCCTCGCCGAGGCCGAACTCGCGCTGACCGAAAAGGGCAAACGGCTCTTCTTAGAAGACGACTACGACCTGTTCTGCGCCAAGGGCAACTCCGACACCCGTCTGCTTCCACCCGACAAGATTCCCGCCCGCGAGCTCTTCTTCAGCGAGGATCTGACGGCTGACCTTAACTTCGTGAAGCAGAGTCTGCAGGAGGAATCGTTCATAGAGTTGCAGAAGCGGCTGGAGGAGAACTCGCTGCCCAAGGGTGTGGCCATGCTCTTCCACGGACTTCCCGGCACCGGCAAGACCGCCGCGGTGGATATGATTGCCAAGGCCACGGGACGCAGCGTCTACCACGTGGACATTGCCGCCTCCAAGACCTGCTGGTTCGGTGAGAGCGAGAAGCTGTTCAAGAAGATTTTCACCGACTATCGCCGCATGTGCGAGACCGAGGAGCGCAAGCCCATCCTGCTCTTCAACGAAGCCGACGCGCTCTTCAGCAAACGCCGCGACGTGGATTCCGGCAACTGCGCCCAGACTGAGAACGCCCTGCAGAACATCCTGTTGGAGGAAATGGAGACCCTCGACGGTATCCTCATCGCCACCACCAACCTTTGCGACAACTTCGACAGTGCCTTTGAACGCCGCTTTCTCTTCAAAGTGAAGTTCGGGCAGCCCAACACGGCGGCCAAGAAGGCCATCTGGAAAAGCAAACTGTCATGGCTCAAAGATGAAGACTGCGACCGGCTGGCGGCGAAGTACGACCTGTCGGGCGGCGAGATCGACAACATCGTGCGCAAGAGCATGATGGAGGAGGTGCTGAACGGAACACGCCCCGACGTGGCGATGTTAGAGGCCTGGTGCCGCGGCGAAAAACTGACCAGAAAGGGCGGGAACGCCATCGGGTTCGCGTGCTAAATCCTGGCTGTTGGATATTAGACGTTGGCTGTTGGACGTTGGCCCTTCCCAACATCACTGATCACTGTTCACTATTCACAGATCACTATTCACTAATCACAATTAAATACTTAAACGATGAACATCTTATACCTGCACGGTTTCGGCTCCTCAGGGCAGAGCAGTACCGTGGAATATTTGAGAAAAGCCCTGCCCGACTGTCACATTGACGCCCCCGACATTCCCGTGGATCCGGCGGAGGCATTGCCCTATCTGAAAAGGATGTGCGTTTACCCCGGCTATAGCATCATCATCGGCACCAGCATGGGTGCACAATATGCGCAGCAGCTTTCCGACAAGGTGGCTTACCGCATCTGCGTGAACCCCGCCTTGCATATTTCGGAACTGCCTGAGATCCTGAAAGTTGGAACCTTCGACTATTTCCAACCTCGCAAAGATGGGCAAACACAATTCACTATCACGGAGGAGATTATCCAGCATTTCCGCGAGATGGAGAAGCACCAGTTCGACCAGTGGCAGCCCGATGACCCGGCCAACTTGCGCTGCTACGGTCTGTTCGGCACAGAAGACACTACGGTGAACTGCCGAGAGGAGTTTGCACGATACTACCCAAACGTGCAGACTTTTGAAGGTGGGCACAGGATGAACCAGAAGGTGGTGAAACAACAGATCCTGCCTTTGGTGAAGGAGTTGCACAAACGCATGTCGGCGGCCAGCTTTCAAGGACATATTGAGGTTTGCAGTCGCTGCCCCATCGATGATGACACTTGTCATGCGGCCTCCTGTTACATGGACACCTCGTTGTGTGGCGATGAATTCGACCAGTTTTTCTATCGTTATCTTTCAGAATATGAGAGGAAAAGAAAAATTGAGGCAGGCGAAATCATATTAACCAATGCCGAGAATCCTAACCTCCACGTGGGGGATGCCGTTTACGGATTCAGCAAGGACATGAGGGATCTCTATACGGGTGAAATCACGGAGATTCTGCAATACACGGATCCGAATCATTGGACCGCCAAAATATCGATGGAAAGAATCTGCCAGTACGGACTGCCCCAATCGGCCACCGTCAAGATGGACGGCTTGTTCGACTATCCGCGTATCTTCGACGACGAAAAGGATGAATCCTGCGATCTGTTCCACTGGAAGCTGCACGATTTCGTCTATCTCAAGAAAGAGGATGCCGCGAAAGAAGGGATTGAACATAACGAATACATTCTGCGGGTGACCAAATCCGCCATCCACGAAATCAAGGAGATGTGGGGAAATGCCACCCGCAAAAAATCATCCCGTACGAAAAAATAAATTATTATTGCCGCAGTGAAACAGTTTGCGTTGCGGTTGTAAGCGAATATTGCTCACTCATATAATCATAAAAGTTTTTATGGATTATGGCCGCACGCAAACTTATTATTTGACTAACTGAATAAACCAATAGAATTAATTACGAGAAGTTATGGAAAAAGACTTTATCGCAACTATGTTGAAAATCTACACCTTGGGAGCCATTGACACATTCGGCACAGATGCCATTGTTGTCTTGAATGGCGGAGAGCCCGGTGAATATGAGAACAATCCGACTATTAAGGAGTATGAGGAAAAAGGTTACCGACTTTGTGATGCCAATATGTTCGGGAAAGGTTGTGAACGGTATGAAGCACTCACTTTTTGCAAGAAAAAGACAGAATAATCAGAACTATGGGCTTAGATGTATATTCCAGAAGAGAATACAAGCAGGGCAAGTTCGTCTATCTGCTTGATGATGACGAGAAAACGGCGTGGATTGCCAAAGGCCATATCGGTCGGTGCCGCCGCTACCGCCTACCCGACCACGTGATGGTTGACGGGGAACGCTATACCGTTGAGAGTGTGGAAGCGGGGGCATACGATTCCACCGACACACTTCTGCACTTGATCATTTCTGACTCGATACAATATGTGGACGAATGGGCATTCAGCTGTGAAAACCTGCAAACTGTCGATATCGGCAAGGGTTTGGAATACATCGACATGTGGACCTTCTGCCACTACCGCAAATTGCGTAACATCCAGATAGACAAAGACAACCCGCACCTGAAATATGAAAACGGGATGGTTTTGTCAAAGGATGGGAAAAAATTGTGGGCTTCGTTTGTTAAACGTCCGCACATCGTCATTCCCGAAGGAGTGGAAGAAATCCATGATTGCGTTTTCATGGATGACTACACGCTGGAGTCCGTCTGCTTCCCGAAAAGCCTCCGCAAGATTGGGGACTGCAGTTTCTGCAATTGTAAGAAACTGCGTAGTGTGGAACTTCCAGAAGGTTTTGAGAAGCTTGTATGCCAGTGTTTTATGGACAACAAAAGTTTGCGCCATGTGGATTTGCCCAGCACATTGACCGACTTGGGCTATGAGACATTTGACAACTGTCCGAATCTGGAGTACTTCAATTGGAGAAACAAAAAGAAGTCAGATAACAGGGACAGTATAAAAGGGTATAATCGTAAAGATGTGAAAATCAATAAGGTAACAAAAGAGGACTTGCCGATGCTGGCCGAACTAATTTCCTGCGAGGAGCTGGCCACCCGCGAGGACATCTGCTTCGAGTATAGTGAATATAGCATCACCCCAAAAGGAGAAATCACCGCATTCGTCATTGTGCGCCAGCACTCATTGTTCGACTATTATAAGAAGAATATCCCCTACATTCAACATGCCAGATGGAACAAGAAGATGATTAGGGAACAGATACACACATGGCATTCCAACGACAACGACCATTATGAACTGCTCTATTGCTATCAAAAAAGCAAAAATGACCACAGGCACCTGCATAATCTATTGGCCACAACAGAAATCCTGCCCAAAGGAATTGTCTGGGCAAAGTATCATAGTGGTGAAGATTTTCTTCTGAAAACCCAATTCTACAACTTCAACAACGATATATGGCTTTATATGGCACCCGAAGATTAAATCAATTTCCATCAAAACAATTTTTATCAATAAAAAAGGGAATTATCATGATGAAGAAAACCGACAGTAATATTCTTTCCCACCTATGGACCGCAGAGAAAGCTAACGAACGCGCCCTTTTTGAAATGTGGCACGATTGGAGCGTACCCTCCATTTGGAACATTGAAAACGACGAGGAAGATTCCGATGATGAAGAGGGGCATTACATTGAGTGTGTCGTGCCCGATGTGGAGACCGCCAAGGCATACTATAAGGCGCGACATATCCGCGAGTGCTATTATGGGGGAATGCCATCCCTATTAGACCGAAGTTACACCTCAGAAGAGGCGGAGGAATACTCCAAAATGGAAAAAAGATTTCGTAAAATGCACCTCGATATGCGCGACCAAGTCTTCACGGGCGACAATGGTAAGAAAGGGCTTCGCGATGTGTGCGGCGCGGTGCTCATTGAGCCGCAGTTCAACGACTTTCCCGAACTTTACACCTGCTTTGAAAGGCCCCGCCTAATTCCTGTCGTGCTTAACAACCGCTATTATCTTTACGACATCAAGAAATGCAAACTTCTGACCAAAGGCTACGAACGCATCTTCCACTATTTCTGGGCTTATATGGAATACTTCGTGGTAGTGGAGAACGGTAAGAAGGGAATCCTTGACGGGTTCGACGGCACGGAAGCCACGCCCATCGACTTGGATGAGGTTTACTCCATGCCCGACCCCGACGGCGATATTCCCGTGGTAAAGGACGGGAAAATCGGTTTGCTCTGGGGGAAGAAATATACACAGCCCATTTTCGAAGATATCTTCATTGAAGCAGAAGAGTGGACCCGCGTAAAACTGAACGGGAAATGGGGCTGGGTTGACGGCGACGGGAAGTTCACCCGGAAGAAGTCGGATGCGTCATTCGGAAGTTGGTATGATTTCTCAAAATAAAAACAAAAACAATTAATACTATGAATCACTACACAGGAAACATCACACCGGGGAAGGACATCATTTTTGTGTTCGGGAGCAACCCGGAAGGAAAGCACGGGGCAGGTTCGGCCAAGGTCGCCCTTCAAAAATTCGGTGCCAAGTACGGCAAAGGCGACGGCCTTCACGGGCAATCGTATGCATTGATAACCACAGAGATGCGCAAAGGCAGGCCCCGTATCACCTTGGAACAGATCACCGACAACGTGCGCCGTCTTTACGAGGTGGCGCGGAAGATGCCGGACAAGCGGTTCATGGTGGCCTATCGCAATCAGCCGAATGTGAGGACACTTTGCGGTTACACGGGCGCGCAGATGATGCAGTGTTTCCTTTCCGCAGGCGAAATCCCCGACAATATCTGGTTCAGCGAAGAATGGTACAACGCCATGCAAGAAGAGACGTTGCGCGCCGCGTCTCTACAAGGTGGAAAAATCCCTGCTACTCGCAATTGACGAAACCTCATTTCCAAACCTCATGTTTTTGCACCGAAAAAAACAAACACATTTTGGTGAACGCTGACAAGTTTTCGTCCCAGTGCTATTCTCAAGAACTATTCATCTCGAAAACAAATCTTTTCCCACCAGCCTCTTCATAAGCTGCACCATCAGCTCGGAAACGCTCCGTTTTTTGTCATGGCTCGTTTTCAAGTACAGCGTGCCCTTCTCCATATACACCCGCTTGTTCACCTCCAGCATCATCGACTGGTATCGGAACGGGCATTGCGGCGCCTCCGAATTGCTGTACGGGTAGTTGATGCCGACGGTATAGCCGTTTTCCTCGAAAAGGTTCACGGCCAGTTCCAGTGTGCTCCTGTCGGGCTTCGACCAGTCCTCGTTGAAGCCGATGCAGATGTCCACATCGCCCTGCTCTTCGGGAAACGAGTGGCAGTCGAGCAGGAGCGCATTCTCGCAGAGTGCCCTTTTCAGGTTGTGCTGGTGTCCTCGCCACAGGTCGTAGAGCCGCGTCTCGCAGTGTTGCGGAATCGTGCGGCTGTAGCCGTCGAAGCGCCGGTAGAGGATGCCCTGCCCCTCCTTCTCCAGCGGGTCGTCCCACAGCCGCTCAGCATCCACCACGAAGCGCGAATAAGGAAAACGCACAGGACGGATCCGCGCATCGCAGAAGCCGTGGAACAGGAAGTCGGTGTGCCAGTCGGTGAGCCGGAACACCACCTCGTTGATGAAGCGTGCATCGATATTCCAGAAACTGAGTTCGTTGTCGTATAACCCCTCAATGGAGGCGTGCGGCTCGTTCAATACAAGAATCGGATATGTCATGGTTTTTGTTTTTTGATGAATTTGTAGAGACGCGCCATGGCACGTCTCTACCCGTTATTTTTGATCGGAATTTTCCCCCTTCACAAATTCCACCACCTCGTCAAATGTAATGCCCCCTGTGTCACCCGACGGGGTGAACACGCCGGCGAGCAATTCGGACAACTCTTTCTTCGCCATACATTTGAGCGTTTGTTCCACCTCAAATATTTTTTTCTTCAAGGGAGTCAGCTGGCTCTGATATAAAATTCTGGTGATTTTTCTGTCGCGCATTTGCTGTTTGAGCTGTTGCCGCTGCTGATTCATCGCTTCCAACTCCTGTTTGCCCTCCTCCTGCTTCCGGCAGTAGTCGGCATACCAGTCGGTGAGGGTATCGCGCTTGCATTCAAGGTACGCCTTCAGCAGGGTGCTCCGAATCTCCTCCACCGCCTTGGCACCGGCCTCCTGGGTATCCTGTATTTTCTGCCGCAAAACCAGATTCTCGCGCCGAAGGAGGAATAACTCCCTTTCCAACAGACTATCGCCTTGGTCGTTGTCTTCCAGCAGTTTCACCACCTCTTCCAATGAGTAGGCCTCGCAGCGTTCCTTTGCCTCGTCATAGCGGGTGTTTATCTCCACGAAGGAACGCCAGACAGCACTGAACGGTGATGGGAGCGCCCTCGACCTGCACTCTCCATTGGCATTGACGATGCCGCAGCAGTTGCGTCCCGACAGCGGAGTTCCCGCGATGTGATACACCAACCATGGGTCTTTGCCATCGTGGCTGATGATGGCGGGGATGCAAGTCATCCACCATTCGATATAGACTCCCAAAGTGGGACGTTTGAATCCGCTGGTGCCAGTGTAGGCGATGGCGCTCTGCACGGGCACGGGGGCGAGGAACATCCGGCTGTCACTCAGAATCTTCTCGCGGTGGTCAAGGAAGAAGAAGGCGTGGTCGGTGAAGAATTTCACAGCCTGTTTGCGCTGCTCCTCCACAGCCGGCGGGGTGGGTTTCACAACGGGTTTCCGACGCCCAATTGTCAGATACTGTCCCGTGGTGTCCAGCTTCATACGGTTGTCGATGGGCGTTGCGGGTTCAACTTTCGGATAGCACAGCAGTTCGCATCCGTTAAGCAAAGTGATGTGATGATTCTGGTTCATCTTTCGGTTCCGGTTGCCTGTACACCGGAAGGTTCTGTGCCGAAGATGAGAAACGCGGTGCCCTTTATCGCTAAAGAACACCGCGTATGGCGGGTTGTTATTTAGCGCGTTTTTTAGAGAGGTTGGCAATTTGACGTAAATCCGTTCCTCTTTCTCATCTGGCGGCAAAAGTACACTTTTTTTTCAAAACTTTCCCCCTTGAATCTTGAAATATATTCTCTGTGTTTTTCGAGTTCAGCGGGCTTTTTATTGTCCCGCAGACCACGCAGATTCCCGCAGATTATCACAGCGGTTTTTCGCAAGACTAAAAGAGATATGTACCTTTACAGCGCGAACTGCGTCACCACGAACGCCACGGCGAGGATGAGGGTGGCGGTGAGGATGCCGCGACCCGTCTTGTCGTATTTCAGGTTGAGCAGATAATGCCGCATCAGGAAGATGGAGGGCAACATGGCGATGAGGATGATCTTGGGCACAACGTTCTTGTAGAGGCCCGGACTCCGCATCAACATGTCGGGGCGTGCGTGGACCAGCAGCAGGAGCACGCCAAACATGATGGCAAACAGAATAATGGGCACGGCCAAGCCAAGAATGACACCCAAGCCGAAAGAGTCTTTGCGTAATCTATCTTTTAAATTCATTTTCCAAGTATTTAATATCGTTCATAGCATAGTAAGCCGTCATATCAACATGGACGGGCTGTACGGAAATATAGTTGTGTTGCAAAGCCCACTCGCAGTTATCCTCGCCTTCGTCGGTATTCACCAAGTAGCCTGCGAGCCAGTAATAGGTGCCACCGTACGGGTCGGTGCATGGTTCTAATTCCTCATGCCAGTAGCCTTTGGTTTGCCGGGTGATCTTGATACCCTTAATCTCCTCAATGGATGCCTTGGGGAAATTGACATTGAGGCAGGTAAACGGAGGAATGCCCTTTTCGAGCACCTGGCCGACAATCTGCTTGCCGTAATGCACGGCGGCGGTAAAGTCGGCATCGGGGGAATAGTCGAGCAGGGAAAGGCCCACCGCGGTGAAGTTGTCAAAGCAGGCTTCCATGGCCGCGGCCATAGTGCCGGAGTATATGAGGCTGACGGATGAGTTGGAACCGTGGTTGATACCCGAGAGCACCAAATCCACGTGGCGATTCTTGAGCAACACCTTCTGGCCGAGTTTCACACAATCTGTGGGGGTGCCATTGGTCCGCCAATACTGGACGCCGTTCACGGTCTTATAGTGGTTAAGACGCAGCGGTTCATTCATCGTGATGGCATGTGCCTTGCCTGATTGGGCGCGATCAGGGGCCACAACGAACGTCTCACCGAAGGAGGAGGCTATCTCCACCATCGCTTCAAGGCCCTTTGCCTCGTAACCGTCGTCGTTCACCACCAAAATCAGAGGTCTTCTTTCCGTCATTTTTTTATTTCTTGATAACCTTAATCGTCGCTAAAATGTTTTTATTGTCTGTGTCTGAAATTTTAAGGAGATACATGCCGGCGGTCAGTCCCTCCAAGGAGACTGCTGCCTTGTCAACGGAGATCTCCTGATGCAGCAAGAGGCGGCCTGTCATGTCGAAAACCTGGCAGTGGAGTTGGGATTCGGCAACTTCGGCAGGGAGTTGCAGCGTCACCATGTCTGTAGTGGGATTGGGAAGGGCTGCAATATTGGTCATGAAACGCTCCTCAATGCTGGTGGATGTCTTGCCGAGACAGGGGAAGCTGATGGCGTCGATGGCGGCCATGTCGCTGCCGGAGCTAACATATCCGTCCTTGGAATATTGCCATTTGTACGTGTGGGTGCCGGCGGGCACGACGATGCTGTAGCGCGTCCAGCTGATCTCACCGCTCCAACTCTCCTTGACCTGGTTGTCGATATAGAATTTCAGGAAATCATAGTCTTGTTCAGAAGAGACCTTGTAGTAGAAAGACAGGGTATCGGCACTTTCATGGGTGCGGGCAATGGACAGTATACTGTTCGAGTTGTTGCCGATTTGTGCCGAGCGAGCCGCGTAGGTGCCCTCGTATGGATTCTGTGTTGTGATAATCCACGGATGAGAGTTGTTCGACCATTCAAAGGCCGTGAAATCGCCCGTCTCAAAGTCTTCCGTTACAGAACCAATCTTCACTGGAAACTCTAAAATCTGACGGAAACCGTCAATGGTGAACACCCCAAGGCGTATCGTGGCAGCGGTGGGTTGCTCCGATACCGATCTTACTTCAAACATCAATGTTTTCCCACTGTTAACCACCATTCCTGGCAAGTCATTGAGACCGTGATTGATAATCAGAGAGCCATCGGGATTGGTAGCATTGACACTGCCCAAGTAGGATTTTCCGTTTCCCACGTTGGTGATGGGAATCTTAAGGTAAGCTGTTTCGTTAAGGCCGAGGCGGCCGTCACCGTTACCGGTTTGGGCGTCGTCCACAACGACATCGCCTATCTGGAACAGCGGGGCGTGCAGGGGCAGAGTACGATTGAAAATGCGGGTTTCCCCATCCGACGTGATGGCCACTTGGATATGGGCATCATGGAAGGCCGGGGCCTCATCGGACACTCTCACCCGGAATGCGGCGGTGAATGTCTGGGTGGCATCCGCCGCCAAGCTGGGGACGTTCAAGCTATTGTCAAGAACCGTGATATAGGGATCGTCGGAGGAAATCTGCACCGTGCCACTGCCGGCAGTTTGGGAGCCGATGTTTTTCATTACGGCATCGAGAGTCAAGATCTCCCCATAGTCGGCTAATCCGTCATGGTTTTTGTCGTCATTGACAACAAAGTTCTGGCACACCAAGAAGGGCCCATCGTTAGGAATGAGGGTAAAGCTGCCCTGGTAAGGAATGTGATTGAGAGCGGTGCCCAACACTTGGATCGTATCGCCGACGGTCAAGGAGGTGGGGATTTCCAAAGAAAGGGACCCATTGACAATGTTGCCTTGCGCGATGATTTCGTCATGGCACATCAGGGTAATGCGGGCACTGGAAACGGTGGATGTGAGTGTGATATTGTCGATGCCAAGGGGCAATGTGACGGGGTGATCCACCAAGAGATTCTGGGGTTGGGCGGTACGCACTTGCAGGGTCGGGTCGCCAAAGAGCACCCAGGTGCGCGCAACTTCATAGTCGTTGTAAACATCGAGCATGTGGATGATGCCATTGAAGACGATGCTGCCGAATGTGTGTCGTCTTGCCATGTTATTGGCGCCAGTGATCAGCTCGTTCATGCGGTCTTGGGCGCACATCGGCGAGTTCCACGGCTGGTTGATGGTGGACATCAGCGCACCGACAGCACCGGTGGGTTTCCCATCCTTCTCTGCGCGCAACCATCCTTCGGCAAAGCAGGTGCGACCGCTGTAGGCTCCATTTACGCAGGCCACTGAGATGATGAACGGAAGTTTGTGGTAGTTGGTCAGGTTATTGATGTTGTTGACGCTAAAGTTGGATGTCGACCAGGAGGTTTCGGAGCCGTGGCCGCAGTAATTGATGATACCCACGCCGCTGTTCACAGCCTGCGCCACCATTGAAGCGGTCGGGTTGCCGGAAGCGTCAAGCCCACCCTGACTGCCTTCAAACAACTCATAACCAGAGGTGTATGTGTAGTTCATCAAGATATTGTCAATATTGCGGATATGGTCGTAGTCGTACTCATTGTTGTCTCCTGGACCTTGATCGGAGGCGATGCCTAAGAATACGGGGAAATGGGCAGTTTCCTGCGGCTCCAGTTCATACTGGATGAATTTCTCCACTTGGGTGTTCACATGACTGACATTTTCAGCGGACACCTTGCCCAGGATGGCGTCGGGATAGCGGTCGTTGCCTACCAATTCGACGTAGTAATTGTCGCTGATGTTGCCGCCCGCACTGATGGTGGGGAACTGTTGGTTGTCGCCCACGATAATCACGTAAACGAGGTTATGGCTGTTGTAGTAGTTTAGGATGTAGTTCTTAATGGCGGAACTGGTGCTGCCGGCGACGGAGAGCGGCACAATTTCGGCGGCATAGCCGTTGCGGATCTTCCATTCAGCATAAGGCTCCATAGCCTCACAAAAGTTATCGGGGGCGAGGATCAGCATGTCGCCGTACTCCTCCAACGGATTGGATTTGGCGGTGCTATAGTTCAGGAAGTGGTTGGCATAGACGTCGTCGAAGCCTTTGGCCACGCGGTCGAGGCGGCGGATGCCCGCATTGCTGTTGTAGCGGACACGCACGGTCATGCTGCTATAGGCTTTCAGTTGCTTGCTGACGGGGTTGTAGGCGAAGGGGTAGAAATGCAGGGCCACGCCGCTATAGTCGCGCAAGCGGTAGGTCTCGCCCATACTAACCGTGTTGTCGTTCAGAAAGCGATTCTCAAAGTAGGAAGCACCCTTCATATAGGCCACGGTCGCGGGGTCCACGTTACGGTAAAGGCGGCCTTTGGAGGGGGCCAGTTCGAAATTGCGCACCAACGAGTAGTCGGATTCCAGCACTTCCACGGTGGGGTTGCTGCCATCGGGCACGATGAGCGAAACAGCGGTCTGCAACAATTCGGGAGCGCCAGCCTTCTGCACAGGATAGGCCTGCGGCATGACGAGCTTGTACATCTCCTCGCCGTTCACGTCCACGGGAATGCTCTTGTATGCGGGGTAGTCCACACGCACCACGGCACCTTCAGCGGAGGATTCCAACAAAGTGAAACGAATGCCTTGCGCCTGGACGGACATTATCGTGAAAACAAGTAAAATGAGTGAGAAAAGAGCGATTTTCTTGAGAGAATCTTTCATAAAATAGTGTTTTGTAAAAAGCGCGCAAAGATAACAAAAAAACATTTGGTTTTACATGTCGGAAAAAGGATTTTAAACATTGTTTTTTAGCGTTTTTTGTTTACTTTTGCGCAGCAAATGAAGAAAATTTTCCGCTTTTCAACTAAAGCGTTCTCATTGACCTATTTTGCTGATTCAGAAGTGACATTTATCCCATAAAATATTGCCATGATGGACAAGAAAAGTTTACGACAGGAGATTCGGAGACGGAAAAAAGAACACACGCCAGCGGAGTTGATGGCGCAATCGGAATGTATCATGAAAAAATTGGCCGCACATCCGGCGTTCGTTGCGGCGGAGCGGGTGATGCTATACGCCTCGCTACCTGACGAGGTGCAGACCTTGGCTTTCATCGACGAGTGGAAGGGGCGCAAGCACATCATCCTGCCCACGGTGGTGGGCGATGATATCGTGCCCGTGGAGACCACATCAGAGGGAAAGATGGTGGAGGGTGACTTCCACATCTTAGAGCCGAAGAACAATCCATACGAGGGCGGCTTCGACCTCATCTTGGTGCCGGGCATGGCCTTCGACCGAGCGGGACACCGTCTCGGACGCGGACGCGGCTACTACGACCGCTTCCTCGCAAAACATCCCGACGTCAAGACCATCGGACTATGCTTCGACTTCCAGTTGATGGAGGAGATCCCCACGGAAGCGCACGACAGAGTGATAGAAACGGTGATAACTTATCCGTGATTTTTTTCGTATTTTTGCCGTCCATTAAACAAATCTGAAATACAAACAGTTAAAATCCCATCTGATATGAAAGAAAAATTGCTGACCCGTTTTTCCAAGTACATTTCCTACGCAACGACATCCGACGAAAGCTCGCAGAGCTATCCGTCCACGCAGGCGTTAATGGATTTTGCCGGCGTGATGGTCGAGGAGCTCAAGGCCATCGGCATGAAGGAGGTCGAGCGTGACCAATACGGCTACGTCACGGCGCTGCTGCCTGCCAACACCGACGAGAAAGCCCCCACCATCGGTTTCATCGCCCATATAGACACCGCCCCTGACATGCCGGGCATCGCCGCCCCCCGCATCATCGAGAACTACGACGGCAACGACATTCTCCTCGATGCCGAGAGCAAGACCTCCCTCACCCTAGCCGACTTCCCGGAGTTAGCCGACTACAAGGGGCAGACGCTTCTCGTAACCGACGGCAAGACCCTGTTGGGTGCTGACGACAAGGCCGGTGTCGCCGAGATTGTCTGCGCCATCGAGTACCTCATCCAGCATCCCGAGATCAAGCACGGTCCCATCAAGGTAGCCTTCACGCCCGACGAAGAGATCGGACAGGGCGTCAAATACTTCGACACCGCAAAGTTCGGCTGCGACTTCGGCTACACCATGGACGGCGGTGCCATCGGGGAATTGGAATTCGAGAACTTCAACGCTGCCAGTGCGCTCATCAAAATCCAGGGGCGCAACATCCACCCGGGCTATGCCAAGAACAAGATGGTGAACTCGCAGCTCATCGCCATGGAACTCAACGCCATGCTGCCGGAATTCGAGCGCCCGCAATACACGCAGGACTACGAAGGATTCTTCCTGCTCACCCATATAGAGGGCACGGTGGAAAACACCCAACTCAACTACATTATCCGTGACCACGACCGCCAGAAGTTCGAGGCCAAGAAGAAGATGATGTCAGACATCGTGGATTTCCTCAACCTCAAGTACGGCAACCGGCTGACTTGCGAGATCAAGGACCAGTACTACAACATGCGGGAAAAGGTGGAGCCTGTCTTCTACGTGGTGGAGCGGGCCATGAAGGCGATGGAAGAGGCGGGTGTGAAACCTGTCGTGCAGCCCATCCGCGGCGGCACCGACGGTGCGAACCTCTCCTTCCGGGGCCTCCCCTGCCCCAACATCTTCGCCGGCGGGCACAACTTCCACGGCAAATACGAGTATGTACCGTTAGAGTCGATGGTGAAGGCTACTGAGGTGATTGTGAACATCGCGAAAGTGTAAACGTTCTATCTTTCACCCGAATATACAAGCAGAGGGCATTTCCATAGGGAAGTGCCCTCTGTTTGTCTGTTTTATTTCGGAATTATCCCTTTAAGTCTTGCAAAAAATGGTGTGATAATCTGCGTTAATCTGCGTGGTCTGCGGGACAATTATATGTCCGCCGAACTCGCAGAAATACGCAGACAGGATATTAACAAGATTCAAGGGGATAATTCTGTTTTATTTTATACTTACAATCAAAATATTATGGGATTCCTCCAAAACAATTTTAATTATTGATTGTTAACCAAACATTGTGATTTAGCAAAAAATTCAGGAGGTTCCGCGCACCCACCATTCCGCCAGCTCCGCCAGCGGAACCCCAAACAAACACCCACTCGCTAACCTCTGGCGGACCCCCCCAAAAAAAAACGGCCTCCCCTTCTGGGGAAGCCGTTTTGCTATCGTATTGAATCAGTATTCCTATTAGTAGGTGACATCCTGCACGCAACGCACGGCACAACCAAAGGCTTTGTCGTAATCGGCAGAGAAGTATCCCACACTGGGTGATAATGAACCGACATACAAATGATACGCATGGGTGGTACCGCTGGTTGTGGAACTCCAGTAATACACATACGAACCTAAACCAGATGCGGCTCCGTTGTCTCCATCAATTCGTCCGGCATATTGGGCATTGAAGGTGCCGGTAAGAATATCCTGTCCAAAACCCTTCAAATTATTTAATTCTGTCTGAGTGGGGAGGTGCCAGCCACGCGGGCATACACCTTGGGTCTTGCCTTGCGAGGTGGTCATGTTGGATCCGACAGGATAGTTCGTCGTACCGTTACCGGAAGCGGCAGTCCAGTTGTACATGTATCCGTAATTATAAGAACCAGCAACATAACTGCTATTATGTGAAGGATAATACTTGTACGGTGAGGAGGTTGACATATTGGATGAACCGCCTGATGTTTTCGTTGTAATGGTAGTGCCAGAACCCATTGAACTGGCATTGTCGTAACGGACCGCCTTCATGTTGCTCTTCATCCAACAATAGCTGCCAATCTTGACCGTTTCGTATGTATAGCCGCTCTGGTCTTTGAGTGTTCTGGCTGCGTCACTGGAGGAACCGGAGGCACAGTTAATCTGGGTCGTGATAGTCTTGTATGAACTACTGTAACCATCATAGACATTACTAACATTGGTGCCGAATTGGCGGATGTAGTACGTGGTGTTAGGGCTCAAGCCGGTGATGGTGAAATCCTGGTCGGAAGCGGAAGATGCGGTCACCTTGACCCACTTCGTTGCGGCTTGGCTGGTATTAGTAGTGATATACTTTCTAATGGTATCAGGAGATGATTTGGCCGCCAACGTGGCATTGGTGGTGTAAATCACACCTCTTCTTACCAAACCACTCAAATAAGAAGCGCCATAGTTACTACAGTTCGTATGGAGTTTGATGGTATTCTTGGTGACATTGGCACTGTAATAATACGGGGACTCATATTGATAAGCACTGTTGGAGGACCACGTCATGGTCGGGGTGTTAGGTGTGGTGAAGGTGACATCGTTCCCGTATCTTGCAACGCCATCTTGTATCACGTAGGCACGGATATGCCACGTCTTGTTCGGAGTGCGCAAACCTCCTCTACTCCAAGAAAACGCATCGCTCGCATTGGTGATGGACTTTTTGTCAAAATAACTGGTTATGGTCGGATTGGCAGATTCGCTCATCACAAAACCCCTTTCCGTAACTGCGGGATTGGGCGTGTTGGTCACAGTGCCCGTAAACAGGTAACTGGCTCCATCGCTTGTGTTCGTGCCATTCCACGTGGGAGTGCCGGTGGACACCGTCGCGTTGGCATAGGTGGTGAATATCTTCTCAATGGTCGTGTCGGCATTCTGGCAATAGGTTGTCCAATAGCCTTGACCGTTGAGCATATACCTAACTTCGGCTTTGATCTTATACGTTGCGCCGGATTCCAAACCGGAAAGCGTATAGTAATACCATGCACCAGAGTAAGTGCCGCTGGAAGGCTTTTCTGTAAGGTTGGCAGAAACACCATTTTTGGTTGTAGTTCCAAGGGTCGTTCTGGTGAAATTTCCGACCAAATCCCAAGAACTTCCATTCTTTTTGTAGAGGTAGAAACCGTAGTTGGTGATAGAGTCCGCACCATTCTTATAGCAGTATGCTTTGAATTTGCAAGAAGTGGTGGCCATGTTATAGGGGTCATACGTGTTCACACGGGCGCCCTTCATGGTAGAGAAGCTCTTCACCTCACCATACTGGGTGCCGTTGGCGTTCTTGGCGTATGCACGGTAGTAGTAGGTGGTGTTCTGGGCGAGACCTGTGAGGGAGGCAGTGAACGATCCTGTGGAAGAAACGGTCACAGTCTTCGTGCTGTTGGAAATGGTCGGGGTGCTCGTTTCAGAGGCCTTGGCATAGCAGATACCCATTTCCGTCACATTGGAGGCGCTGAAGGTGCTGCTGACACCGTCGGTGTACAGCGTGCCGGTGATGGTGGCGGTAGAGAAAGCGACATCAGAGTGTGTTCCCGTGGCCACAGACGGCGGGGTGGCACCCTTCACGCAACGGACAGAATAACCGGAAGTGGCGAAGGCACCGCTGAAAATTTGGAACTCGCTATTATCATTTCTTAAAACACAGCGATTGTCATCAGATGTTCTGAAAATAGTAGATACTGTTTGCTCCTGGGCACTTCCCGAATAATAGCCTGCCGGATATGCGTTGAATCCAGTGGCATTGTTCGTGGACGGGGTGTTTCCTGGAGCACAATTCGTGGAATTATCAGCCCAACCATAGGTTGCATTGGCGGAAGTGCTAGCCAAAGCCTTGGCTATGCTGGTGCTGCTGCCACCACACTGATAACTGGTCTGGCCGGAGACATAGTTCTTCATGGTTGTATACTCTGCCGAAGAAGGCAAATGCCAACCGGTAGGACAGATTCCCTGCACACCAGCCGTGGAAGTCATATTGCGGGTAGAGGCTGCAAAGGTGTAAAGATAGCCCGTGGAGGTGTTGTATGTTGTGGGGCTGTATTTGGAAATGGTGCCGCCGCCCGGATAACTGGTGCTGCGCAGGTTTTGGGCCGTCCAGCACTGCGTGCCAATTTGCACGGTGTTATAGCTGTTGCCGTTCTGGTCGGAAACCGTGGGGGTGCCAGGGCACTTCAAACCGCCACCATCCGCCGGAGTGGTGAAACTGTACTCGTCACTGTAAGACCAACCCACGCTGTTTTGAGCCGCCGCACGGAAATAATAAGTGGTATTTGCTTCCAAATTGGTGGTTGAGATGAAGTTTCCGGCATTATTATCCGCAAATGAACCATAAGCAATATGATTGCTTGGGGAGGGATGAGGAGTCTTGGAGTAATAAATACGGCGGTATGAAATAGAGGCTCCACCTGTATTGGTAACCCTTGCCGTAATATTTTTTTGATACGCAGGACTGGTGGATGCGCTCTGATTGGTGATTTCCACCGTAGGCAGCGTCGGCGAAGAGGCCGTGGTACCGGCATCCTTCAAGCAGCGGACACCGTAGTTTGAAGAGGCCATTCCTGTGCTAACGGAAGCTTCTGTTGAGGAATAGCCTATCTGCAATCTGCTATAACCTGTATTCGTACTAACTATATAAGCCCAACTTGTGTTATAATTAGGATAGACCAAGAAATTCAAGCCTGATCCGTTGTTGGTACCTTGGCTATTACCAGGTGTGTTGGTGGTGGAAGATGTATTCCATCCGGAGGTTGCGGCCAATTTCTTGGCGGAACCCGTGCCGGCGTAGGTAATCAACTCATTCCATTCCGCATTGCTCGGGATATGCCAACCCACCGGGCAGATACCTCTCACACCGCTCGGATTGGCGGAAGAGGCAGAAGCTCCGTACATTGCCACCTCCCAAGTGTAGGATTTTCCCGTATAGGATGCATTGGCACCAGGAGTGCTGTAGGTGATGGGCGTGTTGTCGGCAGCCTTGGTCACTTTGAGGTTCTCCTTGAGCCAACACTGGGAACCGATCATCACAGTGTTGTAGGTGTTGCCGTTGATGTCGGTGATGGTGGCCAAGCCCGGGCAGGGCTGACCGTCTTCCACCGTGTGGAAGGCCTTGGCCACACCGTAGGCCGTGTCAACAGCATTGATGGCGTAAGCACGATAGTAGTACTGGGTGTTGGTGGTGAGACCCGTTATGGTATATCCCGGCATAGTATAGGGCAAGGTGAGAGAATAGGGGCTTGTTCCGGATTCTTTCACCTTGGTACTCCAGGTTACACTGCTGGAAGTGCCCACAATTACACCGCAGCGGATAATGGGCATGTCTCCATCATCAGTGATTTTGCCGCCCAAGATCCAGGCGCTGTTTTGGGTGACATTCTTGGTGCTGTCGATGGTCTCCACCTTGGGAGCGTTCACCTTCGGCAACTCAGAGGCAGTAGAAGCGTCTTCATCACGCACACAACGCACCTGCTGACCATAATAGTAGTCGTATGAGGTATAGTCTGCATATAATGCTGAAGCTATATAAGGACAATAAGGTTCATCAGAACCATACAGAGTACTTGACCAAAATGCGGCATATTCTCCGTATTCAAGAACTCCAGCTGTTCCTGTTCCATTAATCTCACCTAATGGAATACCTGAAAAACCAAGTTTGTTCCAAGTGTTGTCTGGAGAATTACCGCCAACAGTCCACAAATTATTGTTTGCAGCTAATTCATGAGAATAATTGCCATATTTGGTATTAACGTAAGTCTCCAATTCGCTCCATTCAGCATAACTGGGCACGTGCCATCCGTTAGGACAAATACCCTGTACACCGCTCGGCTTGTTGTTGCTGGAGGTCGGGTTTGTACCACCTCTCATCACCGCAAACCAGTTGTACAGATATCCGTATTGGTTTCCAACATTGATGCTGTTATTAGGATAATATCCCGCATAAGATTTATCCTCCTTATAGGTTGATCCACTATACATAGGAATCGTTGTGCCGTCCGCGTATGCTGTGCTTCTCAAACTTTCTTTCATCCAGCATTGGTTACCAATCTTGACAGTATTGTAGGTATGGCCATTATAGTCAGAAACCGTCGGGGTGGTAGGACAAGCCTCACCATCCTTCGGGGTGTTCAATTCCTTGTTGAGATCCTTGATGCTGTCGAGAAGGTCGTCAATCTGGTCGTTCAAATCCTGGAACTTGGCGAGGATATTGTTATAAACGTTTTGCAAGTCGCAGAAGTTCACCGCCTGCTCGCAGTCGCCAGTACCGGTGGTGGTGGAGAGGTTGAGGGCGCCGTCGGTGCCCACGTTGTCGAGCACGGAGGGGACCTCTATGCTACCGGTGGCGGTAACCGTAGTGTTGCCGGTAAAGGTCTTGTCGCCACCAATGGTCTCGTCATCGGTCTTGGTCACATAGTTGCTCATGTCGGCGGTGGTGAGATATTGGCTCATATCAGGTTTTCTCTTGATGTAAGCCTTGGAAGTGGCATCTGTCTCTTCCCAATCGGACTGTACCTGTTCGGGAACGTCGAGAGCCGTGATATAGCCCTGGTCATTGTTGAAAGCGCTCACGTCGGTCGGTATCGTCGGAATAGTCGGCTTGTTCTGGATGAAGGAGACAGCCGTGGAGTCTGTTTCGTTCCAATCGGCCTGTTGTTGGGCAGGAACGTCCGCAGCGGTTATAAAGCCCCGGTCATTGTTGAAATCACTCAAGTTTTCCGGTTTGTTGGTGAGGTCGTTGTAGTCGTTGGAGAAAGCCATCGTACTGAAAGCGGGCTTGTCAGAAACATTGTCCCAGTTCACATTCACCTTCACAAAACCGCCGTTGGTCAGGAAGATGGTGTCGTTGCTGATGCTCAGAATCTGGTATTCGGGGGTGATGTTGATTTCCTGGTTGGTGGCCTGGTTGGCCGTGAAGGTGCCTATTTCCGTGCCGTTCTGCTTGATGGTCAACGTAGCGTCGTTCACTGTCGGGATGTCGGTCGTCTTCGCATACTGGGCGGCATCGGTCATCTCAGCCACGGTGGTCGGAACAGTGATGTTCACCGTCTTGTTGGTGGCCTGGTTAGCCGTGAAGCTCTCCACATTAGTGCCATTCTTCTGAATGGTGATGGTGGCGTCGTTTACCGTCGGAATATCTGTCGTCTTCGCATATTGGGCGGCATCGGTCATCTCGGCCACGGTAGTCGGGACAGTGATGTTCACCGTCTTGTTGGTGGCCTGGTTGGCCGTGAAGCTCTCCACATCAGCGCCATTCTTCTGAATGGTGATGGTGGCGTCGTTCACCGTCGGGAGGGTCGGCGTGCCGGTCAGGTCGCTGTATTGGCCGCTTGTGGCCACGGGAGCGAGGGTCGGCGTGCCGGTCAAGTCGCTCCAGTCACCGCTGGTGGCCACAGGAGCGAGGTTCGGTTTGTTCTGGATATAAGCCTTGGAAGAGGTGTTGGTTTCTGTCCAGTTGGCCTGCACCTGTTCGTCGGGAATCGTCGGCGTGCCGGTCAGGTCGCTGTATTGACCGCTTGTGGCCACGGGAGCCAAGTTCGGCTTGTTGAGGATCTGGGCCACGCCGCTCGTGGCGTTCCAATCCGCATTCTGCTGGACGGGCACTTCACTGAGGGTGATATAGCCGGCGTCGTTGTTGAAAGCACTCACGTTGGTCGGCTTGTTGAGAATCTGGGTCACACCGCTCGTGGCGTTCCAGTCGGCGGGCAACTGGGTCACTTCACCGCTGGTGGTGGGGATTGTATACGTGTGTGAGCCCGAGCCATCCACAACCGTAATAAGGATGTTGGAGCCGGCGGCGGTAGCCGTCACCGTCGGGGAGACACCGTCCGCACCAGGGGCACCGTTGGTCACTTCATAGGTGGAGGTGGTGCCATCCGTATAGGTGATGGTGTAGGTGTCCACTAAACCGACGGTATTCGTCTTGGCGATGGACTGTATGCCGTTACCGGCAGCACCTGTGAGACCGGTAGGACCAATAGGGCCGGCGGCGCCGTTCGTCACCGTGAAAGTGGAGGTGGTACCATCCGTATAATTAATCGTATAGGTATCGTTCAAACCGCTGCTCACGGGACCGGTGATGCTTTGGATACCGCGACCATCCGTGCCATTGGTGCCGTTGGTGCCATTGGTACCAGCTGCACCGTTGGTCACCACGAAAGTGGAGGTGGTGCCATCCGTATAGGTGATTGTATAGGTATCGTTCAGACCACTGCTCACGGGACCAGTGATGCTTTGGATGCCGCGACCATCCGTACCGTTAGTACCATTGGTACCAGGAGCACCGTTGGTCACCACGAAGTTGGTGGTGGTGCCGTTGGTATAAGTGATGGTGTAGGTGTCTTCCAAGCCGTTGGTGCCGGTCTTGGCAATGCTCTGGATGCCGACACCAGCGGCGGCAGCGGTGCCGTCCAAGCCGTTGGTCACCGTGAAGGTGCTGGTGGTATTGTCCGTGTAGTGGATGGTGTAGGTGTCCACATTGGCATTACTTTCCGGACCCGTGATAGAGGCGATGCCACGACCGTCATTACCATTCGAGCCACTGGAACCGGCAGGGCCGATAGGGCCTTGCGCACCCTCAGCGCCGTTATGCAACACAAAAGTGTGAGGACCTGTGGCGTCGGTGATGGTCACCGTGGTGCTGTCGCCAGCACTGACGGTGGTTACCACAGGAGAGAATCCGTCGTTGCCGTTGGTACCATTGGTACCGTTGGTGCCGGCAGGGCCTTGCGCACCGTTCAGGATGGTGAAAGTATGGGGGCCGTTCACGTCAGTGATGGTCACATCCGTACCCGTGGCGGTGGCGGTGGCGGTCACCGTGGGCGATACACCGGGCTGGCCGTCTTGGCCGTTAGTACCGTTGGTACCGGCAGGGCCTTGCGCACCGTTCAGGATAGTGAAAGTATGGGGACCGTTGGCATCGGTGATGGTCACATCCGTACCTATGGCGGTGGTGGCGGTGGTCACCGTAGGCGATACACCATCTTGGCCGTTAGTACCGTTGGTACCGGCGGGACCCTGTGTGCCGTTCAGGATGGTGAAAGTGTGGGGGCCGTTCACATCGGTGATGGTCACATCCGTACCTGTGGGGGTGGCAGTGGCGGTCACCGTGGGCGACACACCGGGCTGGCCGGGGGCGCCGTCGTTACCGGCGGGACCCTGTGTGCCGTTCGGGATGGTGAACGTATGGGGACCGTTGGCATCCACGATAGTCACCACAGTACCCGTGGCGTTGGTGGTGGTGGTTACTGTGGGCGACACGCCGGGCTGGCCGGGGGCACCGTCGTTACCAGGAGCACCGTTTTGCACGTTGAAGGTCGAAACCGTGTTGTCGCTATACATGATGGTGTATTGGTCTGTGAGGCCTGTGGTGACAGGTCCGATGATGTTGACGATGCCGCGTCCGGGGGCGCCGGCAGCACCGTCGTTACCGGGAGCACCAGGAGCGCCGGCAGCACCGTCTGCACCATTGTGCACCACAAAACTGGATTGGCTGCCGTCGGTGAAATTGATCGTATAGGTGTCGTTCAGGCCGCTGGACACCGGACCAGTGATAGTCAGGATGCCGCGACCATCGATGCCGTTCACACCGTTCTGGACATTGAATGTGTGGGCGCCGGTGGCATCAGTGATTGTCACTATCGTGCCCGTGGCGTTGGTGGTGGTGGTCACCGTGGGCGACACACCGTCCTGACCGTTCGTACCGTTCGTACCATCCGCACCGGCAGGACCTTGCTGCCCCGGAGGGCCTTGCGGACCTGTGGAACCGGCAGGACCGGCAGGACCAGCGGGACCTTGCTGGCCGTGGCGCAGGAAATAGGACTGCGTGTTGCCGTTGGGCATGGTCATCACCATAACGTAGCCGCTGTCAGTCGGCGTGATGGCGAAGGCCGGCACATTGCCCGCATTGCTTGCATACAAAGCATACGGAACGCTCAGCAGCTGCTGCACGCTCTCGATGCTGTAGTTTACACCGCCTGTCGGGTCAATCTCCGACTTCAAGAAGAAGGGACCGTTGCCCCAGGCGATCTGGGCGAAGTTGTTACTGGACGTGCCGCCGCCCACCTCAACGGTGAGCAAGCCGTTCACGTTGGTCGTGGCCTGATGAGTCTCCGTATACACGGCTGCACCCGTGGCACTGCCTTGCAAGATGGAGATTCTGACCGAGACATTTTGTTCCGCCACCAACTGGTTTTGGCTGTTGCGGACCACTGCCTGATAGCTCATCTTCTGCGGTGCCTGCGCAAACAAGGCAGTGACCGACAGAATCAAAGCAAACAAAAGAGTAAAGAGCTTTTTCATAACTGTTATTTTTAATTAATAATGATTTTTCAAAAATAAAGTGCCATGCTGATTTTTATATCGCACGACGTCAGACCAAGCTATTAATTATTGTATATATTAAAAATTGTGCTTGATCACCTTGAAAGTCTTGAGCAGAGTGCTGCCGTTCATGACACGCAACTGGTAGGTTGCGGTAGGGTAAATCTCGAGATCCATCTTTGTCTCCATGTCGGTAATCCTGTACTCGTGCAGGAATTTGCCGTTGGCGTCAAAGAGTTGTGCGGTGAGTCCCTCTGCCGGTATTTCGTAGTTGGTGATGCGCAGCTGCACGAAATGCTGGGTAGGGTTAGGATAAACGATGGCCTGAAGTGCGATGCCCGGATATTCGTTAATGCCCACAACCTGTATCTCGTAGGGCTGTTGCACACCCTCGATGATGAAGTAGGAGCCGTTACTGGCACGCTGCACTGCGATTTGGCCCACCGTATAGGTGGCAGATCCACCACTTCCAGAGGCAGTACCGCCCACTGGAACAATGGCGCTTTGGGCAAACATTGCTGTTGCCAAAACACTGAAAAACAGTGTAATAAATAAATTTTTCATTATAGTAGATTTTATTTCAATAAATTATTTTTCTAGTTATACAATTATGTGTGTGCAAAACTAATAAAATTATACAACACGCATGGCTTTTTTTTTCAAAAAGATATGCACATTTAATTAACAGCGACAAGGAAAAATTGTTGATATCAGGACACACCATCCCTCAGAGCTCCCGATCGAGATCTCTGGCGGGGTTCAAGGCTTCAGGTGTGGATCCTTTCAAGTACCCTTAAGAATGTCGGCTATATGGATGACTTCTATGCCGATTTGGTGGGCCTCCTTGTATGCGTCGATCATTTGAAGACAGTGGATGTCTG
This sequence comes from Bacteroidales bacterium UBA1176, assembly GCA_002311645.1. Lineage (GTDB taxonomy): Bacteria > Bacteroidota > Bacteroidia > Bacteroidales > WCHB1-69 > F23-D06. The sequence goes on from DBYW01000034.1 coordinate 160,015, forward strand.
TGGAGGTGACATACTCGGCTCCTTTGCTATAGATGCGTTGCACGATTTCGCCGGTCATTGTTTCGGCAACGGCAGGGTTAGCGAGGGCAAAGCGTCCGTTGGCGCCGCAACAGCCGTGAAGGTCGGGGTCGAGGAGCAGGTCGAGTCCCATCGTGTTGCGCAACAGAATTTCAGCCGCGTCGTTTTGGGGATAGAGATTGCGGGCAGAGCACGACTGGAAATAGAACACTCTGTGGGAAAAAGTATTCCCGAGGCTTTCGATATGTTTGACGTTCACGATGTAGTCGCACATCTCATACACTTGCTGGGTGAAGGAACGCAGTTCCGGCGGGGAGAAGGAGTTTTCGAGCAGCTGCCGGTAATACCGTTTCATATAGCCGGCGCAGGCGCTGTCGGGCACGATGAACGGGAGTCTGTTTTGCCCGAAGGTGTCGAGCATTTCGATGCCGAGCGCCTTGGCACAATCCATCTCGCCCTCCCAATGGAAGCGGCGACCGCAGCAAGTGGGAGTGTCAAAATATTGGCAACGCAGCCCGAGCCGCTCCAGCACGGTCATCACGCTGTACGCGGTGTTCGGCTGGAACATGTCCATCTGGCAAGGTATGAATACGTTGACTATGTTGCTGCTCTGTTCTTCCATGAAAAATGATGGTTAGTTGCCGCATTTGGAGTAGCCGCACTTGGTACACACCAAACAACCCTCCTTAAACTCCATGGTGCCGGTTTCGTGGCAGTTGGGGCACTCCTGGTTTTTCATCTTGGTGCCATCCTGAATGAATTTCTTGAGGGCGCGGCTCACGCCGTTACGCCAGGAGTTGATGCTGTCCTGACGGAAATTGAGGCTGGAGATGATGTTGACAATCTGCTGGACAGGAATGTCGTTGCGCAGGAGCGCGGACGTCAACTTGGCATAGTTCCAGAACTCCTGGTCGAAGCAGCGGTCGAGACCGCAGAGGCGGACCTCGTAGCCAGCCTTGTCGTAGTATTTGAAATCGTAGGATTTGGTCCCGTCCTCATGGCGGTTCTTGATGATGATGCCGTGCTCAACCCACTTGGGCAACAGAAAACTCTCGTCACCGGTCTTGCCCGTGAAGATTTCGTAGGGCTTGCCGTTATAGAGCCCGATGTAGGCCACCCAGTCCTCGCTGTTGTTCTTGAAATGGATGACATCGGCCTGCAGTTCCTTGGGGCGTTTGAAATTCTTGGGGGTGGGAGTCTGTTCTTTCTCCGTCTTTTTCTTGTCGCTGTTGAGGGATTCAAGCACGCCGTTGCGCGAGCCTTCGCGATAGACGGTCATGCCCTTGCAGCCCACCTGCCAAGCCTTCATATAGAGATCTGCGACTACCTGTTCGGAGACGTCGGAGGGCAGGTTGACAGTGACGGAGATGGAGTGGTCGACCCATTTCTGCACGGAGCCTTGCAGCTCGACTTTCTTGAGATAGTCGGTGTCGGCGGCGGTGGACTTGTAGTATGGGGACTTCTCCACCAGCTGCTGGATTTCCTTCTCCGACATCGTGGTCATCTGTTCATAGGTGTAGCCGTTGGCTTCGGCCCAGGTGACAAACTTTTGGTGGAAGACGAGGTACTCTTCGAAGGTGTCGCCCACGACATCCTTGATGACATTTTTCTTGACGTTCATGTCATTGGGGTTGACCTTGCGTCTGCGTTTATAGACCACATTGAAGGCGGGTTCGAGGCCGGAGGTGGTTTGGGTGCAGATGCTGACGGAGCCGGTGGGGGCGATGGTGAGGAGGGCGATGTTGCGTCGTCCGTAGCGGATCATGTCTTCATAGAGTTTGGGGTCGGCTTGGCGGAGGCGTTGCACGAAGGGGTTGCGGCCCTCCTTGATGCAGCTGTAGATGGGGAAAGCGCCGCGCTCGCGGGCCATGGTCACGGAGGAGCGGTAGGCAGCGAGGGCGAGTTGCTTGTGCACTTCGGTGGAAAAGGCATTCCCTTCATCGGAGCCGTAGCGGATGTTGAGGGCGGCGAGCATGTCGCCTTCGGCGGTGATGCCCAAGCCTGTGCGGCGGCCCTTGGTGGACTGCCGGCGGATTTTGAGCCACAGCTCGCGCTCCACGCGCTTCACGCTGTCGCTCTCGGGGTCGCTCTCGATCTTGGCGAGGATTTGGTCGATCTTCTCCAATTCGAGGTCGATGATGTCGTCCATCAGGCGTTGGGCGTACTGCACATGTTCCCGGAAGAGGGGCATGTTGAAGTACGCCTTGTCCGTGAATGGATTTTCGACATAGCTGTACAGGTTAATGGCGATGAGACGGCAGCTGTCGTAGGGACAGAGCGGAATCTCACCGCACGGGTTGGTTGAAACAGTGGTGAATCCCTCGTCGGCGTAGCAGTCGGGCACCGACTCGCGTCGGATGGTGTCCCAGAACAACACGCCAGGCTCTGCGGATTTCCAGGCGTTGTGGATGATTTTCTTCCACAGCTTCTGGGCGTCGATTTCCTGACGGTACTGCGGGTTGTCGGAGACGATGGGATATTGCTGGTTATAAGGGGTGTTGTTCTGGACGCTTTTCATGAAGTCGTCGTCAATCTTGACGGAGACGTTGGCGCCGGTGACCTTGTTTTCCGTCATCTTGGCATCGATGAACTTCTCAGAGTCAGGGTGTTTGATGGAGATGGTGAGCATGAGGGCGCCACGGCGGCCGTCCTGGGCCACCTCGCGGGTGGAGTTTGAGTAGCGCTCCATGAAGGGCACGACGCCGGTGGAGGTGAGGGCGCAGTTCTGCACATGGCTGCCGGAGGGGCGGATGTCGGACAAGTCATGTCCCACGCCGCCACGACGTTTCATCAACTGCACCTGCTCTTCATCAAGTTTCATGATGCCGCCGTAAGAGTCGGCACCGCCTTCGTTGCCAATGACGAAGCAGTTGGACAGCGAGACCACCTGGTCGGTATTGCCGATGCCGGCCATGGGGCTGCCTTGGGGAATGATGTATTTAAAATGGTCGAACAGGTGGAAGATGAGCTCCTCGTCCATGGGGTGCACGTAGCGCTTCTCGATGCGGGCGAACTCGCGGGCCATACGCCTGTGCATGTCCTCCGGCGTGCGCTCCATCAACTTGCCATTACGGTTCTTCAACGCGTACTTGTCAATCCAGACACCCGCCGCCAACTCGTCGCCCCCGAAGTACTTGACCACCTCCGGGAAGATCTCCTCCTTTGTGTAGAACGTGGGTTCGAAAACCTTCGTGTCTTGAGATTGTTTTTCTGCCTCGACTTTTTCTTCCACCGGGTCCTGCACCTCTTCCTCGAGCTTGTCGGACAAGTCCTGCATGGCTTGCACTCGAGACTGCAAGAGGTGGGTTTCATTCTCCATAGTCGTTCGAACATCTTGCATTACCGGAGATTTTTCATCTTCAGAATTGTCGAAAAGGGATAACTCATTATTCATAGACACGTTAGTTAATGGTATTGCACATCATTGTTTCACCCAAGTCTGCCCGAAAAAGACCTTTTTACGCAAAACCAAACGTCATGTAAAACACGATTGCTTTGTGTTAAAAAGGGTTACGTCTTCCTTGCGGCTTTTTCTTCAAGGTTGCTAAAATATAAAATTGCCGCCTTACTTTTTTTGTTCGGCGGCAATTATTATCAACAAAAAGTGGTTGATATTTTTTCTTATTGATAATAAGAGTGTTTGAAAAAAAAATTTTTTTCGGGGTAAAAATCAGTTTTATTTTCCTTCGATTTCCACGTTGGGGTCGATGCGTTTGACAAGTCCTTGCAGAGCGTTGCCCGGGCCAAATTCGACAAAGCGGGTGGCGCCGTCAGCGATCATTTGCTGCACGGACTGTGCCCAGCGCACGGGGCTGGTGAGTTGCACCAACAGGTTGCGCTTGATGGTGTCGGGATCGGAGGATGGTTGTGCCGTGGCATTCTGGTAGATGGGGCAGGAAGGCTGGCGGAAACAGCACTGTTCGATGGCCTCCGCCAACTCTTCTTGGGCTGGCTGCATGAGCGGGGAGTGGAAGGCTCCGCCCACGTTGAGGGGCAACAGCCGGCGGGCGCCGGCCTCGCGCAGGCGCTCCTGGGCCAACTCCAATCCGCGCAAACTGCCGGAAATCACTAATTGCTGGGGACTGTTGTAGTTGGCGGGCACCACAACCTCATCCGTTATTTCGGCGCACACCTGCTCGGTCACCTGGTTGTCGAATTTCAAGACGGCCACCATGCCGGACGCTTGCGCCTCGCAGGCCCGCTGCATGGCATGGGCACGGTGCGACACCAAGACGAGTCCATCCTCGAACGAGAGGCACCCATTGACCACCAAGGCCGTCAACTCGCCCAACGAGTGACCCGCCACCATGTCGGGTTCCCTGTCGGCGAGGCACCGGTGGGCGACATACGCGTGGAGGAACACCGCCGGCTGGGTGACCTTGGTTTGCTTCAACTCCTCGTCGCTGCCGGTGAACATGATTTCCGACAACGGAAATCCCAAAACCGCATCCGCCTGCGCAAACAACTGTTGCGCAAGCGGAAACTGTTCGTACAAATCCTTCCCCATGCCCGAAAACTGAGCGCCCTGGCCAGGGAAAACGTGTGCTTCTTTCATGCTACTCGTACATTATAGATTAAAAGCCTCCTTGATTTTACCCACGTAATCCAGTTTTTCCCACGGGAAGAACGTAACGGTACGTCCGTTCTCCAAGGTTTTTTCGTAAGAGTCGCGGCCAAAGTGTCCGTATGAGGCTGTGGGTTTGTAAATAGGGTTCTTGAGTTGGAACCGCTCGATGATGCCGTAGGGGGTCATGTCGAAAATACCCTTGATGGCTTCGGCGATGGCTCCGTCGTGCATCTTGACGGTCGCCGTGCCGTATGTATTGACATAGAGACCCACCGGTTTTGCTTCGCCGATGGCGTATGCCACTTGCACCAACGCTTTGCTGCAGAGGCCGGCGGCAACCATATTCTTGGCGATATGCCGGGCGGCGTAGGCTGCGGAGCGGTCCACCTTGGAGGGATCCTTGCCGGAGAAGGCTCCGCCACCATGGGCACCATGGCCACCGTAGGTGTCGACGATGATCTTGCGCCCTGTGAGGCCGGTGTCGCCGTGCGGACCGCCAATGACGAACTTGCCCGTAGGGTTGACCAACAGATTCTTGTCATAGTCGAAATGGTCGAACAGACGCTGCACCGTCTCCGGACAGTTCTTGATGACGCGCGGGATGAGGATGTCACGCACATCACGCTTGATGTCCTCTTGACTGGCATCCTCGTCGTGCTGGGTGGAGAGCACGATGGTGTCGATTCCTTCCGGAACGTTGTCGTCGGAGTAGCGGACGGTCACCTGCGACTTGGAGTCAGGACGCAAATAGGTCATCACCTTGCCCTCCTTGCGGATGGCGGCGAGTTCTTGCACCAGCATGTGTGCCAACTCGATGGTGAGGGGCATGTAGTTGTCCATCTCGTCGCAGGCATAGCCGAACATCATGCCTTGGTCGCCGGCTCCTTGGGCCTCTTTGGCTTCACGCACCACACCCTGGTTGATGTCGCTGGATTGGCCATGGATGGTGGACACGATACCGCACGACTGGCTGTCGAACTGATACTCGCTCTTGGTGTAGCCCACCTCCTTGATTACTTTTCTTACGATTTCATCCACGGAAACGTAGGTCTTGGTCTTGACCTCGCCCGCGCAGACCACCAGTCCGGTGGTCACCAAAGTTTCGCAAGCCACTTTGGACTCTGGATCGTCTGTCAAAAAAGCGTCCAGCAAAGCGTCTGAAATTTGATCACTCAGTTTGTCCGGGTGTCCTTCAGATACTGATTCAGATGTGAATAGATAGCTCATGTCTAACGTTTTAAATTTTTGATAATAAATAAATTACACAGGAAAACACGGGCTCGTTTGGAATGGTTTTAGCATTTTTTCAAGTGGTTGCAATCATTACAAATCTGTCCACGATTTTCCGGCGGCAAAAATACACTTTTTTTGTATCTTTGCACCCCGTATTTCTAATGCCAAAATTATGAAAAACGGTTTCGACAACGACAAGTACTTAAGAATCCAATCGGAGCATATTAAGGAACGTATCTCAAAATTTGGAGACAAGCTTTACCTTGAGTTCGGGGGCAAGCTCTTCGATGATTTCCATGCCAGTCGTGTGTTGCCGGGTTTCCAGCCCGACAGCAAGTTACGCATGTTGATGCAGTTGAAGGACGATGCGGAGATCATCATCGTCATCAGTGCCATCGACATCGAGAAGAACAAGGTGCGCGGCGACATCGGCATCACCTACGACGAGGACGTGTTGCGTCTGCGCGAGGTCTTCCAGAGCCGCGGACTTTACGTCAGCTCGGTGGTCATCACGCATTGCAACGGCCAGGCGAGCGCGGCGGCCTACCGCGAGCGTCTTGAGCGCATGGGCATCCGTGTCTACTACCACTACACCATTGAAGGCTACCCCACCAACGTCGACCTCATCGACTCCGAAGAGGGTTTTGGCAAGAACGACTACGTGGAGACCACGCGACCGTTGGTGGTGGTCACCGCACCGGGACCGGGCAGCGGCAAGATGGCCGTCTGTCTCAGCCAGCTCTACCAGGAGAACCGCCGCGGGCTTAAAGCCGGATATGCCAAGTTCGAAACCTTCCCCATCTGGAGCATCCCCCTCAAGCATCCTGTCAACGTGGCCTACGAAGCCGCCACCGCCGACCTCAACGATGTCAACATGATCGACCCGTTCCATTTGGAGGCATATAACAAGACTGCGGTCAACTACAACCGCGACATTGAGATTTTCCCCGTGTTGAACGCCATTTTCGAGGGCATCTATGGCGAAAACCCCTACAAGTCGCCCACCGACATGGGCGTCAACATGGCGGGGTTCTGCATCTCCGACGACGAGGTTTGCTGCAAGGCCTCCTACGCCGAGATCATCCGCCGCTATTTCACGGCGCTGTGCAACCTGGCCAACGGCAAGGCCTCCGAAAACGAGGTCAACAAGATTTCGTTGCTGATGAAACAGGCGAAGATCAAGCCGGAGGACCGCCAAGCCACTGTAGCCGCGCGCGAGCGCAAGGAACGGGATGGCGTCGCCACCGCCGCCATCGAGTTGGCCGACGGCACACTCATCACCGCCAAGACCAGTCCGCTGTTAGGCCCGAGCGCCGCCCTGCTGCTCAACGCCACCAAGCATCTCGCCGGCATCGACCATGACATCAAACTCATCCCGCAGGAGATGATCGAGCCCATCCAGAAGACAAAAGTCTCCCTGCTGCACGGCCACAACCCGCGCCTCCACACCGACGAGGTGCTCGTGGCCCTCTCCATGCTCAGCCTGCATGACGACAACTGCCGCCGCGCACTCGAATGCCTGCCACAGCTCAAAGACTGCCAGGCACACTCCACCGTCATGCTCAGCGAAGTGGACCACAAGATCTTCAAGAAATTAGGCATCGGCCTCACCTGCGACCCCATCCGAAAAAAATAATCACCAATATGAGAAAAGCCATCCTCCTCTTAGCGTCCGCCCTGCTCCTGATAGGCACGGCCCACGCCCAATTTGAAGTCGACCCCGTCACAGGCAATATGGAGTGCACCTCCATCACTATCGGCAAACGCGCCTCGGCTGACGGCTCCGTGATGACCTCGCACACCGACGACAGCCACCGGTCGCGCACCAACATCATGGTGGAACCCGCCAAAGACCATCCACAAGGCACCAAGCAGACCTTGTACAAAAGGGTCTGGGCCAAGAACGAACCGGGCAAGATGGCCCGCTACGAAGACGTGCCTGTGGGCGAGATTGACCAAGCCCCGCACACATATCAGTTCTTCAACACAGCCTATCCCTGCGTGAACGAGAAACAGTTAGCTATCGGCGAATCGACCTTCGGGGGACGCGCAGAACTCAAGTCCGACAAGGGACTCATCGACTGCCAACGCCTCTGTATGCTGTTGTTGCAGCGCTGCGCCACCGCACGCGACGCCATCCGCACCGCCGGTGAACTGCTCAAACAACACGGCTGGATCGATGCCGGCGAATGCCTCACCATCGCGGACAAGAACGAAGTCTGGCACCTCGAGATCCTCGGTCCCGGCAAGGACAAGGTGGGTGCCGTCTGGGCCGCGCAGCGCGTGCCCGACGACCATGTGGCCGTCAACGCCAACGCCTCCACCATCCGGGAGATAGACCTCAAAAACAAAGACTACTTCATGGCCTCCGACAACGTGTACAGCTTGGCCAAGGAGATGGGCTGGTGGGACGGCAAGTCCACCTTCCAGTTCGCCTACGCCTACGCACCAGCCACCCGCACCATGATAGCCTGCCGTCGCCGCGAATGGCGTGTCTTCGACCTGCTCGCCCCCTCCCTGCACTTGGACCCCAACTCTGAAAACTACCCCTTCTCCGTCAAACCCGACACCCTCGTGACTGTTGAAAAGATGATGAGCCTCTTCCGCGACTATTATGAAGGCACGCCATACGACATGCGCAAAACCTTGACCGTGGCCGACAAAGAAGGCAAACAGGTCATTTCGCCGATGGCCAATCCCTTCATGAAGGCCGATGAGATGAAGCTCCACAAGATCAACGGCGGGTGGGACGAGCGTGGGGAACGCAACATAGCGGTGCATTTCACCGTGTATGGCACCATCATCCAATGCCGGGCGAAGATGCCCGATGAAGTAGGGGCACTTTGCTGGTTTGCCCTTGACAACGTGGCCTCCTCCGTCTATGTGCCGCTGTATGCCAACGTTACGGACCTGCCAGCCACCTACAAAACTGACGGGCGTGAGACAGGCTTCAGCAAGGACGCGGCCTGGTGGGCCTTCAACCGCGTGGGCACCATCGCGGCACAACGCTGGGGCGACATGCACATCGTCATCGACAACGTTTGGCAACCTTTAGAAAAAGAGTTCCGTGAAAGCAGCCTGCAAATCGAGCAGGAAGCCCTGCGCCAGCTACGCGACGGCAACCGCGACGGCGCCATCAAGACCCTCACCGATTACTCCAACGAATGCGGCAACCGCGCCGTGCAACAAGCCTGGAAACTCGGCGACCACATCTGGACCGTCTTCGATGGAATGTGGTAATTTTGTGTTTTTTCTATAAAATTCGCAGGGACGGGGCGCGCCCCGTCCCTACACACAGCAATAACATGATGTCTGTGTATATTCATAAATTAATTACTTTTGCACACTAATCCACAATCATGGGAATCATCATACGACAGAGCATCAAGGGCACTTTGGTGAACTACTTGGGCGTCATCATCGGCTTTGTCACCACTTTCTTTGTCATCACCAGCTATCTGACAACGGAAGAGGTGGGACTGACGCGTGTGCTCATCGATGCTGCCATACTATTTGCCAGCTTCTCCCAGTTGGGCACAAGCTCCTCCATCATCCGTTTTTTCCCCTATTTTAAAAACGACGACGGAAAAAACCACGGATTCTTCTTTTGGACACTTTTGTTCCCTGTTGTAGGGTTTTTGATTGTCTGGGGGTTATTCATATTGTTCAAACAACCCATCATCAATCTGTTTTCGGAAAAATCGCCGCTTTTTGTCAACTATTTCCGATATGTGATCCCATTGGGGCTGTTCATGCTCTACCAATTCGTGTTCGAGGCGAACGCCAACGTGCTGATGCGCATTGTGGTGCCCAAGATGGTGCGCGAGGTGGGCATCCGCGTCGGACTGCTCATCATCTACATCCTTTACGGTTACCATGTCATCACACTTGACGGATTGGTTATCGGCTTCTGTATCACTTACTTCCTCGCAGCTCTTATTGACATCATATACCTTTTCACACTGCAAAAGATTTCGCTGAAGCCAGATTTGAAATTCATCACCAAACCTTTGGCTAAGGATTTTCTTTTCTACACGCTTTTTCTGGTTTTGGCGGCCATCGCAGGTACTGTCACACCCCTGCTCAGCTCCTTCTTCGTGAGTGCTAAGATGGGGTTGGCCTTCACCGGCATCTACGCCATCGCCAACTATATCGCCACCGTCATTGAAATTCCCAACCGCTCACTCAATGCCATCGCGGGACCCAAAATGTCGGAATACATCAAAAACGAAAATTGGAAAGAAGCGGATGCATTGTGCAAAAATGTCTCCTTGCACCTTCTGATTTCCAGCCTGTTCATCTTCTTTATCATTTGGATCAACGTTGACTTGCTTTTCATGATATTGAAAAACGGCGAAGAATACACCACCGGCAAAAGCGTCATTTTCATATTGGGGCTTGCCCGCCTTTCCAACTCCACCCTAAGCCCAGGCGCCGGTCCGCTGCAGTTTTCGAAATATTATTACATGTCGTTGATTTTCACCTTATTGTTGACAGTTTCCGCCATTCTTCTCAACATTTGGTTGATTCCTCTCTACGGCATGAACGGTTCCGCTTTCGCCAATTTCGGTTCTTACCTTATATATTTTATATGTCTCTTGATCTTGGTGAAATGGAAGCTCAACATCTCCGTTTTTTCGTGGGGACAGTTGAAGGCTCTCGTGGTGGTAGGCATACTCTTTGGACTCAATTTCCTGTGGACAAAGACACTGACACCGTTGTTCGCCATGTTGCCCATCAAGGAAATCATCTCCGCACTGATAGAAGGTGCGCTCCGGACGGGGGTTCTTCTCCTCATTGGAGTCGCATCCGTCTATTATTGGCGCATCTCACCAGAGATCAACAATCTAATTGACAAGGTTTTGAAACGCGCTTAAACCCAACAGCCACCCACCCTTGCACCGCTACCGGAGTGCGATCTCACCGAAATAAGACCTGACAAAGTCTCTCATCTGTATAATCCTGTCGTGATTATACTATGCAGCAATAAATATTTTCGGCTTATACCAACCGTTTTTTAATATCGCGGATGGTATTTAGCGATATTGGTGCGGATGTAATCCTTGTCCAAATGCGTGTAAATTTCTGTGGTCGTGATGCTTTCATGACCCAGCATCTGCTGCACGGCGCGCAGGTCGGCGCCTCCCTCCACCAAGTGCGTGGCAAACGAATGGCGGAAGGTGTGCGGACTGATCTTCTTTTCAATACCGGCATCCTTGGCCCATTGCTTGACCAACATGAACACCATTTCGCGCGTGAGGTGGCTGCCGCGACGGTTCAAGAAGACATAGTCCTCCTCGCCCTTCTTGATTTTCAACTCCTTGCGCTTCCCGTCCACATATAAATTCACCATCTTTTGCGCCATTGAGCCGACAGGCACGAAACGCTCCTTGTTGCCCTTGCCCACCACTTTCAGGAAACCCTCCTCGAAAAAAAGATTCGAAAGACGCAACGTCACCAATTCGCTGACACGCAGACCGCAACCGTACAACACTTCCGCCATGGCACGATTGCGGTGCCCTTCATTCGTGCTGAGGTCTATGCTGTTGAAGATGGCCTCTATTTCCGGCAGCGTGAGCACGTCGGGCAGGTGCAAGCCAATCTTGGGTGCATCAAGCAACTCAGTGGGGTCTTCCTTCAGGGTGCCGTCGTAGAGCAAAAAACCGTAAAAGGATTTCAACCCGGAGATGATGCGCGCCTGCGAACGTGTGGCCATGTCGTGATGGTAAAGACTCTTCACAAAAGCCTGTAAATCTTCCAAAGTGGCAGTCTCTATCGGTTTTTCGCCCAAAAAATCCTGCAAGAGGCGTACGTCATGCATATAGGCCTCCACGCTCTTTGGGCGCAAGGCCTTTTCATAGACCAAATACTGCCGATAACGGACAATACAGGAATTTTCAGGCATACACGGCTATTTCAAGTCCTTTTCGATTTCAATTCGCAGCATGTTGAGGGCGGCATGGGCGGCGCGTTCCACGATTTGGGCACGCCCCGTGCGGCTGCCGAAGTGGAACTCATGGGTTGTCAAACGCACGGGCGTGGCCACGGCAATCCAGACCGTGCCCACAGGCTTCTGCTCCGTGCCGCCGTCAGGGCCGGCGATGCCCGACGTGGCAACCGCATAGTCGACATCGAAGAGTCCCATGGTGTTGAGGGCCATGTCGCTGACCACCTCCTCACTCACGGCCCCACGGCGTTTGAGGTTGTCCTCCCGCACGTTGAGCAGGTCGCGTTTCACCTCGTTGCTATAGGAGACCATCGCGCCCTCGAAATAGCGCGAACTGCCCGGCACGGAAGTGATGAGGTTGGCGATGCGTCCGCCTGTGCAACTCTCCGCCGTAGCCACCTTGCGGTTGGCGCGCACCAGCAAATTTCCGACCACCGCCTCCATGGGCAGATCCTCGTCGGTGAAAGCATACATACCCGCTGCCTCCTTGAGCTTGGTGAACTGCTCGTCCAACTGGGCGGCAAGCCGCTCTTTATCATCGCCTTGCGCAGTGAGGCGCAGACGGATGATGCCCGGCACGGGTAAGTAAGCTAACTTGAATTCGGGCGGCAACTGCTGCTCGTATGACTCCAAAAGATCGGAGAGTCCGCTCTCGGTGATATTGGTGCATTGCAACACCTTATAGAGGATGGCATGGTGCTGCGTGTCGCGCTTTATCAGGCGAGGCAGCACTTCCTCATTGAGGAGACGCTCCATCTCAAAGGGCACACCCGGGAGCATGACAAGCACCTTTCCCTCCTCTTCGAGCCAGAGACCCGGGGCTGTCCCCAACATATTGGGCAGCACCGTGCAACCCGTGGGTACGAGCGCCTGTTCGCGGTTGGTGTCCGTCAGCGTCATGCCGCGGGCCGCGAAGATGTCCGTGACGTGCTTCAACACACCCTCGTCCATCACCAACTCCCGATGAAAGAGGTCGCATACCACCTTCTTGGTGATGTCGTCCTTTGTGGGGCCCAAGCCCCCCGTCATAATCACGGTGTCCGTCTTGCGGAAAGCCTCCCCCAAAGCTGCGCGTATGGCATCGCCACTATCCCCGATGGTGACCACCTCGGTGAGTTCAAAACCGGCTGCCGAAAACTGACGACCGACAAATGCGGCATTGGTGTTCACCACCTGCCCTATCAGGAGTTCGTCTCCAATATTAATGAGTATCATGTCTTTTTTCTTGTGCTTTTTTGAATTTTATCAGATTTATACGTTCCTGCATGAAAACCACGTATGGATTTTCCGGGTATTTTTGCTTCAAGTTTTGGACAATATTCTCCAACATGCCGAAATTCTCTTCCGTGTTGAGGAAAAAACGTCTGTTGTAACTTTGGTAAAAAGCCATAAACGTGGACAAGCTTTCCGGATGCTTTTGGACAAAGTCTTTCAAATAAGCGGTATGCGCCTCCACCGCCTGCATGTAATTGGAGTCAATGCCGGCGCGAACTTCATCATTCTCCATATTCTGCTGATAAACAACGTACCACTCCTCCGCTTTTTGGATAAACACCGACAAGGCACTATCCAACTGGGCACAGAGAACCGCATCTTCACTCCCTTTCACATGATAAAAAGAGGCTATTTTGTCGGCATTTGCCGTGAAATACAAATGATCACCTCCCTTTGCAATAGTTTTAAGAGCATTGTTTTCAGAAAGTTGCAACTGATACAACATGGGAGTCGAAGCGCGCTTTTCGCTCTCCTCGTCGGTGGACCTGACCGTAAAGGCAAAGTGTCCGTTTTTCATGTGCACAGAATCCAAGCCAACAGTCTCGTTCACACCCACCAAGCGCAGCCGGACGAGGGCGTTGCCGCCACCCTGAAAGTCGCCTTCAATGACAATGTCGTTGTCATGATTTCGACAGGCTGACAACAAAATACTGAATGCCAACAATATATAAAAAAACCGCTTCATATTTGGTTCTCTTTGGGTTGTTCGGGAGCGGCAATGGTGCAGGTTGCTGCAGATGTGTTGCCTGGGGTTGTGACGTTTTCACAGCCGCAGTTACGGTCGCGACGGTGCGGCGTGGCTCCGTTGATTTTTCTGGAGCAAGCGGAACTTATAAAAAGCACGACGCTGACAGCCAAAAGGATGATTCTCACTTTCGTCTTCATATCTTTATCATAAAGGAGCGGCAAAAGTACGAAAAAAACGGTATTTTTGCAGCCGTTTTAAAATCTATAAGAATATCACGTTTACAACGACTGTCATGAAGAAATATTTCAAAATCATCCTCTCTTTTTTTACTTGTCTGCTATTGGGCGGAACGCTGTGTGCACAGTTGCCGGCGACATGTTATCGTCTGACTTTCAGCGACAAGGCAAACTCCCCCTACTCCATTGACAATCCGTCTGAATATTTGTCGCCGCGTGCCTTGGAGAAGCGTGCCCGTTTCAACATTGCCATCACCGAGCAAGACTTTCCCGTCAATCCGCAATACGTGCAACAGGTGCAAAGTGTGGACTCTCGCATCCGCGTGCTCTGCAGTTGCAAGTGGCTCAACACGTTGACCATCTACTGCCCCGACAGCACCAAACTTCCTCAAATCCAGGCCTTGCCATTTGTGACAGACATATTGCCCGTGGCCAACTACGACCTCGAGAACATGACATCCCCATCGGCAACGCCCGAGCCTGAAAACAGCCCCTGGGTTTCCAACTCGCTGCGTGACAGCGTGATTCCCTACGACTACGGCTATGCCCTCGCACAAATCGCCGTCCATAACGGCCAGCTTCTCCACAACGAAGGCTTCCGCGGTGACGGCATGCTCATCGCTGTCTTCGACGCAGGTTGGAACGGCTTGGACACGAGCGACTTCTTCCGCATCCTGTTCGACGAGGGACGACTGTTGGGCACCCGCGACCTCATCCCTTTCCGCAACAATGTCTATGCTGGCCATCACCACGGCACCATCGTCACCTCCACGATGGCCGGCTTGACCGAGCAAATGTTAGTGGGCACGGCACCCCGGGCCAGCTATTTCCTCATCCGCTCCGAAGAACCGGATAGCGAGCAACCTATCGAGGAAGATTTTTGGGCACAAGCCGCCTGTATCGCCGACAGCATCGGCGCCGACGTCATCAACTCCTCCTTGGGCTACACCACCTTCTCCGACTTCCCGCAATACGAAAGTTCCTATTCCGACGTGAACGGCGTGACCAGCATAGCTTCACGTGCCGCCACCATCTTGGGACAAAATGGCGTCATTGTCTGTGTCAGCGCGGGTAACGACGGGGCCAATGATTGGCACTATATCGGGCATCCCGCCGATGCATACGACATCTTAGCGGTCGGAGCCGCCGACATATTCGGCAACATCGCCTATTTCTCTTCCCGCGGTCCCTCCTTTGACGGGCGTGTCAAACCCGACATCACCTCCGTGGGGGTCAGCACCACCTGCGTCTATCCCGGAGACTACTTGGGTACCGCCGACGGCACCAGTCTTGCCGGACCCGTCGCCGCCGGCCTCTGCGCCTGCCTCTGGCAAGCCCTGCCTCTCGCCAACTCCACCCAAGTGATGCAGTACATCCGCGAAAGCGGCTCCTGCTACAACAACCCCAACGACTCCCTCGGCTACGGCATCCCCGACTTCTACGCCGCTTATTCCCAACATGTTGGCATCACAGAACACCGCAACCCCACCCTCTCCGTCTTTCCCAATCCCTGCACCGACTTCCTGCAAGTTCCCAACGGCCAACTCCAAATCGAAACCATTGACCTGTTCGATGCCTCCGGCAAATTGGTAAAACGTGTCCATAATCAGGGCAAATATTTGATAAAAATCCGCGTTAATGAACTTCCAAACGGGATTTATATGGGAAAAGCCCACCTCCAAAACGGCGGAACACAAACCTTCAAAGTCTCTAAACTATAAGTATTATATTTATAATCAAGATTTTAGAAAAAATGTAAGGCTGCAAGCCGAGGTATTGAAAAAAAGTGTATTTTTGCAACCTCAAAAACTGAGATGGTGCTGTAGCTCAGTTGGTAGAGCAACGGACTGAAAATCCGTGTGTCACTGGTTCAATTCCCGTCAGCACCACACAAGCCCCGAGATCATTTCGGGGTTTTTTTGTATTCCATCAACAAAAAACGGACATAATGATCACCATAGGATTAGTGCAGTCTGACATCCAACACACCGTACCCGAGAGAAATTTCGGGCATTATGAGACACTTTTACGGGAACAGATGAGTGCTCCGGTACAATTATTGGTGTTGCCAGAGATGTTCGCTTGTGGCTTCGGACCGGACTTGAGGGCGTATGCCGAACATGGCGACGGGCCGTCTGTCATATTCCTGCAACACCTTGCCCAAGAGTATCATTGCGACGTGGTGGCCTCGCTACCCGTAGAGGAGGGCGGGAACATATATAACCGCCTTTTCTGGATGTCGCCCGAGGGTGTGCGCGCCACCTACGACAAGCACAACCTCTTCTTCGGGGAGGAGCGCGAGCAGTGCACGCCTGGCACCGAACGCACTGTCGTGGAGGCTTTCGGCTATAAATTCCTTCCACTGATCTGCTTTGACGTGCGCTTCCCGGAGTGGAGTCGCAACCACCGCACAGGTGAGTGCTACGATTACGATTGCCTTCTTTATACAGCCAATTTCCCCGCCCCGCGCGAGAAGGTCTTGCAAAAGTTAGCCGCCGCCCGCGCTATCGAAAACCAAGCCTACGTGGCGGTTGTCAACCGCGTGGGACGTGATGGCAAAGGACACATACACCGCGGCGGCACCGCCGTGTTCGACCCCGACGGACGCGTACTGGCCGCCGCCGAACACGACCGCGAGCAAATCGTCACCGCCACCTTGCCCCTGCATTCCCTCGCCACTATTCGGGAGTGGTTCCCGGTGTTGGGCTAATAGCAGCCACACATTGGCTCTACCAACAATTTTTGTATCTTTGCGCCCCTTAACGAAATAAGACATCATGAAAAAATTTGCTTTCATTGCATTGATTATAAGTTTGTTGTCTATGCCTCTCCTGGCACAGAACAAAAACTACCAGTCGTCACGCACCAAGATGGACCAAGTGATCAACTCCATCAACCAAATGTACGTGGATTCCGTGGATTTCGATCCCATGGTGGACAAATCCATCGTGACATTGCTCAAGGAGTTGGACCCGCACTCCACCTTCATCCCCAAGAAGGATGTGCAGGCAATGACCGAGCCGCTGCAAGGCTCCTTCGATGGCATCGGTGTGACTTTTCAGCTCATCAAGGACACCATCAACGTTATCGAGGTCATCATCAACGGCCCGTCCGAGAAAGTCGGACTGTTAGCGGGCGACAAGATCGTGAAGGTGAACGACACCTTGGCTTGCGGTGACAAGATCACCAACGACTGGGTGCGCAAGCATCTGCGCGGTGCCAAAGGTTCCAAAGTCAAGGTCTCTGTCAAGCGCGGTCGCAACCCCGAACTTATCGACTTCACCATCACGCGTGGCGCCATCCCTATGTACAGCATCAACGTGGCCTTCATGGCCGACGAGACCACCGGCTACATCAAGTTGGAACGTTTCGCGGCCACCTCCACCAAGGAACTGACCGATGCCCTGCGGCGCCTCAAGGCCCGGGGCATGCAAGACCTCATCCTCGACCTGCGCGGCAACGGCGGCGGCTACCTCAACGTGGCTTTCGAAGTCTGCGACCAATTCATCAGCGGCAAGAAGATGATTGTCTACACCGACAATTTCCGCAAGACCGGCGAAAGTTTCTACTCCGGCAACGCCGGCCTCTTCGAGGAGGGCAAACTCATCGTGCTGGTGGACGAGAATTCCGCGTCAGCCTCCGAAATCACCTCAGGGTGCATCCAAGACTGGGACCGCGGCCTCGTGGTGGGTCGCCGCACCTTCGGCAAAGGCCTTGTGCAAAAACCGTTGCGCCTCGTTGACCAATCGGAAGTCCGTCTCACCATCTCCCACTACTACACCCCCACGGGACGCTGCATTCAGAAGCCTTACAACGACGGCCTCGACGCCTACTATAAAGACCTCCAAACCCGCGCCAACAACGGTGAACTCTATACCGCCGACAAGATCCAGTTCCCCGACTCCCTCAAATTCAAAACCCCGCATGGCAGGATCGTCTACGGCGGCGGCGGCATCATGCCCGACATCTTCATTCCCCTCGACACCACCAAATACTCGACCCTCTATAACGAAATCGTCCGCAAGGGCGTCTTCGGCAACTATGTGATGGATTATTTGGAAGACAACCGCGAAAATCTCAAAAAAACTTACCCCACTTTTGAAGATTTTGAGAAAAAATTCAAGATTTCAAACAAACAATACAATGAATTCATGGCTTTTGCCAAGAAAGAGGGTGTCAGCGACAGCGCAGCCTTCAAGTTCTCCAACTATGCAACCTCATTTTTGAACGCCAACAAGGAAAAACTGGACTCCCTGTTCACTTCGGCCCGACATATCGACACGCGTGTTCTTGACACCATGTTCACCAATTATGTGACCAAGAACTACAACGAAGCCATGCGCCTGCGCAACGAAGCACACGCCAACGAGTACATCAAGGACTACCTGCGCTTCGAAATCGCACGCGGTCTCTATGGTTACGGCGAGGCTTACCGCATTTTCCTCGAAACCGACGACACCTTCCAACAGGCACTCAAAATCATGCATGACAAGAAGCTGTTCAAGAAATTCAAGGTCTATTCTGGTAAAAGCAACAATCGGAAAGACAAAGACGAAGAAGAAGAAGAAGAATAAAGCCTCGTGATCTCCAAGAAAACCATAGATGAGATAATGTTCGCCACGAAAATCGAAGATGTGGTGGGCGACTTTGTCACCTTGCGGCGACAGGGACAGAGCTTCGTGGGAGTGTGTCCGTTCCACAACGACAAGAACCCCTCGTTGCACGTCACGCCGCGCTTGGGCATCTACAAGTGCTTTGTCTGCGACGCCAAGGGCAACGCCGTGCATTTCCTGATGGAGCACGCCAAGATGACCTACCCGGAGGCTTTGGAGTACCTGGCAAAAAAATACAATATCGAAATTGAGTACGACCGGCCCGAGACGGACGAGGAGAAGGCCTTGCGCAGCGAACGCGACAGCCTCTTCATCGTCAACGAGTTCGCGGAGAAATACTTCATGGAACAACTCCGCAACAGCGAAGAGGGCCAAATGTTGGGACTCACCTATTTCAAGGAGCGTGGCTTCAAGGATGCCACACTCGACAAGTTCCACCTCGGCTACTGCCCCGGCGGTTGGGATTCCTTCACCCAGGAAGCTCTCAAACAAGGTTATAAAGAAGAATTCCTGCTCAAGCTCGGGCTCACCAAAAAGAGCGACAAGGGCAAACTCTACGACTTTTACCGTGGACGCGTCATCTTCCCCATCCACAACACAGTGGGGCGTGTCATCGGATTCGGCGGGCGCATCCTCAAGAAGGACGAGAAAATCGCCAAGTATTTCAACTCTCCGGAAAACGAAATCTACCACAAGAGCGACACGCTCTACGACCTCTACTTGGCGAAGAAGGCCATCCGGCAGATGGACAACGTCTACTTGGTGGAGGGCTACACCGATGTGATCTCGATGTTCGAGTCGGGCGTGGAGAACGTTGTCGCCTCCTCCGGCACCTCCCTGACCGACGGGCAGGTGAAACTGCTCTATTCGCTCACCAAAAACATCACGGTGCTGTACGACGGTGACGCCGCCGGCATCAAAGCATCCCTGCGCGGTATCGACATGCTCCTCGAAAAGGGCATGAACGTGCGTGTCTGCCTGCTTCCCGACGGCGAAGACCCCGACTCCTTTGCTAAGAAACACCGCGACAGCGAACTGCAGGAATATCTCTCGCAAAATACCACGGACTTCATCCTCTTCAAGGTGCAAATCCTGCTCGAAGAGGCTGGTAACGACCCTCTGAAACGCGCCAACGTGGTCAACAATATCCTCGAAAGCATAGCCAAAATCCAGGACAACATCGTGCAGTCCTTCTACATCAAGGAGTGCGCCCGACTGTTCGAATTGCCGGAAGCCACCCTCGGCAGCAAAATCCGCTCGATGCTCTGGAAAGCGAACACTGAGAAAAGAAAGGCCGACAATGCAACTTCCATTGAACAAACCCCGCTGCAAGAGGTGCAAATCCGCGAGCAACGGCAAGTGGAACAGCAACTTCGTCCTCAGACAAACCTGCGTCTCGAAGCCGAAAAGAATCTTATCAAGTTGCTCTACAAGTACGGTTTCTATGAAATCCTCGTGGAAGACAACAATGACGATGGTTTTACCAAACAACGGGTGGACCAGTTCGTTTTCAATGAACTTCACCACGATGAAATCACCATCCAGGATCCGAAATTGCGCAAAATCTACGAGAACTACGCAGAACGCGCCGCTATCCTGATGGATCCCGACTCCATGCAACGCACCCTTGTCTATAGCGAAGACGAGGACGAGTACAAGTTCGCCATCGACAACCTTGAAAGCGAACAGGCTTACAGCCCTATATGGGAGAAAAAGTACGACTTGGTTACCCATTCCACCGAAAACAGCATCCAAAACCTGCAACAGCAGGTTCAAGACACCTTGCTTTCCCTAAAACTGCGCATTCTTGAAGAGAGAATTGCGTTTTTAAGAAACGAACTGAAACAAAAAGAATATAGTGAAGAAGACCAAATCATGATATTGGCTCATATCAACCTTTTGGTGAAATGCCGGAAAAGCATTTCGGAACGACTGAACCGTGTGGTAAGCCGATAGGAGTTATAATTGGAAAACCTTTACTTGTGTTTGTAAATCTCGAATATGGCACTTTTTAAGAAGATTGACTGGAAAAACATCGACTGGAAAGAATTTTTCAAGACATACGCGTTGATTGTGTTAGGCACATTCATCATGTCGATCGGGTATGTGGTGTTCGTGTCACCGTTGAAGTTAGCACCCGGCGGGGTGTACGGCATCGCCATCATCCTGCACCACCTCTTCAACTTCCCCATCGGCTTGTCGGGCATCTGCCTTGACATCCCGCTATTGGTCATCGGCACGCTGTGGTTAGGGCCCAAATTCGGGGCCAAAACCATCGTGGGCGTGATCACACTGCCGGCATTCATCTCCCTCTGGGAAAAAATCTACGGCTATGAGCCGCTCATCTCTCTGCCCGGACAGCCCATGACGCCCGACCCGGCGGCCAACTTCATCGTCGCGCTCTGCGGCGGAGTCATCATCGGCATCGGATTAGGCCTGATCTTCAAGACCCGCGCCACCTCGGGCGGCAGCGACATCATCGCCATGATCATCGCCAAATATGTCAAGCATATTCCCCTTGGCACACTGCTCATCATCGTCGATTCCACCATCGTGCTCGCAGCCTTGGTCGCCTTCAAAGACTGGACTATCCCCCTCTACTCCTGGCTCATCATCTACGTCACCGGCATCGTCATGGACAGAGTCATCGTCGGCTTCCACTCCAACAAGGTGGTGCTCATCGTCTCTGACTACTACGACGAAATCCGGCAGCACATCTTCGACGAACTCGACCGCGGCGGCACCTTCCTCAACGGCGAAGGCATGTACAACAACGACGAGAAGAAAATCATCTTCACCTCCATCTCCCGCAAACAACTGCCCGTGCTCGTACACTTTGTCCACGAAATCGACCCCAAGGCCTTTGTCTCCATCCTCGACGCCTCCGAAACCCTCGGCAACGGGTTCACCTCCCTGCGCGAAAAAGCACTGAACTAATGTCCAAAATCTAACACCACAAATCACCAACGTCTTCAACAACTATGACCAAAGAACAAGTCATCGACGTATTAAGCAAAATATACGACCCGGAGATTCCCGTGAACATCTGGGAGTTGGGGTTCATTTATAAATTGGAAGTGAACGAGAACAACGACGTTTACATCCTCATGACGCTCACGGCTCCGAACTGCCCCGTGGCCGAGTCCCTGCCCTTGGATGTCCGCAAGGATGTGGCCGCCATCCCCGGCGTGGGCAATGTGGTGGTGGACATCACCTTCGATCCGCCTTGGGACATGGACAAGATGTCGGAAGCGGCGAAATTGGAGTTGGGGTTGATTTGGTAGTTGGAGGTTGGCTATTGGCTGTTGGTTGGTGGTTCGTTGTTTTCTCTCGAGGTGTTGACGGCTTTGTACCCGCCGCTCTTCTTGCTGCCGGTGTGCTCGATGAGACCCTGCTGCTTGAGTTTGGAGATTCCTGAAGAAACGCCGTTATCTTTTCCGACACCTGTACTTGGGTTTTGGGTTCCAGCCGGAATGTGGTGGGGGCTTCTTCCCACGGCATCTTTTTCAGAACCACCCTGTCCCCCTTGCAGGACTCGATGGACCGGTAAGGCACCAACACGGTGGTGGTGATGCGGACGAACACTTCCTCCCCAAACTTCAGGGACATTAAACAGTGTTTTGTCTTAATCCTTCACGCAATCCCCTTTTTATCCCTTCACATCGTCTTGAGGCGTATGTTTTGTAACATACTGATCAACAATGTTTTTATTCCCTTCAGTAAAGATTGGTCTTATTAGGGGGTTCACATTTTTGGCGAGAGAGTTCACATTTTTAGTGTGAAGGGATAAAATATCATAATTATATAGTACTTTTGCCAGCAAAAAAACAGCGGAATATCATTAATCAAATAAAGCACCATAAAAAAAAGTATCGGAATTATCCCTTATAGTCTTGCAAAAAAAATGGCGTGATAATCTGCGGAAATCTGCGTGGTCTGCGGGAAAATAAAACGCCCGCAAAACTCGCAGAAAAACGCAGAAAAGATATTACAAGATTCAAAGGGATAATTCTGAAAAATATTGACAATGTGAACATTCCCAGCCAGATGGTCTATCGCGACTCCACCACCCTCCAGTTTACCTTCACCGGACTCTTCTTCAGCACCTTGCCGGCGTACGAGAATGAGTGATCTCTAACGGATTGTCGCTGGAAACCAGATGATTTGTCACTATATAGTTATAAACCATAAAATCCCTTAATGATTATGAAAAGAAAGTTTTTACCCTTTTGTTGCTGCAATATATTGACTTTGGTCATCTTGCTAACCGCTAACACACCCGCCCGGGCACAGTACGACTCCTTCTTCGGTCATGAGTCATGGGAGTATGCTACCGGAATTTATCCTATTACGGGTACCGCTGATTATGATCCGTATTTGCTCAGCTGCCTTACAAACATCTATCATTTCACATCTTCGGACACAGTGACAATTGATGGGGAGTTGTATTACAACAGTTCAGCCGAAGGATGGTGGACTTGTCCGGTAAAATTGAGGGAGGACACCATGCTCGGACGTTTGTATGCTTTGATAGAGGGCAAAGAGTTTCTTGTGTGCGACATGTCCTTGGAAAGTGGTGACACGTTCAATTTGCCAGCCCTATTCTATAATTTTACACCAGAAGATACAATAAGACTGGTTGTTGATTCTGTGACATTCGTGAATTCGAAGAAAGTCATACATTTGTCTGTAGTAGTTTCTTCAGAAGCTGCATGGTATGATGCATGGTATTATTTCCCGTTTTCCGATTTAACTTTAGAAGGTGTCCGTGTTTTTCCCCTGCGTTTTATGGAAGGGATCGGTTCGATGTTAGGGATTATCCCTCCTTATAAGTTAGGAGAGTCCTTGTTTTGCCTCACAAAAGACGACACCTTGTATTATATGACCCATCCGGACATCGGGTGCTGGCAAGTTTACGTCAATGTTCCTGACTATCCGGAACAGGCGATGACAATTTTCCCCAATCCTGCGGACAATCTGATTACCATCCGTTTCGAAACAGAAGAAGAGGTTCGTGGGATTGTCTATATTCGCGATAATCTCGGAAGAGTATGTTCCCAAACAGAAATATCCAAACCATCAGTGGTCTTGAACATCAGTAATTTGCCATCAGGAATATATATGCTCACTTTTATTGATGCAAAAAACCGTAAAATTTCAAAAAAAATCGTAAAGAAATGAAAAAGACCATTATATTTCTTCTGTCCATAACGCCCGTTCTGCTTTTTGGACAAGCACATAGCTGGGACGGGAAAGGCATAAAATCAAATGGAAAAGCACATTATATCAATGTCTTCGTCAACATCATTTACGACGTGCATCCCGACACCAACAACACCTATAACAACACCACTTACTGGCCGCCTGTGACAGACCCGGCCATGGAAGGCATAAACACCACGGCTATTCCGACCTACCTTTTGGATTGGATGGACACTGTGTATGTGCCCGGGCAGATGCACGGCACCGTTACCAGGCTCTATGGGGAGTCTTCCTTTGACACCCTTCAGATTACGGGCGATTTTATGGTGATGAACATAAAGGAAAGCACGGTGCTGGACAAAGGATCCTTTAATTTTTTATACATGAGTGTTGAAAAGATGGACGGTTTTGTGCTTGACTTGTTGGGACAGACCCCGTCCCTTTCCCTGTTTACGCATAGGCCCTTTTCCGATTTCGCATACAGGAATTACCTGATCAGGAACATAACCAGAACATACGGGGGACTTAACCCAGGGAGTGGCAGTAGTCTTTTGGGAAACACTTTGCAGTGTGTGGGAGACGGAGACATCTCCACAAATCCGACAGGCATTGTCACCCACGAGATCTCACACGGTCTCTTTGGCGACAACAGTTTTCACACTTCAGGCGGCAACCACCGATATGTAGACAATACAAAGATGGCCTTCCTGAACATCCAGGGCGGCTACGGGCTGATGGGAGCGGCCAACTCGGGCCTGGTGGGCTGCAACGGTTACGAGCGGTGGCGCATGCACTGGAAACACCCAAAATCTGTCGACTACATCGCCGCTCGCGACGCCGCCAACACCCAGTCGGTGCCCTCCGACATCTCCATGGAGGACGGTGGCAAGACCTTCCTGCTGCGAGACTTCGTGACCTACGGCGATGCCGTCCGCATAAAACTGCCCTACAAGGACAGCGTTACCTCCTCCAACCAATATATCTGGTTGGAAAACCACCAGGTGGGGCTCAACGGCAAATTGGACTTCCTGCAATACTCCAACACCGAAAGCTGCCGCCCGCAAGGAGAATCCGGTATCTATGCATACTACCAGGTCGGTCGCGACATCTTGTCGGGGACAAGCGGCCAAGTATGGGACGGCTTCCACCGCGACAACCTGAAAGTCATCCCGGCGGAAGGGTACTACGACTACAAGGTGGTGCCCGACACATACAACATAGCGTGTGTGGCATACAGCCAACTCGAGCAGGCTGTGGTGCGCGGAGCGGCCAACCCGCTGTGCGGATGGAATGACCAGGAGAAGATGCTCTTTCCCGAAGATGGTGAAAATGTGCTGTATGTGACGCGCGAAGTGGAACCTTGTCGCATTGTCAAGAACGGCCAGAACAACGACAGCCTGTCCTTCCTCGGCGACACCCGCGACCCGTTCCGCACGCACACTCGCATCAACATGGGGACCAACCCCAGCACCAACAACGCCAAGACATGCCACAGCAGAAATCGCTCGGATGGGATTATTCACGATGAAGTTTCAGAAAATAATGTACAGGTTTCTTATCTCACGGGGTTGGGCATCGAGATGACCCCCGTTGCCGGCACGGGGAACTTTCTCGTCAGCATACGCTGGGACGACTACGACATCACCGACGACTGCCGCTGGACGGGCGACATCGTCCTAAAGGACACGGCCATCCTCACGATGGGGAAAACCATCACCCTGGCCCAGAACCGCACGGTGGCGCAGACCACGCGCGATGCGGAGACGGGCCTCTTCGCGGGCCGCACCCGCTGGACCTGCGAGGCCGGCTCCTACCTGCGGCAGGAAAATGTCTCCACCATCCGCCTCACCGAGGGCAGCAGCCTCGTGTTCGAGAGCGGGAGCCGCTTTGTCCAAGCCTTTGACGCAAGCATGGAGGTGGGCGCAGGCTGCACGCTCCGCTTCGTGGATGATGCGGATGTCATGCTGCGGGGCATCCTCGAGGTGGATTCCGGCGGCGTCTGCTACATGACCGACACGATAGGCATGGGAGCCACCGCCCGCATCATCGTCCGTCCCGGCGGCAAGCTCGTTGTGGACGGCGGCATGTTGACCAGTGTCGACAGTGGCGGGATGTGGCAGGGCGTCGAGGTCTGGGGCCACCGCAACCGGCACCAGACCGCAGCCGATCAGGGAACATTGGAACTCAGAAACGGGGCCGTGATCGAGAACGCGCTGTGCGGCGTCAGGACGGGTCGCGGCAGCGACAGCCTGCACACCACCGGCGGCATCGTCACCGCCGAGAACAGCACCTTCCGCAACTGCGCCAAGGCCGTGGAGTTCCTCCCTTACACCGACACCATAGCCAACGGCCTCATCGCCAGCAACCACGGCGGCTTCACGAACTGCACCTTCACGGTGGACGACAACAACCTCTTCGCCGCCGGCAACGCCTCCTTCACCGCCCACGCCACCCTCTGCCAGGTCAAGGGCGTGGAGTTTCTCGGCTGCACCTTCCTGAACCTCACCTCCAGTCCCCTCTACCGGGGTCGCGCCATCTACGCGCAGGAGGCGGGCTTCACGGTGGACGAATACTGCGACTACCAGCAGCTGCCGCCCGCGCAGCCCGGTGTCTGCGGCTGCCCGCCGGAGTATTCCGACTCCTGCCTCTTCGAGGGCTTTGCCACTGCCATCGATGCCGGCACCGCCGGCACGCCCTTCGCCGTCACCGTGAACCGTGCAAGGTTCGCCAACAACAGCACTTCCGTGCGCATCAACGCCAACAACTTCGCCACCGTCACCGAGTGCGACTTTGACCTGACGGACTGTGAGCCCTTCGGCAGACTGGCCTGCGGCCTCAACTTGGACAACTGCACCGGCTACAAGGTGGAGGGCAACGCCTTCTACCGCGACAGCTACCCGAATCCTGTTTTCTGCACGGACAACCATACAGGCGTGCAGGTCACGGCTTCGGGAAGCGCCGCCAACAGCATCTACCGCAACGGGTTCACCAATCTCACCAAGGGCATCGCGGTGTCGGGCTCGAACGGCGGGCTCCAGATCGGGTGCAACGGGTTCACCAACAACAGCTACGACATACACATCCCGGCAGGCGCCTCCGTCGCCATGAGCCAGGGAACCCTCTCCGCCGGGGCCGACAACGTCTTTGAACAGACACGGGTGAGCAGCATATACAATGCAAGTGGGCAGAAACTCATCTACCGCTACAGTGCGGGCAACGGGCACGCGCCCTACAGCCCGTACAATGTGATGCCTGACGCCACCGCGACAGCCAACGACTGTGCCTCCACACTGTGCGGGGTTTTCCCGCCGCCACCCGTCAACCTGGCTTCCTTCCCCACCATTCCGTCGCCTCCGGCGGCGGAACCCCCAGCAAGCACCGACGGGCTTGCGTCAACGGAACCCCCAAACAACAACAGCCGATTTCTCCGATTATGTCCTTTTCCACAACCTGAAGCGGTCGTTGCGGGATGATGACGGCAACACCATTGACTGGTATGCGCTCGCCCCCGCGCAGATCGCGCAGTTGCAGGATATTGCCGAAAATGGCACGGGCCGTGCCGCCGTGATGGCCCGCAGCGCGCTCTGCTTCTTCTTCGGCATCTGTTTGGACGATGACAATCAGCCCGTCGCCGACCTCCGCCGCGCCGGTGCCAAGGACGGGGAGGGCTACATGCCGATTCTGATCGAGGATTCCCTTTCATTCAGTATCACCTTTGGTCCAATATATGTTAAGGAACACGACCCACTGTTAACAGGAACTCAATCCTCTTTTTTTGTCAGTTGCGTCTCTGACACGGCTGTTTTCAACAATAGGGAATACAGGACTTTTAGCGTGATTCCGGACGGAGAATTCCACGATGCTGGTCACAAGATGTATTTGAGGGAGGACACGACAACGGGACAATTGTTCCGGTATTACCCTGAATATGATGCAGAAGTTATAACCTGCGACTTATCGTTGCAACCCGGTGACACCTTCTGTCTTCCTACAGGCAATTATCCTTGCTGGATAGTGGATTCCGTCACCTACGAAGAGGGCAGAAAAATAGTGTGGTTTCCTCCTGTGGAATTATGCACGATGTCGCCGGAATATTACAATTTTCGCACCTGTTTTATAGAAGGGGTCGGACCAACCTTCGGACCGTTTGGACTCGTTGACCATCATGTTGTCAGCAATATTCTCGGCCTGTTGTTATGTGTTCACCATAACGACTCGCTCATCTATATGGCTGATACGGTGATGGGTTGTGAACAATATGCCGCCTCCATTCCTGGTTACCCGAATGTGTCCATGAAACTCTACCCCAACCCCACCGGCGACATCCTGCATGTGGAGTTCGAGGGAATTGACGACCCGCAGGGTCTCCTGACCATCACCGATCTCGCCGGCGTGGTGGTGCTCACGCGAGAGTGCCACGACCCTGTCATCCGTCTCAACGTGTCACACCTCGCCCCCGGACTCTATGTGGTCGGCTTCAGGAATGAGAAAGGTGTGGTGGTGAGGAAGTTTGTAAAGATGTAAGATTTTTTTCACCATAAACATTTTTAACATCCAAGGCAGTAGCATGTTTGAAAAAAACTTTATCTTTGCCCCATATAAAATATTAAGAGTCATATACTAAAAGAGGTCTGATAAACAAATGAGTAGAATAATTATTTTTTTAATGTTAATGTCTCTGGGATTGGGAGCACTTGCCCAGTACCCATTTATCCGCATAGCCGATGTGGAGGTGACGCCTGACAATCAGGACAACATCACCAGCGACTATATCTCAGGGACTGTCCGCTACGACTCCACAACGCGCACGCTCACGCTGCAAAACGTTTACATCAGCGAATATGTATCACCCCCCGATTACATTGATGGTGGACGCTCAATATATATAGGTGGCAGAAGCCAAAACGTCACCATTGAGTTGATAGGTAACAATGTGGTTTTTGGGATGATTCCTATTTGCTTTCTGGATGGATCGCTTGAGATCAAAGGACCGGGTTCTTTGATTCTCAATGGACGTTGGATGGGGATACATGGCGATTTAGGCACCACCTCTATCAGAATATGCCAAGATGCTGACATCAGAATATTTATGAATCCCCAATATTCAGCCGGAATTGTGGGTTCAACATACGGGGGAAACAGCACAACGCTGGTTATAGACAATAGCAGCCTTGCAGTCACTGCCAGCAGGTGCGTTGGTAATATTTCAGTATTCCAACTGACAGAAAGCCATATCGCCATCCCAGAAGGAGCGTATTTCAACCCTGACAGTCTGTCCATAGTGACAGCGGGCGGGGGAATTGTGAGAAATTATTTGGAAATCAGGCCCGGAAACGTATGCGTTCCGGAAAACAAGAATCCCAATCTTACCGTTTTGAATGCACCCGGCGGATTATATATAACTGTAATTTCGGATGTCAGCAATGTTGATGTGGTGAATATGTTAGGCCAAACAATTTATTGTGGAAGATTGTCCTCCGGCAAACATTTCATCCCATTGCAAAAGGGTTTTTATGTTGTTCATGCGGATAACCATGTCACAAAAGCAGTAGTAAAATAAATCGTTACACATTTCTTTATGCATGAATAGAATACTTTTCTTCATAGGTTTAATAGCGTTGGGTTAGAAACTTAAAAAAAGACAAAGTTATGAAAACACTTATCCAAAATAACATAAAATCCTGCGTGTGGCTTGTTCTGGTGCAAAGAAGGGGTTAGTTCATCACTAACCCCTTCTTACTGATCACTATTTCTGATCATTTCTCCTGCGCTTTCCGTAATTTCACAGTGGCGTACATCGTGACGGCCAGAATGATGAAGAGGCCGAGACTGCCCGCCAGGAGCGCGTAGCTTTCCAGTTGCAACAGCACATAAATGAATATGTAGAGCAAGGTCAGCAACCCGCCGACCACCAATGCTGTTTTCTTGTCTTTCAGAATGGCAGCCATAAAGGCTGTGATCAGTCCGATGGTCATCAACGCGGCGATGGCGTAGGAGAGGGCGAACGCCAAATGCTCCGAGAAGGAGAGCAACAGGGTGTAGAACAGCAGCAAGGCAATGCCAATGAGGATGTACTGCACGATGTGGATGTTGGTCTTACGGCGGATTTCCACAAAGAAGACCACGGCGAAGGTGAGCACAATGATGAGAATGGCGTATTTCACCGTGCGGGTGGTCTGCTGATACTGGTCCACCGGAATACAGAGATTGACACCTAACTCTGATCTATTCATCATATATTCCCAGTTGGTGCTGTTGGTGGCAATTTGTCCGTAGTCGCGGTTGAGGGCCATCACCTTCCAGTCGGCCTTAAAGCCGTTGTCGTTGATTTCGCGATGGATGGGCAAAAAATTTCCTTGGAAGCTGGGGTCGCCCCAGTCGGAAGTGAGCGACACGGAGGTGGCATTGCCCACCGGCGCCAAGAAGAGCCCGTCGATGCCCTTGATGGGAAGGGTGATTTCGAAAAGCACCGTGTCGCCACCGAGCAGCGACGCCAGATCGAAGGCACACACCAGTCCGCTGTTGGAGGGCGCATCGGAAATGGAGGAGGCGGGCTCCACCTCGCACGCGACACCGTTCAGCAACACTGTGACATTTTCCGAAAGCCCCCGCAAGTCCTCCAATCCGATGAACAGGAAGGCCTTGTCGCTCGATTTTTTTGATATCTCCCTTGTAAGAAGCTCTTTAGGGCACTTGAATATGCCCGACATCTTGACAGGGGCGTTATAAACGCTGAAGTCGAAGATGCCGCGCTTGAGGGTCTGTGTCTGGACGTTGCCCGTGACATCCAACGATTCAGGGAAAAGGTAGAGGGTCTCCTTCCCGCCGGGTATGACCACCGCCGGACCGCCAACGTGCTGGTCCATACCCCAGCTTTTGGCCAGTTCCCTTTTGGCATCGCCACGGGTGCTCTGCCGTTCGGAGATAAGGTTCATGATGAGAAACTGCGGGATAAGCAGCAATACGCTGATGCCGACGATGATCAAGAGCTTCAAACTGAGACGTTTGTTTTCACTCATGGCGGGTTTTGTGTTGATTACTTCCATAATAATGTGTTTTTTAAAAGGTTTGTGATAAGGTTATTTGTCTATTGATAAAGTACTTTGTTTTATAAAGTGCATAAGGCAAAAAAAAGAGGTCAGGCGTTGTTTTTCAGGAAAGATGCCAAGGCAGCCACATGTGCCGTAAAGGCTTCCCTACCCTTTTCGGTCACGGAAAACGAGGTGTTGGGCTTGCGACCGATGAATCTTTTTTCGGATTGGATGTAACCCAGCTCCTCCAAGTTGCGGGTATGTCCGGCCAAATTGCCATCTGTAAGCTCGAGCAGGGATTTCAGGGTGTTGAAATCCGCCGACTCGTTGGCCATCAGGATGGACATGATACCGAGACGCGCCTTGCTTTCGAAGGCCTTGTTAAAACCGTTAAGATCTGTAATCACTTGATTCTATCGTATTTGAGAGAGTACAAGATACCAAAGAGAATATGAAAGACACCGAATCCCAAAAACCAGAACAGGAGGCCGTGGTGAATGGAGAAGCAGTCGATGAGGCCGAGCACAATTTCGCCATATCCAAGGAAGCGCAGAGCGGGATAGGTGTAATGCTGACAGTTGACAAGAGCCAAGCCATAGAACAACAGCATGATGGATGAAGTGAGCCCATAGTGTCCCTGGATAATGAGCGCGATGCAAAGCAGGGCTCCAATACCCAACGGCAAAAGGAAATTGAACGCCATCTGTAGCATGCGCTTGTCCACGACAAAGCGTAGGTGGTGACGCTTCGCCTTAAGGTACGACATCAGGGTGACTGTAAGGAAGGAGAGCAGGAACAGAGCGACTGCCAACAGGACGGCCCAGCGGATGCGGGAGGGGGTGTTCAAGCGAATCTCGTCGACTTTCGGGAGAAAAGGAAGCCAATCGTTCAATCCGAGAAGGTAGCCTGTCACCACAGAAGCGATGCAGGCATAGATGCCCACAACGATAATGGAGATACCGCTAACAGCTTGAAAACGAGATGATTTCTCCATCATCCGTTTGATTTCCCCTAACACTTCAAAAGCTTCGTTATCTTTCATAATTTAAAAAGTACTTTGCGCTGCAAAGTAACAAAAAAAATTTCAATTATGCAATAGTAGAAAATATAGTTTTTGGTCGTTGGCTGTTGGCTGTTGGAACTTTGAACTATGGCTATGACAGTTGGACATTGAAACTTGAAACCTGAAACTTGAAACCTGAAACTTTGGACTATGACTATGAACTATAAGGTTGTTGGCTGTTGGCCGTTGATAATTAAGAAATTAAGGAGTTGAGAAATTAAGAGTTACAGAGACGGGTGTTCCTTCGAAACACGTATGAATGGGCAATGACAATGTAATTGAACCGGCCTCGAAGAGGCCTTCCTTTTTGTAACACCACACGAAGCGTAGCAAGTGTGGTGACGGGATGCGCGGCAACCCCTGGGATGGGGACGGTGCGCGGGGAAATCGCGGCGCGGGAGAACATTGATACGAGATTGTGCTTTGTTCGCCGCGAAACGGGAGTAGCGTTCAACGAGCGTGCGTGAGGGATTGAAGCGGAAATGATTTTGGCGAGAATGGGTACCATTGCCGGTCGGAGGTTCCGCTTGACGCTTCGCGTCTCGCGGAATGGTGGTGGGCATTAAGCCAAAATCATTGGAGCGGAAAGCCCGACGGCGCGGCGGCGGGAATATCTGGTTTTATGCGTGATTGTAGAGACGCAATGCATTGCGTCTCTACGGAGCGGACGTGAGTTTTTGCCGCCGCGCCGGCACGCCCAAATAAAAAAAATGATGCAGAAGCCCTAATCTGTGCCATCAAGTTTATATTTTTCCCAAAAATTCATGGAGACACATTCACATTCCATCATCCCCGTCAGGGGATTCACATCTGTAAAACAAGACACATGTCCAATCACACAATCCCCGTAGGGGATCCATATCTGTAGAAAAGGGATGCCATCCGTGACCCAAAATCCCCGTCAGGGGATTCATATCCAACAGGTTACCAAAACATTATCGTATCCGTTATGCAACCCCTCACGGGGTTGTGGGACACAATGGAAACGCCATCTGCTACAGATATGAAAGCCCTGACGGGCTTTAGTGTGTCGAGATACAAGGTTCTGTGTACCCTGCTATATTATTGCATTTTCTTAAAAACATCGCACCGCGTGATCCTATAATCCATGGGGACTATAAGACCGTAGATTTGACGATTGCGCCTTATTTCTTTTCGACGGAGAACCCGAATTTCCCGAGAATTTTACCCAACTCATAGTAGTGGCCGTGTGAGTAGGCAATCAGATGGGCGCGCCATAATTCCAGGGCGTCGGTTTTGGGGTTGAAGAGCTTTTCGGCGGCGTGGACAGCGAGAACATCGGCGATGAACATGTCATGGGAGCCGAGCGGCACCACCTGTTTGACGCGACATTCCAAGTTGACGGGCGCCTCGTGGATGAGCGGGGCCTTGACCTGCGTGGCGCGCACGGGAGTGAGGCCTGTCTCCAAGAACTTGTTGAATTTGGCTCCGGAGCGAACACCGCACCAGTCGGCAGCCATCGCCAGGTCGCGGCTCACCAAGTTGATGACAAACTCGCCCGTGCGTTGGATAATGTCGTGCGAATGTCGTTCGGGACGGATAGAAACATAACACATCGGCGGATCGGAACAAATCGTTCCGGTCCAACCGATCGTAATAATATTGTATTCGCTTATGGAATCGCCACAGCTGACCATCACGGCCGGTTCCGGGTTGAGCATATTGCCCGCACGCATCACGCGCTTGCCGTTTTTTTTCATCATATTATTTCGCTGCCCTTTCCTGAAAAAGGGGAATACATTAATTACCGTGCTGCGGAGAAGGTGTTCCGGTTGGGGATGATGAGCAGCGGCATGGAGGAGGTACTCAGGATCTGGCGCATATTGCGGGAAGCGGTGAAGTCAGTTTCCTGCTCCTCGCGCATAATGGTAATGAGGTTGGCATCGAGTTCCTTGGCAGATTTAAGGATGGTATTGCACACATCGTTGTTGCCGACGGTGTGAGCCTCGGCGACGTTGCGGACATTGGCGTCGTCGCACATCTCCATGGCGTTGCGCAGCTGCACATTGATAACGTGGCGTGTTTCCGGACTGTTGGGATAGATAACGCCGAAGAGATAGACCTGGGCGGCGAAAATCTTGGCCAGGTAGATGGACATCTTCATCTTC
The DNA here is from genome assembly GCA_002311645.1 of Bacteroidales bacterium UBA1176. GTDB lineage: Bacteria > Bacteroidota > Bacteroidia > Bacteroidales > WCHB1-69 > F23-D06. The sequence goes on from DBYW01000034.1 coordinate 194,017, forward strand.
TGCAGGGTCTCAAAGCTAATGTCGACGGGCACGAAAATCTTCGTGAGGTCGCGGTTGATCTGGATGTTTTCGCGCATGATAAGAACAGGCACGGTGGCGCCGTTGATCATACGGAAGGCGTTGTTGCCGATATAGCCTTCCTCGAAGCCGGAGGCGCCGTGGGCACCGATGACGATGATGGATTCGGGGAACTTGGCCGCATACGCGTTCACCTCAACATGAGGCTTGCCTTCGAGGTAGACACTGTTCACGGTGCATTCTGGGGCCTCATCCTTGCACAAGGCTGCCCATTGTTGCATTTTTTCCTGAATATGGCTCATGTAGCTTTTCCCTTCTTCCTCTGTCTCGATGCCGATATTGGAGGCTCCCGGTGTTTTCACCCATACAAGATGCAGGGCTGCTTTGGAGCGGATGGCGATAGCCACGGCGTGGCGCATGGCGGTCATGGCGCTGTTGGAGAAGTCGATACCGACGATTATATTTTTCATAGCAGTGTGTTTAAGGTTATTAAAAGATTATTTTGCGTCACTCGAGTAGTTGGGGGCCTCGGAAGTGATAGTGATGTCATGGGGATGGCTTTCGAGCACACCGGCATTGGTAATGCGGCAGAATTTGGCCTGGTGCATCTCGTCGATGTTGTGGGCGCCGATATAGCCCATGCCGGCACGCAGTCCGCCGGCCATCTGATAGATGACCTCGTACAGGTCGCCCTTATAGGGCACGCGGCCCACGATACCTTCGGGCACAAGTTTCTTGACGTCGTCGACATCGCTTTGCATATAGCGGTCTTTGGAGCCGTGCTGCATAGCTTCGAGGGAGCCCATGCCACGATAGGTCTTGAACTTACGTCCGTTGAAGAGGATGGTGGTGCCGGGCGATTCTTCGACGCCGGCGAGGAGGCCGCCGAGCATCACGGAGCTGCCGCCCGCGGCGAGGGCCTTGACGATGTCGCCGGAGTAACGGATGCCGCCGTCGGCAATAAGGGGGATGTCGTAGGCTTGGAGAGCTTTGTAGACGTCATATACCGCGCTCAGTTGGGGTACGCCGACACCCGCCACGATGCGGGTGGTGCAGATGGAGCCGGGACCTATGCCGACCTTGACGGCGTCGGCGCCGGCATCGGCCAGCATCTTGGCGGCCTCGCCAGTAGCCACGTTGCCCACCACGATGTCGACACTCGGAAATTGCGCCTTCACGGCTTGGAGGGTTTTGACCACATTCATGGAGTGACCGTGTGCGCTGTCGAGCACAAGGGCATCCACACCGGCCTCCACGAGGGCGGCGGCGCGTTCCACGGCATCGGCGGTGATACCCACACCCGCTGCCACCCGAAGGCGGCCCTGCGCGTCCTTGCAAGCGAAAGGCTTGTCCTTGGCCTTGGTAATATCCTTGTATGTGATGAGTCCCAACAAGGTGCCGTCCTCGCCCACGACCGGCAGTTTTTCGATCTTGTGGCGTTGCAGGATTTCCGTGGCGCCGTTGAGATCGGTGTCACGCGTGGTCGTGATGAGGTTTTCACGTGTCATCACCTGGTCTATTTTCTTGTTGAAATCCTTCTCGAAGCGCAGGTCACGGTTCGTGACGATGCCGATCAGGATATTCTTTTCATCCACAACTGGAATGCCGCCGATTTTGTATTCAGCCATGATGCGCAATGCGTCGCCCACGGTTTTGTTCGGGGTGATGACGACGGGTGCGTTGATCATGCCGTTTTCGGCGCGTTTCACGGAAGCCACCTGCCTCGCCTGCTCGGCGACCGGCATGTTCTTATGGATTACTCCGATGCCGCCCTCGCGGGCGATGGAGATAGCCATTTTCGCTTCGGTCACCGTGTCCATAGCAGCAGAAACGAAAGGCAGGTTGAGGTCGATATTGCGGGTGAAGCGCGTTTTCAGGCTCACCTCCTTGGGCAGCACGTCCGAGTAGGCGGGTATCAACAAGACATCGTCAAACGTAAGGCCGTCAAGGGATATTCTATCAGTAATAAAGGACATTTTTTCGATATTTTATTTTCGTGCAAAAATATAAAAAAAGAGAGAATATCGGAATGGGAAATTCATTATTTTTGCAAATTCATTTTTGTAAAAACCATTTATTTCACTATCAAGATTTTATAATATGAAGAACGTCATCCACACCCATAATGCGCCCGCTGCCATCGGGCCTTACAGCCAAGCCATCGAAGCCAACGGCATGCTGTTCATCTCCGGACAGATCCCCGTCGACCCCGCAACGGGCAACGTGCCCGAGGGCATCACGGCTCAGACCGAACAGGTGATGAAGAACATCTCCGCCATCCTGACAGAAGCCGGCTACACCTTTGATAACGTGGTGAAGACCACCTGTCTGCTCAGCGATATCGCCAACTTCGGCGCGATGAACGAGGTTTACGCCAAGTATTTCACGACCAACCCGCCGGCCCGCGCCGCCTTCGCCGTCCGCGACCTGCCCAAAGGCGTGATGGTGGAAATCGAAAGCATCGCGGTGAGATAGCTATTGGATATTGGCTGTTGGTCATTGGATAGCCAAAAACCAAAAGCCAAAAGCCAAAAACCAAAAGCCAATGAACTACCTGACCGTCAATAACCTCTCCAAGTCCGTCGGTGAAAAGCTTCTCTTCAAGCAAATCACTTTCGGACTGGAAAAGGGGCAGAAGAGTGCGCTCATCGCCCGCAATGGCACGGGCAAGAGCACGCTCCTCAACATTATTGCCGGACGCGAAGTGCCCGACGAGGGCGAGGTCGTCATCCGCAACGACATCGTCGTCTCCTACCTGCCCCAGATGGACAGCTTCAATGGCGACGACTCGGTGCTCAACGCCCTCTTCGACGAGGAGACCCCCGTGGTGCGCGCCATCAAGGAGTATGAGAGTTGCGTCACCCTTCTGGAACAGGGGATGACCGACAAGGTGCCCCAAGAGCGTATGGATAATGCCATCCTCGAAATCGACAGGCTCAACGCGTGGGACTACGAGGCTCGCATCAAGGAGATACTGTCCAAGTTCGGCATCCACGACATCTTCAAAAATGTCAACCAGTTATCCGGTGGCCAACGCAAGAAGGCCGCCCTGGCCAAGACGCTCATCGCCGACACCGACCTGCTCATCCTTGACGAGCCGACCAACCATCTGGACGTCGAGATGATCGAGTGGCTGGAAAACTACCTCTCCTCCGCCAACGTCACCCTGCTGATGGTGACCCACGACCGTGCCTTCCTCGACCGCGTGTGCAGCGATATCTTCGAGCTGAGCAACGGCTCGCTCTACCACTATCGCGGCAAGTACGACTATTTCGTGGAAAAGAAGGCCGAGCGCCTGGCCAACGAGGCGGCCGAACACGACCGCCTGCGCAACCTCTACCGTCGCGAGCTCGAGTGGGTGCACACCTCCCCGCAAGCCCGCACCTCCAAGGCCCGCGCCCGCATCAACCAATTCGAGAAACTGCAGGAGCAGATGGACCGCAAAGTGGAACAAGCCCCCGAAGCATTCAAGGTGCAGTCAGAGCGTATTGGACACAAGATTTTGGAAATCAGCCACCTGGACTTTGCCTACCCCGACCAGACCATCATCAAAGACTTCTCCTACATCTTCAAGCGAGGTGAAAAATGCGGCATTGTGGGCAAAAACGGCACGGGCAAGAGCACCTTCCTGAAAATGATCATGGGTGAGGTGCGCCCCGACGGGGGCAAGATCACCCCGGGACTCACCATCAAGTTCGGCTACTTCTCACAAGATGGCATGATTTATGCCGGCAACAAAATCGTGCTCGAATTAGTAAAAGAACACGCAGAGGTCATCCGGATGGACAACGGCAACTACATCAGCGCCTCGCAGTTCCTCAACCACTTCGGGTTCCCCTTCAGTCAACAATATACTTATTATGAAGACCTCAGCGGCGGCGAGAAGCGCAAGCTGCACCTCCTCATCACCCTGTTAAAAAACCCTAATTTCCTCATCCTCGACGAGCCCACCAATGACTTTGACATCGACACGCTGAATCTTTTGGAGGACTTCCTGCTCAACTTCGGCGGCTGCCTCATCATCGTCTCCCACGACCGCTGGCTGATGAACAAGTTAGTGGACCACATCTTCGTGTTTGAGGGCGACGGCAAAATCAAGGATTACTACGGCAACTACACGGAGTACCGCCAGGCCAAAGACCGCGAGTTGCGCATCCAGAAGAAAATCGAGAAAGCCAACCGTCCCGTTGTGGAGACGCGCCCGCAAAGAGAGGAGACCAAGAAAAAGCGCTCCTACAAGGAACAACGTGAATTAGAGCAGTTGGAGCAGGAAATTTCAGATCTGGAAAAGGAGAAGGGCGGCATCGAGGAGAAGATGACCTTGGGACAGGGCACACCGGAGGATTTTGCGGAATGGGGTCGCCGACACACGGAAATCAACGCGCTGTTGGAGGAGAAGGGCGACCGCTGGTTAGAATTGTCCGAAATCGGGGAGTGATTGTCCCTCCCTGTTTTTTAACAAAAATAAAGACTATGATTTTCAACCAATACTTTTACCATCCGGACCTGTCGAATCCACTCGTCACGTTAAGTGCAGAGGAGTCGGAACATTGCTGCAGGGCCTTGCGCCACCGCGAAGGCGACGAGGTTCTGCTCACCGACGGCCAGGGCCGGGAGGCGTCGGCTGTTGTCGTGACCGCCAATCCCAAGGCTTGCGTGCTTGAGATACGGGAGGTGCGTGAGAACGTGGGCACGCGCCCATTGCATCTGCACGTCGCCATCGCCCCCACGAAAAATGCCGACCGCATCGAATGGTTTGTCGAGAAAGGTGTTGAGATCGGCGTCGAAGCCATCACCTTCCTGATCTGCGACCACTCAGAACGCCCGCGCGTCAACATAGAGCGCCTGCACCGAGTGGCCATCTCCGCCCTCAAACAATGCCAGACCACCTGGCTGCCCTCGATGGAGGTGCGCTCGTTCCAAGACTTCATGGAACAACAGCGCGAGTGGGTCGCCGACCGCTACATCGCCTGGTGCGATGACCACAACCAACGCCAATTCGCCACCGAGCGGTTCTCCACCGACCATGTGATACTGCTCATCGGTCCGGAAGGGGATTTCAGTGAGAAAGAAATCGCCGCCGCCCGCGATGCCGGCTACAAAGAGGTGAAGTTGGGCAACCGCCGCCTGCGCACCGAGACCGCCGGAGTGTATGGATGCACGGTGGTCGCAACCAAAACATTAAACGATTGACAACAAGGGTACAGCACTCGCGTTCACCCCATAAAAGACATCAATATGAAAAAAATAACCTTTTTATTGCTACTTTTCTGTCTGGGCTTCGGCCTCATGGCACAGGAGAACTCCATTCCCAAGGTCGCGATCGGAGTTCGGGCTGGCCTCAACGGATCCTCGATTCTCGTCAACAAGAACACCCTGTCCTTCGACAAGGGCTACTCCTCCACCCAAAAGTTGAAACTCGGGGCGCAGGCCGGCTTCACTGTCAATTTCCGCTTCAAGGAGAAATGGACTTTCCAGACCGGCCTCATCTACGCGTGGCAACGCACCGGACAAGAGCAAAGCTCCAAATTTGTCAAGGAGCTTTCATCCTACTCCATCGGCAGCACGAATGCCTACACCTCGCATCACCTGCGATTGCCCGTGATGATTAATTATCACATAAACACCAGTCCCAACCACCTGATCATCGGCCTTGGTCTTTATGCCGACGGCACGTTAGGCGGCACGTTGGCATACGATGCCTCAGCCATTGTCACCACGGCCACCGAACAAGGCACCGAGATCAACAACTTTTTCGCCAGCGGCGAACTGCATCCCTACAAAAACGAACGCCACCGCCTTTACTACACCGAAAACAAAGACGATTTCGTCAAGACCTACGACCTCTACACAGGACAGATGCTGAAACGTTTCGACATAGGCCTGAATCTGGAAATCGGTTACCAGATCTCGCAATTTTACGTGGGCATAGGCGGAAACATCGGGCTGCTCAACATGGCCAGAAAAGAATTTTTCGGCAATCAGTTCGCGGAACGCAACTTCAGCCTGCAACTGAACTTCGGATACACTATTAATTAAATTGTACACGGCATGAAATACATCGGACCGCACGTCAGTGCCACGGGCGGGGTGGAAAACGCCCCGCTGAACGCCGCCTCGGTGGGAGCCACGGCCTTCGCCCTCTTCACCAAGAACCAGCGGCAATGGTTCTCCGCACCCCTCACCGACAAGTCAATCAACGCTTTCAAGGCCAACTGCGCACAGGTGGGCATCACCGCCGACCACATCCTGCCCCACGACAGTTACCTCATCAACCTTGGGCAACCCGAGGCCGAGGCGCTCGAGAAGTCTCGGAACTCCTTCCTCGACGAGATGCAACGCTGCGAGCAGTTAGGCCTGACAATGCTGAACTTCCATCCGGGCAGCCATCTCAAGCTCATCACTTTAGAGCAGTGTCTCGACCGCATCGCCGAAAGCATCAACATAGCCCTCGACAAGACCCGGGGCGTCACGGCAGTCATCGAGAACACTGCGGGACAAGGCACCAACGTCGGCTTCAGCTTCCAGCATATAGCGCACATCATCGGCAAGGTGGAGGACAAAACGCGCGTGGGCGTCTGCATCGACACCTGCCACACCTACTCCGCCGGCTACGACATCAAGACCGAAGAGGGCTACGCCCAGACATTCAAGGAATTCGACGAGACCATCGGGGCACATTATCTGCGCGCCATACACCTCAACGACACCAAAAAGGCATTCGCTTCGCGCGTTGACCGTCACGACAGCATCGGGAAGGGACTCCTGGGCATTGATTTTTTCAAACGTTTTATGCAAGACCCCCGATTTGACAACATGCCCATCATCCTCGAAACGCCCGATGAAAAACTCTGGACAATGGAAATATCTATGTTACAAGATTTTGCAAAATAATTACAACTTTTGCTGACCAAAGCAAAATTTTTTTATTTTTGCACGCTTTTTGAAAGCACCTCTAATGCTGCGTTCTTCTAACGGTTAGGAATCAAGATTCTCAATCTTGCAATACGAGTTCGATTCTCGTACGCAGTACTCCCAAAGTTTATTTAACTATCACATTATCAAACTTATAATCCAAAATCCCCAATGAAAGTTTATCAAACCAAAGAAATAAGAAACGTTGCCATCATCGGCGGTAACCGCGTAGGTAAGACAACGTTAGCCGAAGCCATGGCTTTTCACGGCGGCGTTGTGAGCAGAAGAGGCACCGTGGAAGACAAGAACACCATCTCCGACTACCGCGAGGTTGAATTGGAAAGACAGCAGTCCATCCAAAGCACCGTGATGTATGCCGAATATCAAGGCTCCAAGATCAACATGATTGACTGCCCGGGTTTTGATGATTTCATTGGTGAGACCATCGGCGCGCTGCGCGTGACCGACACCGCCCTCATGGTGATCAACAGCCAGAACGGCGTGGACGTGGGCGCAGAAATCCAATGGCGCCGCACCAAGGCCATGAACGTGCCCGTCATGTTCGTCGTCAACCAACTCGACCACGAGAAGGCCAACTTCGACGAGACCCTCCACCAACTCAAGGAATACTTCGGCGGCAGCGTCATGCCTCTCCAGTTTCCGGTCAACGCCGGCGTCGGCTTCGACTCCGTCATCGACCTGCTCCAGATGAAGCTCCTCAAGTTCCCCGCCAACGGTGGCAAGATGGTGGTGGAAGACATCCCCGCCAACCTCGCCGACAAGGCTGAGGAGATGCACAACGCCCTCATCGAGGCTGCCGCTGAGAACGAAGAGTCCCTCATGGACAAGTTCTTCGAAGAAGGCACCCTCTCCGAGGAAGACATGATCAAGGGTCTCAAACTCGGTATCGCCAACCGCGGCACCTTCCCCGTGATCTGCACTTCCGCCCGCAACGACCAGGGCGTCGAGCGCCTCATGGACCTCATCCTCAAGAACTGCCCCGCCCCTGACGAGGCTCCCGCCATGAAGGCCACCAACGGCAACGAACACAAGTGCAACGCCGCCAACCCGTTCGTCGGCTTCGTCTTCAAGACCGCCATCGAACAACACCTCGGCGAAGTTGCCTTCATCAAGATTTGCGACGGCGAAGTCGTCAAGGCTGCCGACCTGCTCAACACCAATACCAACACCAAGGAGAGAGTCTCCCAGCTGCTCGCTTTCGCCGGCAAGAACCGCGTTGAGGTCGAAAAGGCTGTGGCTGGCGACATCGTGGCCACCATCAAGCTCAAGTCCACTCCCACCAACACCACGCTCGTGGCCAAGGGTGAGGATGTCATTGAGCCGACCGTCTATCCCGATCCCAAGTTCCGCACCGCTGTCCGCGCCAAGAACAGCGCTGACGACGAGAAACTCGGTGCCGCCCTCAACGAAATCCGCAAGGTGGACCCGACCTTCCTCATGGAACAGTCCAAGGAACTCAAGCAGATGATCATCTCCGGTCAGGGCGAACAACACCTCAACATCGTGAAATGGATGATTGAGAAACTCAACAAGATTGACATCGAATACTATGCCCCGAAGATCCCGTATCGCGAAACCATCACCCGTTCCGCCGAGGCTATGTATCGTCATAAAAAACAATCCGGTGGTTCCGGTCAATTCGGCGAGGTCCACATGCTCATCGAGTCCTACTACGAAGGCATGCCCACCCAGACCAAATATCCGATTCGTGCCACTGAAACCTACGACCTCCCGTGGGGCGGCAAGTTGATCTACAACAACTGTATCGTCGGCGGCGCCATCGACGCACGCTTCATGCCCGCCATCCTCAAGGGTATCATGGAGAAAATGGAAGAAGGCCCACTCACAGGCTCTTACGCCCGTGACATCGTGGTCAATATCTACGACGGTAAAATGCACCCCGTCGACTCCAACGAGTTGGCATTCAAACTCGCCGGCCGTAACGCCTTCAAGGAAGCCTTCAAAAACGCCGGTCCGAAGATCCTCGAACCCATCTACGACGTTGACATCTTCGTTCCCTCCGACCGTATGGGCGACGTGATGACCGACCTCCAAGGCCGCCGTGGCATCATGATGGGCATGGACAATGAAGGCGCCTTCCAGATCATCCACGCCAAGATTCCTTTGGCAGAACTCAACAAGTACTCCACCACGTTGAGCTCCATCACCTCCGGCCGCGCTTCCTATAGCATGAAATTCGCCGAATACCAACAGGTCCCCGTCGACCTCCAGAGCGAAATCATCAAGAAGTACGAAGAGGAAAACAAAGACGAAGAATAGTCATTCGAATGTTTCCATATATAAAAGCCCGGCAGCAATGTCGGGCTTTTTTTTGTTGACATTTTTTTATTTGGGCGTGCCGGCGCGGCGGCTATGGTGGTATCTGTGTTCTCGCAGATGTAAAGACGTGCCATGGCGCGTCTCTACAGAACGGACGTGATTTCCGCCGCCGCGATTTTCCCGCACACCATCCCCATCCCAGGGGTTGCCGCGCATCCCGCACCACACTTGCTACGCTTCGTGTGGTGTCACAAAAAGGGAGGCCTCTTCGAGGCCGGTCCAATTACATTGTCATTGCCCATTCAGACGTGTTCCGAAGGAACACCCTTCTCTGTAACCCCACACGGCAGGGGTTGTTGAGATTTTGTTCCTCCGGAACTGCTTAAAGAGATAATAGTTAATAGATAATAGTTAAGAGTTGTTTGCCGTTGGATGTTGGCTGTCGAAATTAATTTCTTAACTTCTTAATTTCTTAATTATCAACGACCAACAGCCAACAGCCAACGACCTTATAGTTCATAGCCATAGTCCAAAGATCGAATGACCAACGGCCAACAGCCAACAACCATATTTCATCGCCATAGTTATAACCCTTAGTCCTTAATGCATCTTATGCTGCAACCCGAATTGATTGTGGCATCATTAACGTGCCACATGTAGCAATGGCAGTCGGCCCAGAACACTTTCGGTTCGTTTACATTGACCGAGTTCACACTCCACAAATATGCAGCACCAAGCAGGTCTTCATAACGACCTGTGTTGTCATTGTAGAAACCACCGGGAAGCAATGCAAATCCTGTACTGTTGTTGCCACCGCCATCAAGCCAGTAATTATTATAGCGCAGATCTTTCATGTCTGTGGTCGTGTTGGCACCGGCAATGCTCATATAATTATCCTGATTCGGCAAATGCCAGCCTGTAGGACAAATGCCCTGCACGTTTCCGTTGGCGTCAACGGTCACGCCGGATGCAGCATCCAAAGCGGTGTTCCAGTCATACAGATATCCGTAGATGGCAGCATTGGCTGCGGCATCAGGATGCATGGGCGACTGATAGGACATCAGGTTGTCGATGGTGGAGCCGTGGTTGTCCGTCGTGGTCTTCAGGTTCTCTGTTGTCCAGCAATCGCAACCTATTCTTACGGCGGTATACACATTGCCGTCCTGATCGGTCATATCAGGGCACGGGTAATGATAGATGATGATGACCTGTTCGCCGGTTATAGAGTGGCCGCAGGTGTCGGTGGCGGTCCAGATGATCTTGCTCTCGCCCACGGCGAAAACACTGTCAGGATATTGGGTAGGAATATTGTTGACGATAACCAGACGGTCTTCGGGGTAGCCGCCAGCAATAGTGGTAGAAAACACCGGTGTGCCAAAATCCCGGATGATGGTATCGCAACCTGTCTCGATACCCTGGCGGATCGTGTCAATGGTCAGTGTAGAGTTGCTGTGAACGGTGCCGTCGTTGGCGATCACCGCACTGACGGTGAATGTTTCGGTAGCGGTTGCGGAACAATTTTTGACATCTTTCACAGTCACGGAAACCGTGTACGTGCTGTCTCGGTCATCGTTGCCGGAGACCACCGTGGTGGCATCAGCGTTAACATCAACTGCGTCATCGCCCCAAGTGTAGGTGTAGCCGCCAGTATTGCCACCCACGGCCGTCACGGAAATATCGTAGTTGCCGGAGCCCATCAACGGGCAAGGTCTTTGGGGAACATCAAAGGCTGTAATCTCCAAAACGGGAGGTTCATTGATGGTAAACGTACCGGTCACCACCTCTGTTCCCCCGGCGTGTGTCACCGTCACAGTATAGGAGCCCGGCTTGAGATCCGTGTAAATGTGAATTCTACCCGTAAGGTTCACCGTGTCGTTTTTAGTCAAAACGGAACTCGACAGTACGAGTTGGAACGGAGGTGTTCCACCTTGGATTCTCACCGTGTCGGTACCGTTGTTCTCGCCAAAGCAAACCACGTCTGTGGAATCCATAAAGAGAAACGGTCTATCCTTGCGTATCGTGCAGTAACCGGCAGAAGGGTCATCTGCAATACCGATGTAGCTGGGAGCGCAGTAACCGTCAATCTCGGACTTGGGTTCGGTGAAGGTGCCGCCCGTGAAGGAGTATGTGGTGGCATCGGAAGAGCTAGGCGTAATGTTACCGTAATAATGACCATCGGTGATGTAAAGCACTGTGCTTGTTGTAGAATTGTCCATAACAATGGCATTCGGGCCGTTGACGGAGTCCCCGGACAAGGTTACGTTTCTTGTGCCGCCACCTTTGACACGGATAGCATAATCGTTATTTACAGTAATGGTATCATTAGTGATGATGAAATCACCGGCACCAGTAGTGATGCTGATACCGTGATACATATTCTCAACAGCCTTGCAGTTCGTGACGGTCACATTATCAACACCGGTGAATTGGGCCAAACTGTGCATATTAGCCGCAGTACAATGATCGATGGTGAAATCGCTCATACCGCCGCCAATGGAGGGAACTGCCACACCGGCAACAGATGTGGCACCTCCGCCTGTTCCGTCAAAATTGCAATAGGTCACGTTTATATTGTGCGCATAATTGTAGCTGTTGGTTGACCATCTGTTGGCAGTTCCTCTTGTATCTGGAAAAGAAATGAATCCAGTTCCTGTCTCCATTAAGGAAGCATCGTATGCGAAGTTGAGATTGGTGATGGTCAGCACCTCGGTTGTGAGTCCGCGTCCGGCAACGATGAGCTGGCCTGTAAGCGTTTTGTTTTTACCATCAATGGTAAGGTTCAGTCCGCTTTGTTTCTTGATGACGACAGCTTCCGCCGTGTTATCCACCAATTCAATGGTCACATCGCCAGTCATAGTGGAGGCGGCATCCACGGCAGCTTGCAGTGTGGGGTATTCCGTGGTGCCGATTTTGGCCACTACGGGTATGCGGACGGTGCAGTAACCTGTGGAGGGGTCATTGGCTACAGCAGAATAACCGAGAGCACAGTAACCGTCAACCGTAGCTTTGGACTCGGAGAATGTGCCGCCCGTGATACTGTAAACTGTGTTGTCAGTACCTTCAGATGAAAGAGCACCCTCATACCAGCCACTGGAAATATTAAGAGCAACAGCAGTATTTGAATTGGCCTTAGTGATGATGGCTTTAGGACCAATAAACACGTTGCCGGAAAGATTAGCTGTTGTGGCATTTGACTGATTTTGGTAGCGGAATGCATATTCTCCACCCGAGTTACATGTCAAAGTGTCATTTTCGATAGTGAATGTACCAGATCCACCGCTGATGTTGATGCCGTTTTTCACATTGTCTACCGCTTTGCAATTTGTGACGCTTAACCCTGTGGTTCCATTGAACTGTGCCAAGCTATGAGCGTTTTTGGCAACAAGGTGGTCCAAAACTACATTAAAAGCAGGCGCACCATTGGGTCCTCGATAAGCAGCCATCCCATTGTCAGGTCCACCGCCATCAAAAGTACAGTAGCTCACAGTAACATTGTGAGCATTGTTATTGGAGCCATTCACACAAACAAAGCCAGCAGGACTTGAATACGATGACTCGTATTCAAAGTTCATGTTGGTGATGTTCAACACATCGGTGCCGGTGTAACGACTATCACCGTGGATGATAATTTGACCGGATAACGTTTTCCCATTACCATCAATGGTCAAGTTGAGACCAGTTTGCTGGCGAAAACTCACCTGTTCAGAGGTGTTGTTTTCCAACGTAATGGTTATGTCGCCAGTCATACTCTGGGCGGCTGTTACTGCCGCTTGCAGTGTGGCGTACCCTGTGCCGCCAATTGTCGCCACATTTTGCGCATTGAGTTTGGTTATGCTCAAACACGTGCAGAGCATAACAACCAACATCATGACGGTCTTTTGAATTAAACCGCCTTTTATGTTGTTAAAAAGTCGTGTGTTTTTCATTTTTACTTGCTTTATATTTATACTATCTTGATTAAAAATTCTTGATAAATACATGCATTTGTTAATATTTCAGCTAAGAAAACATTATATTTTCACATACAAAAATACGCTCTTTTTATGAAAAAAATTTAACTTATCAGGAAACTTGTTAACCTTCATTTGTTAATTGTAACAGGACTTTTTACAGTAATAACACCTTTTTTTGCAGGTAAAACCACCCTATGACACAACGGGCCTCGTAAACCGGCTTTTTTTATGCTTCTGCATTGACAAATTAAATTGTATCTTTGCCGCCGTGTTTCGATATATAGTAAAAAAAATCGGATATGGCCTTTTGCTGATGTTGGGTGTGGTGACATTGGTGTTTTTCCTGTTCACCATATTGCCCTCCGACCCTGCCCGAATGATGATGGGCCAACGCAGCGACCTCCAGACAGAAGAGGCTATCCGCAAGGAGATGGGCCTCGACCTGCCCGTCGGCGTGCAATACTTGGCCTACCTCAACGACGTATCCCCCGTCTCCTGGCACAAGACCCAAGATATTGAATCTTTTTTCTACCTCGATGACAACGACTACCATTACGTGAAACTACTTCCGCTTGGCAAGTCCGCGATTGTGCTGAAAGCGCCCTACCTGCGGCGCTCCTACCAAAGCAAACGACCCGTGGGGGAAATCATTGCCGAAGCCTTCCCGAAAACCGTCCTGCTGGCTATCGTCTCCATCGTCTTCGCCCTCATCGTGGGCATCGTCATCGGCATCTTCTGCGCCCTTTTCAAGGACACCTGGTTCGACCATGTGGCGCTGGTGTTCTCCGTATTGGGCATGTCCGTGCCCTCCTTCTTCGCGGCCATACTCTTCGCCTGGGTGTTTGCATTCTTGCTGTCGGATTTGACAGGGCTCAGCATGTTCGGCAGCCTGTACACAGTCGATGACTATGGCACAGGGCAATATTTGGACCTCAAGAACCTCATTCTGCCCGCCATCACGTTGGGCATCCGCCCGTTGGCGGTGGTCGTGGAGCTGACCAAGAACTCGCTGCTTGACGTACTGTCGCAGGACTACATCCGCACCGCCAAGGCCAAAGGGTTAGGCAAGGCGCGCATCGTGACGCACCATGCTCTGAAAAACGCCCTCAACCCGGTGGTCACCGCCATATCCGGCTGGCTGGCCGGCCTGCTGGCGGGCGCCGTCTTCGTGGAATACATCTTCGACTGGAAAGGCATGGGTGTCGTCATCGTGGACGCCCTCGACAAATATGACTTCCCCGTGGTGATGGGGTCGCTGCTCTACGTCTCCATCGTATTGATTATCATTAATATCGTGGTGGACGTGATTTACGGGTGGCTCGATCCGAGAGTGAGTTTGAATGCATAGCGGCAACCCACGATCGTATCAACATTTCTTCCATCGTATATAATCCGGTTACTTCCTTACCAACCGATACAACTTCAACAGCAGTTCCCAATGCAACTGCCGCGTGTAGCTGACCATCTTGATGGGCAAGGGCTGGCCCCCGAATCCTTTGTAGAGACGCGCCACATTCTCATTCATGGAACCGTTGAAATCCAATGTAAAGGGCATATCGGCGTGTTGGCGTATAAAGTTGTCCAAAAGGAAAAACATCGCCTTACGGTCTGTATAACGCTCATCTCGGCCCGAGAACCAAAAGCGATAGGTGTCGAAGTCGCGCACCATCAAGGCACCGGCCAAGAGGTTGCCGTCACCGTCGTGCACCACGAGCGGCTCCAAGCACCCGAGCTCCTCCAAGAGGAGGGCGGTATGCGTTAAAATTTCATAATCCCGCTCCTTGAAATGCACCTCTTTGCCTTTCCCTTTGTTCTTGCGGAACAGACGGACAATGTCACCCACCGCCTTGTCGTCCTGTCGCAACTGAAGATTGAAATTGCCTGCCGCCTTGATGTTGCGCCGCGTGTTTTGCGAATACCCGGCCCGTATCTCCTCGTATGGCTTGTCTAACGCCATCTGGTACGTGACTAACGAAACCGTATAATTGTCAATCAGGTCGGTGTTGTTGGAGCTGTTGAACAGGAAGTCCACATGCTTGTCGGATGAGGGCAGGGCGTTGAAAAAGTCGGAGGTGATTTGCGCGGTGACAGGATGTGCGGAAAAGATGCCCATCTGGGAGACGAAAAAGGGCGGGTAAACATAATGAACACCAAGGCGCGAGCGCTCCGGCAGGGGCATCACATATTTATAATCATCCAACACGAGGGCATTCCAAGTCGCATCGCCCACCAGGGCGTTCAGCATCCGATAGGTGCAGAAGAGCGTACGAAAGCCCGACGACCGGATGGTCTCGTCCCATCGCACAGCGTCGATGTCCTCATGTTTGAGAAAGTGTATCATTATATAAAATGCTCGGCAATGCGCTTCATTTCAGAAGAGACATTGTTATTTTCATAGAGAATGCCGTAGATGGTTTCCACGATGGGGATGTCAGCCTGATACTTCTTGTTGATTTCATGGACTGTGCGGCAGGCGGTGTACCCCTCCGACACCATGCGCAGTTCGAGCAGGGAGACGCGCACGGAAAGTCCGTGGCCAATCATAATGCCGAAAAGACGGTTGCGGCTGTAGGTGGAATAGGCAGTCACCAAGAGGTCGCCAAGGTAGATGGAATCGGAAATGTGCCGGTCTTCGTTGGGATAGACCTTGGAGACAAAATATTTCATCTCTTTGAGACAGTTGGCGACGTAGGCGGCGATAAAGTTGTCGCCGTAGCCCAAGCCGCTATAGATGCCCGCGCCAAGGGCGTAGATGTTCTTGAGCACAATGGCCAACTCAGCCCCCATCATATCATTGGAAACGGAAGTGCGGCAATAGCGGTTGGTGAAAAAGCGGGCCACGGTCTCCGCTAATTCCTGGTTGGTGGAACAGGCGGTCAGATAGGTGAGCTTCTCCTGCGCAATCTCCTCCGCGTGGGAGGGACCACTGATGATGGAGAGGTTTTCCAATGGAACCTTGAACTCCGTCTGCATGTAGTCGCTGATGAGCTGGAGGGTCTCCGGCACAATGCCTTTGACGGCAAGTATGATTTTCTTGCGACTCAACTGGCTGCGTTTCAGCGGAGCCAATGATTGATGCAAATAGGCCGACGGCGTCACAATGATCACATAATCGGCCTTGCTCACCACCGCCTTGATGTCGGTGTTCACCTTCACATCTTCGGGGTTGATGAAAACAGAACTGAGATATTTGGGGTTATGGCCATACTTCACCACATCCTCCGCCACTTCCGGAGAACGAATCCACCAATGGATATGCTCCAAGTTGGAGGATATAATCTTGATGATGGCGGTGGCCCAACTGCCGCTGCCCAACACCGCCACACGGTAACGCAGGCGGGTCTTTTTGCTTCGCGGAAGTATGGGCGCAAACTCGTTGTCGGTCATAGATTATTTTAACTTTTTTTAAGGCTGCAAACATACATAAAAATTTTTAAAATGCAAAATGTAAAGTGCAAAATATCTTATTTCTTGCGCATAAAAAAACGGACGGTGAAATTCACCGTCCGTTGCGTATGGGATAAAATCCCTTTTATTGTTGTTTCACCACGCGTTTGGTCACAACACCCTTGTCGGTTGTGATGCGGATGAAGTAGGTGCCGGCAGCGTAAGTGGAGAGGTCAACCTCAGCGTCGGCATCGTTCACGTTGACGGTAGCCAGCAACTTGCCGTATGCATCGTAGATGTCGAGTTTCTCGACAGACAGCATGTTCGTCGTGCCGATGGTGACTCTGTTGCGGGTCGGGTTCGGGTAAACCGTCACATCGCCGTCAAGTGTGTAGTCCTCAACACCGATGGTGTGCAGGCTCAAGTGCAACACAACCGTGGAGTCGCAACCGAACTGGTCAGTGAGCACCTGAGTGTAGGTGCCGCTCTGGCCATAGACAACACCGTTCCAGGTGTAGCTGCTACCAGGATCGGCGACATGGAGGTCGTAGTGTTGCGGCTGGTGGATGGTCAGGTGCAGCGTGTCAACCTGCATACATCCGAAGTTGTCGGCATGGGCGTAGGTGTAGACACCGCTCTGGCCATAGGTCACACCATGCCATGTGTAGTACTCGCAGTCTTCAGCCGTGAAGGACTGGTGAACCGGATTGTGGATGGTCAGGTGCAGGGTCTCGACCTGTTCGCAGCCATTGGCGGTGAATGTGGTATACGTGTAGGTACCACTCTGCGTGTAAGTCGTGCCGTGCCAGGTGTAGGATTCACACTCACTCACAGTGAACGTCTGCGGTTGAGAATTATAGATGGTCAGGTGCAGCGTATCGACCTGCGTACAACCATTGGCATCGAGATGAGAGTAGTAATAGTTGCCACTCTGCGTGTAGGTCTGACCATGCCACGTGTAGCTGTTACAATCACCGGCAGTGAAGGACTCGTGCTGCGGGTTGAAGATGATCAGGTGCAGGGTTTCGGTGTGGTTGCAACCGGCCGTGCCTTGCAGCGTGTAGGTGTACGTGCCGCTTTGCGTGTAGGTCTGGCCATGCCATGTGTAGCTGCCGCACTCTGTCATCGTAAGGTCGATATTCTGAGACTGGCCGAGGGTCAGGTGCAGCGTGTCAACCTGCAAACAACCGTTCTGGTCGAGATGTGCGTAGGTGTACGAGCCGCTCTGCGTGTACAGAGTGTTGTTCCAGATGTAAGATTCGCACTCCACAACGGTGATCGCCGTGTGCTGCGGAGTGTAGATGGTCAGATGCAGGGTATCGACGCCGACACAACCGCTGTTGTTCACGAAGTTGTGGTAGTAGGTGCCGCTCTGCGTGTATGTCTGGCCATACCATGTGTAGCTGCCGCATTCGCTGACCGTGACAACGTGACCGACAGGTGCCGGCAGGATGGTCAGGTGCAGCGTGTCGACTTGCGTGCAACCATGGACATCGGCATGCTGGTAGGTGTAAACACCGCTCTGCGTATACAAGGTGTTATGCCACGTGTAGGCGTTGCATTCTGTCACCGTGACAGCTGCGTGCTGCGGAGTGTAGATGGTCAGATGCAGCGTGTCGACCTGCGTGCAACCATTGTTGTCGAAGTGTGCGAAGGTGTACGTGCCGCTCTGTGTATACACCGTGTTGTTCCACGTGTAGAAGCCGCACTCGCTGACCGTGACGGATTGGTGTTGCGGAGTGTGGACCGTCAGGTTCAGCACTTCTGTCTGCTCACAACCGGCGTTGTTGAAATAACGGTAGGTATAGGTTCCGCTCTGTGTGTAGAACATACCGTGCCAAATATAGGTACCACATGCATCCACATTGTAGACAACAGGCTCGGTGCTATAGATGGTCAGATTCAACGTGTCGATCTGCGTGCAACCGTGGGCATCGGCATGTGAGTGGGTATAAACACCGCTCTGCGTGTACGTGGTGCCGAACCAAGTGTAGCTGTCACATGCATTGATCGTGAAGATCTCGTTGACCGGGTTGTAGATGGTCAGGTGCAACGTATCAACCTGCATACAACCGTTCTGGTCGAGATGTGCGTAGGTGTATGTGCCGCTCTGTGTGTACAAGGTGTTGTTCCACATATAAACGCCACACTCGCTGTCCGTGACAGACTGGTGCTGCGGGTTATGGATGGTCAAGTGCAGAGTCACCACACTGTCACAGCCGTTGGCAGCCGTGAAGGTCTGCGTGTAGGCTCCAGTTTGGGTGTACTTGACATTGTTCCACACATAGTCGCCGCAAGCCGTCGCATAGACGTCGTTCGTGATGGAGTATCTGACAGTCAGGTTCAAGACCACCGTGCTGTCGCAACCGTTTACATTATGCAAGTTGGCCATGTATCTGCCGCTCTGCGTATAGGTCTGACCGTTCCACGTGTAGCTGTTGCAAGCCGTTTCGTTCACGACTGTGAAGTCCGGATTGAGGATGGTCAAGTGCAGCGTCACTACGCTGTCGCAACCGTCGGCGGTATGCAGGGTCTGCATATAGGTGCCGCTTGCATAGTAAACTTGGTTGTTCCAGGTGTAAGAGACACATTCGGTAGCGTTGAATTCCGTCGCCACCGGGTTGCCGATGGTCAGGTGCAGCGTGTCGACCTGCGTACAACCGTTCTGATCAGGATGTTCGTAGGTGTAAGTACCGCTCTGCATGTAGGTCATGCCATTCCAAGTATATGAACCACAATTGAAGGCCGTGTACGTGCGAGGCTGCGGATTGTGGATGGTCAAGTGCAACACCACGGTGCTGTCGCAACCGGCAACTGTCGAGAAGGACTGCATGTAGTTGCCGCTCTGCGTGTAGACCTCGTCGTTCCATGTGTAGCTTCCGCAAGATGTTGCGCTGATCTCGGTGAAAGCAGGAAGATTGATGGTCAGGTGCAGGGTCACCAAGCTGTCGCAACCGGCGGCTGTTGTGAAGTGCTTCACATAATCGCCGCTATGGTTGTAGACACTGTTGCCCCAAGCGTATTCCTCGCATGCGACGGCAGAGAACTCATACACGGCAGGTTGGTTGATGGTCAGGTGCAGCGTGTCGACTTGCGTGCAACCGTTCTGGTTGACGAAGGAGTAGGTGTAGGTGCCGCTCTGCGTGTAATTCTGTCCATTCCACCAGTAGCTGCCGCAAGCAGAAGCCGTCAGAGAGGCGTGTTGCGGGGTCATGATGGTCAAGCGCAGCGTGTCAACCACCGTGCAACCATGGTCGTCTTGATGCTCGTAAGTGTAGGTACCGCTCTGCGTGTAATTCTGTCCATTCCACCAGTAGTTGTCATCGCAAGTCTGAGCGTTCATGGAACCGTTCTGCGGGTTGTAAATGGTCAAATGCAACGTCACCACGCTGTCACAGCCACCCAAACGCTCGAAGATGTAGGTCGGGGTGTTGGTGCTCTGCGTGTAAGTGACACCATGCCATTCGTAAGAACCGCAAGCCGTCACGTTCTCGACACTCTGGACGGGTACGCAAGGCAGAACATGAACCGTCACTTGGTACTCGGCGCTTGCACAGTTGTTGGCAGAGGTACCGATCACCGTGTACGTGGTGGTCTGCATCGGGGAAACCGTTATGGTTTGGCCAACGCCTTGTCCCACCCACGTGTACTCGGCAACATTCACACCGTGTGCGGTGAGCGTTGCGCTCTCGTACTCGCGAATAACGGTGTTGCCCGTGACGTTGGTGATGACAGCAATCGGATAGATGGTCAAGTGCAGCGTCACTACGCTGTCGCAACCGGCGGCGGTGGTGTACTGCTTCACATAGTTACCGCTCTGAGTGTAGACGGTGTTGTCCCATACATACTGGCCACAACCCGTGTCGGAGAACTCAGTAGCCACGGAGTTGTTGATGGTCAGGTGCAGGGTCACCACGCTGTCGCAACCGTTGGCAGCAGTGAAGGTCTGCGTGTAGTCGCCGCTTTGCGTGTACTCGACGTTGTTCCACATGTAGGCATCGCACTCAACAGCGGCAAACTCTTCAGCAGCCGGGTTGTTGATGGTCAGGTGCAAGGTTACGATGCTGTCGCATACGCCTTGGCGCTCGTAGGTGTAGGTCGGGGTGGTGGTGCTCTGCGTGTAGGTGACACCGTGCCACTCGTAGGAACCGCAAGCGGTGACATTCTCAACACCCTGTGCCGGGATGCAAGGCAACACGTGCACCGTCACTACGTACTCGGTGCTGACACACTGGTCGGCGGAAGTGCCAATCACCGTATAAGTGGTGGTCTGCATCGGGGAAACGGTCAATGTCTGGCCGACACCTTGTCCCACCCAAGTGTATTCGACGACGTTCATACCTTGTGCGGTAAGAGTGGTGCTTTCATACTCGTAAATGTTCGTGTCGCCGGTGACACTCGTGATGACAGGCATCGGGTAGATGGTCAGATGGAGGGTCACCACGCTGTCGCAACCGTTAGCGGCAGTGTATGTCTTCACATAGTCGCCGCTTTGGTTATAGACGGTGTTGTCCCAAGCATACTGGCCGCAACCCGTGGCGGAGAACTCATGAGCCACAGCGTTGTTGATGGTCAAGTGGAGGGTCACCACGCTGTCGCAACCGTTGGCAGCCGTGAAGGTCTGCGTGTAGTCGCCGCTCGTCGTGTATTCGACATTATTCCAGGTGTAGGCGTCGCAAGCAGCTAACGTCAACTCGTTGGCAACAGGATTGTTGATGGTCAGGTTCAAAGTCACCACACTGTCGCAGCCGCCCAAACGCTCGTAGGTGTAGGTCGGAGTGTTGGTACTCTGCGTGTAGGTGACGCCATGCCACTCGTATGAGCCGCAAGCGGTTACATTCTCAACACCTTGTGCCGGGATGCATGGCAGCACGCGTACTGTGACAGACATGCTCGGGCTTGCGCAGTGTCCGTTGGAGGCCACCACAGAGTAGGTGGTGGTCGTCATCGGGGACACCGTGATGGAAGCCGCCGTGCCGACAACTTGGGATGTGGATGCATCAACCCATTCATAGCTCGTGGCACCCGTAGCGTTGGCAACAAGCGTCGCACTCTCGTATTCGTGGATAAGGGTATCGCCCGTGATGCTGTTCATCGTAACGACCGGATAGATGGTCAGGTGCAGCGTCACCACGCTGTCGCAACCGGCAGCTGTCGTCAAAGTCTGCGTGTAGTTGCCGCTTTGCGTGTAGACACTATTGTTCCAAGTAAAGGAACCACAACCTGTTTCCGTAATTTCCTTAGCCACCGAATGGTTGATGGTCAGATGCAAGGTGTCGACTTGTTCGCAACCATGTTCATCGGGATGAGCGTAGAGGTATACACCTGTACGGTTATAGGTATGGCCAAACCACTCATAGCTGTCACAAGCCGAAACATTGTAGCCTTGGTGTACCGGCGTGTAGACGGTCAAGTACAACGTATCGGTCTTCATACATCCATTATCGTCAGCATACGTATACAAATATGTACCTGTGCGACGGCGCGGCTGGTTGTGCCAATAGTAAGTACCGCAGGAGCTGACTTCGTAAGCGAGGTTTTGCGGTTTGATAATGGTCAGGTGCAGGGTGTCGACTTGCGTACAGCCATGGGCATCGGGATGCGAGTACGTGTAAGTGCCGCTTTCCGTGTATGCGGTACCGTGCCACGTGTAGGAGTTGCACTCTGTTATTGTGGAGGCGGTATGCGTCGGGCGGTAGATGGTCAGCACCAAAGACACCACACTGTCGCAACCATTGGCAGCACCGCTTCTGATGGTGTAGGTCGGGGCATTGGCGAGCGTCGTGCTTTGCGTGTATGTGACACCATGCCACTCATAGCTTTCGCATGCCGAGATGGTCTCCGTGCCTTGAGCAGGTATGCAGTCGCCCACATAGACTGTCACAATGGACGGTGCGGAGGAACAACCATCGGTGGTGCCAACGACAGAGTAAGAACTGCTTGTCAGCGGTGTCACGGTGATAGAGGCCGTGGTGGCCTGTGTGTTCCACAAGTAGCTGTCAGCGCCATGAGCGGTAAGGGTCGTGCTTTGGTAACGGCTGATGGCCGTAGTACCAGAGACATACACTTGCGGGATCGGACGCACCGTCAGGTGCAGCGTCACCGTGCTGTCGCAGCCGTTGGCGGCAGTGAAGTTCTGCGTGTAGTTGCCTGATTGCGTGTAATTGACATTGTTCCAAGTATAGCTGCCACAAACATTCTCGGTGAACTCGCTCGTCACAGAGTTGTTCACGGTAAGGTGCAGGGTAACCACGCTATCGCAGCCGGCACTCGTTTGCAACGTCTGCACATAGTCGCCGCTTACCATGTAGAGGCTGTCGTTCCAGGTGTAGCTGTCGCAAGCCACTTCCGTAATCGCGTTGGTCACAGAATTGTTGATGGTCAGGTGCAGCGTCACCGTGCTGTCGCAACCATTGGCGGCTGTGTAAGTCTTCACATAGTCGCCGCTGGTGGTGTAGGTGGTGCCGTCCCACATGTAGCTGTCGCAAGCCACTTCGTTGATGGCGTTGGTCACAGAGTTGTTGATGGTCAGGTGCAGCGTCACAATGCTGTCGCAGCCGGAAGCGGCACCGTCCACCACCGTGTAGGTGGCGGTATCCGTGGATGCTGTGTAGGTGGTGCCGTGCCACGTGTAGCTGTCGCAAGCCACGATGGTCTCAACATAGGTGGCAGGTCTGCATCTGCCCACAACGACGTTGAAGGTGGCCGGTTCGCTGACGCAGTTGTTCGTGGTGCCAACCACCGTGTAGGTGGCCGTGCCGATAGCCGTCGGCGTGACTGTGATGGTAGCCGTCTGCGCTCCGGTGTTCCACACGTAGGTGTCAGCACCGGAAGCCGTCATCGTGGCACTCTCGTACAAGGCGATGGCATCGTCGCCGGTAACCGTCACGGTCGGGATGGCGTTGATGGTCAGGTGCAGCGTGTCAACCTGCGTGCAACCGTTGGCATCGGAATGGGAGTAGGTGTAGGTGCCGCTCTGCGTGTAAACCGTATTGTTGTTGGCCACCCAAGTGTAGCTGCCGCAAGCCGTCTCCGTGATGGCCACGTGCGTGGGATTGTTGATGGTCAAGTGCAACGTCACCACACTGTCGCAGCTGTTGGCGGCGGTGTAGGTCTTCACATAGTCGCCAGAAGCAGTATAGGTGGTGCCGTCCCAGACGAAACTGCCGCAGGCCGCTTCCGTGATGGAATTGGTCACGGTGTTGTTGATGGTCAAGTGCAGCGTCACCACACTGTCGCAGCCGTTGACGGCCGTGAAGGTCTTCACATAGTCGTTGGAAGTGGTGTAGGTGGTGCCAGCCCAGACGAAGCTGTCGCAGGCCACTTCCGTGATAGTGTTCGTCACGGAGTTGTTGATGGTCAGGTGCAGAGTCACAATGCTGTCACAGCCGGAAGCGGCGCCGTTCGGGATGGTGTAGGTCGGCGTGTTTGTGCTGGCCGTGTAAACGGTGCCGTGCCAAGCGAAGCTGTCGCAGGCCACAATGGTCTCGGTGGAACGTGCCGGCATGCACTCATCCACATGGATGGTGATTTCAGCAGTAGTCGGGCAGGTGCCCAAAACGTTCTTACCCGTCACACTGTAGGTGTAGTTGCCGGTAGCGGTCGGGGAAACCGTGATGACAGATGTTTGATCATTTGTGTTCCACAGATATTGGGCTGCGCCGGAAGCCGTCAATGTGACGCTTTCGTGCAGCAGGATGTCCGTATGGTCTGCCATAATGGTCACGTTTGTTGCCGGCTGGATGGTCAGGTGCAGTGTGTCGACCTGCGTGCAACCGTTGGCGTCGTTGTGACTGTAATAGTAGTGGCCGCCAACCGTGTAGGTTTGGCCAGTACCTTCCGTCCATGTGTATTCACCGCAGGCGACAATGGTGGTGCTGATGTTCCTCGGGGTGTTGATGGTCAAATTCAACGTCACCGTACTGTCGCAACCATTGGCGGCCGTGAAGGTCTTCACATATTCGCCGGAAGTGGTGTAGGTGGTGCCAGCCCACGTGTAGCTGTTGCAAGCCGTTTCCGTGATCGCATTGGTCACGGAGTTATTGACGGTCAGGTGCAGGGTCACTGTACTGTCGCAACCATTGGCGGCCATGTAGGTCTTCACATAGTTGCCGGTGGTGGTGTAGGTGGTGCCGGCCCAGATGAAGCTGTCGCAGGCCACTTCCGTGAGGGTGTTGGTCACGGAGTTGTTGACGGTCAGGTTCAGCGTCACCACACTGTCGCAGCCGTTGGCAGCGGTGTAGGTCTTCACATAGTTGCCGGTGGTGGTGTAGGTGGTGCCATCCCACGTGAAGCTGTCGCAAGCCGTCTCCGTGAGGGTGTTCGTCCTGGAGTTGTTGACAGTCAGGTTCAGCGTCACCACACTGTCGCAGCCATTGGCGAGAGTGTAGGTCTTCGTATATTCACCGGAGGTGGTGTAGGTGGTGCCATCCCAGGTGAAGCTGTTGCAAGCCGTTTCCGTGAGGGTGTTGGTGATAGTCTGGCAGCCCAAGGTGGTGAAATCGGTGTTTGTCCAAACGCTGGTGTCGCTAGCAGAGCAGATATTACGGAGCCGTACACTATAGTTTGTATTGGGCATAAGACCTGTCAACTGAACCGGGGAGGTGACATTGGCCATCGATATCCAAGAGCCAGCCGTGCCGGGAATGGTGTAGTGGACCGTCAGGGTCTTCATTTTCATGTGACCTGAAGATGCAGGATTGGTTACGGTAACGGTGTTAGCGGTGAGGGGACTAATATCGAAAGGCTCGTTAGCGTTAATAGAACCTGTTTGCCCATCATCAGAACTCCAATTGATATTAGTTTTATCTACAGCCTCTATTTCGATGCCTGTAATAACAACACCATTGTTGGCCGTCACGACAAAATTGTTCTTTCCATAGAAACGGAGGGCAGAACCAGAGGTGTAATAGGCAGGAGCAGTACCTCCATGTCGGTTGGCCACGAAGGCGATGTTGTTGTCGATATTAATCGTCACTCCATCAAGATTCTGTGCATTGGTATATCCTTGCTGGGAGAAATCAAAGGTGTTGTCCACACTCTGGTCGGGAGTGCCGTTGGCCATATATTGCAGTTCCGTGGGATAGGTGCCATCATCCGACCAAACCACCTCGGCGGAATTCATGGTGATATCGTTCACCGACAACTTGACGGGAGCTGGGCATATAAACTCTTCCGTAGTGAACGGAACGGCATTGGTCCAGTCGCTGGTGTCGCCCGCGGCGCAGATGGTACGCACGCGCACTTCGTAGTCGGTCTCCGGAGTGAGGTTGTCGAGGGTCGTCGGAGACGTGGCGGGCACAATCGCCGTCCAAGTGCTCTCCGTGCCGGGAAGGGTGTAATGAATCGTCAAGGTCTCCATACGCAAATGGCCGCTGGTGTTCGGATTGGTGAACGTCACGGTGCCAGCATTGATATTATTCACATTGTAATGTGCGTTGGAAGCGGTGCTGGTCTGGCTTTGGCTGTTATCTACAACATAGTTCATGTCTGGATGATTGCTTGAACCTGATCCTGCCTGAATTTCGACACCTGTGATAACAGCTCCGTTGGCCGCCGTCACGACGAATTTGTTTCCTCCATAGATGCGCAAGGCGGAACCCGTATCGTAGTATTTAGGTTCATTTTCTCCTGTATTCTTGCTCGCGACAAACGTGATGTTGTCGTCGATATTGACCGTCACTCCGTCTAAAGACTCTGCATTTGAATATCCTTGTTGAGAGAAATTAAATGTCGTGTCCACCTGTTGCAGACCCGCATTGGCCTCTCTATATTGCAACTCATAGGTATAGTTGGCATTGTCTGTCCAGCTCACGTCTGCGGAGTTGGCCGTGATGTAGGAGACTGCCACGTCTGTCGGGGCGGAACAGACCGTGATGGGCATTTCCTTGATGACAATGTCGTCCAAGTTGATGCCATAGCCATAGTAGGTCTGGACGACGAACCTGATCTGGTAGGTCGCGCTCGGATTGGGCAGAGCCAAGGAATCGTAGGTCCAGTTGGCTACATTGTCGGCGTAGGAGGCCAATAATGTCCATGTGTCCGTCGGGGAGGTTCGGTAGTAAATAGTCATTTCGTCTTGGTCTCCTGCCCATTCTTTGTTGGTGTACCAGAACCCGAGTATAGGATTGTTCAGTGCGGTAAGGTCGAACGTCGGCATCTGCAGGGAGGAGATATCATATATGTTGGCGTTGCTTTGACAATAAAAACGCACTACATTGCTGGCCGAATGGGCAGAGATGTCTCCTCTGAGAGAATTGGACACTATCCAATCTGTATTTCCTATTTCGTTGGTATTGGTCCAACAATCCGGCAGAGTGTTAACACTCACAGCATCGAAATTCTCAGACCACGGGAAGGTGCTAATGGCGTTGCAGTCCGTCATAGTGGTGGCCACATTGCTCCAGACACTCATGTCGCCCACGCCGCAGATGGCGCGCACGTAGAAGTCGTAGGTGGTGCCTGCGGTGAGGCCCGTCACCTCAAACGGGTTAGTGTTGGCGGCCACGACAGTGCCTTGGCCTTGGGTGAAGCCGACAGTGCCGTACTCAATCTCCCACTGGCTCTCCTGACCTCCGTTGGTCCAAGGAAGTATAACACTGCTAGTTCCTGTTGCTACTGCGTACAAGTTCGTCGGGGCGGGACAGGAGTTAATAATCATTTCCTTGACAACAATGTCGTCCAAGTTGATGCCATAGCCATAGTCGGTGTTACCAACGAACTTGATCTGGTAGGTCGCGCTCGGATTGGGCAGAGCCAAGGAGTCGTATGTCCAAGTATTCACATTGGTGGTATAGGATTTTAATTCAGTCCATGCGTCTGACGGGGAGGTACGGTAATAGACAGTAAACACATCTTGGTCGGTACCCCAAGCCTGATTGGTGTACCAGAACCCGACCATCGGATTATTCAGTGTGGTAATATCAAAGGTCGGCATTTGCAAGGAAGACTGGTCCCCGTGTCCTACTTGGCGCATCAGCACCACATTGCTGCCCGAGTAGGCGGATACGCCTCCACCGATACTATTGGAAACCTTCCAGCTCGTGCTCCCCACATCGTTGGTGTTGGTCCAGCAAACCGGCAGAGTGTTAACACTCACGGCATCGAAGTTCTCAGACCATGGGAAACTACTGACAACATCGCACAAGGTCTTCTCCGTAGTCACAGGGCTCCATGCGCTGGTGTCGTTCATGCCGCAAATGGTACGCACGTAGAAGTCGTAAGCGGTGGCGGCGGTGAGGCCGTTGATGACGATGATGGTCGGAGGTGTGGAGGCAGCAGGCTCAAATATCGTTGTTCCTTGGCCTTGGGCAAAGCCCGTGGCACCGTACTCAACCTGATAACCTTGGACATTATTGGTCCCGTTTACTGAGAACATTATTTCGGTGGTTGAGACATCCTCAGCTGTCAAGGCCGTCGGAGGAATGCAGTTAACAGGGGTGATGGTGATGTTGTCCACTGCAGCAGGAGGCTGGGAACCACCACTATAATCGTTGCTCCATAAGAGATAAAGACGCTTCGTCGTATTGGAGTACTGGGAACCGTCAAGCTGGATACTGACAGTTTGCCAACTGTTCTGAAGGTTGTATTTGCCTATTTCCACTGCACCTGAAGGCGTTGTCGTGGAACCTGCCGTCACATCGCCAGGGGTACCGATGTAAACGCCGAGATAATCCCAAAGAGTAGTGGTACCTTCGCCATTGCACTTCCAGTCGAAGGAGAGCTGGAATGCGTTGGCAGCACCGAACTGGATGTCGCGGTAAACCCACACTGTACTTGTCGAGTTGTTGGTGTAGGCGTTGCTGGAACCGTCGTCGTTGGATACGTATAAGGATTGTGCTCCACCGTTGGAAGTGGCGGAACCGATGGTCCACTGGTTGGTCTGTGTGCCGTTTACAAAGGTCCAGCTGGTGTTCTCCGCATTGTCTTCCCAATCCTGGGTGTACGGCAGGGTGGCCAACACCTGGGTCGTACTAAAGGAGGCCAGAGTAGACCAATCGCTGTGGTCGTTGCCGCAGACGGCGCGCACATAGACATCGTAAGTGGTGTTGGCACTGAGACCTGTGAGATCCGTTGTCTGTCTTGCAGTGGTCGCAGTGAACGGCACTGTTGTTGAGGTTCCTTGGCCATGGACGAAGCCGGCTGGGCCATATTCAACATCGAAACCGTTGGGCGTGCCGTTGGCTGTCCATTCCAGCGTGGCACCCGTGGCGGTCTCGTTAGAAACGGTCAAGTTTGTCGGGGTAGGACAAGTCTCCGGAGTGGTGAAGGTGATTGGATTCGACCATGCACTGGTGTCCAAGCCGTTGTTACAAATGCTGCGCACGTAGAATGTGTATTCCGTATTAGGTGTCAGGTCGTCGGCAAAATAATTATCCTCATACGCCATGTCTATGATCGTGGTGTTGTTACCTTCCACTCTCATGACATTGAAAGTAGGCGAGCCAGTGTAATCCCAAGAAAGTATAACAGTGGTTGCATCATAATCGTAGTAGGTTGCGTCGGGAATGGAAGGTGCGGGGCAGGCAATGTCAATGGTACCGTTCACCCATTCGGAATAGTATTGGGCATCTGCGTTGCCGCAGACACTGCGCACACGTACGTCGTAGGTTGTATTGTTGTCCAAGCCTGTGAGGGTGTGGGTGATGTCTTGCACCGAGATGGAGGAAGACCAACTTGTGGCATTGGTAGCCTTGTATTGCAGCTCCAAGTTGATGCCCTGAGCCTGTTGGTCATAGCCGAAGGTCAACACAGACTGGCCGTGACTGACGGCCGATGCCTGCACGGTGGCAGGTGCCTCGCACGGAGCCACACACGTCACATTCAACTCGAAACCGGGATAGTTGTATAATCCGTCAGACTGGAAATAGAGAGTCAACGGACCCGTGGTGGATGTGACGACCGGAATCTGGAATGTAGAGGTATACGTAGTCTGGCTTGTCTTCAGCAGTTGTTTGTCGGCATCCACTTGGTCGCCATCGTAGATGATCAAGTAGTCCCAATTGGCGCTCTCCGCCACCAACGTGCCGCTCACCTGTATCAAGTTGCCCTGTGTGGCTGGGTATATGGTCAGCGTGTCTTTCCTGCCATCGCCATAGTTGCCGTCCCGGCCACCATCGTCATAGATGATAGCTTGGCAAGTGGTGAGGGTGCGCGTAGAGCCCATGTTGTAGGAGCCCGGAATGAAGGTCACAGTATTACTCCAGTCACTCACGCTGGCATCACAGATGGCACGCACACGGGCCGTATAGGTGGTAAGAGTGGTAAGACCCGTAAGAGTAGCCGTCTGTTCCGATGTGGTTGCAACGGCGGCCACTGTCACGGTTTGGGGACTAACGGTCGCGGGGTTCTGGGAATCCTCGGTGTACTCAATTTCGAAAGAGTTGGGCGTGCCATTGGCCGTCCACGTCAGCGTGGCGCCGTTGGCCGTCATGTTGGAAGCAACCAAATCTGTCGGGGCAGGACAAGCAATAAGGGTGGTGAATGTCGTTTCTGTTGTATCGCTTGATTCGTTGCCGCAGACAGACCACATACGAACCGTATAATTTGTACTGGCATCAAGGTTCGTTAAAGTATAAGTGTTGGCTGTGCCACCAAGGGAAATGGCACTGCTCCAACTGCCACCGTCTTTCTTGTATTGCAATCCCCATGCACTCTCCTGATAGCCGGGTGTCCAGGATACCTCTGCTTCGTTGGCCGTCACATTGTTCACATTGACCGTCGGCGGAACACAGGTTCTGGTATCACAATAAACGAACTTCACAACATTGCGATATTGTCTGACATAGCTGGTTCCCATATAATTGGACAAATTTGTAATCCCTGGTATGTAGCTGTCACTATAGTAGCATAAGGTAAGGTTACCTTCCGTTGATGCACAAACAAATTTACTAGAAGAACCATCATAGCCGTAAACATTATCGAATACTGCCAACACCAAGTTGTCATTTCCATTATAAGAGAACGGAAT
The DNA here is from genome assembly GCA_002311645.1 of Bacteroidales bacterium UBA1176. Taxonomy (GTDB): domain Bacteria; phylum Bacteroidota; class Bacteroidia; order Bacteroidales; family WCHB1-69; genus F23-D06. The sequence continues at coordinate 224,560 of DBYW01000034.1, forward strand.
ATCCAAGTCAAAGGTGTTCCATCCTTGCGAACAGTTGAGGTCGCCGGAATAGACTTCTGTCAAATCCGAGAGAAAAACATAATCCGAAGTCGAAGTAAACGAATTCTTTGTGGTGTGGCCCATATAGATTTTCACATCGGTCAGCTTGGTGGTTGCTGTTGCATAAGCATAGTTGAACGCGATGCTTTTGATGACTTTGGAACCCTCCATTTCGGAAGCCAAGAACAATTGTTGCGAATAGGAATAATTGTAGAAAGTGTTTACGGGCAGGTAATATTCTGTTCGCGTGCTGTCTCCTATTTGCAAGTCTGTTGTCCTTATGCAATTTGTTGAGAATGTGATGCCAACCGTGTCGCCTGTCTCGGAACCGCAATCGGCGAACACCCTCACAAGATACATGGTGGCTGTGTTCAGATTCGTAAGATTGAATTGTGTTCCCGAGACACTGGTGCTCGTCCAATCGGTGCCGTCCGCGCTATACTCCACTTTATATGTGAAAGAAGGGGTGGTGGATGGACCTGTCCATGTCAGTGTGGCACCGTCGGTCGTCACATTAGAGACGGCGAGGTCTTTAACTTCAGGACAAGTGGGTATCTCATCTACCGTCACATCATCAATATATGCTCCATACGTAGCAGTGTTGAGTGTCTTCAACGCCACAAAACGACCCGTACCTGTATAGTTTGACAAAAGAACCACCTGCTCCTCATACGTGCTGGTAGCAGTGTTGTTTACCGTATCCACCGGAACAAATGTGGATGGATCCAACGGATTGCTCATCACACCCACAATTATCTTGTTGCTGACATTTTCAGAACGCATCCAGAATTTCACCCTCAAATCGCTCATGGACAAATTGCCCAAATCAAACTCCGGCAACACTGCCATAGAATAGGTGGAGGAACTGCTCGTAAAATAGAGATCCATATAACCTGACTGCGAATAAGAGCCGGAAATACAAGGATAAGGGTATTTAGAACTATACGTGTTATGTCTATACCAACAATTTGGGTAAGAGGAAATGTCCGAAGTGTAGCTGTCAAAGTTCTCCGTATAGGGAAGGGCTATAGGGTTACAAAGTGTTGCCACGGTGGCCACTTCGCTCCAGTCGCTGGTGTCACCCACACCGCAGACTGCCCGCAGATAGAAGTCGTAGGTGGTGCCGACAGCGAGACCCGTCACCTCGAAAGGTTTGATGCCAACTGGCACGACGGTGCCTTGCCCATGAGTGAAGCCGGACGCGCCGTACTCCATCTCCCACTGGTTCTCCTGACCGCCGTTCGTCCACGTAAATTTGACCGAATTTCTTCCTGCTTCCGTCGCAGTCAAGGCCGTCGGGGCAGGACAGCTGACCAAGGTGGTGAAAGAAGCCGTACCACTCCAGGTGCTGGTATCACCCACACCGCAGATGGCGCGCACGCGGACCGTGTAGGCGGTGTTGGAACTGAGGCCCGTGAGGGTGGTCGTCTGCGCCGACGTGGTCGCAACGGCATTCACGAACATGGAGTGGGTGTTTTCACCATCGCTGTATTCGACCTCGAAAGAATCGGGCGTGCCGGCAGCCGTCCATGTCAGGGTGGCACCATCGGCCGTCTCGTTGGAAGCTGACAGAGTTGGCGGGACAGGACAAGTGGGTACCTCGTCCACCAAAACATTGTCAATGTGCACGTCGTTGTCGCCGTTGCCGGTCACGGTGGATTCGCCGTAGAACGCTATCTTGATGGTCTGGCCTGCATATTGGCTCAACGGAATGGAGATCTTTTCGCCTGTCGTACTGATGTTATTATAAACATAGTCGCCGCCGGCATTGTCCCATACCGTGGCATTACTCATGCTCCAGGTGGCACCGTTGTCGGTGGAGACGAAGACGATGAACTTGTCATCCGCTTGGTCGGTGGCACTACTCACAGGATTTGCACTGCTGTAAGCAGTTAAGGCCAAATCAAAGGTCAGCTCCGGATTGTTCAGGTTGGAAAGGTCAATGGCCGGTGTCACCAACCAATATCTTATACCTGTTCCATAAATGTTAAGTCTGGCATGATCCTCTCCAAACACATGGACATTGCTGAAAATCCAACCACTGGAGACAGGCTGCAGACTATCGGAAGTGGAGGTTGTGGTAGAGGACGCATGGCCGAGATAGCGATTCCAGCAAGGACTGAACTTTGTTTTGAAGCCCGTGAAATCCTCAGCATAGGGAGCAATCTCAACGCCACATAGCGTGGTGAAAGAAGCCGTGTTACTCCAAGTGCTGGTATCGCCCACACCGCAGATGGCGCGCACGCGGACCGTGTAAGTGGTGTTGGCTCTGAGGCTCGTAAGGGTGGTCGTCTGCTCCGACGTGGTCGCAACAGCATTCACCAACGTGTAAAGGGTGTTTTGACCATCGCTGTACTCGACCTCGAAAGAACCGGGCGTGCCGACAGCCGTCCACTTCAACGTGGCATCGGTGGCTGTCACGGTTGTCGAGGCCAAAGTCGTCGGAGCGGGACAACTGACCAGGGTGGTGAAGGTCTTCTTGGTTGTATCGCTCACTTCGCTGTCACTGCAAATGGACCACATCCGTAAGGCGTAAGCAGTATTGGGGGTGAGATTCGACAAAGAGTAAGGATTCGGGGAGTTGGAAGTCAGTGTCACGGTTGTCCAATCATTGTCGTTTTCACCCTTGTACTGCATACCCCAAGCATCCTCCTGATAGCCAGGCGTCCAAGAGACCTCAGCATCATGGGCCGTCACATTGCCCACATTGACCGTCGGCGAAACACAGGTGCTGTTGTCGCAATAACCGAATTTCACAACATTGCGGTATGATCTGATATACTTGCTTCCCGTAAAACTGGACAAACTCACAGGATTGGGAATTTGAGAGTCAGAAAAATAGTCGATGGCAAGATTATCCCCTGCTGATGCACAGAGAAATGTATAAGAAGATCCAGGATAGCCATAATCACTATCGAATAAAGCCAACACTAAGTTGTCGTTTCCGTTATAAGCGAACGGCTGATCCAATTCAAATGTGTTCCATCCTGGTGAAAAAGAGAGATTTCCGGAATAGACTTCCGTCAATGCCGAGAAAGGAACCGTGTCTGTGTTCGATGCAAACACATCCTTCGTGGTATGACCCATGTAGATTTTTACATTTTGCATGGTGAAAGACGCGGTATAGGCAAATTTGAATGCGATATTGGTGATGATATTGGCTCTTCCCATTTCGGAAGCCAGGAACAACTGCTGCGTAAATAATTATAATATGCGTTTAAAGGAAGATAATAATATGATAGCGTGCTGTTGGTGTCCCCTATTGCAAAGAATTTCTCTCTAATGCATGGGGTGGAGAAGGTTTTCGTGTCGGAAGCACCTTCTGTGCCATTGCAAACCGTCGCGACCCTGACCTCATGGGAGGTTCCCGGGTTCAGCCCTGTCAGCGGATAGGTGAGCGCGGAAACCGGGGGTTGGGTGAGCAGCACGTTGTCCAAATAGACGTTGTAGCTGCCGACGGTGGGAAGCTGTGACGCCCACGTCAGCGTGGCCGACTCAGGATTGATGTTGGAAACTGTGAGATTGGCGGGCGACGGACAAGGAACCTGGTCCGTGGTGAATGTCTTTTCATCCCCATAGAATACGATGCCCTCCACAGCGGCAAAAGTACGGAACATGTAAGATGTGGCAGGATCCAAATTGGCAAGATTGAAAGAAATCGAACCTGTTTGGTTTCCTGTGACCACCGTGTCCCGCCTATAGACGGAATCTGCCGAAGCCTTCCATTCAAAGCCGATGGCCGTCAGCGCCTGGCCGGTGACAGAACCGTTCAACGAGGCGGTATAGATGTCAATATTGGTGGCATCGCTTGTGACCACTGTCGGGACTTCCAAAACACCCACATCGTCCAAGTTTACCTCGAACATACCTGACACGTTTCTATGCACAAAGGCAAACTGGACGGTCTGTCCTGCATAGTTGGCAAGAGGATATATATATTGTTGGTACTCGCCCGGAACCGTGTCCACAGAACTCACGAGAGTTGTAAAGTTAGTCGTATCGCTACCTGCAGTGGACAACAACACATCCAAAGCATCGGGCCAGGCGGGATCCTGCGATCTCGCATACCAAACCAAGGAGAGGTTGCAGGGGTTTGGCAAGGTGAAAGACGGAGAGAGCAACCAGTTGTTGGGAGTCAACGAACCAAAATAATTAATAAAAGATGCAGAATTAATGATGTTGTCCCCTGTGTGAGGATTTCTGGCATCTCCCGTCATTGATCTTATAACCCATTCGTAGCCATCGCCGTCGCCGTCAATGGCTTTCCAGCAGGTTGGGATGGCTGCACTCTCAAAACCTTCAATATAGGGGAGGGAAGTGATGGGAGGGCAGTCAGTCTGGAAGGTATAGACATCGCTCCAGGCACTGGTGTCGCCCGCGGCACAAACCGTGCGCACCCTGACGGTATAAGAGTCGCCAGATGTCAGTCCTGAAAAAGAAAATAAAGTACCAGTAATTATATCGGGATTACCCATCTGGTCCGGAAGAATACTGCCATTCCATTCCGCTTGGTATCCTATGTGGTTTTCAGCAACCTCATCCCATTCAATGATAGCGGAATTAGTTGTGACAGAGGCGTGGAGACCAGTGGGCGGGAAACAGGTAATGGGCGCGCAGGAGACCGTGCCGGAATAGAAGACAGCCCCATCCGTCAAGGTACTGCCGTCTGTACATTCGTATAACTGAACCCCATGGGGATCCGTCAAGGTGAAAGAGGCCTCGTAATCGTATGAGCCCGAATTCCATATCAGAACTATGTTTCCACCATCGGGCAACACCAGTGTTTCCGTACTGGAGAGACCACTTAACGTCAGGGTAGTAAGCACACTGCCATTGACACTAACCTCTATTTCAGCCCCATTCCATCCGTCGCCCCAGGAATCAACCAAGTTAAAGGTGTAGGCACACACTCCAGGGGTAAAATTCACCGAAGCATTACCGTTACTATAAAAGTCGGTGCCGCAGACACTGCGCGCATGAGCGGTATATTGAGTGCCGGTGGCCAGTCCCGTGAAGGTGTGGGAGGTTCCCGTAGCGGGAACCCAGTTGGCAGTGGCGGCGTCAAACGTGGCAGTGGCGGGCAGGCAACAGACCTGATAACTCTGGGGATTGTCACCAGCAGAAGGTGCCGTCCAAGAAATAGTGGCGCCGTCAGTCGTCTCTCCTAAGACGGTGAGGCCCGTGGGGTCTAAACACATCGGGCCACTGCCGCCAGGGATGTAGGTGAAGGTGGTTTTGGGAATAAAGTTGTACGTATTCGTACCTACACTTTGCAAGTCATAATAGCTATACCCTTGCACCGAAGCATTCGTTGCCTCAACACCCCAAAAATAGGAATCCTTATATGTTCCCTCTGTTTCGTTGGTCACTTCCAACAGGAGGTTTCCGCCTGTGTAGACAAATGGTGTCGAGAAGGTGACAGTCATCGTGGACTGGGTTCCGTCCAACGAACCGGAATAGACCTCCGTCATAGTTGCAGTCGAATAGGTCGAAATAGTGGTTCCGGAATAATTGTCCGCCAAACGCACATGGAAATCGGCGGGGCTCCAAGAAGCGGAGGCTGGTGATGACAAATAGAACGTCAGGGCGGTGATAGTGCCTCCTGTCATGCCGGCCAAGTCTGCGGCCGGGTATACCACTTGACAGCGGAGATATGCATCCGTATAAAGCCCATAAATAGGCACAAATTGGTTTGTCTCCATACCATCTGCAACGGTCAACGTAAGCTGTGCAAAACCTTTTGCTCCAAATGTCAGGAGTAAAAGTGCTAAAAGTAGATGTTTTTTCATAGATATTAGTTTTTTATTATTAATTATTATTGATTTTTCTAAAGAAACAAGGCACAAAAAAACGCACCACCAACTTTCACGAAAATGTCTGTCGTGTGCGTTCTTTGTGATATTTATTTGTTTTACAGTATTTTACGTTTTGTAAAAATAAAACCATAGGCTGCAATCAAATGAGTTTGCAAACTTACAAACTTATTCTTTTACAAACAATGGACTGTTGATAAAGTTGATATCTTTCACCATCCCGCCATCCTTATTTCCCTCCTTTCAGAAGGGGTGGCTGAAAGCCGGGTGGTCATGGAATGGCCACCAACAGCACGTACAGCAGGTTCATGAATCCTATGGTGAGCATGCACTTGTTGTATTGTGCCCCTTGGGCACGATGGATGAAGTAAAACAACACTAATCCGGGTATTCCGATGAGCACGGGCCAGCTCCAGCCGAAGGCTAACCAGGCCATCACGGGCATCAACAGCACCACGATGAACAACCCGATTTCGCCCGCGCGCTTGCCGAACCGCACAGGGAAGGTGCGCTTGCCCACCTCCCTGTCATCGTCAATATCCCTCAAATTGTTGGCTATCAACAAACACATGGAGATAAGGCCGCACACGCCGCCCGCCCAGAAGGAGGTCATCGAGAAAGCATGCGTCTGCAGATAGGTGGTTCCCGTGGAGGCAATCACGCCATAATAGAGGAACACGAAAACGTCGGCAACACCCAAATAGGAGAGCGAATGGTCAGTGGCCGTATAGAGCCAGGCAAACAGCAGCGAAGTGATCCCGATGAGCAGGATGGGAAGGCAGTTGGTGATTTTGAACCCTTCTCCTGGTCCCATGCCAGCATGGATGACCAAACAGAGACCCGTAATGATGGCTATGACCATTGCGACAAGAGTGCCGCGCTTGATTTGCGCTTCGGAGACGCTGCCTTCCGCCAACCCTCGCTTGAAACCCTCGCGCCCCGCCTTGTCAGCACCGCGCTTGAAGTCGTAATAGTCGTTGATGAGATTCGACATCACCTGCAACGACATGGCGCAGACAGCCGTACAAATTCCGACCCAAACGTTCACGCTCGGTGAAACAAGCAACCCGATGAGCACGGGACAAAGGGATGCAAACAAGGAATAGGCTCTGATGGTTTGTATCCAAAATAGAATCTTTTTCATTTTTGGGCTAAATAAAGGGTTGTGATGCCGAAAGTCATCGTTTGGAATGTGATATTATGGAAGCCCGCGTCCTGCAGGTGCTGCACAAAACCCTCTCCCCACACGAAGTTTTTGACACTCAGGTTGAGATATGTGTATGCCGTTGGGTCTTGGCTCACCTTCCTGCCGATGGCAGGCATTATTTTGGTAAAATAGAAATCGTAGAAAAAACGGATGATCTTGTTGTCGGGATAAGAGAATTCGAGAATGAGGAGTTGTCCGCCGGGACGGAGCGCGCGGTGCATCTCTCGCAAGCCACGGTCGAGGTCGGAAAAATTGCGCACCCCGTAAGCGCAGGTCACAGCGTCGAAATGGCCATCGGGACAGGATAAATCCAAGACATTGCCCGATTCCAGCCGGATGCGGTCGTCTAACTGCCTCTTCCCCACCTTCTCCCTGCCGATACGCAGCATCTCTTCGGAGAGGTCGATGCCCGTAACATGGTGTGCCTTTCTCTGCCTTACCATTTCGATGGCAAGGTCGGCAGTGCCCACGGCCACATCAAGAGCCTTGTCGCAAGGCGTGAGCTTGCGCACGGCACGTCTGCGCCATCTTCGATCAGCGTTGAAGGAAAGCAGATGGTTGAGCCGGTCGTAGGTGCCCGCAATGCGGTTGAAGAGGTGGCCGATGTTGCCTTCTATTCCCATTCAATCGTGGCGGGCGGTTTGGAACTGATGTCATAGCAGACGCGGTTGACGCCCTTGACCTTGTTGATGATGTCGTTGGAAACCTTGGCCATGAACTCATAGGGCAGATGGGCCCAATCGGCGGTCATCGCATCGGTGCTGGTGACGGCGCGCAGGGCCACGGCGCGCTCGTAGGTGCGCTCGTCGCCCATCACGCCCACGCTCTTGATGGGCAGCAGGATGACGCCGGCCTGCCAGATCTGGTCGTAGAGGGAGACCTCAATCTCACCGTTGGTCATATTGGCGGGCACACCGGCGGCGAGCACCTTGCGGGCCTCTTCGCCGGAGAGCTTGACCTTCCAGTCGCGCAGCCCCTGGATGAAGATGTCGTCGGCGTCTTGGAGGATGCGCACCTTGTCGCGGGTGATGTCGCCGAGGATGCGCACGGCGAGGCCGGGACCCGGGAAGGGATGGCGGGTGATGAGGTGCTCGGGCATACCCAGTTGGCGTCCCACGCGGCGCACCTCGTCCTTGAAGAGCCACTTGAGAGGTTCGCAGAGCTTGAGGTGCATCTTCTCAGGCAGTCCGCCCACGTTGTGATGGCTTTTGATGACCATTCCGGTGATGCTGAGACTCTCGATGCGGTCGGGATATATGGTGCCTTGGGCCAGCCATTTGGCATCGGTGATTTTCTGGGCCTCGGCATTGAAGACATCAATGAAGCCTGCACCGATGATCTTGCGCTTGCGCTCCGGTTCCGTGACGCCCTCCAGTTCGCGGAAGAACTTCTCGCTGGCGTCCACACCGATGACGTTGAGGCCTAATCCCTCGTAGTCGCGCATCACGTTCTCAAACTCGTTTTTGCGGAGCAGTCCGTGATCCACGAAGATGCAGGTGAGGTTAGGTCCGATGGCCTTGTGCAGCAACACAGCGCACACGGAGGAATCGACACCGCCGGAGAGACCGAGGATGACGCGGTCATTGCCGATCTGCTGTTTGAGTTCGGCCACGGTGGTCTCCACGAAGGAGGCGGGGCTCCAGGTCTGGTGGCCGCCGCAGATGCCGACCACGAAGTTCTTGAGCAGTTGCGTGCCCTGGGTGGTGTGGAACACTTCAGGGTGGAACTGTACGCCCCAGACCGGCTCACCCTCAAACTGGTAGGCGGCGAACTCCACCTTGTCGGTGGAAGCGATGCGACGGCAGTTGTCGGGAAGTTTGGTGATGGTGTCGCCGTGGCTCATCCAGACTTGGGTGTGCGGCTCCAGGCCTTGGAGCAGGGGGTTGTCGTGCTCAAAAGAGGACAAGTTGGCGCGGCCGTACTCGCGGCTGCCGGCGGGTTCCACGCTTCCGCCGGTGGTGTAGGCCATGAACTGGGCACCGTAGCAGATGCCCAGAATGGGCAGGCGTCCGCGGATACCCGACAAGTCCACCTTGAAGGCCTTCTCGTCATACACGCTGAAGGGCGATCCGCTCAGGATGACGCCGATGACGTCGGGGTCGTCGTGCGGGAATTTGTTATAGGGCACAATTTCGCAGAACATATCGAGTTCGCGAACCCGGCGGCCGATGAGCTGCGTGGTCTGGGATCCGAAGTCAAGAATGATGATTTTCTCCATAAAATGTCGGTATAAATTTGAGGGCGCAAAGTTATCAATTTTTTTAATACTCATAAAACACCTTCACCCGAAATCCGAATCCCTGCATGGGGTAATTCCGGATGATCTCGTAATTCTTGTTGGCAAGGTTGAGCAATTCGCACTTGAACCCGATGGTGTGCGTGACAACCTTATAAGCAAACGACATTTTGTTGCCCCCTTGTTTTTCAACTTTGCGCGCATTGTCGGTTTTGATGGCGTATTGATGCCCGATGGTGATGCTGTGGTCCGTATAGCCCGCCACGCGGTTGATGGGGATGTTCTGCCCCAAAGCATATCGCTCGCCCGCTAACAGCAGCGAGTACGAGAGGGTGATCCACGGCAGTTCCACGCTCACGCCCGTGGATCCAGACCAGACAGGCGTGTACGGAATCTGATGGTTGTAGGTCTTGCCCGTCGGGTCGGTGCGATCGACCGCCTTCTGGTAGGTGCAGTTGCCGTTGAAACGCAGGAAATAACCTTTCGAGAACTGGTACTGCAGATTGGCGTTGACCTCCGCACCCCCGATGAACACCTTGCCGTAGTTCAGCATGGTCCACGAGAAGAGGTTTCGCGCGGGGAAGGCCACGATCTTGTCCTTCACAATGTTGAAATAGCCGTCCACAGAGGCGGCGATATCCACGCGCCCATGCGCGAGATTGTCACGATTGTACACGACACCGAGATCCCATTGCTGGGTCTTCTCGGGATTCAGATTGAGGTTTCCCACCTCTCGGTAATAGAGGTCGTTGAAGGTGGGCATTCGGAAGATGTTCTTGTAAAAAGCCCTGAACGACAAATCCTTAGTGGCGGCCACTGCCACGCCCACCGTCGGGGAAAGGTGGAAAAAATTGTCTGCCTGTGTCCCCTGCGCCCAGTCGTGCACGGCGGTGAACAGCAAGTTGCCATGTACCTTCACAATCTGACCCTTATACAGCAGCGAAAGTGCCGCAAGAGAGGTGATACGCGAGGGATTTTCATAGTTTAGCGCATTGGATTTCAAAAAATTGTGGAACAAATCGTGGGAAAGGGCTATCTGTAGCCATTGGTCGCGCCCTTTTTTGCCGGCAAAAGGCAACGAGTACATCACCGTGTTGGAGAGGTAACCCTCTGTCTGCTTATAGTCGTTTTCAAGAAACCTCGCCGCGTTGAGGTATTCCGGATCGAGATAGTGCGTGTGATCATAGTTGAACTTGGCATTGAGCTGGTAGGCCCAATGGGTGTTAAAGAAGTTGCGGTAACTGAGCTGGCCAAAGGTGTTGCGATTGGAGAGACGCTGCGAGGAGTTGAGACTGTAAAACGTGGTGGCCGACGGCAGACCACGCTCCGAATCGTAATAATACCATTTGAAAGTCAGTTGCTGCTTGCTGTCGATTTTGAAGCATATATTGGCTTCGGCATTCCAAACGGTGACGTCCGAGTTTTGCCGCCGCTCACGCGAAACACTGTCGGTGACCCCGCCATAGTGTAAAAGATAAGGATAGTCGCCTTTAGAGGTGAGATAGGATGCAGAAATATTCCACACCAAGAAACGGTCATCCCGCTTGCGGCTTTTGATGAGGTTTTCCAAATAGACCTGCGGACTATATAAACCGTATGAACCGGCCAAAAAACCAACCTTCACTCCGAAAGGCTTATTGGGAATTTGAGATAATGTATTGATTTTTAACATATTGCTATATGAAAAAAATCTGGCAGGCACAAATATGCTGGAACTCATGCCAATTTCCAAGGCGATGGAGCGGACGTTTTCGAGGGATAGTTTGCCAAGGTCTATCTGACCGGTCTGGCAGTCGGTGAGGGGAACACCGTCGTAAATGACGCCCGTATGCTGGGAGCCGAGGCCGCGCACAGAGACGGTCTTCATGCCGCCCGTGCCGCCGTAGTCCTTGATGACCAATCCCGACATGTACTTGAGCGCATCGGAGAGTTGCAACGTGGGGAGTGCCTCCAACTGCTTGGGGGTGAGCTGCTGCACCACAGCAGCGTCTGCCGCTATGCGCACGGGCTGCTCCGTGGCAATGATTACCTCATTCAGCTGACGCTGCCGCACACTATCGGCCTCCTGACCGTACAAGGCCACCGCTACCAGAATCAGGATTATCGTAATGACGCACGACCGTGTACCACAACAATGTATATATGTAGAGACGGAGCGCGCCCCGTCTCTACAATAACATATCTTATGCAACCGGTTTTTACACATATTTGTTGCCAAAATCCACCTGAACGTCCGCAACATATTGGCGGATTTGCTGTTCTTCGGATTTCTTGCAGATGAGGAGGATGTCGTTGTTCTCGACAACAATATAGTCTTCCAACCCTTGGATGACTACCACCTTGTTCTGGGGCGCGTGTACAATGCACTTGTTGGTGTCATAAATCTTGACATGATTGCCTGTGACAACATTCTTGTTGGCATCCTTTTTGCGCAATTCATACAAAGAGCCCCATGTGCCGAGGTCAGACCAACCGAAGTCAGTGGCAAAAACCTTGACGTTTTTGGCCTTCTCCATGATTCCGTAATCGATGGATATTTTCTTGCAAATCTGATAAATTTGATCGATAAAATCCTCCTCTTTATCGGTATTGTATAGACCTTCCCCTTGCTTGAAGAGGTCGTCGATTTCAGGCAGGAACATCTCGAAAGCCTTTTGGATGGTAGGCAGCGACCACATGAAGATGCCTGCGTTCCACAGAAAATCGCCGCTCTCAATGAAGCTTTTGGCCATCTCCAATTCCGGTTTCTCGGTGAAAGTCTTCACATCGTAGATGGAGGGATTCTTGGCATAAAACTTGTCCTCGTCGTATTGGATATAGCCATAGCCGGTGTTGGGCGAGGAGGGACGAATACCGAGGGTGAGCAGCCAATCGTTTTCGGCAGCAGCCTGAAGGCCTTCTTGGATGACAGAAACAAAGACATCCTCCTTGAGGATCACATGATCGGAAGGGGCGACAACGATGGTGGCCTTAGGATTGTGCGTCTTGATTTTGTAGTTGGCGTAGGCAATGCAGGGTGCCGTATTGCGGCGATAAGGCTCGAGGATGATTTGTTCGTCTTTCAAGTCGGGCAACTGATTGCGCGTAATCTCCTTGTAAGCCTTGCTGGTGACAATATAGATGTTCTCCGGAGGACAAATCTTGGTAAAACGATTATACGTCTTTTGGATGAGGGTCTGTCCTTCGCCGAGGATATCAAGGAATTGCTTTGGGGTTGCACTATTGCTGAGGGGCCAAAAGCGTGTACCCACGCCACCGGCCATGATGACACAATAATAATTGGGATTTACCATATTTTTGTTTTTTATTGTTGCGGTGTTGTTGGTTGGTTATTGATTATTGGTAGAGACGTTTCATGAAACGTCTCTACCTAACCGAAACGTCATTATTATGGGGACGTTTCATAAAACGTCCCCACAATTACAATATTGTCCGCAATATTAATTTTCATTCAATGCCTGGACGCCGGGGAGAACCTTGCCTTCGAGGTATTCAAGCATGGCACCGCCGCCCGTGCTGATGTAGGAGACATAGTCGCCGAGGTCGTACTTGTTGATGGCCGCGATGGAATCGCCGCCGCCGATGACAGAGTAGGCACCGGCAAGGGTGGCGGCCGCCACGCTGATGGCCACAGCCTTGGTGCCCTTGCTGAACTTCTCCAGCTCGAACACACCCACCGGACCGTTCCAGAGGATGGTCTTGGACTCCTTCAGAACCTTGGCGAAACTGGCCTGAGTCTTCGGGCCGATGTCGAGACCTTCCCAATTGTCGGGGATGTTGTTGTCTTCCGTGACGAGGATGTTGGCGTCGTCGCCGAACTTGTCGCCGCAGATGGTGTCGAGACGGCAGTAGAAGTTCTTGCCGGACTTCTTCACCTGGTCGAGGATCTCCTTGGCCACGGGCAGCATTTCGGGCTCAAAGAGCGACTTGCCGATGGTGTAGCCCATTGCGGCGAGGAAGGTGTAGCTCAAGCCGCCGCCCACGATGAGGTTATCGACTTTGGGCAGCAGGTTGGTGATGATGTTGATCTTGGTGGAGACCTTCGAGCCGCCAATGATGGCCGTGAAGGGGCGCTCCGGACCGTTGAGGACCTTCTCGAGGCTCATCACCTCGTTGTAGAGCAGGTAGCCGGCGAAGGCCTTGCCCGGGAAACAGCGGGCGATGGTGGCCGTGGAGGCGTGCTCGCGGTGCGCCGTGCCAAATGCGTCGTTCACATAGACATCACCCAGGCGTGCAATGGCCTTGGCAAAATCGGGGTCGCCCTTCTCCTCCTCGGCGTGGAAACGGAGGTTCTCCAACAAGGCGATGGAACCGGGCTTCAGACCGGCAATGACGTCAGCGGTTTTCGGATCCAGCACGTCGCCGGCAAAGACGACCTCCTGGCCTAATATTTCGGACACCTTGCCCACGATGTGGCGCAGCGAATATTTGTCGTTGGCCTCGCCTTTCGGGCGGCCGAGGTGCGACATCAGGATGATGGTGCCGCCATCGTTCAGTATTTTGGAAACGGTCTCTTTCGTGCGCACAATGCGGGTGACGTCGGTCACGTTGAAATTATCGTCCAAGGGAACGTTGTAGTCCACACGGATAAGGGCCTTCTGGTTTGCAAAATTAAATGAGTCTATTGATTTCATTGTGATTATGTTTTATAAAATTATACAATCATATTTCAAGGCGGCAAAATTACACAAAATATCCTTACTATGTTACACCGCCACCTCTGCTTTGATGTGGGGGTGCGGGTCGTA
>DBYW01000010.1:0-22563 GCA_002311645.1 Bacteroidales bacterium UBA1176
GTGTTGAAGATGCTCACCAAACGGGCCGACAATGTCAGTGCCTCTATCGTCACCCGGCACATCTCCGACGCCTTCAGGCTTGACATCGAGCGTCACAACCGGCAATACCCTGCTGTGGAGGCCCGCACCTCCGACCGTTTCCACGACCGTTTTCTCATACTTGACGACACCGTCTATCATCTCGGTGCTTCGCTCAAGGACCTCGGCAAGAAGCTGTTCGCGTTCAGCAGGATGGAGGTGGGGGCGGAATGGCTGATGGAGGTTGGCGGTTAGCGATTGGCGAATAGCTGATACTGTTAAAACGGATAAATAATTGAATACAATGGACAAAGGAGAAATCATACTATACCAACCAGATGACAATATACGATTGGAGGTGCGGATGGTGGATGAGACCGTCTGGCTGACGCAACAGCAGATGGCGTTACTTTTTGGATGCTCCTCAGACAACATCGGACTCCATCTGAAAAACATATTCGAGGAAGAAGAGGTGAATAAAAACGCAACTACCGAGGAAATCTCGGTAGTTCGACAGGAAGGCAACCGACAGGTAACCCGTAAGATATTACACTACAATTTGGATGCCATACTATCTGTTGGTTATCGTGTCAGTTCACGAAATGCCACTCGTTTCCGTCAATGGGCCAATACCGTCCTCAAAGATTATATCCTTCGCGGATATGCCATCAACCAACGATTTGAACGATTGGAGCAACGTGTCAGCCACACCGAAGAGAAAATCGCCTTCTTCGTGCGCACCGCTCTCCCCCCTATACAAGGCATCTTCTACGAAGGCCAAATCTTCGACGCTTATACTTTCGCAGCGGACTTGATCAAGTCCGCAAAAAGACGAATAGTGCTGATGGACAACTACATTGATGAATCGGTCTTGTTGATGCTGTCGAAACGGAGGGAGGGCGTCAGCGCCCCTCATTTCTACCGAGCTTCTGTCTCTGCCGGGACACACCCTCCTGCCATCTTAATTTCTTAACTTCTTAGTTTCTTAACTCCTTAGTTTCTCAACGACGTGATTCCAGTGGAAGTGACGTAAAAGCACTTTACCTTAATAAAGATTTAATATCCATTTCCCTTGTCAGATGAGGGAAAAACATACTATTTCCTTTGGAATAATACAGTGAATCCAGCGTTTGTTTTACCATATCGAAGCCTGTACAATGGGCACATCGGTCATAACCAAAGCAAGCACCCATTCGTTTCCCGTTTAGCTCTACCATACTTATGCCAACCATATCGTCATCAATCTCACCTACTGCATAATTGTTTTTCAAGCTGTCTAAGGCTAATCCGTAATTGCGCACCTTATTAATATCAACATAATCTGTAAAACAATCGTATTGGGCCAACTTTGTAAACTTTCCGTTCCTCATTTCGTAAACCTCTCCGCATTCACTATCACCAAATAGCCAATGTGAGTGTAACAGACCGATGGAGCCTTTGATATAGGAAAAGCAACCTCTGGGGGACGTATATACCTCACCATTATATTGCGTGAGAATAATTGCTCCCGATATATGGCATCCGCCATACAATAGCATTTCAGGTATCGTATCGCTGTCAATATATGCCAAAGACCAGTATCTGCAATCAAAAGGGTTCCCATCAATTTCCCCATAAAACTTATCATTATGCATTTCAAAGTTCGAAACAATGTACTGGACATATCGTTGCATCCAATCAGCATAATAGACGTAATCGGGAATTGTAGATGTGGTATCTTCCTCATTCGTAAACACATTGTCGTACCACCATTCAATCAGATTCTCTTGATTGTCAGTTTGAGTTTTATCATGTCCGCATCTAATCGTAATCAGACAAATCAACATCAAGGGTAGTATTACTATTCTTTTCATTGCAGCCTCCTTAGTTTCTTAGTTTCTTAATTTCTTAGTTTCTTATTCTTCCTGACGAGGATAATTAACGGCGCGCCGCAACCGGGAAAGATGAACCGGTCGAAAATTTCGACCACCTCTTCATCTACCTCGGTGCTTCGAAGAGACTTTTCACACTCTCGATGTCAAACAACGGTTGCACCATCACGACCTTCTCATCCTTAGCGTTATACGTTACACTCATCACTTCCGAGCCTGTCAGCAACGGCCAGATCTTGTCCCAAGGAAAAACCACTTTTACGGTTCCATTCTTAAAATCCATATACCCATCGACTTCCGCATCCGTTGGTCGTAATGTTATCTCTTTGCCAGTAGTGTCAACAAAGCCTATGGTCAAATCTTTTATGATGGTATCGGATAAGTTGGTTATATCGAAAAGGCACTTCCGTTGCCGATTATCGGAAATCAAAAAAATGGACGCGAACCGGTCATACATCTCTTCTGAATTCCTGAACATATACGTGTAGGCGCCGACCACGGAATCCGTTTGCGTAACCGTCCACAAATAGGGTAATTTGATAATTTTATCCATACCTCCACCTTCTAATAAGTCCGTTAGCCTTTTACCCCGCATAATACTTCCTGTGATGTAGCGCAAATATCCGCGCACCCAGATGTTAAAACCTGGATCGGGGCAGTGCCGGACTACCCGTTCCAGCGTGTCGGCGGTCTGCGACAATTGAGCGACAAGTTCATTGACAGGGACAGACTGATCATCCAACATTCTCATTGTCTGCTCGCACATTTTGTCAATGCGGCTCATTCGCGCCTCGTCATATTCATAACTCGGCTCCTCCGAAACGGTGTTTTCATTTTTCGAGGTCGTTTGGCATCCTATTGGGATGGACGCCACCATAGCGAAAACTAATACTAACAAACATCTGCTCATCTTTTCGGGTTGTGTTTTACGGTTAACAATAATTCACTGTCTAATACCACAATCCGCAATTGTATTTGAAGAGGTCGACAGTCGTTCTTTCGTATGAGACACAATGGCCGTTCTCAATCATGATGCTAACTTCTTCTTTGACAAGTCCATTCCAATCGTTCCAATGGCAGCATCGGACGAGCATAGTGCAGCATTGTCCATTTTTTATGGTCTTTTCAACCGACGGCACAAATAGATCCTGCGCCGATAATTCTGACAAGTCGTGAAACTTCAGTGGAACGATTCCGTCGATGTCGGATTCTTGAAATATGTATGTGCAACGGTTATACCCGCCGTGCCAATAATAGGGCAATACGGCGGCGATATTTTTCAACAAATACAGTTGCCACGCAGCCATCTCAGTGGGCTTCACAATGAGATTATAGATAATGTCTTCTGTCTTTTCTCCATTAGGGTAGCGTATACTCAGGTGAGAATTGTCACCACAACCTGTTTTCTTAGGCATACGCAATTCCAATGTACATGCAGATTCGACCTCTACATCGGTCAGTTGCGACAAGAGATATGACACAAATGTAGATGTTCTCTCTTCATCAAGCAACTCAATCATCCTTTCGGAATAAATCTTCGATGCAATTGCAGAATATTCATTGCCATTGTTCGGGCGTTTCGGACCAACCCATTTATTCTTGTCGGTTTCCAACTCAGTGGTTTTAACGTGCTTATACTCAACAATCAGACCACATTGCGGACAGACCGATACTTGACCGATATTCCAATTACGATTGAAGAAGCCGGGGCGCGTGGACTTATACCACAAAAGATCAGACGATTCTATGCCACAATGAAGGCACGGCATTCGGTTTGTCGTATCAATCGGGGTGCCTTCGTCATCAGTTGTAGGCAATGGTTCCAAGTATTGTTTTATCCTCTCAACATCCAACGGATAGTTCAATTTATCATCATCTACATATTCGGAAGTTTTTACAGCACTGAGAATTATTGCGGAAACCAAATCACCACCAATCTGAAACATTACTATTGTATTATCTGTCTTCAAGCAAGCGTGTGAGTAGTAGTTGCTACGTACCACTTCAAAACTTGTGACGATTGATGTTTCAACATATCGTTGTCTCCAGCCTCTCCAGTAATTCATTGTTCTCGTCTTGCCTTTCATTGTTCTATGGCCACAACAGACAGTGCGCACATCATTGTTGAGCAGGCTCTCAAGTGCGCCAAACTCACCCGATGCCAGAGCGTTCATAAGCGAGACCGACACCTTGGTGTACTTGTCTGCCGGCAGATTATCATCGATTTTTGTTTCAATTTTTTTCTTTTTCATAGGTTTTTGGTTTTAGTTGTTGAATAAAAGATGGCGGCAAAAATAGCACTGAGATGTACACGAAATCCACACCGTCGCCTTGTTTTGTACAAAACTGTCGAATAATTGTATGAAATGGTTCTTGGATAAAAATCTCTGAAGCGATAGTCGTTTCAAAGAACGGTTGGTCCGTAAAAGTTCAGTGTGGATCAATGGGTGTTCCAATACATTGCAATCATTTCCGGATCATCATAATCACAATCCAGGTCATAGCAGTTGCCTTCAATTGCATCACAATAACTGGAATAGACATCCTCCTCTCTCCACCCTGGGTCATCGTAGTATTTGCGTGTTCTTCTGAAACCACAAAGGGAATGGTCATTCAGGTCGAACTGCTGCGAGACCCCGTCTTGCACCACACGCGTGTCGGAGCGTCCTTTGCCCAGGAATTTCCAGATTTCGTCATATTCGGGAGGCAGGACCTCATTACCGTGCATATCGATGATGCCCCACTTGGATTTGCCAGTGTATCTGTTGCGCACCTTCACACGCGCCAGCTCGTGGTCAAAACCGTCTATCCAGTTGTACTTGCCGAAAGGGACGATTTCCTTGTCTTCGCTGTCTAAAACCGCCCACTCCCCATTGTAATTACTCACGACATACACATTGCCGTATTGTTTGGCACTCAGATATTTCTTCATAAGATGATTAGGTTAATGGTTATTAATAAATTTGTTGGATTACAGGCCGCAAAAGTACTCCAAAGCAGACTGCACTTCGGATTTTTACAAGGCTTGCAAATCCACCAAATCGCGGGGCAGGGTTATCTTCTTCGGTTCGCCGCGTTTGCCCGTAACATAATAATGTTGGGCGTAGAAACTGTCGAACTTGCTGATGAAGGCCTCCCGTATGCGGGCGCACTTCTCATTGATGGAATTCTTGGAAGGATCGGTTATGTCCCGGATGCTCTTCTCGATGGTGGACTCTATCACCCTGTTGCTGATTTGTTTGTAGATGTCCAGCAGTTCAGCGTAATAGTCATTTAAAAGCTTGAACGGGATGCCTTCAGGATGTTTCAGGAACAACAGATAGACCGCCTTGGGCAATGGAGACATCGTGATTTCCATATTGTTGTAATCGGGGAGGAATATCCGGAATTCCTTGTCAACGACCAGGCGACTGAGTTTGGGCGGCATCTCTATCATCTCCTGTATCCAGTGCAATTGCAGGCCTCTTTTGCGCAGAGCAAACACTCTCTCCCGAATCTCGTCTATCAAATCCCATTCTGTTGAAGCGGTGAATGGGTCGAAACATTCATTATGGAAGTGGAAATCCGCTTTATCATCATCTTCAATGTCAATGTGGGCCATTGCACGCTCCGTATCCAGACTTGCGAACGACACATTATGCACATACCATTTAAACTGCTCTTCCAGAGAGACACACGACGACTGGGACACCAAGGGCCTGTAGGAGAAATAGTACTTTTCAGAGCCAGCTTTGCCAGCAGGTCTGAAGTGTATGAGTGCCGGTCCGACAAAATCTCCCGAGACCAGATGCCGCCGCAAGTCATCCAATGTGATTTCGCCATTTTCAACGGTGTCAAACTGTTCCTTATAAGGATACAGGTAGCGGAGAACCTCCTCCTGCACCACTTGCCTGTTTACAGCAGGCAAATAATTGAATGTAAGACATTGTGACAAAAACAATTCGCACAATTCATCATAATGTTGGAGAATATATTCGTTGACGGCGGGATTGTATTGGTCTTCCACATAGATCACCTCATACGTGCTGGGCGTAAAAGACAGGTCTTTGTCAAACTCAACGAAACTTTGGTCTGTTTCGGCACCCCACTTTTCCCACGACGGGATATGGCTGATGGATGCCCGTTCCAATAATAATTTCCCAAAATGTTGTTGAAGTAAATCATCGTTATGCGGTTTTTTCACCCTCTGCTCTTCTTCGTCAGGCTCTGTTTTGCGGTCACGGAAAAAGGCCGGATAGAATATCACAAACGAGAACAGCACAAATATTAGAACGAACAGTGACAAGGATAAAAGGTACGCGACAGCGGTCAACATTCCATACAGAATAATCTTCCACCAGGGCTGATTGGAGTATTCGAAGCAAAGCACATCATCTATCATACTACCATCCACCAACTCCCGACACCCATCAAACAGTTCTCTCCACACCCTTCTTACCGGCCTGAACGCCAGCATAACGAGGTGGAGGAGAAGGTAGATGAGGAGGATAAGGAGAGCTGTAGGCATAACGATGATAAGTCCGAAAAAACTATAAACCCATAGATGTCTTCAACGCATTAAACCAAGATTCCCTAATAGCAATCTCGGAATCTTTTTGTTCCCGATTCAGGTTGGGATTGCTTTCAATATCGCGTTTCATCTTGGCAATGCAAAAATCCATAGTATCTTCCGCCTGTTGTTTGGTTATAAAGCCTCCTCTGATGAGATTAAAAAGGAATTGCGCTGTCCCGGGTGAATGCGCAGCCATCTCTAATTGGTGCATAAGTGCTTTCTCGTTGTAGGACATAGTTGTTTTCTTATCTTTCAAGACTTGTATTGCCATCCATATTTGTCATATAATCTTTGACATAACCCTTTAAAAGGGTAAATCGTCAATTCTTTCAGGATGAGTTTCGAAATGAGAGAACCCGATTAAATGAGACCAAAACAACCCTGCATCTGTAACTCCTTGATTAGTGTCATTGATTTCCCCATTAGGTAACAAATTAAAAAAATGTTTCATTCTATTACCCATAGGATCAACATTGTTCGTCCCTGAATGTGTGGCCAAAACATAATGTATCCCTCTTCCGGAATTAATTATTGACTTTGCTAATTGCTCCAATGAAATTGATGTAATGTCAATTATGTTAGATAACAGATGAATTATAACTGGGTAATGCAATGGAGGATGCACAAAATCTTCTCCTGCTGTAGGAAGTGAAGCACAAAAAACATTAATATCACACTCTTTCTTTATTGAATTCATATATCTTTGGCACTCGTATACATTACTAACATATTTTTCAGCATTACTTAATGCATATTCACTTTCATCTATTAAGGTTATCCTTCTTAAATTATGAATATTCTTTGCAAAAATATGTTCTACTAGGCCAATCGTAGCCAAACCTTGGCCACAACCATAATCAATGACTTCAAATTCTTGATACTTGAAATCTATATATCTCAAGTAAGTATCGTATAAACAATCTAATTTTTTCTTATGTGAAAAACCATAGGCTGCAAGATAACAATCAGCTTGTAGTTCATTACTAATACATCCCTTTCCACTATTGATTATGTGTTCTTTATAATCCTCCCACGTTCTGATATTCATATCTGCCAATCTTTTAACAGCATTATGAATAATTCTATTTGATGAATATGGCACAAGTTCAAACCCCATTGAGGCGCACAATCTTGCTAAAGCAGAACCATTTTTATCTCGTTTTATCTTATCGAAAACGTCGTTCAATTTTGCATCCGCCAATTTGTTTTTTTCTTTATTAGCTGCTGATTTATGGAACCATTTGACTGCTTCTTCCAAATCTTGTTTCACGCCACTTCCGTTTTCATAGCAGCAACCAAGGTTGTATTGCGCACTGGCATTGTCCTGTACTGCTGCCTTGGTAAACCAATCCACCGCCTTGAGACAGTCCTTTTTTACACCAAGTCCGTTATTAAAGCAATAGCCGAGGTTGTTTTGCCCACCAGCATCATTCTGCTTTGCAGCCTTGGTAAACCACTCTACCGCCTTGACATAGTCCTTTCCCACGCCAAGCCCCTCAAAAAAGCAGCGACCGAGATTGTATTGCGCAGTGGCATAATCCTGTTTTGCCGCTTTGGCGAACAACTCCACCGCCTTGACAAAGTCCTTTTCTACGCCAAGTCCATTTTCAAAGCAACAGCCGAGGTTGTTTTGCCCCCTAGCATCATTCTGCTTTACAGCCTTGGTATACCACTCTACCGCCTTGACATAGTCCTTTTTTACACCAAGTCCGTTATCAAAGCAGTAGCCGAGATAATTTTGCGAATGAGCATCATTCTGTTCTGCCGCCTTGGCAAACCACTCCACTGCCTTGACATAGTCCTTTTTCACACCAAGCCCGTCAAAAAAACAGACTCCGAGGTTATATTGGGCTTTTGCAACCCCCTGTTCCGCAGCCTTGGTAAACAACTCAACAGACTTTACCATATTCTTCTTCACACCATTCCCGCTTATGAAGCAAATACCGAGGTTGTATTGCGCATCGGCATTGCCCTGTTCTGCCGCCCTGGCAAACCACTCAACCGCCTTTATATAATCCTTTTCCACACCATTTCCTTCTAAATAGCAGCAACCGAGATTGTATTGCGCAGTGGCATCATTCTGCTTTGCAGCCTTGGTAAACCACTCTACAGCCTTGACAAAGTCCTTTTCTACTCCAAGTCCAAATTCAAAGCAGACTCCGAGGGCCTTTTGCGCTTTGGCATTATCCTGTTCTGCCGCCCTTGAGAACCACTCCACCGCCTTGACAAAGTCCTTTTCCACACCAAGCCCGTCAAAAAAACAGTTTCCGAGGTTGTATTGGGCTTTTGCACCCCCTTGTTCTGCTGCCTTGGTAAACCAATCCACAGCCTTGAAAAAGTCCTTTCCCACGCCATCCCCGTTCTTATAGCAGCAACCAAGGTTGTATTGTGCATCCACATCTCCCTGTTCGGCAGACTTTTTATACCACTCCACCATCTTGAATGCGTCCTTATCAACACCTATCCCATTTTTGAAATATAATCCCAGAACTCGTTGACCACGACGACATCCTTTTTCTGCAACTTCTCGTACAAGTTTAAACGCTAATGAACAATCTTTATTTGTCCCAGCCCCACATTCATAACAACAGGCCAAACACACATAAGCTTCTTCGTTTCCTTGATCTGCGGATTGCTTAAAATAAAAAAAAGCATTATTCTTATCTTTGACAATTTCACAATAATACCTTCCTAATTCATATTGTGCAGAAGCATAACCTCGCTCTGCTGCCTTGGTATACCACTCCACCGCCTTAACCATATCCTTCTCCACACCACACCCGTTTTCATAACAAACACCAAGAGTGAATTGCGCAGTAACATAATCCTGTTCAGCAGCCCTGGTAAACAACTCGATAGCTTTATCGAGATTCTTTTCCACACCAATTCCACAATAATAGCAGCAGCCAAGGTTGAATTGTGCTCTGGTTTCCCCCTGTTCAGCTGCCTTCGTGTACCACTCCACAGCCCTAACAGAATCCTCCCCGACTCCGTCCCAATTCACATAATGTCCTTCGATTTGAAATTGAGCATCTGCATCCCTCTGCACCTTCAAAATTGGAATATCTCTCAATCCAGAATGATGTCTTTCAAACTGAGATTTACTAACCATCAATTTATAATCATTGTCCATCTCGTCAATCAAAAATTGAATATTGCAACGCATAGAATCATCTTCCAAGCTTACAAACATTAAATCTTGTTCACCTTCTCGAATTTCTAAATTAAAAAAAACGCCAGATTTGGCTATACCCTTTAGTTCACCAAAAAGGTAAATAATACAATCAGTTTCTGACTTGATGTGTAAGACGGATGTTCCCATAGATAAAAATATAAATACTCTTTCTAAGATTGCACTTTCTTAATTAATTATCACAACATTTTTAAGGATGAAAAAACATACTGCTTGTTCCGACTAGATACTTCACAAGAAACCTTAAAACCAATAGAAACTAAAACTTGCTCCAAATCAGATTCTTTATCATCCATATTCATACTTGTGAAGAACACCCCTTCATCAAACACACTCAACAAGGCACGTATCAACAGATTGTAGGATTCATTTCCTGCATACTGTTCATCTATGGCAATAATATCCAATTCATTGACAACTTTTTTCTTGTTAATGGACAACAATTCTTCGCTTAGCTTACAGACAGGTGGAGTGATGAAGGCTGAGAGATCTCTCGTCAAATGCGATTTTGCGCGAGCCATGCCGATCAATTGTTTGTTTTGAAACATTCTTGTCACATACGAATTTTTATAATCATTATCCCAAGGTAATGCTATATTATGCCGTTGAACAAAGTCTTGTATTTGTTCAATCTCATCATTTTTCAAGCAATAAAAGGGCTTTGTATCGAATGATTTCATCTTACATCTCTCTCTTAACAGTTCTGCTTGAAAAATCCATTGTTTATTTTCTAAAACCGTGGAATGGTTTATATCACATTTCACTCCAAGTTCCATTAGTTTTCGTTTTCTTTCTTGGAATTTGCTGTCATCTAAATAAGGACTTAAGGTGATTTTTCGAATAAAACCATTGATGGGCAGATATCCTCCATTCAAACTCACAATCCTATACTCACTTTCATTTCGGTAAGGATATCTTTTGGTAAACAATAATTCTTCAACATCATCAAAAGAAACTTCTTTCAGAACATCGTATTGAACTTCTTGACAACGATAGAGCGAGTGATACATATACTCCTCCAAAAGCTCTTTCTTTGCTAATTCAATACAACAGACATCCTTTCTTTCTTTATTTTTTGCAAAATATATCCAATGATATATCGTCTCATCATCATTTAAAAAACATATT
Organism: Bacteroidales bacterium UBA1176; assembly: GCA_002311645.1. Classification (GTDB taxonomy): domain Bacteria; phylum Bacteroidota; class Bacteroidia; order Bacteroidales; family WCHB1-69; genus F23-D06. Next base: position 10,763 of record DBYW01000010.1, read on the forward strand.
ATTCCGACATTATCGTTATGAGTAATTTCTTTGTAAATCTCAACAAGTTTAGAATCATTCTTATCTTCCCAACCATCAAAAGATGTAGAGAATTTCAGTCCATTAGTAATAATGGATTCAAGCACATCGTACGTTGTGAAATGATTCAATTTATTCATCCTATTCATAGAGCTATACAAGTTATTGTTTATCACAAAATCTTTGTTATATGACAAAAGCTAATTCTTTTTATTGTTCAACAAGTTTATCCCATAATTCTTTATCAAGCATTGTCTTGAATCTATCTTTCTCTCCCGCAGGAATAATAACAACCTTTAATTGTTCACACCCATCAAACGCTCCATCCCCTACGGTTGTGACGGAATCGGGAATGACTATTTGTCGCAATGATCTACACCCATCAAACGCTCCATCCCCTATGGATGTAACGGAATCGGGAATGACAATTTGCCGCAAAGACTCACACCAATAGAAAGCTCCATCCCCTATGGTTGTGATGGTATCGGGAATGACCATTTGCTGCAAAGACTCACACTCTCCGAACGCTCTATCCCCTATGGATGTAACGGAATCGGGAATGACTATTTGCTGCAATGAACTACAACAATAGAACGCATTATCCCCTATGGATGTAACGGAATCGGGAATGACTATTTGCTGCAATGAACTACAATAATAGAACGCATTATCCCCTATGGATGTAACGGAATCGGGAATGACTATTTGTCGCAATGATCTACACCCATCAAACGCTCCATTCCCTATGGATGTGACGGAATCGGGAATGACAACCCTATGCTCATTTCCAAGATAGGATACATATATTTTATAATAATTGTCAATTAGAGAATTATTTCTTGCTGTATATTTAACAGAATCGCTTGATAGAATAATTCTTTCACAACACGTAAATGGATTCGCGCCAATATATGACACTGTTTTTGGCAAGTGTATTTTTCGCAAAGATACACACCCTTCGAACGCTCCACCCCCTATGGACGTGACGGAATCGGGAAGAACAACTTCTTGCAATGAACTACACCCATCGAACGCCAGATACCCTATGGTCGTGACTGAATCGGGGATGACAATTCGCTGCAATGATTTACAACCGTGGAATGCCAAATTCCCTATGGATGTAACGGAACCGGGAAGGACAACTTCTTGCAATGATTCACACCAATCAAATGCCTGATACCCTATGGTCGTGACTGAATCGGGAATGACAATTCGTTGCAATGATTTACAANNGCAAAGACTCACACCAATAGAAAGCTCCATCCCCTATGGTTGTGACGGAATCGGGAATGACAATCTGCTGCAATGATTTACAACCGTGGAATGCATTATCCCCTATGGTTGTAACGGAATCGGGAATGACAATTTGCAGCAAAGACTCACACCAATAGAAAGCTCCATCCCCTATGGTTGTGACGGAATCGGGAATGACAATCTGCTGCAATGATTTACAACCGTGGAATGCATTATCACAGATGATTTCCGTCCCGTTTTTAATAATTCCGATATCATTATCACATCTATTATATTGCAACAATCGCTTTCCATCCCTGGAATAGAGCGAACCAAACTCATCCATGATTGATGCGCCCAAATCAGCATCAGTTACTCTTGTGGGAGAAACTTGTTTCAATAAAACACCCTTAGTAAAGACCTTCACTTTGCAAGTCCACGCCTTGTTAGGATCCAATTTATATTGATCCAACGTCTCCGAAAAACATTCATTGTCTCCCACCCGTTCAAAGAAAACATCCATTCGTTTGTCTCTTTCGAAGTCGAAAAAGCAGGGGCCTACACAAACAAACTGGTTATATCCTTCAAGAAACAGTTTCACTAAATTTGAGAACTGTTTCAAATCAAAGTTCAACATATCCAACACATTGGAAAGGATATGCAAAGTAGGGGTGTACTCGTCGCAACAAATGTCACCTTCGCATAATTCATCAAAAGTTTTGTGTACGGTCCTTATTTCAGCTTCAGGAAAGAACACCGAGGTATGCAGCACCGCCCGTTTCAGACAACATTCGGACGGCTCTATTAATGTAACCGTTTTCACTTTCTGCACATATCCTCTGTCTCGAAGAAAATCAGCATAACACATTGTACCCAAAGCCTGCCCACAGCCATAATCAATGATATTGATTTCGGGTTGCAATAGGAATTCTTCTGGCAAATGGTTGAAAGCATACTCTAACTTGGCTTGGTGCATCTTGCCGAAAGCATAAAGATAGGCTGTCATTTGCGGCTCGGAATCCAAGATGTCAATGCCTCGGTTCAATGCCTCATAGAGTTCATCCTGTAATGCTTGCGGAAGTTCACGATAGAATTTGGTGGACAAATCCCTCACCTTGTCGAAAGGGGGTTTGCCCATATATTTCAGCTTATAGGCGTAGTTGGTGTTCAGTTCTATTAACATATCGTTTGGCGGTAAATTCCTTACAATAATTTCTTTAATTCCTCAATGTCTGGCATAGCTTTGCGCAATGCTTCGGGCATTTCTTCTGATGTCTTGTATGTGGCCACACCCATAGGCTTGTTGTAGTCCCGAATCACAAATTCCACATATTCTTTGTTAGCCGATTTGCATAGCACAATGCCTATAGAGGGGTTTTCGTGTGGCTTCTTCACTTTGGTGTCCAAAATGGAAAGATACGACATCAGCTGTCCAAGATAAGACGATTTGAAATCGCCAGTTTTCAGTTCCACCACCACCAAGGCGTTCAGTTCGCGATTGAAAAAAAGCAAATCCGGGAAATGCTCCACACCGTAAACTTCAAGATGGTACTGGTTTCCGATGAACGCAAAATCATTCCCGAAAGTCATAATGAAGTTTTTGACATTCTGCACAATCTGCTGCTCCACCTCACGCTCGTCCACATCGATGGACTCACGCTCTCCAATCTGCTCAACATTGATGAAATCCAGCAGATATTCGTCCTTGAACATCATTACGGCCTTACGGGCCAAAGCGGAATTAGACAAAGTCTGGATGAAATTACTGGACATCAAATCACGATGGCCGTAGGCATCTTCTTTTATCAATTTTTCAAGAGCCCTTGATTGAAGATTCTCCTCCGCTGTGCGATGGATATAGTAATAGCGTCCAGGGAGAGTCTTTTCTTTTTCAATTATTCTTATATGATGTGTAAAAGGAACCTTGAAAAAATCTTCAATAGGAAAGTCTTTTGTTTCAGGTATTTGTATGGCTTGATATATGTCTATTACGTAGTCTTTCATTTCGCCAATCGTGATTGGCAAATTATCAGCATATTGATTATCAGTATTTTGCAAATCGCCAATCATGATTGGCGATTTTAACATATCATTCGCAATCAAAGAATCGGGGTCTAATACAATCCATTCCTCATAGAAAAGACGCATATTCTTCATACTTGATGCCGAGAACCCTCTCAATCCCGGCAACTCTTTTCGAAGCTGATGGCTAATGGCCTCCAACGCACCTGTGCCCCATTTGCCCTTGCGCGTATTGAGTGAGATGTATTTTCCGATCCCGAAATAAACGGCGAGTTGTATTCTGTTCACTCCCTTGGCGGCTTCGTATTGCCCTTGTAAAATGGCTGTCTTGATAGTTTCCACAGCCTTGTCGTATGTTTCAGGCTTGTTCATATACCTTGTTTTTGTGCAAAATAGACTATTGTCCCGTTATCGTTTCTCCCAAAGGGTTCTGTCTGTGTTCCTTCCAATTCCTCACCGCCACTTCTTTGCTCGTATTGGCATAGCAATACTCGCACAGGTGCGGGCAGGTGTTGTACTCGCCAATGTCCTTGCTCACCATACAGCCGCAGAACTGGCGCTGGCCTTTGTCGCGGTTGTCCTTTTTCTTAATGGCATATTGCGTGTCGTTGAGCATTATGGCTCCAGCGGGCATCGGCTCCGTACCGAACAAGGAGTTTTCAACGGTCTTTATCTCCACACCAAGAAAGTCCATCAGAACCTTGTCGCGGTAGGCGAAACGAATCATCAAATCATCATCCACACATCGGTTGTGCTGGATTCCATATTTGTCAATGTCGATTTTCTCTCCGCAAGTGGCCAACTTGTAATGCCATTTCTGATTCAGCACGGAAAGTTGTTGGGCAAATTCCACCATCTGCGGTTCAGTCCATTCCTGATAATGTACTTGGTTCTTTTCCAAGTTGGCTTTCACTTTCCGGTATGAAGCGATGTCCGCATAACTGAAAACAAGTTTCTCTGCGTAGCCTTGCAGTTGGTCACCTATATACTCCACCTTGTTCAACAAGTCGTCTATGCTGATTTGGTCGGTCAGAATCAAGGGATCGAAACGCCAGATTACGCGGCCTTTGCCTAATTCATCCACCAATCTTTTAAAGGTGTCTATCCGTTTTTCCAAGGAGGGGACTCCTTTTTCCAAGCCCTCTTTCACGTAATCGTTCAGCGTGTATTGGATATAGCAACCGATATTTCTTTGCTTCAACTCGTCAAGATGTGCGATCAACTGCTCCGGATTCTTCGACCAGAACACAATGAAACGGCATTTTTCATACGAAACAAAACTCTTCACACCGTTGAACGGATTGGTCCAAGCTGAATAGCCCACTTTCAGCCGATGAAAAAACCAATCAGCATAGAATGCCGGAATGTCCGTGCTGCGGCTCGCCGAAACAATGACAGGGGCTTGCGCCTCCACCATTTCGCCGTTATCTCGCTGAATCTTAAATTTTTTCCACTGGGACATCTTTTTGTTTTTTGTCTTTGCAAAAATAAACATTATACAACATATACAGTTGTCAAACGTGAAAAAATGTATAAAATAATGGTTTTATTGTATGAAATCCTAACTCACTCTGCAAAAGGGCCATCCTCGCGATTATCTCACCATCCCCGCACACCTCCGGCGTGCGGATTTTTTCCCCTCCACCATATTCTACGCACCCCCGCAGGCCGCTGGCCTGCAATGATTGCGTGCCCATTCACCCTCTGATGACACACACCCGGCGTGACACGCCAGAGGCGTGTCGGGGTGGGTAGATGATGTTAATGCCGGCCTTGTGCCTTTATGTACATAACCGTCCATTTTTAACAATCAACAGTCAAAATAAATTGATTATCAATATATTACAAAATAATCATTATCTTTGCGGCCGTTTTTTGATATTAAATTAGAATTAAAAAGGAACATTTATGGAAAATCTTGACAACATACAAAATCTCATCTACCTCATCCGCGGTCAGCGCGTGATGCTTGACTACGACCTCGCACGACTATATCACGTGGAAACCAGTGAGCTAAAGCGTCAGGTTAGACGTAACATAGAACGATTTGAGGGTGATGATTTTATGTTTGAACTTTCGCACGAAGAACTCTTGAGATGCCAAATTGGCACCTCAAGTTGGGGAGGAAGCCGCTATGGAGCTTTTGCCTTCACCGAAATAGGAGTGGCTCGGCATTGTCCGAATTGCAGGCCTCAAACGACGCAGAGTCTATCCCGTCCAGACCCATCGGCTTCATCCGCCCGGATGAGGAGAGTTAATCGTGTTTTGTTACAGAATCATCAACAATATAACCAACGACAATATGACAAACATTATCGAAGTAGAAAACAGGATCATCACCCTGCGCGGACAACAGGTGATCATTGACGCTGACGTGGCGGAATTATATGGTGTTCAAACCAAAGAAATCAATCAAGCAGTGAGAAACAATCCGGAGAAATTCCCGGATGGCTACGTTTTTCAACTTGAAAATCAAGAGTTTAACTCTCTAAGGTCAAGATCATTGACATCAAAAGATGAACCGGTCAAAAATTTTGACCGGTTCGAGAAAAAGAAACATTCAACGGTTAATCCCAAGGCCTTCACCGAGAAGGGCCTCTATATGCTGGCCACCATCCTGAAGAGTCCAAAAGCGGTAAAAACCACCATCGCGATCGTAGAAGCATACGCCAAACTCAGGGAACTGACGCGGGTAATGAGCGAGATTCCGCAGCACGAGGGCGACAAGGCCCAACAGGAGTCGCTGCTGAAACGGGGCGGCCAATTGGTGGACGACCTGCTCAACGACGTGATGCCGGTGCAAAGCAGCGAAACCACTCTGGAACTCAACCTGGCAATGCTGAAACTCAAGCACACCGTGAGGCGCGAGAAGCCGGAAAACACGTAGACGCGAAAACTCCTCTCTGACAACACCTTGCTATCAATTGTATCTTTATTGCAAAATCATCACCAATATAACTAATAACAATATGACAAACATTATCGAAGTAGAAAACAGAATCATCACACTGCGCGGACAACAGGTGATCATTGACGCCGACGTGGCGGAACTGTATGGTGTAGAAACCAAAAGAGTAAACGAGGCGGTTGCCAACAACCCTGAGAAATTTCCCAAAGGATACATTCTACAGCTTGACAAACAAGAAATTACGTCTTTAAGGTCGAAAAATTCGACCTTAAAGGACAATGGCAGAGGGCAACATAGCAAATATTCGCCCAAAGCTTTCACCGAGAAGGGCCTCTATATGCTGGCCACCATCCTGAAGAGTCCGAAGGCGGTGGAGACCACCATCGCCATCGTGGAGGCATACGCCAAACTCAGGGAACTGACGCGGGTAATGAGCGAGATTCCGCAGCACGAGGGCGACAAGGCCCAACAGGAGTCGCTGCTGAAACGGGGCGGCCAATTGGTGGACGACCTGCTCAACGACGTGATGCCGGTGCAAAGCAGCGAAACCACTCTGGAACTCAACCTGGCAATGCTGAAACTCAAACACACCGTCAGGCGGGAGAAGCCGGAAAACACGTAGACGCGAAAACTCCTCTCTGACAACACTTAACGCTCATTTTAAGGCCTTCGCAATGCCTCTTTATCAGAATTAAAAAAAGAAACATTTATGGAACAACTTGACAACATCCAAGATCTCATCCACGTCATCCGCGGTCAGCGCGTGATGCTTGACTTCGACCTCGCACGACTGTATCACGTGGAGACAAAAACATTAAATCAAGCGGTTAAAAGAAATGCTAAACGTTTTGAAGGCGAAGAATTTATGTTTCAACTTACGAAAGAAGAATGGCGTGAGGTAAAAGTTAAGATTACTAATATAAACATTGTTGACAATCAGGATATTACAACTTTGCGGTCACAAAATGTGACCGCAAGACAAGTCCAAAAGCAACGTTTCCAACCCTATGCTTTCACAGAAATTGGCGTGGCTATGCTTAGCAGCGTATTAAGGTCTGAAGTAGCCATTTATGCAAACCGAAAAATAATGCGTGCATTTGTCTGCTACCGTCATTTGGCGGAAATGCCGCTTGCCGCGACCTATATCGAATTAAGGAAACAGATTGAAGATCTTAGAACAGAGGTCGATGAGATTCTATCAGCGCAAAATGACATCAACGAGATCACGCGAGCCCAACTAGATGCCATCAGCACGGCATTGTCCGAATTGCAGGCCTCAAACGACTCAGAGTCTATCCCGTCCAGACCCATCGGCTTCATCCGCCCGGATGAGGAGAGTTAATCGTGTTTTGTTACAGAATCATCAACAATATAACCAACGACAATATGACAAACATTACAGAAGTAGAAAACAGAATCATCACCCTGCGCGGACAGCAGGTGATCATTGACGCCGACGTGGCGGAATTGTATGGCGTTGCAACACGTGACATCAACAAAGCTGTCAAAAACAATCCGGAAAAATTTCCTGATGGTTATGTGTTGGACTTAAACACTAAAGAGAAAATGAACTGGTGGAAAATTTCCACCGGTTCAATCGTCAGAAACATTCAACATCAATTCCCAAAGCCTTTACCGAGAAGGGCCTCTATATGCTGGCTACCATCTTGAAGAGCCCGAAGGCCGTGGAGACCACCATCGCCATCGTGGAGGCGTACGCCAAACTCAGGGAACTGACGCGGGTAATGAGCGAGATTCAGCAGCACGAGGGCGACAAGGTCCAACAGGAGTCGCTGCTGAAACGGGGCGGCCAATTGGTGGACGACCTGCTCAACGATGTGATGCCGGTGCAAAGCAGCGAAACCACCCTGGAACTCAACCTGGCAATGCTGAAACTCAAACACACCGTCAGGCGGGAGAAACCAGAAAACACGTAGACGCGAAAACTCCTATCTAACAACACTTAACGCTCATTTTAAGGCCTTCGCAATGCCTCTTTTTGCCCGCACACCTACGGCGTGCGCCCGTTCGTGCGCGGGCATTCGTTTTCTACCGAGCCCTTCAGCCCTAACGGGCTGAAACAGGGGCGGAATGTTTGAACCTCGTCTTCAAGCTAACACTCCCCCGCATGCCGCTGGCCTGCTATGATTGCGCGCCCGCTTACCCATTGATGGCACATACACCGACGTGGCACGCCGGAGGTGTGCCGAGGTACGTAGATGCAGCACGATTTCCCACAATCATCGCGGCGCAGGGATCGCCCGCCAAGAGGCAATCGAGAGGTTCGCCGCGAAAGGGAGGCGTTGGAAAAAAAAATGTATGGAGAGCTGTTCATGCCAGCCTTGTGCCTTTATGTACATAAACGTGCTTTTTTTAACAATCAATAGTTAAAACGGTTTGATTATCAATATATTATAAAAAGTTTTATTATTTTTGCAGCGGTATAATGAATAGTAAAAAAACATCAATATGAACATTGGACAAATTAATGAAACGCACGCTGAGAATATTGGAAAGAGCGAGATTGTACTATATGAACCTGATAGCAGCATCCGACTGGAGGTGCGGATGGAGAACGAAACTGTGTGGTTGAACCGCCAGCAGATGGCTATTCTTTTTGGCAGGGATGTGAAAACCATCGGCAAACACATCAACAATGCTTTAAGAGAAGAACTGGCCGGATTACCAACTGTCGCATTTTTTGCGACAGTTCAAAAAGAAGGAAATCGTGTGGTGACCAGAGAGATTGAACATTATAATCTGGATACAATCTTATCTATCGGATACCGCGTTAAATCCCAACAAGGCATCAAATTTCGACAATGGGCAAATTCTGTTTTAAAAGCCCGCCTTCTTCACGGATACACTATAAATCAGAGATTGGAACATTTGGAGCAGCGTGTCAGCCGAGCAGAAGAACAAATCGGCTTCTTCATACAAACCGCCCTACCGCCTGCTGAGGGCATCTTCTACGAAGGCCAAATCTTTGACGCCTATACTTTTGCAGCTGATTTAATCAAGTCCGCGAAAAAACGAATAGTACTGATGGACAACTATATTGACGAATCGGTCTTGTTGATGCTGTCGAAACGAAGGGAGGGCGTCAGCGCCCTGATCGTGACAAGGAAAGTAACGGAGTCGTTACAGCTGGATTTGGAGAGGCACCGGCGCCAGTACCCGCCCATCGAGATACAGGAGAGGGCCGACTTCCACGACCGTTTCCTCTGCATCGACGACACGGTCTATCACCTCGGTGCCTCGTTGAAAGATCTGGGCAAGAAGTTGTTCGCCTTCAGCCGGATGGAGATGCCGGCGGAGAAACTGGTGGAGAGGAAATAACCCACCCCTCTCTTCGGTCGCTTCCTCCATTCCGCGGTGAGAACGGGCCACCCTCTTCGCACGCGTGTCCCGCACCGCGGCGGAATGTACACGCACCTCGATTCTACCAAGCTTTTGTCCCTGCCGGGACATAGCCCCCTCCGCCTTAATTTCTTAGTTTCTTTTCCATCGGCTTCATTCGTCCAGACGAGAAGGGCTAACGCTAGAGGTGTGCCGAGGTACGTAAATGCAGCACGATTTCCCACAATCATCGCGGCGCAGGGATCGCCCGCCAAGAGGCAATCGAGAGGTTCGCCGCGAAAGGGAGGCGTTTTTGCGGTCACAATTTGTTACCGCAAAATCCATCCAAATACAACGTTTCCTATTTCTTTGAAAAACATCATTGAAAATAATTCGCAAAAAACGCGAACTTTCAAAAAAAATTAGCATATATGTGAATTGTTACAAAAAAAGAGTATTTTTGCACATACAATAAAAAGCTATACAATGAAAGAACTTACAGTAAAAAATATTGAAAATAAAGGTGTTGTAAAAATGTACACCCTTCAATTTTTGAACGAAAACTTGTCTGAATTTGAAAAATTCGTCCAGCGTTTCAAAGATTCCGGCGAACTAAACCGAAACAGAAATTGAAGGTATCACAGATAAAACTTTTGCGATATGAATACTAAACTGAATCTCAAGGAGTATTTGAACGACATCTCACCCGATGTGAAGAAAGAGGTGGACTGGTCATTTGCCATTGCAGACAAAATAGAGGCCGCACTCCAAAAGGAGAACATTTCACACAAGGAATTTGCCAAACGTATGGGGAAAAGCGAATCTGAAATTTCCCGTTGGGTGGGAGGAACACACAATTTCACCTTGAGAACCATCGCCAAAATATCCGCCAACATCGGAGTGGATCTCATTAGCGTATAAATTAGGACAATCAAGACGGAGGTGTAAATAGTCCCTTTTTGCAAACATCTCCGCACTATATTTTTACATCATCCACGACAATACTACAACAACTTGCTAAAACGAGCACATAATGTCCTCCCGCAAGTCAATAAGTACATATCTTAATAGAATTTTGTAACTTTGCACCCTCATTCTAAAACTTCATCCTTATGGCAGACGACAAGAAAATCATATTCTCGATGGTGAACGTCAGCAAGACGATTCCGCCGCAACGACAAATCCTCAAGAACATCTACCTTTCCTTCTTCTACGGGGCGAAAATCGGCGTCCTGGGCCTCAATGGCGCGGGAAAATCCACGCTGCTGAAGATCATCGCCGGCCTCGACAAGTCCTATCAGGGCGAGGTGGTCTTCGCTCCAGGCTACTCCATCGGTTATCTCCCACAAGAGCCGCAGCTCGACGACACGCTCACCGTCAAGGAGGTGGTGCAGCAGGGCGTGCAGAAGATTGTGGACGTGCTGAAAGAGTACGAGGAGGTGAATATGAAGTTCGCCGAACCAATGAGCGACGACGAGATGAACAAGCTCATCGAACGGCAGGGCGAGCTCACCGAGCTCATCGAACAATACGATGCCTGGGAACTCGACTCCAAACTGGAACGCGCCATGGACGCCCTGCGCTGTCCCGACGGCGACACGCCGGTGAAGCACCTCTCCGGAGGCGAGCGGCGCCGCGTGGCCCTCTGCCGCCTGCTGCTCACTGAACCTGACATACTCCTGTTAGACGAACCCACCAACCACCTCGACGCCGAGTCGGTGGAGTGGCTGGAGGCCCACCTGCAACAATACAAGGGCACCGTCATCGCCGTGACCCACGACCGCTATTTCCTCGACCACGTGGCCGGCTGGATCCTCGAACTCGACCGCGGCGAGGGCATTCCCTGGCAAGGCAATTACTCCTCCTGGCTGGAGCAGAAATCCAACCGCCTGGCGATGGAGCAGAAGCAGGAGAGCAAACGTATGAAGACCCTCGAGCGCGAGCTGGAATGGGTGCGTATGGCCCCGAAAGCGCGCCACGCCAAGTCGAAAGCCCGTCTGAACGCCTACGACAAGCTCCTCAACGAGGATGTCAAGGAAAAAGAAGAGACCCTGCAGATCTTTATACCCAACGGACCGCGTTTGGGCAATGTCGTCATCGAGGCCCAGCACGTGCGCAAGGCCTTCGGCGACAAACTGCTCTTCGAGGACCTCAACTTCAACCTGCCGCCCAACGGCATCGTGGGCGTCATCGGGCCCAACGGCGCCGGCAAAACCACCCTCTTCCGCCTCATTATGGGCTTGGAGCAGCCCGACAGCGGCGACTTCAAGGTGGGCGAGAC
>DBYW01000010.1:22616-22825 GCA_002311645.1 Bacteroidales bacterium UBA1176
GTGGTCTCGGAGGGCAACGAGCAGATTATGATGGGCGGGCGCCTCATCAACTCGCGCGCCTACCTGTCGCGTTTCAACTTCAGCGGCACCGAGCAGAACAAGAAGGCCGGCGTGCTCTCCGGCGGTGAGCGCAACCGACTGCACCTGGCCCTCACCCTCAAGTCGGAGGCCAACGTGCTGCTCCTGGACGAGCCCACCAACGACATCGA
>DBYW01000010.1:22892-49639 GCA_002311645.1 Bacteroidales bacterium UBA1176
CCGCATCTGCACCCACATCCTCGCTTTCGAGGGGGACTCGCAGGTCTATTTCTTCGAGGGCGGCTACACCGAATATGAGGAGAACAAGAAAATGCGCCTCGGCAACGTTACGCCGAAACGGATCAGGTACAAGAAGATTACGGTGATATAAATGAGAAAACCATCGCCTTGGCGGACAGTGCTTATACTCGCACTCCTCGGTATTTTGCTGGCGGGAGGCGCTTGGGCATGGTGGATGAAATCCTCGCAGGCCAGCAACAGGTGGAACGCCTCGTGCGTGGGAGACATCCCCGCACCCATCGGTTACAAACGCGTGCCGGCACAGGCGGGTGATTACACCACCTATCTCCGTGCGTTGCCGTTGAAGCCCAGAGGCAGCAAAGTGCAGCTTTACACCGGCGGCGAGGCCAACTACCAGTGGCTATCGACTGCGGTGGTGGATATGCCCTTACTCTCCAACGCCGAGCAGTGCGCGGATGTCACGATGAGACTCCGGGCCGAATATCTGTACAAGACAGGGCGCTATAGCGACATTCGCTTCACTGATGTCAACCACCGGACGATGCAATACCAAGGTGGAAAAAGCAGGGCCAATTTCGAGCTTTTCTTAAAGAAGGTATATGGAGCATGCAACACATTCTCGCTGTACCACGAGACGAAGCCAAGGCCCATCCAAGATGTGCAGCCGGGCGACGTATTGGTGTATCCAGCGCGTGACTGCCGTCAGTACGGTCACGCCATATTGGTGGTGGATGTAGCCAAAAACAAAGCGGGGAAGGTGGCCATCCTATGCGCAGAGGGCAACACGCCTGCCCGGGAGATCCACATCGTGCGCAACGCCACACATCCCTTCCGAAACCCCTGGTTCCTGTTAGACGTGGACGAGCGCAGCATCAGAGTTTCCGTCTTCCATTTCGAGGCGGAGGAGTTGAGGCATTATTGAAGGAGGAAGAGAAATATAGACAAGCTCGCTTGCAGAGCGAACAAAGAGAGGGGCTTTTGCCGCGCAGATACAACTTTTTTATCATCAAGCACTTGTTATAAAAACAGGGAAAAGACGTAAAACGCAAGGACACCGTGCCAAGCACACTGCCGCATCCTACAATGATGCATTGGCAAGGACATCGAACACTGGCACCCCCACCACCTCCTGCAGGGCATGACACAGCCGTTCCGACTCCACCGTAAAGCCCGATGGAGAAACAGGATTAATACTGATAGCCAACAGATTGGGGCGCTTCACCACCATAAGGCGACCGCCTTTGCGCAAGAATCCACCCAACACAATCGGAGACACAAAGATCTTGGTGAAATCTTTTACGACAAGGCAAATATCCTTCACATTGGGCTGCACCCGCAAGTATTCCAACATATTGTCGGTAATGATACCACTGACAAAGAGTGTCGTGCCGTGGCTAAAGAGTTCCTCCTTGCATTTCGTGAACAACAGCGGCGAAGCGATGGGCAGCCTGAGCAGGATATCATCTTCGATGGCGCAGATGCCCGGCTCGGCAAGCATCAACTCTTCCGACATAGATGTTTCGTATTCGGGCAGTTGCGTCAACTGGTAGACAAACTTTGTCTTATTGACGATAGAAGCCAAGTCGGGAGCGATGGCAGCCCCGGTGCTCAAGATCAGGCCCTCCGTCACAGCGGGCGAGGCGGGACTCACGCGCGAGAGGGCCCCGTCCACGATGGTCAGGTCCACGCCATGCGCGGCCAACTGCCCAATAAGGGCTTTCACGCGCGCCGTGGTGGCCGGTCCCGTCAGTATAACCTTGCCGCGCTGCAATACGCGCGCCGTGACCAACCGGCCCAACGAAGTCATCTCTCCTGACACATCGTAAATCTCCGACAAAAGCCGGCGCTGACGGTAATGGTACTCCGACGTCACAAAAAACATCCCCTCCGCCAATTCGATTTCTGGTTTCTCGGTCTGCGTCACCTGGTCGGTCTTCTCCCCATCCAAGCCAATGGATGTCACCGCCACCACCTTGCCCGTATGTTGCAGTTGTTCCAGCACATAGTTCAGACAGACCGTCTTGCCGGTATTTTTCGCCATACCGACAATCGACAGGCTGTGCAATGACGCAATTCGGGAAATCAATTCGTTTTTCACAATACTATACTAATCTACGTTACGCGAAAGGAGAAATTTGGTTTCAGGTTTCAGGTTTCAAGGTTTATATCTTTAACATGAAACTTTAAACTTGAAACATGAAACTATAAACCACTTACCAACCAACCTGATATGAACAAACACGCAAGACTTGAATTTTTAAGGTATGACCGATGGGGCATCAAGCATCCCGCATCAATGATTCAATTTCCTCCACCTCCACGGGCGTACCTGCGAAGAGATCGATGGGCGTGTCAGCGACGACGACATCGGTTTCGATGCGCACGCCGATGCCCTCCTCTGCAATGTAGATACCCGGTTCGCAGCTGAGCACGTTACCAGGTTGGAACACCCAATCGCGCTGGCCCACATCGTGCACATCGAGCCCTATGAAATGGCTGGTGTTGTGCATGTAATACTTTTTGAAAAGCGGGGCGGCCGGATCTTGGTTCTGCACATCCTTGAACGTGTAGAGGCCCAACTTGATGAGTTCTTCGTCCATCCGTTTGAAGACGAAATCGTTGATTTTATGGATGGTCATGCCGGGGCGGAATCGAGGGATAGTCTCTTTGTAGATAGACAAGACGGCCTCATACACCTGGCGCTGTCGCGGGGTGAAAGTGCCGTTGACGGGCACAGTGCGGGAGCAATCGCCGGCATAATTGGCGTACTCAGCGCCGAAATCCATCAGCAGCAGGTCGCCGTCCTGCATCTGCTTGTCATTCTTGATATAGTGGAGGATGCAGGTGTCGGGGCCTGAGGCCACGATGGGCGCAAAGGAGTGGGTGGTGGCACCGTTGCGGATCATCTCGTAGGTCAACTCAGCCTCGATCTCGTACTCATAACGTCCCGGGCGGATGGCGGTCAGTGCACGTTCGAAAGCCTGGCGCGTGATTTGGCAAGCCTTCTTGAGGGCGGCCAGTTCTTCGGGGGCTTTCACGGCACGCAACGGGTAGAGGATCGGGGCCAGACGGCGGTAGTCGTGCAGCGGGTAGTCCTTCTTCAACTGCGCAGCAAAGCGCACCTCGTGGGTGGGGAACGTCGGCTTGATGCGCGGATCCTCCGGGATGTGGAGATAAACATGGTCCGCATGCATCATCAAGTCATTGAGCACACTCTCGAAAGATTCCGTGAACATCACCGTGCGCACACCCGACAACTCGGATGCCTGCTCCTTGCTCAGCCGGTGTCCGAACCAGACAATCTTCTCAGGAGATGGATTCTTGATGAAGAGAATCTCTCGATAGTCTGGATTGGGATGCCAAGGTGCCAAAGTCAGGAAGGTCTCCTCCTGGTCGATGCCGCACAGGTAGAGCAAATCGGAATTCTGGCGGAAGGGGTGTGTCGTGTCGCCGCAACGCGGGTATTCATCGTGAGACACCAATATGGCGACCGAGTTCGGAGCCATTTCGCTCACCACGCGCTTGCGGTTGCGAACATAAAAACGGGAATCCAAGGGTTGATAACGCATAGTCGTGAATTTAATCAGGCCGCAAAAGTACGAAAAAATAGCGAGTGGAGGAGGTCGTGCAACAACACGACTGCATCGTTACGATGTCGGCATCTTGACAGAGACCGGGCTGACGGTCTTGAACTCGCGTGTGGAAAGGCGCACGTTGACGCGGGCCGGTTTCCCATTGGGGCGTACCACATCCAGTCCCTCGACGGACACATTATCTATGTATCCAACTGGTTTCTTCAGCTCGCTCATTGTACCTGTAGGATGATACAGGTTCAAGGTGGAGACACCTGACGGCGCGATGACACGCATATTGACAATTTTTAGATTGGGCCAGCATTTGATGCCCAGTTCCGGCCGGATGTTGTCGACTGTGGCGAGCAGCATCACATTCACTAACGAATGGTGGCGCGATGTCAACTCAAAGGTGCAGTCCACCATTTCGATGTCGAACGGCGTATAGGCGTTATAGCTGGAGCGGATACGCACGGGTATGCAGTCCACAAACAGACACGAGTCGAAAGTGACCGTTCCGAACATGGAGGAGAACTGTGTTTGCCGCTGGCGCAGGGTACACTTGCGCATGAGAGCATCGCGCCCGTAGCAGTGGATGTCAAAGCGATTCAAGTCGCAGTCCGACAACGTGGTTTTGGACAAGTTGTTAGTTCCGAAAACGCCCCAGTTCGCATCGGCCGTCACCCGTTCGAAGGTCGTGTTCCACAAATTGTTCAGGGAGAAGGCATATCCATAGTTGCGCCACCGCCCGTAGCCGGAATAGGTGCCATCCACGGTCACGTCGCGGAACGTGATATTCACGGAATTGGCGATTTGGAAGACGCCATCGGCAATCATCCGGCTTTTGGGAGTCGTCACGTGGACATCCTCCACCGACAAGTTGCACTGCCCGTTCACATAGAGACAATAGGTCTTGAACGACGACTCCGAAGTCCGATGCATCGTCAAGCCCCGGAACAGCTTCGGCCAGGTGTCGACGGGCACGTAGGAGGCGCTGACGATGGTGGAATCGGTGTTCCAAGGGGCTATGGGCTCGTTTTTCCCGATCCCATCATGGATCCAGATCACATCCTGCCGATAGACGAAGTGGCCGTAGCCGATACGTTCCGTCCACGGTTTCACGTCTTTCAAGATCAAGAGTTTGTCGCCTTGAGCCAATTCCGGCACCTTGCGGTAGTCGCCGACATCAATCGCCGACTTGCTGACGACAACACTCGTCGGGGCATTATACATGGCGAACAAGGCCTTGTCTTTCGAACGATTGGTGACATGAATCACCAGACCGCCGAAGTCGACGCGAGGTCCTATCGGGATACTCGGCAAATCCTCGGGAACCTCAATGTCAAGGGTGTCTATGCCTTGATAGTTCACCTCCACATGAAGTTCAAGGGCCGCCGCATGCGCCGCATAGAGCGCCCGATAGCGTTCAATGCCAGAAGTGGCCTCACGCAAGCCGAAATCAAGCGGGGAAATCTGAGCCATGGTAGACGATATTTGGAAAACGAGGAGGCA
This sequence comes from Bacteroidales bacterium UBA1176, assembly GCA_002311645.1. Taxonomy (GTDB): domain Bacteria; phylum Bacteroidota; class Bacteroidia; order Bacteroidales; family WCHB1-69; genus F23-D06. Next base: position 27,998 of record DBYW01000010.1, read on the forward strand.
ACAAAGCGTCATTGCCAAAGAAAGACATGTCTTGATTTGCATTATGATGGGTTGAAGGATCCATTTTAAACATGGCCTGTATCCGGCCGTCTTTTGAAACCGCAAAAATAGTTAAAAAATCAAATCTGCGACCATGTTTTTTCAAAAATGGACCAAGAGTCTCCTCGCACACGAAATAAAGCACACAATCACTTTTTTGCATCTCTCCCCTGTTATTCGCGGAGACGGGGCATGCCCCGTCTCCAGACACAGTAATAACATCATGTCTGTGTATATTCAAAATTTATGTACCTTTGCCGCCTAATATTGAATTCAAACTAACTATTTAAATCATTGAATATGAAACCAAAGATTGTCATTGGAAACTGGAAAATGAACAAGAATTTCGACGAGGCCGAAGAGCTGATCACCGAAATCACCGAAAAACTTGAAGGATACAACTTGGAGACCGAGGTTGTGCTTTGTCCGCCTCTCGTCTATGCGGAATTAGTCACTGACCACGCCAACGAGGAGGGTGCGCCCTTCTATGCGGGCGTGCAGAATGTCAGCGAGTATGAGAACGGTGCCTACACGGGCGAAGTCTCCGCCGAGATGTTAGCCAACATGGATGTCTCTTTCTGCATCGTGGGCCACTCCGAGCGCCGCAAATATTTCGGAGAGACCAATGCCATCGTGCTCAAGAAAATGCAGCGTCTTTTGGCCAACGATATCGTGCCCGTGATGTGCTGCGGTGAATCCCTCGAGGAGCGCAAAGCCAACCAGCATTTTTCTGTTGTCCAAAAACAGGTTGAAGAGACGCTTTACCAACTCACACCCGACCAGATGGAGCGCGTCATGGTAGCTTACGAGCCCATCTGGGCCATCGGCACCGGCGAGACCGCCACACCCGAGCAGGCGCAAGAGATGCTCGCTTTCATCCGCAGCGTCATCGAGAAGAAATTCGGCACCGAGATGGCCGTCAACACCTACATCCTCTACGGTGGCAGCTGCAACGCCAAGAACGCCCTCGAACTCTTCTCTCAGCAAGACGTGGACGGTGGACTTATCGGCGGCGCCTCCCTCAAGGCCGACGACTTCGTCAAGATCATCGAGGCGGGGGAGACCGTCACGAAAGACAATTAGCCTCAGAGACTTCGCAATCAAGAAAAACAATCATATCCTAACCGCCATGAGGACCTGGATCCTACCGTTACTCGCAAGCGTGCTGTTCTGCGCACACCCTTTTGTCGTTCTCGCACAGGACGACGCGGGAGACCCATGCGAGCAGACGATGGACAAGGCTTCGGAGAAACTCTTCAAGAAAGCACGGGATTTCCACAAGAGCGGCAAGAAGGATGAAGCCTACGAACTCTACGAAGAGATCTTAGAGGAGCATCCCGAGTACTTGGAAGTCAACTACTACTATGCCCTCGGGCTGTATTTGCCGCTGGAGGCCAACAACCTGCAGTCGCGCACGCAAAGCAAGTCGGACGTAAACCGCGCGTTGGCAGCTTTCGGCCGCATTTACGACGTTTGCCCATACTACAAAATCCACTGCAACTATTATGCAGCGCGCTTGGCCTACGCCCAGGAACGTTTTCCCGAGGCCATCAAGTTCGCGAAGGTGGTGGTGGAGAATCCCGACGCCTTCACGGGTACCCGCGACACAATGTTGCAAGAGTGCGAGCTGCTCATACGCCGCGCCACCTTCTTCGACCAAGTGCTCAACAACCCCGTGCCTTTCGATCCCAAAGCTGTGGATGGCATCTCCACCAAGGCCGACGAGTACCTCGGCACCCTCTCTCCCGACGGTAATTTCTTTTATTTCACCCGTCGTCAAGATGTGAGCGAGGACAGCTTCTTCGGCAGCGAGAAGGTTAAACGTGAATTTTTCAGCGTCAGTGAAAAGAAAAACGGCCAATTTCCCGCCGGCAAATCGCTCGATGCGCCCTTCAACAATGCCAAGGGCGAAGGGAGCCCCACCGTCAACATCACCAACGACCTCATCATCTTCGCCAAGTTGATACCCACGACCATCAAGGGCCACAACTACAACAACTACGACCTCTACTATTCCGAACTTGTCGACGGCGCTTGGACAGAGCCGCAAAGCTTAGGAGGCAACATCAACCGACCCGACTCATGGGAGTCGCAGCCCTCGCTCAGTTCCGACGGCAAAGTGCTCTTCTTCGCCTCCGACCGCCCCGGCAGCATCGGCGGCTCAGACATCTGGCTCTCCCGCCGCAACAGCGACGGCACCTGGCGCAAACCCGTCAACCTCGGCCCCGTCATCAACACGGAGCTTGACGAGCGCTCCCCCTTCCTGCACACCGACAGCAAGACACTCTACTTCTCCTCCAACGGCCACGACTGCATCGGCGGGCAGGACATCTTCTTCTCCAAGCTGAACGACAACGGTGCCTGGAACAAGCCCACCAATATCGGATACCCCATCAACTCCGATGGAGACGACGTCAATTTCTTCGTCAGCCTTGACGGCAAGACCGGCTATTTCTGTTCCCGCAAAATCAAAGAGGGCGACTGGAACTTCTATGAGTTTGAGCTTTATGAAGACGCGCGTCCCCACACGATGGCCATCATCAAGGGGTCTGTGACCGCCGACGACGGCGATTTGGAAGGCGCGACCGTCGAGATCCGGGACACGGCCGCCAATGTGGTCGCCACCGGCGTGGTCAGTGCCAACAACCAACAGTATGCCGTCGCCACCGAAGTGAAGAAAGACGACCCGCAGCCGCTTATAGTCACTGTCAAGAAAGAGGGTCACTCCTTTGACTCACAGGTCATCACTCCGGAGCAGCTCACCGAACCCATCGTCGTCAAGGACGCCGAGGTGAAGGCCATTGAGACCGGCAAGGTATGCGACCTGCGCGACATCTACTACGAGACCAATTCCTACCAACTCACCGCCAATTCCAAAATTGTGCTGGCGCTCTTCATCGAGTTCCTCAAGGAGAACCCGACCGTAAAGGTGGAGATTCAAGGCCATACCGACAACGTGGGCAACGACGACGCCAACCTCAAGCTCTCCCATCAACGCGCCAAGGCGGTTTATGACTACGTGATCAACAAAGGCATCCCCGCCGACCGCCTGCGCTACAAGGGCTATGGTGAGTCGCAGCCCATCGCCGACAACAACACCGCCGTCGGGCGTGCCAAGAACAGAAGAACCGTTTTCCTCATCTATGAAAAATAAACAGATCTACTTTCTCGGCATCGGGGGTATCGGCATGAGTGCGTTAGCGCAATATTTCCTAACAGAAGGCGCATCCGTACACGGCTACGACCTAACCCCTTCTGCCATCACGGAAATGTTGGAACACAAAGGCGCCGTCATCCATTTCGACGACAACCCCCAGAAAATCCCGCAAGGCATAGACTATGCAGTCTACACCCCCGCCGTGCCCCGCAGCAACGCAGAATTCCAATTCTTGGAGAGGCTGGATATCCCTATGTATAAACGTTCCCAGGTTTTGGGACAAATAACGGAAAAGATGCCGGCCGTGGCTGTGGCCGGCACACACGGAAAGACCACCACCACCTCGATGGTGGCACACCTGCTTTCACCGCAAGTGCCCATCGCCGCTTTTATCGGCGGCATTGCCAAGAATTTCGACGACAACCTCGTACTCGACCCCAACCCCGTCATGGCAGTGGCAGAGGCCGACGAGTACGACCGTTCCTTTCTCACCCTGCACCCTTCCATCGCAATCATCACCGCCATGGACGCCGACCATCTCGACATCTATGGCACCCACGAGAACCTCATCGCGGCCTTCCAGCAGTTTGCCCGACAGTCCAAGACCGTAATCATCGAGGAGAATGTCGCGACGAATATCCAACACCAGAACAAGCGTGTCTATGGCATCCAACCCTCCGCCGACTACTATGCATACAACATCACCTTGCGCCCCAACTGTGCCACTTTTGACCTGCGCTCGCCACACGGGACCCTGACAGGCTTAGAGCTACATGCCAACGGCTTGTACAACGTGCTCAACACCACTGCCGCTCTCGCCGCGCTCATGGAGGAATCTCAAGACAATCAGGATGTCCGTAACGCCCTGACAGAAAACCTGCTCCGCGAGAAACTCAGCACCTTCACAGGGGTAAAGCGCCGTTTTGACTATATCGTGGACAATGGCAAGGTCGTCTTCATTGACGACTACGCGCACCACCCCGAGGAGATGCACTCTTTCATCACGGCGGTGCGCAAGATTTATCCGGACAAACATATCACGGGCATCTTCCAGCCGCACCTGTACAGTCGCACCCGAGACTTTGCGCAAGCATTCGCCGACGTGCTCACCCCATTGGACCAGGTCATCCTTCTGCCCATATACCCCGCCCGAGAACAGCCCATTCCCGGCATCGATTCAGAATATCTGCTATCCCTCGTCCACAATCCCAACAAACTCGTCCTCACGAAAGAAGAACTGCTCCCCTACCTCGCCGCCCATCCGCAAGAGGTGCTCCTCACCATCGGAGCCGGCGACATCGACAGGCTTGTACCGAAAATAAAAGAAAGTGTATATTTGCAACTGTAAAACAAAAAAAATATGAATTCCACAAGACAACAGAAAATCGCCTCGCTCCTGCAACGGGAATTAGCGACACTTTTCCAACAGGACGGCATCAATGTGTATGGCTGCATGATTACTGTGACAAAGGCCACCATCACGCCGGACCTTTCCATCGCACGTGCCTACCTCAGCATCTACATGGCCCCCGACAAGGATGCCATCATCGCAGCAGTGCGCGCCAACACCAAAGACATCCGATATCGCCTTGGGCAGAAAGTCAAAGACCAGCTCCGCATCGTGCCCCAACTCGAATTCTTCATCGACGACACCCTCGACTATATCGAAAACATCGACCGCTTGCTCAAACAATAAACCGTGAAGAACGCCACCCATAAAACGGCTCTATTTGTCGCGTTGAGATACCTCTTCTCCAAGAAGCAGCACAACATCATCAACGTCATCTCTGCCGTGTCCGTGCTTGGCATCATGGTCAGCAGTGCGGCATTAGTCGTGGTACTCTCCGTCTTCAATGGCATGCAGGAGATGATTGGCGGTTGGTTCAACGCATTCAACCCCGACTTCGAGATCACCCTCGTGGAGGGGAAATCCTTTCCGACAGACTCGTTCCCCATGGCGAAAATCAAAGCCCTGCCGGAAGTCAACACCGTACACGAAGTGGTCAGCGACCTTGTGTTGACAAACTATCAGGAGCGGCAAGAGTTATTGCGGCTCAAGGGCGTGGACAACTCTTACATCGCTCAAAACGAACTTAACAAAATGCTGATTGACGGCACGTTCGACCTTCAACGGGGCGAGCAACCCTGCGCCGTCATAGGATCCATAGCCGCCGGCAAGCTGCTACTGCAACTCAACCAATACGACCTGCTCAAACTTTACTACCCCAAACGCACTAAAAAGAATTTTGCCAACCCCACCGATGCCTTCCACACACAAGTGCTCTTCCCCACCGGCGTCTTCAACACCAACACCGCATACGATCAGGAGATCGTCTTTTGTCCTATCGCATTCGCACGCGACCTGATGGATTACCATGGCGAGGCCACCTCCATAGAAGTGCAGCTCAAGGATCCCGGCGCATTTTCCAAAGTCCAAGAAGAAATCAGCAAAATTGCCGGGCCTAAGTTCAAAGTGCAGAACAAATACCAGCAAGAAGCGAGCCTTTTCAGGACCATGCAGTCCGAAAAAATGGTCATCTATGTCATCTTGTCCTTCATCTTGTTGGTGGCTGCTTTCAACATCATCGGATCTTTAGGCATGCTGGTGCTTGAAAAGCAGCGCGACACTGCCGTATTGCGCAGCATGGGAGCCTCCAAAGGACTCATCCAGCGCATCTTCCTCTATGAGGGCATGGCGACCTCCCTGTTGGGAGGATTAGGAGGATTGCTGCTCGGCTCCATTATCTGCATCTTGCAACAAACTCTCCATATTGTCAAGCTCGGCGACGGCACCAATTACCTTATTCCCTACTATCCTGTACAAATGCGATTTGTAGATTTCCTCATCGTGCTCGTCACGGTACTCGCCATCAGCTTGCTAACCTCCATTATCCCTGCAAGAAAACTCCGTAAATCATTTCAAAACAACACCTTATGAAACATTTCATCCTTTTCATAGCAGGTCTTGTGCTCTTTGCATCCACTTTTGCGCAAATTCCCGTCGGGACGTTCCGCGCACATGTGCCCATGCACGCCTTCCACTCCGTGGCTGTGGCAAACGATTACATCTATGCCGCCACCTCCAACGGGCTGATGATGCTCGACAAGAGCACCTTGAACAACGAAAGCCCCGACCTCTCCTCCTGGACCAAAGTGGATGGGTTATCCGACATCGACATCTCCAAGATTCTATACGATGACCAGCACCATCTGTTAATTGTGGCCTACGCCAACGGCAATTTGGATCTCATCAACGGAGACAAGCTCTACAATCTCAGCGACATCAAGAACAAACAGCTTGCAGGCTCCAAGGAGCCGCTGCACCTCCGCGCATACAACAACCGTGTCTATATCGTATACGCATTCGGGATCGTGGCACTGGATCCGGAAAGGCGCCTCATTGAAGACACCTGGTTTACCAAACGCAATGGTGTTCAATACTATGCCAATGACATGGCGGCTTCCGACAGCCACTTTTACGTAACCACTTCCGATGGCATTTTCAGCATTTCCAAAGGTTCAGGCAACCCTGCCAATTTCCATGAATGGACCTTGGAGACGACGGATGCCGATTTCGACCATATCGTCGCCTTCGGCGGCACCGTATATGCCAACCGTAATGCGGGCGACGGTGTCATCGGCACCGACACCCTCTATGCGCTTACAGGCACTGGGTGGCAAGCCACTCCATACACATTCAGCAACATGCGTTCCCTGACCGACAACGGATCGGAGCTGGTGGTCACCAACTGGGATCAAGTGCAGACTTTTGACAACCAACTTAACACCACATTCATAGCCTATTGGATTCAGAACAATCAATATCCCGATTGCCATGAAGCCATCTTAGACGGTAATATAATCTGGACTGCTGATGGTACATACGGGCTCGTAGAATACAGTCGCGAATACTTCACCTACAGATTCCACACCTCCAACGGCCCGTTTGCTGCGACAGCAGAAGGCATCAGCAGCATCAACGGGCTCACAGTCACTGTGCCAGGCTCGCGCAAGGGGCCCGCTTTCGCACCAAGTTGGCTCTATCCATCCGTAAGTTGGTTTAAAGACCAGCAATGGTACAGCAATGCCTCGGAGTTCATCAACTATGACCCAAGGCGTGGCACATACGACCTCAACAACGTGGTCATCAACCCCAAAAACGACGCAGAATGGTACATTGCCTCCTGGGGCAACGGACTCTTCCGCTGCAAAGACGGTCACGTAACGGACCATTACACCGCCTTCAACTCACTACTCGACTCCACGTCCAACGGCAACACATACGTTTCCGGCCTCGACTTTGATTCCAAGGGAAACCTCTGGATCACCAACAGCCAATGCGGCAAAATGCTCAAAATGATGGAGCCTGACGGCACTTGGCACGCATACAACATCGGCAGCGGTGTTATCACCGCATCCCCCGACCTCGTCGTAGCCGAAGACCTTCTTGTCGACTCGCGCGACTATAAATGGGTGACCTATCCCCGCGACGACAACTTCAACCGATATCATCTCATCGCCTTCTATGACAACGGCACCTACGACGACATCAGTGATGACAAGTTCGCGCGCATCGACATGAACATAGCTGCCGAGGTGAATTCCTCCACCGTCCATTGCATTGCCGAGGACTTGGACGGTGAGATTTGGATTGGCACCGACAAAGGTGTCAAGGTCATCTATTATCCTTCAAAAATATTTGAAGGCACAACGTACCCACGCAACATCCTGCTGGAGCAGGACGGCTATGTTTCCGTGCTGCTCGAATGGGAAGATGTCAGTGCCATCACCGTGGACGGTGCCAACCGCAAATGGATCGGCACCACCAAGGCCGGTGTGTTCCTGATGAGCGACGACGGACAAGAGCAGTTGCTGCACTTCACCGCTGAAGACAACCCTCTCTTTTCCAATCAGATCACCAACATCAAGATAGACCCCATCAGCGGTGAAGTCTTCTTCTGCACCCCCAAAGGAGTGACCAGTTACCGTGGCACCGCCACCGCCGGACACGAGACCTACGAAGACCTTCCCGTCTTCCCCAATCCCGTACGCCACGACTACAATGGCGCAGTCACCGTACAAGGGCTCAAAGAGAATTCCTTATGCAAGATCACGGACGCCTCAGGGAGACTCGTATGGCAAGGCTACAGCAACGGCGGCGAACTGATTTGGTATTGCCAGGACTTCTTCGGCCAACGCCCCGCCACCGGTGTCTACTACGTCATGTGCTCTGACAAAGATGGCAAGGAGAAAATCGTCACCAAGTTCTTATTTATCAAATAATTTGCAAAGGCCATGATGGTATCCACTCCCAGTATTGTGCTCCATGGGACCAAATACTCGGACACCTCGCTTATTGTCAAGCTTTTCACACGCGAACAAGGCGTGAAGTCCTTCATCGTCAAGGGAGTTTACAGCAAGAAAAGCCGTTTCCGCGCATCGCTTTTCTCCCCCCTGTCGATCCTGCACATCACGTACGACGACCGCCACAGCGACCACCTGATGTACCTCCGCGACGTGCAACGCGACATCTCCGCCGCCGAGCAACTCTACGATCCTGCACGCAGCTCCCTGGTGATGTTCTACGACGAGCTGTTGTACAAACTGCTCACGGATGCCGGTGTGGATAAAGTTCTCTATGATTTCCTTGAAAATGAGATCCTTCGCATCTATGAACCAGACATCGACTTGGTAGACTTGCCCTTGTGTTTTCTGCTCCGTCTGAGCATCGTGCTTGGCTTCTTCCCCGAGAACAACTTCTCCGACACAAATCGCCACTTTTCGCTGCAAGAAAGCCGTTTCCAGCCCTACTACGTGGACGAAAACAACGAGCTACCCGTAGAAGAGAGCCAGTATCTATCGCATTTGCTTAGACAAGAGGGATCAATCCGCGTCTCGCGCAATATCCGTAACAGTCTGTTACACTATCTGTTAAGATATTACAAGATTCATAACGAACATCTACGGAACATCGACTCTGTGGAAATCCTTGCCAGCGTTTTACACTAACTGAAAACTTGTAAAATACCCATAAAGAGCCCGCTTTAACTCATAGTGCGGTTATTGATATTTTTTTTATTTTTGCGACCCTAATATGCGCAGTATATATTTTGAATTAAAAATATAAAAATAGGATATGCAATTTACTGATATTGAAGACGTTTTATTCAACAACAAACCTTTATACGTACCAGAGGAGACCAAGCATAGAATTGCAGAAAGTCATAAATTTTTGACAGAATTTGCAAAAGACAAAGTCATTTACGGCATCAACACCGGATTCGGCCCAATGGCACAATATCGTGTCAAGGACGAGGACATCAAGGCTCTTCAATACAACATCATACGCAGCCACTCTTGCGGTGCGGGTGAACCGTTTTCCGAGATATATGTGCGTGCTGCCATGATGGCGCGCTATTTCACGTTCGCTTCCGGCAAGTCCGGTGTGGATCCCTACGCCCTCGACCTGCTGCAAGAGTTCATCAACAAGGGCATCTACCCCGTCATTCCCCAACACGGCAGTGTGGGTTCTTCTGGCGACCTGGTGCAACTCGCCCACCTTGCGTTGGCACTCATCGGCGAAGGCGAAGTCTTCTACAAAGGCCAACGCCGTCCATGCGCCGAAGTGATGGCAGAACTGGGCCTTACCCCGCTCAAGCCGACCCTGCGCGAAGGACTCGCCCTCAACAACGGCACTGCCATGATGACCGGTGTGGGGCTGGTAAACCTTCACTACGCCAAGATGCTCCTGCAATATGCCATCATCGCCTCCGTGATGATGAACGAGATCGCCGCCTCCTACGACGATTTCATGGCACCCCAGCTCAACGACCTCAAAAACCACGAGGGACAGTCCGCGGTGGCACGCATGATGCTGCAGATTGCCCATGACAGCCAATGTTTGCGCAAGCGCGACATCGAGATGTTCCACCACCACGAAGAGAAAGTTTTTGAACACAAGGTGCAACCCTACTACTCGCTGCGCTGCGTGCCCCAAGTGCTCGGTCCTGTCTACGACGCCCTGGCCTTTACGGAGAAAATCCTCATCGAAGAGTTCAACGGCGTCGACGACAACCCCATCGTCGACATGGACACCGAAACCGTCTATCACGGCGGCAACTTCCACGGCGACTACGTCAGCTTTGAGATGGACAAGATGAAAATCGCCATCACCAAGCTGACCATGCTCATGGAACGCCAGATCAACTATCTCTGCCATGACCGCATCAACGGCATCCTGCCCCCGTTCTTGAACCTCGGCACGTTAGGCCTCACCTACGGCATCCAAGCCATGCAGTTCACCGCATGCTCCACCACCGCAGAGTGCCAAACGCTGTCCAACCCCATGTACGTGCACAGCATTCCCAACAACAACGACAACCAGGACATCGTCAGCATGGGCACGAATGCGGCCATCTTAGCCAAGCGAGTCATCGACAACAGCTTCCAGGTGATGGCCATCCATTACATCAGCCTTGCGCAAGCCGTGGATTGTCTTGAAATCGCCGACCAGCTCTCTCCTTTCACGAAAGAGATTTACAAGGAGGTGCGCGCGATTGTGCCCAAATTCATCGAAGACACGCCGAAGGATCACGACATCCAGCACGTCATCGACTATCTTCTCAACAAAAAAATCCAGATTCTGTAATCTATGAAATACGCCTTAGTCACTGGTGGTTCGCGCGGCATCGGACGTGCCGTCTGCATCAAGCTCGCCCAAATGGGATACCCTGTCCTCATCAACTACCGCTCACGCCAAGAGGCCGCCATGGAGGTCAAAGACCTCATCGAAGCTGAAGGCGGCAAAGCCGAGTTGCTCCCCTTCGACGTCGCCTCCCAGACAGAGACAGAGCAGGCTATCGAGCAATGGGGGAACAATCACCCCGACGATTACATTGCCGTGTTGGTCAACAATGCCGGCATCCGGAAGGACACGATGATGGTTTTCATGCAAGACGAGGATTGGCAGCAGGTGTTGGACACCACTTTGAACGGTTTCTTCTATTTGACGCGCCGTTTGCTCAAGGAGATGCTTACTCATCGCGGCGGACGCATCATCAACATGGCCTCTTTGTCCGGCATCAAAGGGCTGCCCGGGCAGGTCAACTATTCGGCTGCCAAGGCTGCCCTCATCGGTGCGACCAAGGCTTTGGCCCAAGAGGTTGCCGGCCGCAAGATCACCGTCAATGCAGTGGCCCCCGGTTTCATCGCCACAGACATGACCCAAGACCTTGACGAGGCATCCCTGAAGAACATGATCCCCGCCAAACGCTTCGGCACGCCCGAGGAGGTTGCTGCATTAGTGGGCTTCCTCGTCTCCGACGATGCCGCCTACATCACAGGGCAGGCCATTTCCATCAACGGCGGACTTTACACCTAATCACAACCCTATCGTTAAAACAACCGACAAAACATGAAGAGAGTAGTCATCACCGGCATGGGCATCTATTCTTGCCTTGGCAAGAACCTCGACGAGGTGCTTGCCTCGCTTCGCGTGGGCAAGTCCGGCATCGGCATCGACCCCAAGCGCGTGGAGTACGGCTATCGTTCCCCACTCACCGGCATCCTGGAACGTCCCGTTCTCAAGGGCATCCTGGACCGTCGCTCACGTGTGTGCCTGCCCGAGCAGGGAGAATACGCCTACATGGCCACCGCGGAAGCTCTTCGCAACGCCAACATCGACCTCGACTATCTTGAGCACAACGAGGTGGGCGTGCTTTACGGCAACGACTCGTCAGCCAAAGCCGTGATCGATGCGCACACGACTGCCTTGGAGTACAAAGACACGCAGATGATGGGCTCAGGCGCCATCTTCCAATCCATGAACTCCACGGTGACGATGAACCTGTCGACCATATTCAAGCTGCGGGGCATTAACCTGACCATCAGCGCGGCCTGCGCCAGCGGCTCACACGCCATCGGCTTGGGCATGATGTACATCCGCAACGGACTACAGGATGTCATCATCTGCGGCGGCGCACAGGAGACCAACTACCTTTCCATGGGCAGTTTCGACGGCATTGCCGCTTTTTCCACCCGTGTGGACGAGCCGACGAAGGCCTCCCGTCCCTTCGACCGCGACCACGACGGACTGGTCCCCAGCGGCGGGGCCGCAACGCTCATCCTCGAAGAATACGAACACGCCGTCAAACGCGGTGCCAACATCATCGCAGAACTTGTCGGTTATGGCTTCTCCTCCAACGGAGTGAACATCTCCCAGCCCAGCGACCAAGGTTCCATCATAGCCATGACGCGCGCCATGCAGGACGCCGGCGTCAATGCCAAGGACATCGACTACATCAACGCACACGCCACTTCCACCATCCAAGGCGACCAACTTGAGGCCAAGGCCATCGACACGCTCTTCGGCGAATTGCGCACCCCCGTCAGCTCGACCAAGTCCATGACAGGTCACGAATGCTGGATGGCCGGCGCCAGCGAGATTGTTTATTCCAACTTGATGATGCTCAACAGCTTCATTGCCCCTAACATCAACTTCGAAAATCCAGACGAATATTCAAGAAACCTGAATATCATCAATATACCTACCGAGCACACCATCAACACCTATCTTTCCAACTCCTTTGGATTTGGTGGCACCAACAGTGCTTTAGTCGTCAAGAAATTCATAAAATAACATATCAAAACCACCTTACATGCAAAGAGAAGAAATCGTCAAAACAGTCAACGACTTTTTAGTGAACGAGATTGAAATTGAAGAAGACTTGCTGAAAGAAGAGGCCTTGTTGAAAGAGGGACTCGGCATTGACAGCCTTGACTTCGTGGACATCGTCGTTATCGTGGAAAAGAAATTTGGGTTCAAAATCAAGCCCGAGGAGATGAAAGATGTCAAGACCTTGGGACAATTTTACGACTTCATCGTTGGAAAAGTAAACTAATACATGGCCCAGACCCAAGACTGGAAAGGCAAGACCAATGGAGGGGCTTTTGGGCAACGTTTCCTGTTGCGCACCTTGCGTCACGTGCCCACAAGGGCGTTTTATCCCGTGCTCTACCCCATCATTCCCTTCTGTCTTCTGTTTGCACGGAAGACCAATCGAGCCATATACCAGTATTACCGCAAGATCTGGGGTCTGAGTCGTTGGAAAGCCTTCACGGGCAACGTCAAGACAGCCTTTGTTTTCGGACGCGTCGTCATCGACAAATTCGCCCTCTGGGCCGGGAACAAGGCACAATTCAAAATCACCATCCGAGAAGAGGACAGCGCCCTGGTAGACCGCATGTTGGACCAGGAGAAGGGTTTCATCCTCGCCGGTTCCCACATCGGCAACTTCGAGCTGATGGGGCAGGCGTTAGAACAAGACCGCAAGCCTTTCAACTGCATCATCTTCGGCGGCGAGAGCCAACTCCTTCAAGAACGCCGCAACACTATCTTCCAAGAAAACAACGTCAAACTCATTCCTGTAACGGAAGACATGTCACACCTCTTTGCCATCAAGGAGGCGCTCGACCATGGCGAAGTTGTCGCCATCCTTTGCGACCGCATGTTCACGGGGAACAAGAAAAAAAGCGTTGACTTTCTCGGACACCTTGCCGATTTCCCGACCGGCATTTTCCGCATCGCCACCCTCATGGAGGTACCTGTCATCTCTGCCTTTATGCTCAAGGACAAGAACAACCGCTATCACAGCCACTTAGTCCCGTTGGACAGCAACAGCAGCGACGACCTTCTTCTCCAATACGTTCACTCTTTGGAAGAAGTTTTGCACACCTATCCTGAACAATGGTTCAACTTCTTCGATTTTTGGAAAACACAAGACAACTAACTTTTCATCAAACACTTATAAAATTCATCCACAATGAAACTTGAAAATCCTCAAAAAAACATATACGCAAAGGAGCGATTCACGGCGTTGGAAGCCCAACGTTTAGCGCAGGAGATTGCATTCGGTCCCGTAGTGTTCCAAGTCTCCCGCCTGATGGTGAAGTTTGGCATTCTCAAAATGCTGGACGAGCGCAAGGACGGCATGACGTTGGAGGAAATTGCACGCGAGGCTAAGCTTTCCCGCTATGGTGCGCAAGTTCTCTTGGAATCCTCCCTTACCATTGGCACCATCCTGCTGAAAGAGGAGCGTTTCTTCCTGGCCAAGGCCGGTTGGTTCTTGCTGAACGATGAAATGGCGCGTGTCAACATGGATTTCAACCACGACGTGAACTACTTGGGGCTTTTCAACTTGGAGGAAGCCATTGTGAACGGGAAACCAGAAGGTCTCAAAGTGTTCGGGCAATGGCCCACCATCTACGAAGGGCTGTCACAGCTGCCCCCGCAAGTGCAGAAGAGTTGGTTCGGTTTTGACCATTTCTACTCCGACAACTCATTCCCCATGGCCTTGGACATCGTTTTCAGCCGCAAGCCCGCCCACCTGCTTGACGTAGGCGGCAACACCGGGCGCTGGGCCGTCCAATGCGTGGCACACGATCCCGACGTGCAAGTCACCATCATGGATCTGCCGCAACAGCTGGAAATGATGCGCCAGCAGACCCGCAACCTGGCGGGCGCAGACCGCATCCACGGCCACGGCTGCAACCTGCTCGACCGCAACGTGCCCTTCCCCACCGGCTTCCAGGCCATCTGGATGAGCCAATTCCTCGACTGCTTCTCCGAAGAGGAGGTCATCAGCATCCTCTCCCGCGCCGCGAAGTCCATGGGCGACGACTGCCGGCTCTACATCATGGAGACACTTTGGGACCGCCAGCGCTTCGAAACCGCCTCTTACTGTCTGGCTCAAATCAGCCTGTACTTCACTGCCATGGCCAACGGCAATAGCAAGATGTACTATTCCGGCGACATGGAACGCTGCATCCACGAGGCCGGCCTGGTCATCGAGAAATATCATGACAACCTCGGTTTGGGGCATACCATCATCGAATGCAAAAAACCGCAAAAATAGAAGAAATGACTCCTGCACTCCCCTTCATCCCGCAACGTCCCCCGTTCGTCATGGTGGACAACATCCTCCACTGTGACCCCGTGGTTGTCCGCACCGACTTCACTATCGGAACCGACAACATTCTCATGGAAGATGGACATTTCACGGAGGCAGGACTGATGGAGAACATTGCGCAGACCTGCGCCGCACGCATCGGCTGGCTCAACCAAGACAAGCCTGTGCGCATCGGCGTCATTGGATCCATCAACAATTTCAAGGTGCTGCGACTGCCCCTTGCAGGCGAGACCCTGCACACCACAGTCTCCGTAGGCTCTGAAGTGTTTGAAGCCATCATCGTGCATGCCGAGACCTTTTCCGGCAACGAGAAAGTGGCCGAATGCGACATGAAGGTGTTTGTAATCGGATAAACAACATGAAATAATGGACAAGAAAAAGATATTGCGAGCAGAAAAGGACATCGACATCCGCTTCAACGAAGTGGACTCGATGGGCATCGTGTGGCATGGCAACTACACCTTATACTTCGAGGATGCCCGGGAAACTTTCGGCAAGCTCTATCAACTCGAATATTTATATATGTATAAGATGGGCTTTTATGCCCCGCTCGTTGACCTGCATGTGCAATATAAGCGAGCCATAAAATACCAGGATAAAATCAAGATAATCATAGAATATCACGACACTGAGGCTGCCAAAATTGTGTTCGACTACACCATTTTGAATCGTGAGACCAACGAGGTGATGGCATTGGGCCAGACCACGCAAGTCTTTTTGAATCACGATTATGAGCTCATGCTGCAAGTGCCGGAATTTTTCATAGAATGGAAGAGACTGAACGGAATCATATAATCCACAAAATTGGCGAGGGGGTTGTCTCCCCGTTAGGCTTCACCGCCGATGCCGTCTATGCGGCCATCCTGCGGGGGGAGCGCGGTGGTGCCCTGCACGAAGGCACGTTCGGCGTTCCAGAGCCATTTTTCGCTTCCATACTTGACAAAACACACCTCCGCAATTCTTTCAGTGCCTTGACAGACTTTGGATGCGAAGGGTACACTTCCGTGGAGATGGCCGCTATCGTGGCAGCCAACCAAGCCATCGAGGAAGCGAACATCGCCCCCGACCGCAGCGATGTACAGTTCATTCTCTCCACCACAAAAGGGAATGTGGACTTGTTGGAGAACAACCCCTATGAGCCGGAGCGTCCCTATCTATGGCATACCGCACAAATGGTGGCTGACTTTTACGACAACCCCAACCGCCCCATAGTGGTGAGCAACGCCTGCATCTCCGGCTGTGCCGCGCAGGTGGAGGCCTTCCGGCAACTGCGCCAAGGCACCTGCAAGTATGCTATCGTTGTGGGGGTTGACATGCTCTCCAAGTTCGTCGTGTCCGGATTCCAGTCGTTTAAGGCTCTGTCACCGGAATTGTGCAAGCCGTTCGATGCCAACCGACGGGGGCTGAACCTCGGCGAGGCCGCCGCCGCCATAGTCTATACCATGGGTGACGAGGACGAAATACTCACAGGTGAACTTATCCCCGAAGGATGGGCCATCCGCAACGATGCCAACCACATATCGGGGCCCTCGCGCACCGGAGAGGGACTGTTGCGCGCCATACAAGCTGCCACGCAAAGCCACGACACTTCCCGCATCGCCTTCATCAACGCCCACGGCACTGCAACACCCTACAACGACGACATGGAGTCAATGGCCATCAGCCGTGCCGGACTCGCACACACGCCTGTCAACAGCCTCAAAGGCTACCTGGGACACACGCTGGGTGCCGCTGGCATTCTCGAAGTCATCCTCTCCGCACACGCCTTGCGCGACCATACAGCCATCCCGTCCGCCGGCACCGAAACGCCCGGCACTGTCGCCGAAATCAACATCTGTTTTAACACAAGCGACACCATACATCAACAAGATGCGAACACGCACAGTGTCCATGGCGACCATTTTCTAAAACTCATCTCTGGATTCGGAGGCAGCAACGCCGCCCTCCTTTTCCGCATCAAACAATAATAAACTTTGAATTTTGAACTATAACTTTCACATAGAATCCCATTGTCGCATCACCCAAGAATTGGTGAGACTGAATGACGAGACAGTCTGCCGCAATCAAGACGGACAGGATTGGCTTGGCGACATTTACCACGCCATCAGCATGCAGTATCCCAAATTCTTCAAGATGGACCATCTGTGCAAGGCCGGAACGTTAGCTGCCGAGTTGCTGTTGCACGACAAGGAGTTCGACCGCGAGAACGTGAAAGCTAACTGGGGCATCGTCCTGATGAACAGTGCCTCTTCCTTGGATGACGACCGTCGTTACGAAGAGACCATCCGCGACACGGACAACTACTACCCCAGCCCCGCCATCTTCGTCTATACGCTGGCTAACATCGTAACGGGAGAGATAGCCATCCGGCATAAAATCGGAGGCGAGAGTTCCTTCTATGTCTTTGAGAAATTCGATGGTGAACAGATGCTCGATTTGGCTGAACGCGCCTTTGCAGACACACCGGAGTTAGACACGCTGCTTTGCGGCTGGGTGGACTACGACAAATCCAATCCA
The DNA here is from genome assembly GCA_002311645.1 of Bacteroidales bacterium UBA1176. Lineage (GTDB taxonomy): Bacteria > Bacteroidota > Bacteroidia > Bacteroidales > WCHB1-69 > F23-D06. The sequence goes on from DBYW01000010.1 coordinate 45,677, forward strand.
GACGTGTTACTGTGCCTGCTTCAACGAGGGGAGAATGTCACTGACAGAGCCCTATTGATTGACAATATTAACAAACTATACTAATAAACAAGAAAATGAAAGAACTGATTGAAGAACTGAAGAATGAGATTATCGAAGTCCTGAACTTGGAAGGCATGACGCCCGCCGACATTGACGAGAATGCGCCGTTGTTCGGCGAGGGTCTGGGACTCGACTCCATCGACGCCCTTGAGCTCATCGTCTTATTGGAGAAGAATTACGGCATCAAGCTCAACAACGCCAACGAAGGCAAGGAGATCTTCAAGTCCGTGACCGTCATGGCCGAATATATCGCCGCCCACAGAACGAAATAGTTCATGGAGAGAATAGTCGTAACCGGCACAGGCATCATCACATCGTTGGGGATGGGCAAGGCCGTCACGCTGGAGAATCTCCAGTCGGAGCGGCGTGCCATTGGCACATTGCAACATCTGCACACCAAGCACACCGACATTCCCGCCGGAGAAGTGCCCTACAGCGACGACGAGATGCGTGAGCTTCTCGGCATCGCCGCCGACAAGAAGATCACCCGCACCTCCCTGTTAGGGCGCGTCGCCTTGAAGGAGGCCTTGGCTGAAGCACATTTGCAAACCGCAAGCGACAAGCGTGTTGCCTTCATCAACGGCAACACAGTCGGCGGCATGGAAAAAAGTGAACGTTTCTATCATCACTTTTTGAACGACAATGAGCGAAACGACTACATTGCCCTGCACGACTGCGGAGCCTGCACCGACCTCATCGCCGAGGAGTATGGCGGCAAGTTCGAGTTGATCACCACCATTTCCACAGCCTGCTCGTCGGCGGCCAACGCCATCATCCTCGGTGCCAATCTCATCCGGGAGGGCAAGGCCGACATTGCGGTGGTTGGCGGCACAGAGTGTCTCTCACTCTTCCATCTCAACGGGTTCAACTCGCTGATGATTTTGGACAACGAGCCCTGCCGGCCTTTCGACGCTGAGCGCCACGGCCTAAACTTAGGCGAAGGCGCCGCCTACATCGTCATTGAGGGCGAATCCACTGCCGCACGTCGCGGCATTGCCCCGTTGTGCCAACTTTCGGGATATGGGAATGCCTGCGATGCTTTCCACCAGACTGCGACATCTCCCAACGGCGAAGGCGCCTATCGTGCCATGCGACAAGCGCTCGCATCGAGCGGACTAACGCCTGACGACATCGACTACATCAATGCGCACGGCACCGGCACTGGCAACAACGACCTCTGTGAGGGCATCGCCATGATGCGCATTTTCGGCGACCAGATGCCGCCCGTCTCCTCCACCAAGAGCTACACGGGGCACACCACCAGTGCTGCCGGCGGCGTGGAGAGCGTAATCTCAATATTGGCACTGCAGCACCAGTTCATCCCGGCGAACATAGGTTTCAAGACCCCTATCGCAGAACACAACTTCCGTCCTGTCGGCCATGTGGTCAAGGATGCCGCACTGCAACATGTGCTCACCAACTCCTTTGGATTCGGAGGCAACGACTCGTCCTGTATCTTTTCAACATTGGATACGGCGAAACAGGCATCGGACGTCAAACAATCGGGCTCAAAGAGCCGCATTTCTACAGGCGATGCATACATCCGTGCCATCTCACAGATTTCCGTGCAACAGCCGCTCAATGACGAGTGGTTCGAGCATCCCATCATGCCTGCACAGCCCTATAACGAGTCCATTGAGCCAGACTACAAGCCCTACTTTTCCCCCATCGCGGCACGCCGGATGGGCAAACTCCTCAAGCGCGCCGTGGCCACTGCCGTCAGCACATTACAGAAAGCATGCGTTCCTACCGATGGCACCGCCCAGCTTGACGCCGTCATCACTGGCACGGGATTAGGCTGCATCGACAGCACGGAGAAGTTTCTCACCGCCATGCTCGACAACGACGAGGAGTGCCTGCCACCCACTCATTTCATGCAGTCCACCCACAACACCATCGGTTCGCAAGTGGCCCTGCACCTGAAATGCCACGGCTACAACTGCACCTATTCGCATCGCGGGACATCCTTTGACAGCAGCCTGTTCGACGCTCTCGCGCAAATACGCCTCGGGCTTATCCACAATGCCCTCGTAGGCGGACAAGACGAGATGACCCCTGCCTATTTCGACATGCTCGGCAAAATCGGCTATTGGAAAAAGGACGATGTAAGTCCTGACACGCTCCGCAAGGCCGACAGTCCGGGCTCGTTTTCCGGAAGCTGCTCGTTGAACATGTTCGTCACGGATGCTCCAGACAGTGAATCACTCTGTCGCATCGACGGCATGGACCTGCTCAACAAGCCCACACCCGACGAGCTCCGCGAACATGTCAAGCAACTGATTGCCAATGCCGGCCTCACGCCCGACGATGTGCCATATCTCATGCTGGGGCTAAGCGGCGACAAGGAGAACGACGCCGTGTATCGCGCTTTCTCCACCGATATTCTGCCACAAAAAAACATTCTCTGGTATAAACACATCTTCGGGGAATCGTTCTGTTCCTCTGCGTTTGGCGTTTACGCCGCCGCACTCTGCCTACACCGGAACACCGTTCCTGCGCACCTCTTCTACGGCAAGAACTATTCAAAGGCCTTGCCCAAACATATACTCGTGTACAACCATTTTCACAATATAGACCACTCTCTACTCCTTCTGTCACAATGCTAATTCTCATCATCCTTATCATCGTTCAGTCCATCCTGTTGGTGGCGGCGCAAAGCTTCCTGAAAATCTCCGTGGAACTTTTCGGAAACTTCTCCTGGACCTGGGCCTATTTCAAGACCGTCTTCACCACCTGGCAGTTCGCGGCTTCCGGCATCTGCGCGCTTTCCGCCATGCTGGTCTGGATGTATGTGCTCAAGCACTACCAGTTCAGTGTCGCCTACCCCCTGCTTTCCATCAGCTACATCGTCGGCCTGTTGTCGGCGCATTTTGTCTTCCACGAGGCAGTGCCCTTCACCCGCTGGGTCGGCGTGGTGATCGTGATGATAGGGGTGTTTTTCATAGTTAGGAGTTAGATCATCGCATCATCCCTACCCCACACTCCCGCGTGGGGTTACAGAGACGTAGCTGTCTCCGACAGCTGAGGATGGCAAATCACCATACAAAGATCAAACTTCCCGAAACACATACACATATCTCCCGCTGCCGAAGGCAGCCACCTTTCTGTAACACCATACGGAAGTATGGTGCAGCACATACGGGAGTATGGTGCAGCACGGCGGTGTGGTGCAGCACATACGGTAGTATGGTGGGACGCGATAGTGTGGTGCTGTATGACTGTGAGGATATGCGCAACCGTGTGTAGTGGAGCGTCCTCACACCCTATGCTCTCGAAGAGAGCCCCCCATACAATAACCCGACAAAAAATACGTTAACAAAAATCGAACAAAACTAAAATACAACATTATGAGCTACACGCAACTTTACTATCACATTGTTATCCGTACACACTGCAGTCACCCCACCATTAAAGAGGAGTATGAACGGGAATTGTACAATTTTATTTATAGTATGTGCAAAAACAGGGACGTCGAACTCCTCCGCATAGGTGGAATGCCCGATCATTTACACCTGTTTGTCGCACTGCCATCATTATTGCCCGTCGGGAGATTTGTGCAGGTAATCAAATCCGTGACCAGTGTATGGATGAAAGAGAACCCGCATTTCCCGGACTTTGACCGCTGGTCGAAAGAATATGCCGCCTTCACATACTCGACACGAGACAAAAATATGATCATTAACTATATCCGTAACCAGAAGAAGCACCACAAGAAGGTAGCATTCCGAGAAGAATACAGACAGTTTTTATTGGACAACAAGGTGGAGATACAAGAGCAATTTTTCCTATTGGACTAGTTTGTTGGGTTGCTCTCTTCGAGAGCCACATCGCCACGGGCGCCGCGCTCTACCCCACACTCTGAACTGCACCCCAAAAGTTGGA
>DBYW01000038.1:0-1084 GCA_002311645.1 Bacteroidales bacterium UBA1176
TACGACAGAATCTTCCACACGCACGGGGAGAATCACGACGCTTGGGTTACCAGCATCGCGGGCTATATGACCGCCGGCGATTTGGCGGTGGAAGGCTCAAGCTCGGATCTAAAGCTTTACTACTGGGAGGTTTACCACCTGATGGGCGACCCTTCCCTGAAACCCTATTTGGGCATTCCATCCAACTTGACCGTCAACTCTGACGAGTTTCTCTTGGTGGGCAGCACCAGCTATGATGTGCATACGGTGCCCTACGCATACGTGGCCCTGACCTACAACAATGAGTTGATAGCGGCCGCCTTCACGGATGCCTCCGGAAATGCCACCCTCACCTTCAGCGCTGTCAACATCCTGGGTGATTATGAGTTGGCAGTTTCGGCACAAAACCACATCCAATTCTTCAAGACCGTGAAGGTCATAGCCCCGACGGGACCCTTTGTGGCCGTCTCCTCCTACTCCTTGTCGGAGCAGAGTGTCCCGCAACCAGGCTCTACCGTTTATATGAATGTGGCTCTGACCAATTATGGTGTGGCCGCGGCCTCCAATGTCACCACCACGCTCAGCAGCAGCTATCCGGGCGTCGTCATCCCTCAAAACAGCGTGAGCGACAACAGCATCGCCGCTGACGCCACCAGCACGCACAACAACGCCTTCACCATCGTGTTGCCTGCCGATGCCCAGGATGGCGACGAAATTCCTTTTGTCATCACCACCACCTTCGGCAATCTCACCACCACCAAGAATTTCAAGATAATGGTTGCGACTCCGATATTTTCCATTGCGAACGTGACCCTTCAGAACGCGAACGGCGCCGCCTCCTTCGCTCCCGGCGACATGGTCAACGTGACGGTGACCTACGCCAACACCGGCCACAGCCCGCTGACCAATGCTGTCTTGCACCTCACCAGCCATTACAGTCTGGTGACCGTGAACACTCCGGCCCAGAACATCGCGGTGTTGCCTGCCGGTGCCTCTGCAACCGCCCAGTACCAGGTAGCTATCAGCGCCGCGGTGCCGGACATGACAACTGTGCCGCTCTACGTGAAATGCGTGGTGGGCCAGGACGTCATCGTGGACACCATCT
>DBYW01000038.1:1096-53242 GCA_002311645.1 Bacteroidales bacterium UBA1176
TTCCCGTGGCAGACCAACAACAACCCGTGGTTCGTCACCAATGAGCAGCCCTACGCCGGCAACTACTGCGTCCGCTCCAAACAGGACTTGGCCGACAACGACCAATCTGAATTCTTCATTACGATCAACTGCTCCGCCGCTGCAAGCATCTCCTATTTCCGCAAAGTCTCTTCCGAGGACGGCTATGACTTCTTCAAATTCTACATTGACGACACCGAGATGGACAGCCAAACGGGTTCCACCGGCTGGTCGCAAGCCTCCTTCCCTGTCGATTTCGGCACGCATACCTTCAGATTCATCTACCAGAAGGACTCTGGTGTCATCGGAGGCAGTGACTGCGCTTGGGTGGACAACATCGTCCTCCCCGGCATGGGCAACCTGTGTGTGGAAGACATGGACGACAATGTAGGCGTTGAGAGCCCTGAGGAGATCACGTTCAGCGTATTCCCTAACCCCACGACAGGCATGCTCCATGTTCAATGCTCCGAACCTGTACAGCAAATCGAGATCTACGACTTGAGCGGTCGCCAGATCATGAGTTGCAACGGACAGGCTGAACAGTTGAACACCCTCAACGTTAACAGCCTGACCAGCGGAGTCTATTTCATCCGCATCCACACCCAAGACAATCAATCTTCCATCTCCAAGTTTATTAAACAATAACAACGATTGACATACTGGTGCAACCGGAGAATTTGTGTCAACGCTCAGTGCGCCAGTTGCTTATAATAAAACGAGGGTGACTATAAAGTAGTCATCCTCGTTTTTTGCATTATTTACAGCAATAATAGTAAATGATAATAGTCCCGTGTTGTTAGATGTCGGCAAACGAAAAAAATGGCTATTTTTCTGAAATATAGAATAATAGCCATTGTTATTTAATGAGTTTTTTGTATTTTTGCATTGACACAAACAAAAAGAGGCCGACCAAAAAACGCTTTTTAGTCGGCCTCGCTGGGTTACTACAACATCCCGACAACTTCGTTCACTGCGTCGGGCACGCCCGCGGCGTTCTTGCCGCCGGCCATGGCGAGGGTGGGCTGTCCGCCGCCGCCGCCCTGGATGTGCTTGCCCGCGGCACGCACCATCTGCGGCGCGTTGTACTTGCCCGCCAGGTCGTCAGACACGGCGACCACCAGGTTGGGCTTGCCTTCGAAGACACTGCCCAACACGATGACGCGGCCGGATTCGCCGCGCAGGTTGTAGGCGGCCTGCCGCAGGATATCGGGCGAGAGTGTCGTGATCTTCTTCAACACCTGCACGCCGTTGACGGTCTCCGCCTCATTGGCCAGCTCTTTGCAGAAGGCCATCGTCTGCTGCTTCTCGAACTCCTCGATCTTGTGGCGGTACTGCAGGTTGTCGTCGCTCATCTTCTGGATGGCCTGCAGCAGATTGGATGTGTTGAGCATCTCCTTGCCCTTGCGGATCTGGTCCTGATAGTCATAGAGAATGTCCTCGGCGGCCGGGCCCGTGACAGCCTCAATGCGGCGCACGCCCGCGGCGATGGCGCCCTCGGACACGATCTTGAAGAGGCCGATGTTGCCCGTGGCAGAGGTGTGGGTGCCGCCGCACAACTCCACGGCATCACCGAATTGGATGACTCGCACCAGGTTGCCGTACTTCTCGCCGAAGAGGGCGATGGCACCCTTGGCCTTCGCCTCCTCGATGGGCACGTCCACGTGCTCCTGCAAGGGGAGGTTGCTGCGGATAAGGCTGTTCACCATCCGCTCCACTTGGATAATCTCTTCATCCGTGACTTTGGAGAAGTGGGAGAAGTCGAAACGAAGCCGCTCGGAGGTAACCAAAGAACCCTTCTGCTCCACGTGCGTGCCGAGGACGTGGCGCAAGGCGTGGTCCAGCAAGTGCGTGGCTGAGTGGTTGTTGGCCGTCAGCTGGCGCTTGACGGCATCTACCTTGGCGATGAAGGCGACTTCCAAGTTGGCGGGCAGCTTGTTGGCGAAATGAATGGTCAGGTTGTTCTCCTTGGTGGTGTTGTAGATGGCCACCGTTTCGCTGCCGTTGTCCAACACACCGGTGTCGCCCACCTGTCCGCCCGATTCGGCGTAGAAGGGGGTCTGGTCGAGCACAATCTGGAAGAAGGTCTTGTTCTTGGCGGTGACGCTGCGGTATTTGACGATGCGGCATTCACATTCCAGCTGGTGGTATCCCAAGAAGCGGGTGGGCGTGTCCTGGGCGATGAGTTCCACCCAGTCGTCGGTGTTGACGGCGGCGTCCTTGCGCGAGCGCTCCTTCTGCTGCTGCAGTCCGCGCTGGAAACCCTCCATATCGACGGTGAGATTCTTCTCGGCGGCGATGAGTTGCGTCAGGTCGATGGGGAAGCCGAAGGTGTCGAAAAGCTCGAAGGCGAAGTCACCGTCCACGACGGTGTCCTGCATCTTGGCGCAGTAGTTCTCGAACTTGGCGATGCCCGAGTCGAGGGTCTTCAGGAAGGAAGCCTCCTCTTCGCGCACCACCTTCTCGATGAGCGTCTGCTGTGCCTTGAGTTCAGGGAACTGATGGCCCATCTGGGCGACGAGGTCGGGCACGAGTGTGCAGATGAAGGGTTCCTTGAAGCCAAGGAAGGTGAAGCCGTAGCGGATGGCGCGGCGCAGGATGCGGCGGATCACGTAGCCGGCCCCCGTGTTGGAGGGCAGCTGGCCGTCGGCGATGGCGAAGGTGACGGCGCGCAGATGGTCGGCCACCACGCGCAAGGCGATGTCACTGTCGCGCTGGGCCCCGTAGGCGACGCCCGACTTGGCAGCAATCTTTTGGATGATGGGTTGGAACACGTCCGTGTCGTAGTTCGACTTCTTGTTCTGCACCGCCATACAGAGGCGCTCAAAGCCCATTCCCGTGTCCACGTGCTTGTTGGCCAGGGGCTTCAGTTCGCCAGAGGCGATGCGGTTGTATTGCATAAACACAAGGTTCCAGATCTCTATGACGAGGGGGTTGTCCTTGTTGACCAGCTCGCGGCCGGGCACTTGGGCGCGTTCGCTGTCGTCACGCAGGTCGATGTGTATTTCGGAGCAGGGACCGCAGGGACCGGTGTCGCCCATCTCCCAGAAGTTGTCCTTCTTGTTGCCCTTGAGGATGCGCTCCTCCGGCAGATAGGCTTTCCAGAAGTCGTAGGCCTCTTGGTCGAAAGTTGTGCCGTCCTTCTCGTCGCCCTGGAAGACAGTGGCGTAAAGCCGCTCCTTGTCGAGTTTCATCACCTCGGTGAGGAACTCCCAGGCGTAAGCGATGGCCTCTTTCTTGAAGTAGTCGCCGAACGACCAGTNNATCTCGAACATCGTGTGGTGGTAGGTATCGCGGCCCACCTCTTCGAGGTCATTGTGCTTGCCCGACACGCGGAGGCATTTCTGGGAGTCGGCCACCCGGGAATGCTCGGCTTTGTTGTTGCCTAAGAAGATGTCCTTAAATTGGTTCATGCCGGCGTTGGTGAACATCAAGGTGGGATCGTTCTTGATCACCATCGGGGCGGAAGGTACTATAAAGTGGGATTTGGATTCAAAAAAACGCAGGAAAGCGTCACGGATTTCAGTTGAAGTCATAGTCTTACTATTTAGGGCCGCAAAAATACGAAAAAACCCTTTATGAGACTGAAAGACATTATCCGTTGCATGCAGCCCGGTCGGTGGGTATCAAAACAACGTTGGATCCCAGCTGTGCAGGCCCTCTTTCTTGGGGGTGGAAACGGCCTCCTGGTTGAGGTATCTCACCTTGCGGGACACGTCCCAACGGTAGCCGCCCAACTTGCCGTTGGAGCAGACCACCCGATGGCAAGGTACGATGTACATGACAGGGTTCGCACTAACCGCCTGCCCAACCGGGCGCGCCGACTTGGGACGGCCGATGCGCTGCGCAATGTTAAGATAGGTGGTCACCTTGCCCACGGGAATTTGCAGCAGGTCGCGCCATACATCGAGTTGGAACGGAGTGCCGTGCAGGTGCAGGTGCAATTCGTCCACTTTGTCGGCGCGCCCCTTGAGCAGCCACGCCGCCATGCGATGTGTTGTGACCGCACGGCATCGGATTTGCGCATGGGGGAAATGACGTTTCAAAGTCTGCACTGGCGACCACTTCATCGCTCCCGGCATCAAAAAACAGATACCTTTCGAGGTCGAAGCCACCAACACGCGTCCACCCGGAACTGTCTGGTAGCTGTAGTTGATGGTTAACCGCTTTCTTGTTCCCATGAATTCTTCGTGGGTCATGGGCTCTACTTTAACCCGACAGTGAATCGTTGCATTCATTTTTAGGCAATTTTGATGCCGCAAATATACAAAAAATGTTGGTGGTTATATACATGATGGCACCAGACTGGGATAAACGCCACATTTTTCCAACGTCTCCCTTTCGCGGCGAGCAAGTTTCATGCATCTTGGATGCCGGCTCCCGCGCCGCGAGAGGTTCTCTGTGCTGTTGTTCCACCCCACACGGCCGTGTGGGGNNATTGAATCGGCCTCGAAGAGGCCTTCCTTTTTGTTTAGCTATTGGCCTTTGGCTTTTGGTTATGGTTTTTTTCCGCAAAATCAAGCAACTAACGGCCAATGACTAATGGCAAATAGCCAACGACTAATAATATTCCTTGAGCAGCCCCGTTAGGGGCAAGAGCTCGGTAGCCAGGGGTTAAAGCGCGAGGAACGAGCGCTGCAACCCCTGGGAAGGGATGGTGCGCGGGAAAATCGCGGCGCAGGAGAACCATGAGACGAGGTTGTGCGTTGTTCGCCGCGTAACGGGAATAGTGTTCGACGAGCATGCGTGAGGGATTGAAGTGGAAATGATTTTGGCGAAAAAGAGTGCCCTGGCGAGACGGAGGTTCCGCGAGACGCGAAGCGTCAAGCGGAATGGTGGTAGGCTCTAAGCCAAAATCATTGGAACGGAAAGCCCGACGGCGCGGCGGCATTTGATTGCGTGCTTGAACATGACGTGATTCCCGCCGCCGCGCACCCCGTCTCTACACAGCCATTACATCATGTCTGCGTATATTCAAAATTTATGTACATTTGCAGTCTCTATGGAAAAGTTGTTGGAAATATCGAATTTATCCCTCGAATTGCGGCAGGACACGGGATGGAAGCCCATTCTCCATCAAGTGAGCATGGATTTGTACAAGGGCCGAACACTCGGCATTGTCGGGGAGTCTGGCTCCGGAAAGTCCGTGACCGCCTTGTCGGTGATGCGGCTGCTCAACCCCGAAATAGCCCGATATCCCGAAGGACAGATCCTTTTTTCCAAAGAGGGGGAAAAACAACCCGTCGACCTGTTGAAAGCCCCTGAAAAACAGTTGCAACATATTCGTGGGAGTCGCATTGCGATGATTTTCCAAGAACCCATGACTTCCCTTAACCCCGTGTTGCGCTGCGGCGACCAAATCATGGAACAGATCCTGCTGCACACCACTAAAACGAAAGAGCATGCCAAGGAACATATCCTCGATCTTTTCCGCGAAGTCATGTTGCCCCGTCCCGAACAAATCTTCGACTCCTATCCCCATGAACTCTCTGGCGGACAAAAACAGCGTGTCATGATCGCTATGGCTATGAGTTGTCAACCAGACCTGCTCATCGCCGACGAACCCACCACCGCACTCGATGTCACCGTGCAAAAGGGAATACTTCAACTTATACGCAAGCTGCAACAAGAACATGGCATGAGCGTGCTCTTCATCACCCATGACCTTGGCGTGGTGGCTGAAATCGCTGACGAAGTGATGGTGCTCTACAAAGGCTCTGTGGTAGAACACGGCGATATCCGCGACATCTTCCTGCACCCGCAACACCCTTATACACAGGGGTTACTCGCTTGCCGACCCTCCCTTGACGTCCGCCTGCGACATCTGCCCACCGTGGATGACTTCATCCAACAACGGCAGGCGGGTGTGCAGCAAGCCATCGATAATTTGTGCGTCCCCCCGGAGGAACGAAAGTCTTTCCATCAACGGCTTTACGCTGAAAAACCGATCCTCACCCTGCGCAATGTCAGCAAACTGTATCCGGTCAGGAAACGCAAGTTGTTTGAGAAAAGACGGTATGTCAATGCTCTACAGGATGTTAACATTGACATTTATGAGGGCGAGACTCTTGGTCTTGTTGGTGAATCGGGATGTGGCAAGACCACTCTCGGCCGTTCGATGATCCGGCTCATTGAACCCACGTCGGGTAGTGTCACCTATAAGGGTGTCAACCTTATGGAACTCTCCCACAAGGAGATGCGAAAAATGCGCAAGGATTTGCAAATCATTTTGCAGGATCCATATTCGTCGCTTAACCAAAGGCTTACTGTTGGAGATGCCCTGATGGAACCGATGCAAGTGCATGGCATCGGGGCGAACGACGCTGAGCGTAAGCGCAAGGCCATTGCGCTGTTGGAGCGTGTCAGTCTCAACGAGACCCATTTTTACCGTTATCCGCACGAGTTTTCCGGCGGCCAGCGCCAGCGTATCTCCATCGCGCGCGCCCTGGCCGTGAACCCCCGTTTCATCATCTGCGACGAGTCCGTCTCCGCCCTTGACGTCTCTGTGCAAGCCCAAGTGCTTAACCTGCTCAACGAACTCAAGCAAGAGTACCATTTCACCTACATTTTCATCTCCCATGATCTTTCTGTCGTCAAGTTCATGTCCGACCGCATCGTGGTGATGCAGTCCGGGCACATCGTAGAGCAGGGAGATGCCGATGAAATTTGTCGCAATCCCCAAACCGACTATACCCGAACATTGTTGGATGCCATACCTAAAGGCATCTCATAGGAAAGTAAAAACCAGTTAAAAATCGTTAAATACTCAAAAACATGTCAAAAACCGTCTCTATTTTGAAAACTCTGCTGCGAGTGGCTATCGGATTGATTTTTATAGTATCCGCCGTGCTTAAATTGTTGTCGTTGGATAGTTTTGAGATATACATCTATAGTTTTAACATCTTCGGTTTTGTTTTGTCGGGGCTTGTGGCGCGCTGCGTTATTGCCGCGGAACTGTTGCTTGGCGCCTTTTTCATTGCCAAAATCCTCTACAAGCCCACGTGGTGGCTGATGATGGCCATGTTGCTTGGCTTCACGTTGCTGATGGTTTATGTGGCCATTTTCCGCGATGATACCAATTGTCACTGCATGGGCGAAATCGTGCCACTCAAACCGGCATGGACTATTGTGAAAAATGTGGTCCTGATGTTGCTGATGCTGCTTGTTTGCAAAGAGGGGGATTACCATTTCAGGGGCAAGAAGGCCGTGGGCATCATATTGGCTGTCGTCTCTGTCTTGGTGCCATTCGCCCTTTTCCCGATGGATGGCTTGTACAATGCTTTCAGCCGTGGCGAACACCAAGTGAACACTGAGAAATTCGACCATTTTATGCAAGACTCTATTGCACAATCTTTTGATATTTCCAAGGGAAATTATATTTTGGGGTATTTAGCATCAGGCTGTGAATTTTGCAAACTCAGTGCCAAAAAAATAGACCAAATGTTCCACAACAACAATCTGGATTCTACTCGTCTGATATTCTTTATTTGGGGGCCGGAAAAATCAGTGAAGCAATTCAGGGAAGAGACGAAAACGGAGCAATACCGTTATTCCATTGTCAATCCCGTTGAAGCATTGAACATTGTTTACGGGGAATTTCCCACTTACGTGTATATCCGCGACGGGCAGGTTGTCAAGGCGGCCAATCTCAGGGAAATGGAAGAGTCATTCACGGTTGAATTTTTGGAGGGGAAAAAATGAGAAAACCACCTAAAATATCCCGAAAGGAACAGAAGATAGCAGACCTGTATAGGTTTTATCTGAACAATGGTTTTGACCATACCATTGACGAAATTGCCACGTTGATGAAGATCGGGCGAAAGACGTTCTACAACCGTTATCTCAACAAGGAGAATTCTATTTGGATGGTGTTGCGATACTGTCACAACCTGTTTGTGGAGCAATTCACTGAGAAGACGTTGGAATGCAACCATTCTGTCGAAGAGTTGGTGCTGTTGATGTGGGAATTCCAGCAGTTTGCCAAGCAACAGGAGATCTATTTTCAGCATGATTGGCAACAACGACTGTTTTATACCGATGACACGCCCTTCCGTAGTGTGATTGAAACTATTGTCCGCAAGGGCATCCGGAGCTATCAGATTCAAGAGGATGTGGATGCATCTGCTTACTCCGATTTCTTTTATACAAACATGTCCATGTATGTGATGTATGGCAAGAAGAAACCCGTAATTTTACGGTATGTTTTGTTACCCATCCTCAATGAAAGAGGTGTGGAATTATTGAATGAATTGGATTTGGAAGCATTCGCGTAAGCTCCAGTCTCTATTTTAACACCTCCAGAGCTTTTTGTATGGTATTGTCTGTGGTGTTGATAACGGGGTAAAAGGCGTTTTCGCCGTATAAGTTACGACCAATGAGGGCTTTTGTCCAAACTTTGAGTTCCTTGCGGTCTTTGGCGTTGAGCGTGGGTGCGTCATGGCCGCTTAGCTTTTTGTAGTATTGGATCAGTTCGGTGATTTGAGTGTCGCTGACTTGATATTTGGCCACGAAATTCTTGGTGTCTGGATAATTCTTCTTCAACTCTGTCTTATGTTGTGTGACATAGTGAAAGGTGTATTGCACCAATGCGGCGGTGTTTGCGATTTCAGCATAGCCCGGTGTCTCGTCGAGATGTTGCAGAGGTACGAAATAGTCAGGCATGATGCCTCCGCCACCATAGACGGTTCTACCTCCTATAGTCTTGTATTCCAAAGACTTGTCGAGTTTTATACTGTCCTCGGACTCCATCTCGCCATTGGTGATGCGCTGGTATAGCTCTTCGTAATAGGCATTGACACCCTCCTTGTAGTCGCGTTGGATGCATCGTCCGCTCGGAGTGTGGTAGCGGGATGTGGTAAGTCGGATGGTGGATTCATCGTTTAAGTTGAACTGTCTCTGTACCAATCCCTTGCCAAAAGAGCGGCGTCCGATGACATAGCCACGGTCGTTGTCTTGCACGGCTCCTGCCACAATTTCGGAGGCCGATGCGCTGAAATCATCGATGAGGATGGCCACCTTGCCTGTCTCGAAATTGCCTTTGCGTGTGGCGTAGTAGCTTTCCGGACGGATGTTCAAGCCCTCTATGGAGACGATTTTCTGCTTGTTGGGTAGCAACTCATCGCAAACGCTGATGGCGGCATCGAGGAAACCGCCGGCATTGCCGCGCAAGTCCACGATGAGCTGCTGCATGCCCTCGCCTTTTAACTTGCGGATTGCATTGGAGAACTCTTCCGCCGTGGTGCTGCCGAACTCATTGAGCTTGATATAGCCTGTCTTCTTGTCCACCATGTAGGCCACATCCACAGTGTAGGTCGGAATGACGTCGCGCTTGATGTCGTAGGTGTTGACCTCTTTAAATCCGGGGCGCAGCACGCCCACCTTCACGTGTGTGCCCTTGCGGCCGCGCAGAGCCTTGAACACCTTCTCGTTGGTGGCTCCCACAAAGGACTTGCCATCCACGGTCACGATGCGGTCTCCGGCATGTATGCCCGCCTTTTCGGATGGTCCGCCCGATATGGTTGACACGACCATCACCGTGTCATTCATGATGTTGAATTGTACGCCGATACCTTCAAAGGAGCCCTCCAACACCTCCATCATGGCGCGGTTTTGCGCCGGCGTGGAATAGGAGGAGTGCGGGTCAAGTTGTTGTAGGATAGCGTTGATGGCATTGTCGTAAATGGAATCCATGTTGACAGAATCCACATAGTATTTGTCAATGTAGTTCATCACTTCATTGAATTTGTACAACTGGGGGTTGGAAGGGCTTATCTTCTTGGATGGCAAGAAGTTGATAGCCACAGAAACACCCAAAAGAAAGGCAATGGCCATATAAAGTATGAAAGTGATGGTTTCGCGATGTTTTCCGTCCATAATTCCGTGTAGCGTTTACGATTGTTGTTGTCTTTTAATGGAGTTGAAATGGAGGATTTTCAGGAATTGTTCTATGAAATCTTGAAATTGAGGGTCTTGGTCTGGTTTCAGGTAGCGTTTGCACACCTTCTGCCATTGTTGGGGTTGCACCACAGGAAGGTTGTTGTCGCGTTTGATACGGGCAATCTCGTCCACGATTTGGAAGCGTTTGGCCAACAACTCGCTGAGTTGTGTGTCCACGTTTTCAAGCAGGGCGCGCTGCTTGATGAGTTCATGGTTGGGTACATTGGTCTTGAAACTTAGCGATGCGATGATTTCGGCCCACTGCTTCGGGGTGAGTTGCTGCTCAGAGTCGCTGAGTGCTTGTTCCGGATGAGTGTGGCATTCCATCATAAGGCCGTCAAATCCGTAGGCGAGCGACAGTTGTGCGATTTGCGGAATCCAACGGGTGTGTCCGCAGATGTGCGAAGGGTCGCAGAGAATGCGCAGATCGGGGAATTGCACTTTCAGGTCGATGGGGATCTCCCATCGGGGTGCGTTGCGATAGATGTTCTCGTTGCTGTCGGCAAAGCCGCGATGTATGGCGATGACTTGTGGCACGCCGGCGTTGAGGAAGCGCTCCACGTTGCCGGCCCACAACTTGAGGTCGGGAATCATGGGGTTTTTTACCATGATGGTGACAGGTTCGCCCTTGACGGCATCGGCGATGAGTTGCACGGATGCCGGGTTTACGCAGGTGCGTGCCCCTACCCAAAGGGCGCGGATGTCATGCTTCAGACACAACTCCACCTGTTGGGGTGTCATCACCTCGGTGCAGACGGCGAATCCGTATTGTTGCTGCACTTCTGCCAACCAGGGCAGAGCTCTCTCGCCCATGCCCTCGAAACTGTCCGGCTTGCTGCGCGGTTTCCATGCACCTGCCCTGAAATAGGCTAACTTCCAACCATGTGCGCACACCTCGTCCCGCAGTTGGGCAGCGGTGTCCATCAGTTGGCGCTCGCTCTCGGCGGCGCATGGCCCGGCAATGAGAAACTCAAATCGCACAGTTTAAAGTTTTATTCCTCAACCTCTTCTACCTCTTCTTCAATGTGGGTGAAATAGTTCTTCACAAACTTGTTTTTCCAGCCGCGGTTGCCCAATTTATAGGAGAACGACGGAAGACCCGCGGCGTTGTCAGGTGCCAACGAACGGTTCTTCGGCTTCGTGTTCTTGATGGCATTGTTGAAGTTCACGTCCGAAGAGAAAGCCGAAACCACATTGTTGTCGAATTGGAAATAGTAGAAATCCTTGTCAATTTCAAAATAGACATACAACTTGTTGCGGGAACCGCGCTTTTCCACAACGATTCGGCCTGGCACCGTCTTGTATAGCGTCCTCTTGCCGCAGATGATCAACGGCAGTTTGGTCTGCGACTTGAAAGTGGAGAGATCCTTGTCCCAAACAAAATCGATGTTGGAGAACATGAATTGTACCTGCAATGCTTCAGGTAAACGGCGGTTGCTGCTAAGGGCGGCACTGCGGACATAACGCTCGTACTCGGTTTTGCCCAAGATGTCGTACAATGCCTCGTCGTATGCCTCGTCACCGGAGACATCCAAGAATTCCAATTCGATATTGTTCTCCAATGCCTTGTGCATCAGTCTCATGCTTTCATCATTGAAGAAAAAGTTAATGGAAGTGGTGGCGAACATCTCGGCGGAGTCAGCAGACATGTAGTTGATGATGGTGCCGTTGGTGTTGAAGTCGACGCGTCCCAATTTGGCGCCGATGTCGATTTTGCCCTTGCCGATGGAAACACAGTCGTCGGTGCGCAGGGTGATGATGTTGCCGTGGGCGGTCGAGTCTTCTAATTTCTCTTTGGAAGCTGCACGGAACTCGCGGCTCTCTTTATCGTAGGTAATATAGCCGTAAACGGTGATATAGTCGGCGTCGTTGCGCTGGTTTTTGGCATGGCCGAAGGCCGTGTAGATACGCCCCGTGACGTTGGAGGAGGAGATGGAGACCTTGGCGGGCAGCTCGTTCATGTCCTTCGTGCGCTCATGGATTTGCAACATGATGTTGTTGGGGTCCACTTGTTGCAGGATCTTCATGCGGGCATGTTTCAAGGTGTCGCAGCCCGTGCGTATTTCAACACCGCCAAAATAGGAGAGGAACGGCTGCGTGCTGTGTAGTTCTGCACGTCCGTCAAACCCGAACTGGTCACTGAATTGGAAATCCTTTTCCAAAGGAATCTGGGCATGGCCCACTGTTTCCTTTATGTGATATATAGTGTCGAAATAGAGCGTCTGCTTCCGCTGTTCGGCGTCGATGTAGTCGTAGTAGCCATTGGCGTAGAAGCGGGTGATGCCTTGGATGCGCGTGTTGCAGTCGTAGAGTTCGTGGTACTTGTTTTCACGGCCAGCCAAGATGCGTGAATGCTGCAGCCGGTCTATGGCGGCCTTCTTGCGGATGATGATATCGCCGTTTTTTGGGGTGATGGCGGCGTCACCCACGTTGATGAAGCGCACGCCGTGGGCGTAAATGATGTTCTTGGTGAAGTCAAACTCCGCACTCAACGCACCAAAGCGGTAACCCACGGAAGGATCGGCGGCGTAAAGTTCGTTGCCAGGATCAGGCACCATGTCCACCAAATCGCGGATGGGCGTGTTGTCGATATCGACGTCCTTGTGAGGGTCATCCCATTGGAAGCGCAACAGTGTGGAGTCGATGGGGTCCCAATAGAATTCCTGGGCCTTGGCCTTGATTTCGTTTTTCACGAAATAGACTTCGGAAGCTTTGCCGTTGGCGACGAAGTGACCCTTGCGGGTCTTGAAATCCACGTGCGAGTTGTAGTTGTCTGTGGTGAAGGCAATGTTGTCATTGCCATTGCTGATATCGTAGATGCGCAAGTTCGATGTGTCGGCGTTGACCTCATGGTGTTTAAAGGCAAAGAGACGCGAAGTGATGTCGGCGCGGTTGAACTTGAAGATGCCCGTGCCGTACATGCCGTGCGGAGTGATCTTGGAGTTGCCCACCAGATTCGTTTCGTGGAAAATGTCGATGGGATTCGCGAGCGTATGGATGAACATCTGATCCTGATAGGGTTCCCAGTGGAGATAGGCGTCGTCGACGGAGGCAGGTGGGAATTCGGTGCCAGCAAGCTGCTCGTCTACGCGATGCTTTTCGGCAGACCCATTGGTGGAATCAAGATAGAAGACCAAACTGTCGGAGGTGGTGTGCGAGGTCACATAGTCGATGGTGCCCTTTCCACGCAAGCCTCTGTTACTAAGATCGACAAGGCCTTGATAACCGCCCTTGCCCTCATACATGGGCAGTCCGGAGGTCCTGTGGCGGAAACCGAGGGAGAAGTCGGGTCGCACTTGCAGTGGTTCCGCAATGTCGGGGAAGATGCCGCCGGAGACTAACGCGCCAGTGAATTTCATCGAGTCAATTTCGAAGTTGTCGAGGTTGACGATGCGGAACTGGTCTACAGCATAATAGAAGCGGTTGCGGTCGTAAACGCCGTTGAGCACGTAGGGCTGGTCGTAGAAAACCTTGCCGCCCTTGCGGGCTTCGAAAATGGAATAGTCGGGATAGTCGACCATGCCGCTCTTGTTGCCGGGTACGTCTATATAGAGTATGCCGGACAGCTCTTCAATCTGGCTGCGGACACGCTGCAGCTTGTGGTCGCCGTACATGTCCATTGGACCATTCTTGTCTTCCACGTACATGATGAGTGTGTCAATGACGTTCATGTCAACGAGAAAACGGTCGTAATCAAAACGACAGTTGTGGGTCACAAAGTCGAACAAACCGCCGATGACGCGGCCGGAGAAGACCATGTCGCGGTTTTTCTTGACAGTCACCACTTCATTCATAGGATAGACATTGACAATCTGCGGGTCGCTGAGCACGAAGAACTCGCAGCCCGTGATGCGCAAGTCGTTGGTCAGCAGGTCAAGCGAAGCATAGTGGGTCTTGGATTCCAAACGGATGTAGTCATAGTCCTTCTTCTTTACCTGATTGTTGAGGTAACGGGCGATTTTGCTGCGGTAATGGAGCTGGTTGTTGTTGATGTCATATTCGATGAAGCCGCGCGCGGCGAAATCAATCATCATGGCTTTGATGTCCAATGGCGGCTTGTTGAACCAAAGGATGACGTCTTCGATGGTGACCGGCCCGTAGCTGACGCTATTGTAGAGCTGCCACAGCGTGTATAGCGGGTTGATGTTGTTGTAGCCGGCGATTTCGTGCATCACCGACTCGTCATAGAAATTGTAGGACTCGAAAATGGCAGAATGCTCTGCGGTCTGCCCCACGATGGGACGGAATTCGATTCGCTTGTCGTTGGTGTTCCACTGCACGGATTCCACGTTGATTTCAAGTTTGTGGTAGGAGTCGAAGAAAGGGGAACGTCCCACACCCTGTTTGGGGCGGGAGATGAGGAGGTCTTTGGTCTCGTTGTCGTACTTGAAGTTGGCGGCAGGGTGGTAAATGGAGTCTGTTTCAAGGTAGATGCTCACCTTGGCATCTTCGGAAAGGAGGTTGGTGGGCTTGATGAGGAAGCTGTGGGAAAGGGCACGGATGATGACCTCGTTGTCCTTGCGGATGGAGATGGAGGCGAGTGTGTCGCCCTCGGTGGATCCGAAAATGGAGGAGCCGCGCAGTTCAAAGCCGCCCACATAGTCCACATCGGGATAGAGGTTGGGAATGGCGATGACACGGCTTTTGCTGACAAAGCGGGGGTAGACGGCCTTCTCTTCCGTGGTGGGCAGTGAAGCCTTGTATTCCACATGCCCGCTGATGGGCTCGGAGAAGAGTGCAGGATAATGGAAGGAAACGTCATCCGCCACCAATTGCGGATAACGCAGGTCGATTTCGTAGTTGCCTAAAATGGCGCGCACACTCAAATCCAGTCCGGCGCGGTCCCAGAAGATTTTGCCTCCCTTGGCGGCGAATTTCAGTCGTGCCGGGAAATAACGCCCCCCGACATCAGCCACCTCGAAACTGTCTTTTTTGGAAGAAGCCACCAGGTTGATGTCCTTGAAATCAAAGTAGGGCTCTTGGTCGAAGCCCATCTTGTCAGCATAACCCATGGCGATCCAACGCACATTATCACCCTCATTCAGATAGTTGCTCTTGAAAAATTGGGTATACAGCTGCATCTTGGACTGAAACTGTGTCAGAGTATGCGTGGCATGGTACTCCACAAATTTGTTCCAAGTGGGCACTTCGGTTGCGAAGTCGCTGGCGGTGAAGGCCATGTAGGCGTGTATGTAGGAAGCAAACTGCGGGATAGGGCGGAACTTGCGTTTCAACAACAGGTTGGCCTCGTCAATAAAGGCCATCTGCGTCTCTTGGTCAATGCTGGTGGTCCAATAGTTGGTGAACTCTTTGAGCAGAGCTTCGGCTTCCTTTTGTCGGTCTTTGTTGACAGACAGAAGATACGTTTTCATTTCCTCAACCGTGAGGGACGGGTCACGGGAGAATGAGTTAAATCGCTGTGCCTGGACCAACAGGGAAGAACACAGCACAATCAATAAGAGGATGTATCTTTTCATAGTCACGGTTTGCTGAATTGTGCTGCCACCCAATTGTCCATGACTTTATGGGATTCGTAGAGCAGCCCGTTCTGGATGCAACAGCGATGCAAAATGTTGAAATCGTTGCCATTATAGAAGCCGCTGATGAAGAGCTGGCCGCCATTGTTAAGGCATTTAACATAAGAGGGAATGTCGTTCAGCAGGATGTTGCGGTTGATATTGGCCAGGATGATGTCATAATGCTCATCACCCAACAAGGAGGCATCTCCGAGCAGGACTTTAATGTCGTCGCAACCGTTGCGGGCAGTGTTTTCAATGCCGTTGCGATAGGCCCACTCGTCATTGTCGATGGCGGTGACATTTGTGGCGCCGCGCATGTGCGCCAAGATGGCCAAGACTCCGGTGCCGGATCCCATGTCGAGCACAGACTTGCCCGCCATGTTGGTTTCCATCACATACTCTGCCATTTGATAGGTGGTGGCGTGCTTGGCGGTGCCAAAAGACATCTTCGGTTCGATGACGATGTCGAATTCGATGTTGGGCAACTCCGGGTGAAAGGGTGCGCGCACGTAGCATCGTCCGTCGATGACCACAGGGGTGTAGTTCGATTCCCACTCCTTGTTCCAGTCGCGATCGGGCATGGGTTGCACCGACCAAGTCACCTGCACATCGGGGAAGCCATGGTTTTCCACGATCTCGTGCAAGGCTTCGGCGTCAAAATCCTTGGATGGGATGTAGCAAAGCAACTCGCCCTCCTGTTCCCCCTCCATGAAACTGTCGCAGCCAAAATCGGCCATCATCGACGTGAAAATATCCACCCACGGCTCTGCGGGGGTGATGTTGAGCTTGATCTCGTTATATTCCATGTATGTTTAGGTTGAATGGTTTGAGTGCGGAAATCTAATTTTCGAGCGGCCGACCGGATGCGTTGAACCAGAGGATGTCTTCCTCGTTGGTCTTTTTATTGGTGATGAAAACCTTGTAGCAGGTCAGCTTCTCGGCCATTTTGCGCACGGTGTAAAATTCCGTAACTTTGCAGTTTTTATAATTCTTCTTGATGTATTCGTCTATAGTGGAGGAAAGATTTTCCACCTTGCCCATGACCATGGTCTCCACAATCTCGCCATAACTGTTGAAGACGCAAATCTCCTTGCCTCGCGCGCTGAAATAGATGGCTTGGTAGTTCATGTTGTCATCCTCTTTCCACTCCACATTGGTGACGCGGGGATATTTGAGCTTGAAGGCAGCCTTGACATTCTCGGGAACATCCTTGGAGTCGTCGTTGTCGAGCGACATGTTCATCTTCTCGTAATATTTGTCAAGAGCGTCGTCGTCTGCGTTGGCCTGCTTGGAATCCTCACCGCCCAATTGGTAGTCCGGGTCGATGGTGCGAATCAGCTTGCCGGTCTTATCGAAAATGACAGTGGTGACCAACTTGGCCTTATAGTTGGCCTTTTCGTAAAAATCGACCATAGTCTTGTCCTGCTTGTCGGCACGTTGCTCGCGCACGGCGGTCTTGAAACGGTATCCTTTGTAGAAATCGTTGAGGTGCTTCAGCATCGGGCCTGTGACAGACTCCTCGGGCAGCACGGTGAGAGTCTTGTCCCACAAGCCGTTAGGCTTGATGTAAACTGCGGTCTTCTTGCCAGAGTAGACACACTTGGCCACGTATGTGCTGTCGATGAGGAACCAGTTGAGCTCTTCGGGATGCATAACTTTCTTGGCAAGAGCCTTGGTGACGAGGTCGGGCACGGTGTTGGGCTTGAGGGCCACGTTGCCGTGCTCATCGGTAATGACCTCTTCGGGCTTCTCTTTTTTGGGCTTCTCAGGCTTGGGCTCCTTGGGTTCCTTTGGCTCAGACTCCTTCACGGGTTTTGCCTCCTTGGCGGGCTTCGGTTCCGTCTTTTGGGCTACAGGCTTGTCTTCTTTGGGCTCTTGTTTGGGGGCTGCCGGCTTGTCAGCTTTTGGTTCTTGCTTGGGAGCAGCTGGCTTGTCAGCCTTGGGATCGGTCTTGCTGGCCACAGGCTTGTCGGCTTTCGGGGTGGGAGCCTTGGGAGCCGGCTTTTCCTCGGGAAGAGTGGGATCCTTGAAATTATCCGGATCGACGCGGCTGACCAACTCGTTGCGACCTGTGGTGCTGAAGAGTAACACGGAGGGTTTCATGCCCACGCCGTCAGGCTTCACCTCAAGGTAGTATTGCGCTTTCTCGTTTTCTTTTTCCTGAAGACAGGAAACGCTGACGATAAAGTCAGGATAGTTGGTGCGGACATACTCCATGATGGTGGAAGGCAACTCGTTTTGAGGTACATTGAAGTGTGTGTAGAGCCACTGACCGCTTTCGGAAATGTATACTTTGCCATTGGCGCCTTCATCCTTAATGGAGGCGACATAATTGCCGTTATCCTTGGCCCAGCCCGTGACCTTGACGTATGGATATTGATATTCAAGGGTCTGTATGACATCGGCGGGCACGTCCGCAGGTTTCAGCTTCTGTGCGGATACAGGGTTTGCAAAAAATGCAATAACCTGAACCATAATGATTAACAACAAAAGTCGACCAAATTTTCTCATAAGATTGCTATTTTATAAAAACAAGTGACAAAAATACAAAAAAATTGCATTTGCCAGACATACACTTTTTTTAACATGTCTTTGCCTGAAATATTGTATTTGAACACGGTTTTCTCTCCTTTGAATCCTTGACTGTATTCCCTTTTTTTTCGTATTTTTGCACCTCCGTGAACAAAATTTTTATGGAAAAGATTAAAACTCTGGCAAACAAATACTTTGACAAAACGGTCGCCATTTGTCATGACCTGCAGCAGCATCCGGAACGCTCAGGCCAGGAGCAACGGACCGCTGTCTGCGTCTGTTTGCTGCTTGATTTAGATGTTGAATAATCACGTAATCACCACCATCATGTCTTACATAGAACTTTTTCTCCTCTCACTCAGTCTCGCTATCGACTGTTTTGCTGTGAGTTGTGCGGCAGGTGTGTTCCAGCCCAAGTTGAAAGCCCGCAACGTGCTGCTGTTTGCTTTCTTGTTCGGTTTTTTCC
This sequence comes from Bacteroidales bacterium UBA1176, assembly GCA_002311645.1. Classification (GTDB taxonomy): domain Bacteria; phylum Bacteroidota; class Bacteroidia; order Bacteroidales; family WCHB1-69; genus F23-D06. The sequence continues at coordinate 19,565 of DBYW01000038.1, forward strand.
AAGCAATGATGCCCATGATCGGATGGTTCTGCGGAGAAGCTGTGGTGTCATATATTAGCCGGTTTGCCCCATGGATTGCCTTTGGACTCCTGCTCTTTATCGGTGGCAAGATGGTTGTGGAGGGAATACAAAACAAGGAAGAGTCTCGCTTTGACATTACAAAACCACGTACCATATTGGCACTCTCTGTCGCCACCAGCATTGACGCCTTGGCCGTTGGATTCAGCTTGGCCATGATGCAAAATGTGCGCATTGGCTGGTCCGTCTTCAATATCGGGCTCGTCTCCTTCTTGATGTCGCTGTTAGGATATGCGCTCACGAGTCGCTGGAGCACGCGCGTCAAGGCCAACATCGCTGAGATTATAGGTGGTTTCGTGCTGATCAGCATCGGACTGAAAATACTTTTGACATGAACAGTAACGCATATTTGGTCATAGACATTGGCAACACGGCGCAAAAGGTCGCTGTATTCGATGAAGCGGGAAACCAGCTTTCGTGGCTGCGTCAACCCGTGGTAGGGGTCGCCGATCTGGAGGCTGTCCTGCAGGAATATCGGGTGAAGGCGGCATTGGTCTCTTCTGTGGGGGAAACGCCTGCCGCGTTGGAGGAATTTCTCCAGCAACGGGTGTGCACCCTGAAGTTCTCCCCACAGTTGCAGCTTCCCGTGCGTTTGGCCTATGCCACCCCGAAAACGCTTGGTACCGATCGCATTGCATGCGCTGTGGGCGCACACGCGCTTTATCCCATGGATAATGTCCTCGCCATCCAGGCGGGCAGTTGCCTCGTCACAGACCTGGTGACTGCCGAGGGCGACTATCTTGGCGGCACCATCGCGCCGGGTCTTTGCATGCGCTTGCGTGCCCTTGAACACTTCACCGCCCGCTTGCCCCTCCTCGAACCCTCTCCTGTTGACTTCCTCGTCGGCGATACGACCGAGAAATCCATTCTTTCGGGAGTCGTCAATGGTCTCGTTGGCGAAATTGAAGGTATGGTTTATCGCTATCAAGCACAATTTTCACCGCTAAAAGTCGTTCTGACAGGTGGCGATGCACCTCTCTTGTCAAATTCGCTAAAAAATAGTATATTTGCCGCCCCAAATTTAGTGCTGTTGGGATTGTATAAAATATTGCGGTTCAATGTTTAGGAAACTTAGTATAGTTTTGCTTTCGGGATGGATGATGATGGCTCTCGCGAACGTTTCGCTCGCGCAGAATGCCATCAGCAATCCCTATTCCAGCATTGGCATAGGTGTTGTCAACAAGAATTCCAATGGCATACTGAACGGCATGAGCGGCACCTCCTACGCACTGCAGAGTCCCTACTACGTCAATTTCCGCAATCCGGCATCATACGCGGCCTACGACTCGTTGTCATTTGTGGCCGATGCCGCAGCCTCTATCTACGTGACTGATCTTGCGGAAGGCAACGCCGTTCAGCGCAACACTTACGCCCGCCCGGACTATATTGCCATCGGCTTGCCCGTGACCCGCCATTGGCGTACTTCTGTGGGCATTCTGCCCTATAGCACCATTGGCTATGACATGGAAGAATCCCGTATGGAAGAGGACTTGAACCTCGTGGAATACCGCTATACCGGCAAAGGCGGCCTCAACCAAGTCTATTGGGGCAATGCGTTCAGGTTGTGCAAGGGTCTCTCCATCGGTCTTAACGCATCTTATATGTTTGGCACGTTCTACGACTATCGCCGCACGGAATTTTCCGAAGGGTATTTCTATAACACCAGTGTAAACGATGCCTTCAACGTTAAGGGCATTCACCTGACAGGTGGTCTCCAATACATGTTCAACATCAAAAAAGATCATCAAATAGGCTTGGGTGTGGTCTATAGCAACACTGCTTATATCTGGGCCAAAGAGAATCTGCTTATCAATTATTATTCAGGCGATTATAGTTCCGTGACCACATACGATACGGCGTTGTGCGACAACTCTTTGCGCGGCAACCTGTACATACCGCAGGCAGTGGGCGGCGGACTGAGCTACACATTCAAGGAAAAACTCACCGTGGCGGCGGACGTCACTTGGCAGAATTGGGCCAAATACAAGTTTATGGGACACGGAGACTCCTTGAAGAATGCGCTCACCACATCCATCGGTGTGCAGTTTATCCCAGACCCCTATTCCGCGAAGTTTATGAAGCGCATCACCTTGCGTGCAGGCGCCCGCTTCTCCACAGGAGAATTTATCTTCCAAAATAAACCTGTAAACGAATTTGGAGTCAGTCTCGGCGTTGGTATTCCATTGACAACCTTTACCACACACTCGAGCATCAACTTCCTCTTCGAATACGGAAAACTTGGAACAGCCTCAAAAAACCTCTTGCAACAGAACTACTTCAAATTCACCCTCTGCTTCACTCTCCAGGAGAAATGGTATCAACGAATGAAACTTGACTAACAAACTTAATATCACAAAAAGATGAAAAAACTATTTGTTGCCATCATGCTGCTCGCTTTCGGCGGCTCCCTCTTCGCTCAATGCCCTTATCGTTACGGCGCCACGGAAGAGGATTCATTGAAAGGCCTTGAACAGGTCAGCATTTTTAACATGTCCTATAAGGCCAAAAACTACAAGGATGCATACGAGGCCTGGCAATATATCGTTAACAACTGCCCTTGCGCCTGGGATGGCATCTACACCAACGCCCAGAATTTGCTGCAGAACCTTATCAAGGAAGAAAAAGACTCCTTGAGAAGAGAGCATCTCATCGACACACTGCTCTATTCTTATGAGGTGCGCAGCAACTATTTCCCCGATAAGTTCACAAAGGGCTACGGTCTCGGCTTCAAAGCCTACAACACTTTGTTGTATCGCGGAAAGTCATCCACTTCCGATGAACTTATGCAAATCCTCGATTGGTTCATACAGTCCGTCGAAATGGAAAAGGAAAAGACTCAGCCCGCTATTTGGGACAAGTATTTCCAACTGGCCGAGATTGTCACCAAGGCTAAAAAAGACACGACCTATGTCATCGACGCCTACGGACGCGCCACCGACTACTTGGATATCTCCATCAACAACGCTTTGGTACAGTATGAAAAACAAGTTGTGAAACTTGACGAACTGAAAGCTCAAATGGGTGCAGACTCTGCCAATATCGTAAACCATCCCGAAGGCAAAAAGATGATAGCCGACACTGCCCGCCAGATGAAGCTTGTAGACAACTACCGCAAGACCTTGGCCAAGATTGAAAAGGCTGTGACCCCTTACGCTACATGTGACATGTTGGAAGAGGTCTACTCCAAGAAGTTGGCCACCAGCAAGGATGACATCTCCGCCATTAACAAGATGGTCATGACCATGTCCAAGGGTGGATGCTTGGGTAGCCCTGTGTTCAAGGAAGCATTGGAAGTGCTGCATAAGGCCAACCCGAACCGTAACTCCGCTTACTGGATGGGTAACCTCTCCCTGAAGAGCTTTGTCACCACCAAGGACGATGCCGAACTGGATGCTGCTATCAGCTACCTGCAGGAGGCTGTCAGATTGAGCGAGACCAACGAGCAGAAGGCAGATGCCAACTACATGTTAGCTTTGGCCTATCAGACCAAAAGTGCCTACTCCGAAGCCCGGAATGCGGCATACGCTGCCCTCAAGGCCCAACCGAACATGGGTAAGGCTTACCTCCTCATCGGTGACCTTTACGCCACCTCCGGCGGCAGATGCTCCGGCGAAGACTTGCCTCTCGCTTGCTCATGGGCTGCTGCTGACAAGTATGCCAAGGCTGTTGCCGTCGATCCTTCCTGCGCTAACGACGCTGCTGCAAAACGCGCCAAGCTGAGATACCCCAGCAAGGATGAACTCTTCAAGCGCGGCCTCAAGTCTGGTGACCCCATCCGTGTGGGCTGCTGGATCCAGGAAAGCACGACCGTGAGATAATCCCTCATGAATCTTTCAACTCATCATATTATTCAAAACATCATAATGGCCTTGTGCCTTATGATGTTTTTTATTGCCTGTGAGGAGAAACACTCTGAATCCGTACTTTATGAGTATGAAGGCAGATTTCCGGATGAGGCAGCGGAAAATATGGTGCTAACGGTCAGCGATTCGGGCATTGTCAGCTTTATCATCACAGCTCCGCTCATGAACCGTTATTATGGGGACTCCACTTTTGCCGACTTTCCCAAAGGCATCAAAGTGGTCTCCTTCACAGAATTCGGAGAGCAACAAGCTTTGGTCACCGCTGAATACGCCAGCGAGGTCAACGGGTCTAAGTACAAGGCTTCCAAGAATGTAGTGATTATTGATGTTATCAATGGCGACACTTTGCGCACCGAGGAGATAACTTGGAATCAGTTGGCGCGTACCATCAATAGCAACACATTGGTCAAGCAAACCAAGGCCGATGGCTCCGTGAACTATGGGGACGGTTTTACCGCCGATGATCGTTTTACCAAATATACTATTATCCACCCACGTGGCGAGATGGCAGGGTTCGATTTTTAAACTCGTGGGTATTAATTGCCAACGTTGACCGGCAAAACGCTCCTGGCGACCTTCTTCAGGGCTGTCACGATGCGGTCGGCCTCGCGCAGGCGTACGCTGAAGCGGATGGTGCAGTTGAGGTCGCTTTGTTGGCTGAGGATGGTGACGCTCGGATCCTTCATCAACTGCATCACAGCATTCATTTGCAAATATTCAAAAACAACGTCATATTGTTCCTCGATGGTCTTCTCCACAATCTGAGCGGCATCGAGGGATTCTTTGGCGGCAATCTTGTATGCATTTTGCAACCCGCTGACGCCCAATTTAATGCCGCCGAAGTATCGTACCACTACGACTAAAGTGTCCGTGAGATCTTTGGAAAGCAACTGTCCGTAGATAGGACGGCCTGCCGTGCCGGAGGGCTCGCCGTTGTCATTGATGCGATAGGCATCCTTGCGCGGTCCAAGTATGTAGGCGTAACAGTGGTGTCGTGCGTCGTAATGTTTCTTTTGGAGCTCTGCGAGATGCGCCTTTACATCCTCCTCTGTGCGTACGGGGAAGGCGTAAGCAAGGAACTTGCTGCGCTTTTCGCTATAGATGCCCGTGGCGGGCGCGGCGATGGTCTTATAGGTGTCGTCGAACATACAAAATGGTGTTATTGTCTACGCGCTCTTGTCGTTGCGGTGAATCCGGCAGTGCGGGTGCGGGCAGTCCTTTGCCCCACGTTGCTTCGCCTACGAGCACTCGCGCTTCATCCCATAAACCGGAGGCGATGAAGCGGTCGAGAGTCTTGCGTCCGCCTTCCACAATGACCGACTGGATGCGCTGCTCATAGAGATGCTGCAGGCACTCTTTCACATCCATGGAAACGGCTGTGCAGGGCAGGGGAGCGATGACATCCTGGCCACGCTGCATCACAAACCGTTGCGGGTTTTTTCCTGGATAAAGGCGTGTTGTCAGCTGCGGGCGGTCATTGCGCATCGTATTGTATCCCACCAAGATGGCATCTTCCTCGCTGCGCCACTTGTGGACTAATACTCGCAGTGCGGGATTGGTTATCCAATACTCGTGAGGCTGCCCGTCAGAGCGGTCCACGTCCATGAATCCGTCGGCGGTCTGCGCCCATTTGAGAATGACGTAGGGACGCTGATGGCGATGGAAAGTGAAAAAACGACGATTCAGCTCTTCGCACTCGGCCTCGCATACACCCACGGTGACGTCGATGCCGGCGGCGCGCAACTTGGCGATGCCCGCGCCGTTGACCTTGTCATGGCAGTCCATGGTGCCCACTACAACGTGCGGGATCCTGTGACGGATGATGGCATCTGCACACGGTGGCGTTTTCCCAAAATGCGAACAGGGCTCCAGGTTGACATACAGGGTGCTTTCCGCCAGCAGAGACTTGTCTTTCACAGCGGCCAGGGCGTTTACTTCCGCATGGGATTCGCCATATCGATGGTGATAGCCTTCACCGATAATCAGCCCGTTATGCACGATCACGGCACCTACCATGGGGTTGGGTTGCACGCTGCCCAATCCCAAACGGGCCAGCTGCAGGCAACGTTGCATGTATTGGATATGACCCTCATGCGAATCCATGGCAAAATGGTTTGGCAGTCAGTTTTTATTGATGTTTCAGGAAATAGGAAAGCGGTTGTAGCTGTCGGTCGAAGTGGTAATACTGGCACTGCACAAGATTGTGGTAGTCGCCGTTCAGCGCGGCATAGAACTTGTCGCGGTTATAGGGCTCGTTTTCAGATTCGTCCTCTTTGCCCACGATGGCGTCCAAATAGAAATTGTCGGGAGTCATCTTGCGGTACATCTCCAGCATGGTCTTTTGACCGTCCACGTCTTCCAGTGTGATGGTTTTGAAGTGGTAAAAACGGATGATGGAGTCACGTTTTTCGGCAGCCATATTGTCGATGAAGAGTTCGTAGTTCTTGTCACGGTACTCTGCTAGCATGTCAAGCAGGCGCACGGTGTCATAGTCGGCTACAAGTTGGTGTTGTGCGTCGTAAAGGGCGAAGAAGCGCGGGCCAACCTTTTCTACAGAAAAAGAGTTTTCAGGGTTGTCGAAATCCTGGACATCCAATTTCTTGATTCTGGTAATCTTGGTGGAGAAGAGGTCGCAGTTGTACCAATCCACGGGCTTGAAGGAGTATGTCGGGGTGAGGAAGCCCTTGAAGCCGGGGTTGTGGACGATGCAAGGCTCGTCGAAGCCCTCGATGATGGCGAAATTAGCCATATTGTCCATGGTGGCGGGTCCCATGTAGTAGGTCTTCACCAAGCGCTCCTTGGTAAAAAAACCGTGTTTAAAGAGGGTGAACTTAGGTGCATTTTGGTAGATTTCCACCTTGACGGCATTCACGGACATCATTTTGTTGATGTTGGACTGGGCGGTTTTGGCCACTGTCTGTTGCAGGGTGACATTGCGGATGGTGGAGAGCAGTTCTTCAACCTTCTCGGGCATGGCGCGGATGGAGTCCTGCACGTACCAGACACCGTCACGGCGGGTGAGCAACACTTTGTCGCCAGCCATGTTGGCGATAAAGACCTTGGTGATGTTGGCAGTGTCTTTCACTGCAAAGAGATCCGACTTGGGTGAACTGTTGCGCCCGTGCAGCGCACCCGTCTTGAAGAGGATTAGTATTAAACTGATAACCAATAATATGGCTATAATGATAAGATAGATGCGATTCTTTTTCATTGCTAAAAATTAGACGGCAAAAATAATAAATTTTGAGGTTGATTTTAAACATAAGCCCGTAAATACAATCTTTCTTTTTTATTTTAAAAAACTATGAAAAAGAAAGCAACCTTTATTTTTATAGTGTTGATATCTGTTTTTCAGATGGTTGCACAATCGCAAAACACATCCGTTACCAAAACTCTCTCCCTTGAGGAGTGTATTCGCTATGCAGAAGAGCATAATTATTCGCTGCAAAGTGCGGGATTGAGCGTAACTTCCTCCGAAATATCGCTCAAACAAGCCAAAGAGAATATCGCGCCCTCCGTTTCCGCTTCCGCCTCGCAAGGGTTCAGTGCCAACAACTATCAGAAATCCGTGGGCTGGAACGGCAACTATGGTATCAACGCTGGCATGACGCTGTTCAACGGTCTTTACAATTACAATAACATTAAAAAGAACAAGTTGGAAGTCGAACAGTCAGACTTGGAATTGGAGCAGAGCCGCAACAAGGTTCGTGTATCCATTATACAGGCCTTTTTGGCTGTCATGATGAACCAGGATATGCTGTCTTATCAGGAGGAGGTGCTCAAGAGCAGCAAGGAGCAGCTTGACCAGGGTGAGCAGCAGTACCGCGTGGGACAAATCCTTGAAAGTGACTACAAGATGTTGCTGGCACAATACACTTCCGACCTCTACAACATCGAGAATACAAAAATCAACATACAGAACAACTATTTGGCACTAAAGAATCTGCTTTCGATCGATCCCGGCGAGGAGATTGCCATCGCACGCCCAGACAGTGCAACGCTCTTCCAAAGTTTAGAGGTTCCTGCCCTCCAGGAGATGCTTGACAAGAGCAAGAACTATTTGCCCGAACTGAAACTTCGTGAGAATGACATTACAAGTGCAGAGTATGATGTAAAATTGCAGAAATCAGGATATTATCCGTCTCTTTCCTTGAGTGCGGGCATAAGCACGGGTTACAACAGCAACAATCAGTCTCAAAATCTGGGCTGGGGCACGCAACTTTGGCACGGACTCGGTGAAAACGTCGGGCTTAACCTCAGCATTCCCATCTACCAACGCAGTCAGGTGCGTCATAATGTGCAGCAAGCACAACTTCGCGTGCAGCAGGCCGAATTGACCCAAAAGGATGTCTCTTACCAAATTGATCAGGAATTGCGCCAATATTACCTTGACGTGTTCTCCGCACAGAACGACTACCGCGTGGCGGAAGCCCAGAAGGATGCTTACGAGGCCAACTATAACGCTTACAGTTTTAAATTCAAGTACGGTTCCATCACTGCCGTCGACCTTATCCAGCAACAAACCAATTATCTCAACCAACTCAACAAATATATGCAGGCCAAATATTCGTTTGTCTTGCAACGGAAGATTCTCGACGTTTTTATGGGTGTGCCGGTGAAACTTTAGTTTGTTAAACTATTAAATCATTAAGTTATTAAGGGTTAAGAAACTAAGAAGTTAAAAAGTTTAGAAAAAGTTGATTATATGTCTAAATTATCAAAAAAAGCAAAATGGATGGTTGTCATCGCGGCGGTTGTGCTGCTCGCGTTGATATTCTCTCTCGTTCTTAAGAAGGGCAAACACGCTGATTTGAAAATCAATACGGTGCGGAGCACTATCGACAGTGTGGAGGTGACGGTGACGGCTACTGGCGAGTTACAGCCCGTTTACAAGGTGGATGTGGGTACGCAGGTGTCCGGCATTGTGGAACACATCTATGTGGATTTCAACACGGTGGTGAAGAAGGGCCAGAAATTGGCCGAACTTGACCGCTCCAACCTGAATGAACAGCTCACGCAGGCAAAGACCAGCGTGTCGAACGCCCAGAGCAATCTGACGCTGGCGCAGCAGCAATTCGATCGCGTGAAGGCGCTGTATGACAACAAGGCCGCCACGCAGGAAGCATACGAGTCAGCGGTTAACTCTCTGAACTTGGCCAAAAACCAGCTCAAGACGGCACAGTCGGACTTGTCGCGTGCCCAGACGAACCTCTCGTACGCTACCATCTATTCGCCCATCGACGGGGTGATCATGGATAAGGCCGTGGAGGAGGGTCAGACGGTGGCCTCCTCGTTCAGCACTCCGACGCTGTTCACCATTGCCAACGACCTGACCCAGATGCAAGTGGAGGCGAAAGTAGATGAGGCCGACATCGGCGAGGTGAAGGCCGGCCAGCCCGTGACGTTTACGGTGGACGCCTTCCCTGACGATGTCTTCACCGGAACCGTCAAGGAAGTGCGCATCAACCCGACCGTCACCTCCAACGTGGTCACCTATACCGTCATCATCAACGCGCCCAACCCCGAGACCAAGCTCTTCCCGGGTATGACGGCCAATGTGAGCATCACCACGAAGAAAGAGAGCGGCGTCTGCATCCCGCTGACGGCACTGTATGCCTCTCTGGACCAGGAGACGATGAAGCAGTTTGAGAAAAAAGGATACACTTTCAACTCCCTTTACCGGAACCAAGAAGAACTGACGCAAGGGTTAAAGGATGTAACCCGGAAAACCGTATGGGTGAAGAAAGGGGAGAAGACATACGAGCAGGTGAGTGTGGCAGTGGGTCTCAACAACGGTGTGAACACGCTGGTGACGGAGGGTCTGCTGATGGGCGACGAGGTGGTTGTCGGTGTCAGCGAGGCGATGCCTGGTATGCCTTCAGGAATGTCGAAGGGTATGAAGTCGGATAAAGGGGGAAGTTCCAATCCGTTTATGCCGGGCCGACCTGAGCAAAAGAAGAGATAGTTATGGCAAAAGATATCTTGAAAGTTGAAAAATTGGAGCGGGTGTTCCGCGTGGGCAGCGAGGATGTGCACGCCTTGCGGGGCATCTCCTTCTCCATCACGGAGGGGGAGTTTGTGAGCATTATGGGCACCAGTGGCTCCGGCAAATCCACCCTGCTGAATATCTTGGGGTGTCTGGACACCCCCACGGCAGGCGACTATATCATCGACGGCGTCTCCATCAAGAGCTTGAGCAAGAATGAGTTGTCCACGTTGCGCAACCGCAAGATCGGTTTTGTGTTCCAGAACTACAACCTGCTGGCGCGCACAACGGCCTTGGAGAATGTGGAGCTTCCGTTGCTTTACAACAGCAGCGTTCCCGCCAAGGAGCGCAGGGAGCGTGCGGAGGCGGCCCTCAAGTTGGTGGGCTTGGAGAAACGTATGGAGCATATGCCTAACCAGCTCTCCGGCGGACAGCAGCAGCGTGTGGCCATCGCCCGCGCGTTGGTCAATGACCCCGTTATACTCTTGGCCGACGAGGCCACCGGCAACCTCGACACCCGCACCTCCTATGAGATTATGAGTCTCTTTCAGGACCTGCACCATCAGGGCAAGACGATCGCCTTTGTGACGCACGAGCCCGACATCGCCACGTTCACCACCCGCAAGATCAAGCTCCGCGACGGCCAGATCATAGAAGACGCCCCCATCAACACCCAGTCGGCCGCCGAGGCACTGGCCGCCATCAACCTCCAAAAAGAAGATTAAACGATGAATATAGGAAATCTTGTCAAAATAGCCATTAGCTCGCTTTTCCGCAACAAGATGCGCACCGCACTGACGATGTTGGGCATCGTCATCGGTATCGCCTCGGTCATTGCGATGGTCAGCATCGGGCAGGCCTCCACGCAGAGTGTCAAGTCGGAACTCTCCTCCATGGGTTCCAATATGATTATGATTATGCCCGCCCGCCAGCGCAGAGGCGGCGTGGATATGGGTATGTCGTCTTCCAAGACGCTGGATAATAGAGATTTGGAGTCTTTATCCAAAAACACCAAGTATGTGGCGGCTGTTTCCCCCAATGTCACGACCAACAAGCAGCTGATCTATGGCAACAACAACCACAGTTGTTCTATTAGCGGAGTCTCCGCCGCGTATCTCGACATTCGTAAATATGAATTGAAGGAGGGCGTGATGTTCACCGACGAGGATGTGAAACGCTACAACAAGGTGTGCGTCATCGGGCAGACCGTGGTGAACGAGTTGTTCACCAATGGCGAGAACCCTATAGGCAAGTCCATCCGTTTTGGTTCCATCCCGATGACGGTGATAGGTGTGCTGGCATCAAAAGGGCAGAGTGGTATGGGCGATGACCAGGACGACATCGTTTTTGCCCCGTACACCACCATTCAGAAACGTTTTTTGGGCATCACCTATTTCAATATGATGTATGCGTCGGCCACCTCGGAAGAGGAATCGGAGCTGGCCGCCACGGAGATTACCTACATTTTGCGCAGCAACCACGGCATCAAGGATGGGGCGGACGACGACTTCGACATCCGCACGCAGGAGGAGTTGGTTTCCACCATCAGTTCCGTCACCAGTTTGATGACCACATTGTTGGCTGCCATCGCCTCCATCTCGTTGGTGGTGGGCGGCATCGGCATCATGAACATCATGTACGTCACCGTCACGGAGCGTACCAAAGAGATTGGCTTGCGCATGGCCATTGGCGCGCATAACCGCGACATCAAGCTGCAGTTTTTGTGCGAAAGTGTGATCCTGAGCTTGATAGGCGGTGTCATCGGCATTGTCTTCGGGCTGATAATCTCTTACGTGGCTTCCAAGATATTGAATATGCCGTATGTGGTGAGTCAGATGGCCATTTTGGCTTCCTTTGTGGTGTGCGCCCTGACGGGCATCTTCTTCGGCTGGTACCCGGCCAAGAAGGCCGCCAACATGGATCCGATAAGCGCGCTGCGGTACGAATGATCTCCGCGTATTGCGCGTATTTTCACGTATATTTTTTCCCGCAGATCTCGCAGATTTGCGCAGAAAAAAGTCTGCGTTGATCTGCGTGTCTGTGGGAGATTTTTTATTGCCGTTATATTTTCTAATATGAAAAGTTGTATTTTTGCGGATTGGAAAAACAGTCTGATTATGAGTGCCGAAATGATGTCGAACATGTTAGCGGAGTATTTCAAAACAAAACCCGTTTTGAAGGCTTGGCTGTTTGGTTCTTTCGCCCGCGGAGAGGAAACATCTCAAAGCGATGTGGATATCCTCATCGTGTTGGATCACACCCAGACTGTAGGAATGGATTTTTTCGGTATGTATGAGGAATTAAAGGATCTTTTGGGCCGGAATGTGGATCTTGTGACAGATCGGTCATTGGCTCCTTTTGCCCGAAAAAGTGTAGAACAAGACAGAAAATTGGTTTATGAGAGAAGCGCGTAGGGACAAGGAAAAATTGGAAAAGGGTGAAAGGGATGCGCAATTACATTGTTCATGAGTGTTTCCAGATTGATGACATAGTAGTATGGGAAGTTGCCACGAAGAGTCTTGTTGAACTAAAAGAACAAATCTCTCAATATCTGGAGGAGACAAATTGGAACGAGAGGGAAGAGAGCGAAACTGTATAATAAACAGACAATAAATAAGTAATTATTCATATTATTTCTGGCAAAATAAGTAGTAACGAAACAGAATGCCTATGAGCAAAATCGCATAATTCTGTTATGCACACCATAGAATAGGAAAAAGCGAAGTGTCTTTTACACTGGATCCTTTGAAACTCAGACACTTTCAGATGGACATTCCCGGAGTAAAGCAGCGACGCCCCCGCCGTATGGCGTGGGCTTTACTCGTTGTGATTGGGAATGTCAGGTAGTTGAAGACCTCAAGGAATCCAATGAAAGCGAAAAAGTACTACGTTTATGTGCCATATGGAATAGCAATTTTAGATATTTATAAACAAAACAATATTCTTATGAAACGATATTTAAGTATTGCGGGGATTTTTTTCTTTGTTTTGATGGCGGGAACGGTCGGAATGACAGCACAAACCGTAACCTTAAAATTCACCGGACGCGATGCGGGAAACCAGTATGTGAGGCTCAACAAGGTGGTCATCAACAACTTGACCAAGAACTGGCAGGAGACCATCTGGTGGCCTGACACTGTGTTGACCATGCAGAACGGAACAGGTATTGATGATTATACCGAAAATGAAGGTTTTACCTTGTCGCAGAACAATCCGAACCCGTTCAGCGGCACCACCGATGTCACCTTGACGGTTGCAGAGGAAGAGGCGGTGACATTGCAAATTGCCGATGTGAACGGACGCACAATTGTAGAGACGCAAAATTTTGCATCACTACAGCCAGGCGACCACCAATTCAGCATTTCCATATCCACAGTTGGCACATACGTGATGACTGCCCGCCAAAATGGGAAAACCTCATCCATCAAGATGATATGCAATGGTGGTGGTGGAACCAACACCATACACTACCTTGGCTCGGCACAGAGTCTCACATACATGTTGAAATCCGCCACCAACAAGCCGTTCAATTACGGCGACATGATGGAGTATATTGGTTATGCCACCATCAACGGTACGGAAGTGGAGAGTCAGCGCATTACACAGGCGCAGGGTACGTCTCAAACTTTTACGTTGCAGTTCGCAGTAATGCAGCAACCCAATGTGCCTACAGGAGTTACAGTTACGAATGTGGGAAGTTCCTCATCACCACAAATTCAAATATCATGGAATCCCGTTTCCAATGCAACGAGCTACAAGGTGTATAGAAGTTCGACAATCGGCGGCACGTATTACCAGATAGGCTCGGCAACACCCGACACCTATTTGTATGATAACAGTCCGATGATCGGTTACAACTACTATAAAGTGAAAGCGGTGAACAGTGTGGGTGAGAGTGGTTTTAGTTCCTACGCATTCTACAATAACGTTCTACTTCCTACTGTGATTACCAACCCTGTAAACAGTTTTACGGCTACGACTGCTATTTGTGGCGGCAACGTGACATCAGATGGTGGAGCAACAGTGACAGAACGCGGTGTGTGCTGGAGTAGTACCTCAACGAACCCAGCAATAAATGATAATCATCAGGCGGCCAATGGTAGCGGTACAGGATCTTTTAGCCTTAATGCTACGGGATTGTCTCCGAACACCACTTATTATATGAAGGCTTATGCTGTCAATAGTGCAGGAATCGGGTATGGTAACACAGAACAATTCACAACACCTTGTAATACAGTGAATATTAGCATCTCTGGTAACACAACTATTAACCAAGGGGGGAATACGACCCTTACGGCAACAGGTGCAAACACATATCACTGGAGTAATGGTTCCAATGCAGCAAGTGTCACAGTCAGCCCGACAACTACCACGACATTTACAGTTACAGGAACTGACGGTTACGGTTGTACTGGCACTGCAAGCGTCACAGTGACTGTTAATAATCCTCCAACGGTGAGCACCAACTCTGTGACAACATTCACAGCTACTACGGCTATCTGCGGGGGCAATGTTACGAGCAACGGCACAATAATAACTGAACGAGGGATCTGTTGGAGTTCAACAACAACGAACCCAACACTTAACGACAGTCACAAAGCGTATGGTAGTGGTTCGGGAGCTTTTAGCTTTAACATTTCAGGATTAGCGGCCAACACCACCTATTATGTGAAAGCGTATGCAACATACAGTGGAGAAACGGTTTATGGTACTATGAAGTCCTTTACTACTTCATCTTTCACTTGTGGGACATCTGCCACTGATTACGACGGCAATAGTTACAACACAGTGCAGATTGGCCAGCAGTGTTGGATGGCAGAGAATTTAAAAACCACCCATCTTAATAATGGTGTTTCCATTCCCTTGGTGCAGGATTCCACTTCTTGGGGAAATTTCTCTTCTGCTGCCTATTGCTATTACAATTTATCCTCATACGGATGTTTGTACAATTATTATGCAGTAGATGGCAATCAGCTGTGTCCGTCTGGCTGGCATGTGCCTGCATACGATGAAGTTTTCACAGAACTGTATAATTCATTGGAAGGAGCGAGTGTTGGAGGCAAAATGAAAACAACGGGTACGACATACTGGTTGTCTCCGAACGAAGGAGCTACCAACAGCTCTGGATTTTCTGCTCGGGGTGGCGGCTATCGGTGGACAAGCAATTCTGAAGCAAACTATTTAAATGTCAAAGAATATGGTTTGTTTTGGATTTCCACCTCATATGATGGCTCTTATGCATACGATTATGATTTGGAGTATAATGAATCGTCACTATATCGTAGGGGATATTCATTTGTTGACTATGCATTTGATAAAAGATATGGGTTATCTGTTCGCTGTCTTCGTGGTGATATTCCTCCGGTGACAACTCCTACAGTGGTCACCTATAGTGTTACCAATACATCTTCGGATACTGCAACTTGTGTTGGATATATTACCGCCATGGGTAATACTGCCATTACCGCCAAAGGTGTTTGTTGGAGCACATCTCCGAATCCGACAATAAGCAATAACCACACCAACGAAGGTGGAGGTATGACGTCTTTCACGAGTAGTATTACCGGTTTGTCAGCGAACACCACATATTATGTGCGCGCATATGCCACAAACAGTGCGGGAACGGCGTATGGGGAGCAACAGAGCCTCACAATCATAGGCACAGTATCTCCTCCTCCTTGCAATGTGTCCGACCAGTGCGGATACACCTTCTACCTTACCGACTCTTACGGTGACGGTTGGAACAACGGTTCCTTGGCTGTGGTGCAAAATGGGGTCACAGTTGCGAACATTACTTTGACAGATGGTTCCTCTGGCACAGAGACAGTGATGCTGTGTGACAACCAATCTACTTCCCTCGTTTGGATCCCAGGCAGCTATGTTGGTGAAGTCGGATTCTCCCTTGAGGACAATTCCGGTAATGTTGTTTGCTCCTACTCGGCTGGCAGTATGTCCTCCTATACGACCTACACTTTCATCGCAGGATGCCAACAGCTCAATGCCCCCACAGGTGTCACTGCCACTAATGTGGGAAGTTCTTCTTCACCACAAATCCAAATATCATGGAACTCCGTTTCCACCGCGACGAGCTATAAGGTGTATAGAAGTTCTTCTTCTAACGGCACGTACTCCCAAATAGGTTCGGCTACATCCAACACCTATTTGTATGATTACAGTCCGATGACAGGATACAATTACTACAAAGTGAAGGCGGTGAACAGTGCGGGTGAAAGCCCCTACAGTTCGTATGCATATTATTACTACTCCGCCACAACCGTTCCCAATGCCCCAACAGGAGTCACGGTAATTAATGTGGGAAGCTCCTCATCACCTCAAATTGAAATATCATGGAACTCCGTCTCCAATGCAACGAGCTACAAGGTGTATAGAAGCTCGACCGCCACAGGAACTTATTCCCAAATAAGTTCGGCTACATCCAACACCTATTTGTATGATTACAGTCCGATGACAGGATATAATTACTACAAAGTGAAAGCGGTGAACAGTGCGGGCGAAAGTTCTTTCAGCTCGTATGACTATTATTACTACTCCACCACAACCGTTCCCAATGCCCCAACAGGAGTCACGGCAATTAATGTGGGAAGCTCCTCATCACCTCAAATTGAAATATCATGGAACTCCGTTTCCAATGCAACGAGCTACAAGGTGTATAGAAGCTCAACCGCCACAGGAACTTATTCCCAAATAAGCTCGGCTACATCCAACACCTATTTGTATGATTACAGTCCGATGACAGGCTATAATTACTACAAAGTAAAAGCGTTGAACAGTGCGGGTGAAAGTTCCTACAGTTCGTATGCGTATTATAACAACTCTGGTGGTGGAGGTGGCACAACGTATTCTCCTTGTCCACCTACTGTTTCCGTTAGCGGAACCTCTACACAAACGGTTTCATGGACACCTGTAACGACTACTGGTTGTGGAGCACCAACTTCGTACGAAGTGTATAAATACGTGCCTTGCTCTGATGGAACGTCATGGGAGTTAAAAACTACAACGACCTCCACCTCTTATCATTGTTCATCTTCCAATATTCACCCTGGAGTAAATAGATATATAGTGAAAGCCATTAATAGTAGTGGCAGTATTATTAGTTTGCCTGCAACCAGTGCATCGGTCTCGTTATCAACCCCCTCTTCATTTACTGTACAGAAACTAAGTGGCGGATATCTTAAATTCACATGGTCGGCAGTGTCAAAAGCAACGGGCTACCATATTATGATGTCTGATACCCCAAGTGGCTCATATAGTGGTGAATATGCTATGTTTGAACAAGTTGATGATGGAACTACAACAACCAAAACAGTATATTATCCAGGAACACCTGGCACCACTATGTATTTTAAAATAAGAGCCTATTACTATTGTGCTGACGATGCCATTTATATATTAAGTAATTTATCTACATACAAAAGTGTTACTTTTTAAAGATGAAATTTCGAGAGGGGCTTTGACTATAAAAAAAACAGGGCTTTGCCCTGTTTTTTTATGCTTCTGGTTCGAAATCCTCTTTGCCGACGCCGCACATGGGGCAGCACCAGCTGTCGGGGAGTTCCTCAAACGGGGTGCCGGGGGCTATGCCGTTGTCGGGATCGCCCTCTGCGGGATCGTAAACGTGACCGCAAACTTTGCATACATACTTTTCCATAGTGTTGTTTTTTGGGGTTGATGAATAATACGTTAAAAAAACGGGGCAAAGATACAAAAAAAAGTGGTCTGGCATCCGCCATAGACGTTACACACCTGTTGTCATATTTAACAATTTTTTCTTAACATTACAATAACAATGTGAAGGTAACCGGATTTTTGAATGAAGTAATTGCCAAATGTAGGTGGGACTATTGTTTATTGTTAATGTAGGTGGGACTTACCGATTACCTTCGCTAAACAATGTGACGGCAAAAATATAAAAATAATTAACAAAAATCAGCCCACCATTGAAAAAAGTTGTTAACACGATATTAACATAATATAGTTGGTGAAAATTTCGTAATTTTGCACCCTTTAAAAAAGAGCGAGATGACGCAGGAAGAACACATATTGTCGGAGTTGAACGAGCAGCAGCAACTTGCTGTAAAACAAATAGATGGTCCTGTTATGGTGTTGGCTGGCGCGGGGTCTGGCAAGACCCGTGTGCTCACCTACCGCATCGCGTACATGTTGGCGCGCAATGTCAACCCCTATCGTGTCCTGGCGTTGACGTTCACCAACAAGGCGGCGGCGGAAATGCGCGCGCGCATTGTGTCGCTTGTGGGCGGCGATGTTGCCAAAGCCGTCACCATGGGCACCTTCCACTCCGTTTTTTACCGCATTTTGCGTGCCGAAGCTGAAAAAATAGGTTTCACCCGCAACCTGACTGTTTACGATACCGACGATTCCAAGTCTTTGATCAAGAACATTGTGAAGGACATAAACTTGGACCCCAAGGTTTATGCGCCTAACTTTATCCTCAATCGCATCTCCATGGCTAAGTCCAACCTCCTGTCTGCCGAGGAGTATGCGGCCAACAAAGACATCATGGTTGCCGACGCTGCCTCCGGGAGGCCCCATATCCATGAGATTTTCGCGCGTTACAACGCTCGTCTGCGGAGGGCGGATGCTATGGATTTTGACGATCTGCTCTTCTACATGAATGTTCTGTTGCGCGACTTCCCAGACATGCTTTACAAGTATCAGAACCGATACAACTACATTCTTGTCGACGAGTATCAGGACACCAATTTCGCGCAGTATCTTATTGTCAAGAAGCTCTCTGCCGCCCATCAGAACATTTGTGTGGTTGGCGACGATGCACAGAGTATCTATGGTTTCCGCGGCGCCAACATCCAGAACATTCTCAATTTCCGCCGCGACTTTCCCACTGCGCAAATCTACAAGCTCGAGCGCAACTACCGTTCCACGCAGAACATCGTCAACGCCGCCAACGCCATCATCAAGAACAACAAGGATCAGATGCCTAAGGAGGTCTGGAGCGGCAATGAGGTGGGCGCCCCCATCCAAGTGATTCACTCTAACAGCGACACGGACGAAGCCTTTACCGTCGCCAATGCCATCTTCGAAACCAAGATGGTCGAGCATGCCACCAACCGTCAATTTGCCATTCTCTACCGCACCAACATTCAATCGAGAACCTTGGAAGAGGCTCTCGTCAAACGCAATATCCCCTATAAGATCTATGGCGGGCTTTCTTTCTACAAGCGCAAGGAAATCAAGGATATGTTAGCCTATTTCCGGCTGACCATCAACCATTACGACGAGGAGTCGTTGCGCCGCATCATCAACTACCCCATGCGTGGCATAGGCGACACCACGGTCTCCCGCATCGCCGCCACCGCCCAGGAGCACAACGCCCATTTCTGGGATGTCGTGGCCAACCCCATAAAGCACGATCTTGGTGCAGGCAATGCCGTCACCAACAAGCTCATCGAGTTTGCCGACATGATCAAGGGCTTTTCCGCGCAACTGCGCACAACCGACGCCTACGAACTGGCCAAGCAGATCGCCCTCAAGACGGGTATTGTCAAGATGCTCAAGGAAAACACCGACGAGAAGGAGCGCGTAGACCACCTCGAGGAGCTGCTCGACTCCATCAAGGGTTTCATCGAGAAGGAACCGGAAAGCAGCTTTGACGAACGCACGGGCGAGCTGATCGAAGATTACTTCCCTTCATTGGATCATTTCATGGAGTCCATCGCCCTGTTGAGCGACGAGGACGAGAACAACGCCGAGGAGGGTGCCGATCGCGTCAGTCTTATGACCATCCACTCCGCCAAGGGCCTGGAGTTCGACTATGTTTTCATTACCGGTTTGGAGGAGAATCTTTTTCCGTCGTCTTTGTGTGTCAACTCGCGGCAGGAGATGGAGGAGGAGCGCCGGCTTTTCTACGTGGCGCTGACGCGTGCCCGCAAGAAAGTGATACTCACATGCGCGCAGACACGCTATCGTTTTGGCACTCTGCAATTTTGCGAGGACAGCCGTTTTTTGGAGGAGATTCCCAAACAGTACCTGAATGTCACCCAAAAAGCGTCGGAGGGCAGGGGTGGTTTTTGGGGAGACCACGAGGCGGAGCGCAAGCCGCGATTCGGCGGTTTCAGGCCTGCCGCCGCCCGCCCGGCTCCGTCCCGCCCGGCTTCTGCAAAGCCGCAGGTGAAAAGCACGCAGGATGTGCGCCTCGACCAAATCGGCACGTTGGCCACCTTTAACCAAATCCAGCCTGGCGTGCGCGTATACCACAGCAAGTTCGGTTATGGCCAGGTGCAGCAAATCGATGGCTTTGGGCCCGATGCCAAAGCCCAAGTGAATTTCGACACCGTCGGCCTCAAAACGCTTTTGCTTAAGTTTGCCAAGTTGATAATACCCAAATAGTTGAAACAATGATTTTTCGTACCAACATTCCCGCCCCGCAGTATCCGTTCGAGATCAGCTACGACAGCAAGATTATGCTGCTCGGCTCCTGTTTTTCCGACAATATCGGCAGCTATTTCCATCGCCATCGCTTTCAAGTCTGCTCCAATCCCTTCGGCGTGCTTTTCAACCCTGTTTCCATAGACCACGCTCTCCGCATACTGATTCATCCTGAGTCGTTTGATAAAGATCGTTATTTCTTGAAAAACAAGGATTTATGGGTTAGTTTCGCGCACCATGGAAAGTTCTCTCGTGAGAATTTCGAGGAGTTTGAGCGTAACATAGATGAGCAGTTGGCATACGCGGCCCAGTTTTTTAGAGAAACGGATGTGCTTTTCATCACGTTTGGCACCGCGTTTTGCTACAAATACACGCCGCGCGACCTCATTGTGGCCAACTGTCACAAGATCCCCAACTATCAGTTCGAGCGCCTGCGCCTCGATGTCAAGAAGATCGTCTCCCTGTGGAACACCACGCTGCAGGCGGTGCGCACCGTGCGCCCCGATATCAAGGTGGTCTTCACGGTGAGTCCCGTGCGCCATGCGGGCGACGGGATGCATGAAAACACGCTCAGCAAGGCTGTTCTCCTGCTGGCTGAAGAAAAGTTGGTGGATGAGGAAAGCACATTCTATTTTCCTGCATACGAATATCTTATTGATGACCTGCGCGATTATCGTTTCTATGCCAAGGATCTCAATCATCCCAACGACTTGGCCATTGATTATTTGGAAGAGAAAGTGTCGGAATCGTTTTTTTCTCCTGAAACGATGGAACGTCTGCGGGTCATCAGCCAGGAAAATCGCTTTCTCAACCACAGGCGTTTACGCCCGTAGAGACGCGGTTTGCCGCGCCGGGATGCACCGTGCTCGGATTCCCGACACAAAGGGTTGAATTTTTTTCTTAAAAACACTTAAAAGGACTTGACAAAAGCCCTTTTTTGTTGTATCTTTGCACGCCAATTTTTGCACAATGAAATTATCAGAATTCAAGTACTATTTACCGCAGGAACTCATCGCCCTGCATCCCACCCAAGAACGTGACGAAGCTCGTTTGATGGTGCTCGACCGCAAAACGCAAACCATTGAGCACAAACTGTTTAAGAATATCATTGACTATTTTGACGAGGGTGATTTGTTTGTCATGAACAACACTCGTGTCTTTCCTGCCTTGCTGTATGGTGAGAAGGAGCAGACACGCGCCAAGATTCGCGTTTTCTTGTTGCGCGAGTTGGATGCCGAAAGTCGTCTGTGGGACGTACTGGTTGACCCGGCCCGCAAAATCCGCATCGGAAACAAGCTTTGCTTCTGCGAAGACGACAGCCTGGTGGCCGAAGTCATTGACAACACCACATCCCGGGGCAGAACGCTCCGCTTTCTCTTCGATGGCGACCACGACGCTTTCAAGAAAAAACTCATGGACATAGGCACTACGCCTGTGCCGGAAGATATCCAGCGGTTGCGCGAAATCGAGCCGGAGGATGCCAACGACTACCAGACCATCTATGCTTCAGAAGAGGGTGCCGTTGTGGCTCCCGCCGCTGGTTTCCATTTTAGCAGAGAGCTGCTCAAACGCATGGAAATCAAAGGTATCGAACGCACCTACGTCACACTGCATGCAGGTCTCAGCAACTTTACCGACATCGATGTCGAAGACCTGTCCAAACACAAGGCCGACTCTGAACGCATGATTATCCGCGCCGACGTTGCCAACACCATCAACAAGGCCAAGGACGACGGTCACAAGATTGTGGTTGTCGGCACCACCACCATGAAGGCCCTCGAATCTTCCGTGTATGTCAACGGTCACGTCAAGACCACCGAGATGAACGGGCAGGAGGAGATCTGGACCAACAAGTTCATCTATCCGCCCTACCGTTTCATGGTTGGCAACGCCATGGTCAGCAATTTCCACGCATCCCAAAGTTCCATGCTTATGATGGTTGCGGCTTTCGGTGGTTACGAGTTTGTGATGCGCGCTTATAAGGAGGCCGTCGCAGAGAAATACCGTTTCCTGACGTATGGCGACGCAATGCTCATTCTTTAAGTTTAAAAATCATAGTATCAACAAAATATGGCAAAATCATACGAAGAGGCTGGCGTAACATTGGAGGCTGGCTACGAGTCGGTCAGACGCATCAAGAAACATATCGCCGCCACACAAAGGCCTGGCATGATGGGCAATATTGGTAGTTTTGGCGGCATGTTCGACCTTGCCTCGCTCAACTACAAGGAACCCATCTTGGTCAGCGGCACCGACGGTGTGGGCACCAAACTGAAAATCGCCTTCATGATGGACAAGCACGACACCATCGGACAAGATGCCGTGGCCATGTGCGTCAATGATGTGCTCGCCCAAGGTGCGGCTCCGCTTTTCTTCCTCGATTATATTGCTGTGGGGAAGAACGACCCTGCCAAGATTGAAGCTATCGTCAAGGGCGTGGCCGACGGCTGTGTCATGTCCAATTGCGCTCTCATTGGTGGCGAGACCGCCGAGATGCCCGACATGTACAGCGAAGACGAGTACGATATTGCGGGCTTTACCGTGGGTGCTGTCGAGAAATCCAAGCTCATTGACGGCTCCAAGGTTCAGGTGGGTGACATTCTTGTGGGGCTTGCATCCACAGGAGTTCACTCCAACGGCTTTTCCCTTGTGCGTAAGATCGTCTTCAAAGACAACCACTTGGATCTTGGCAAGCAATACGACGGCCTGCCCGACACGCTCGGCAACGTGTTGCTTACACCCACCCGGATCTATGTCAAGCCTGTACTGCAGGTTCTGGAGAAGATCGACGTCCATGCCATCTGTCACATCACGGGTGGCGGTTTTGACGAGAACATTCCCCGTGTGCTCCACGAAGGACAGGGCATTCATATCGAAGAAGGCACCTGGGAAATGCCCCCCGTTTTTCCATTTCTCGAAAAATATGGAAAAGTCGACCATCGGGAAATGTTCAACATCTTCAACATGGGCATCGGCATGATTGCCGTCGTTCGTCCCGAAGATGCGGAACAGACGGTTTCCCTCTTCAACGAACTGGGCGAAAAGGCCAGTGTCATAGGTCGTGTGACGGACAAAGAGGGTGTGGATATTCTGCTTAAGTAAATCAACTGTTTTGTAAACAACGAGAATTCAACATATTACAAAAAACAAGATAACAAGGTGCCATTTTAAATTTTTTTGTACTTTTGGCAACTTTTTGAAACCATAGATTATTATTTATCAAAATCGTATCATAATGAAAAAATTTATTCTCTCTTTTGCATTGGTAATGCTGGTCCTGTTCGGATATTCCCAGAACTTGGTGTCCGTCGAGACCGCCATGAACGCATCCAGGAATTTCCTGTCCGAGCGCGTCGGCTCAAACACCAAAGGCCTCTCCATGACTCATGTCTACACCGAGTACGACGTGGATGGCACGCCCCTGTTCTATCGTTTTCAGGTTGGCGAAAAGGGTTTTATGATTGTTTCCGCCACAGATCTCGCCATTCCCGTGTTGGCATACTCCTTGGAAGCCAACTTTGAGCCGGGTACTGGTGCTGATTTTTATTGCAACAAGTACAAAAAGCAACTCTCAATCCTGAATGAAAATCCGGCATTGGCACTTCCTGAGGCTTCTCAAGCGTGGGCGAAATATGCTCGCAACGATTTCCGTCTCGACAGCAAGGGTCCCAAAGGCACTCCTTGTGTGGAACCTCTGGTAACCACCAAATGGACGCAGGAGACTTACTACAACGCCATGTGTCCCTTCAGCTCATCGCCTGAAAGCAACATGGACTATCGTTGTCCCGTGGGTTGCGTTGCACTCACCATGGCTAACATCATGTACTACTACCGTTTTCCTGAGCACGGCTTTGGTGGTGTAGCTTACATTCCTCGCGAGTACGAAGATGGTGAACTCATTTACACCTATCCTGCTCAACAGGTCAACTTCGCTCAGCAGACTTACACCTATGATGCTATGTCCAATAGGCTTGACTCTTACAATGGTGAGTTGGCAAAACTTATTTATAACGCTGGCGTTTCCGTCCGCATGAGCTATGGCCACGACGGTTCTGGTTCCCAGTCCGAATATGCCATCACCGCCCTGCAGAACAACTTTTACTACTCTCAAGCCGCCCAGTTCAAAGAGTACTCCAGCTTTATCGAAGAGGGCGGCACTATTCAAAGCTGGACGGATTTGGCCAAGAGCGAACTGGATGCCCGTCGTCCGCTCTTCTTCTCTGGCAACAATGAACACGAAGGCGGCCACGCTTGGATTGTGGACGGCTACACCACCATCCACGATACCCTTACTTATTTCCATGTAAACTGGGGATGGAATGGCAGCAGTAACGGTTTCTATAACATCAAGAACATGTTGACTACCAGCTATGGAAATTTCAACTACGAGAATTCCGAGTCCTTTATGACAGGTTTGGCTCCTGAATATGCAGATATCGTGAAGCCAACCACCGGCGATGTGCGTATCACCGCTGCCAAGGGAACTATCAGCGATGGCGCCGGCAATATGAAATACCAACCCAACACCTACCGTAGTTGGATCATTGCAACCCCCGATGCTTCCCGTTACGTCCTGCAATTTGACAAAATCAAACTCCAACCGGGCGACAAAGTCATCGTTTACAATGGCGGCACCGCCAGCGGCACTCCGGCCGGTCAATACGAACAGAATTACCTGATGGCCGCTTGCAATGACTATACCAATTACACCTACGATACAGCCGGCACCCAGAGTGTCCATGGTGACTACCAAGGCCTGCCGCTTCCCGATGCATTGACCATTAACGCAGACAGCGTCCTGGTGGTCTTTACGACCAACAGCGACAGCCTTACAGACTATGGCTTTGTGTTGAGCTATGAGGCTCAGAATATCTCCACTCCGGGTTGTGCAGCCGTTACCGCTCCTATCACCACCGACGAATGGTTTGGCGTTTTTACGGACAAACCCAGCAACCAGCAGGGCAACGACAATCCGTATAAGGCACTGCACTCTTGCCAATGGCAACTCCGCGTGCCGCAAGCAGCCGGCTATAATTTCTATTTCCAAAAATTCGACCTCAAGGCTGGTGATTTCATCGACATTTACGATGGCGCCAACAACAGTGAATATCCCGTTTTGGCCCATTTCGACAATAACAATGTTCCCAACGGTGTCATCACGGTGAACTCTCCCAGAGTTGCTATCAAATTCAACACCGATAACTGGATTCAAGGCGCAGGCTTTGAAATGGAATTCTGGAAAATCGCCGGTATCGACGAGCACAACGACATTGCCAACGTGACCACCTATCCGAATCCTGCTTCCAACGTGCTGCACGTCACCATTGAGGGCGACAACGCACAAGATTTCACCGCCACTGTGGTTGACATGACTGGCAAGATCGTTCGCAGCGAGCAAATCTCCTTCGGTGGTGGCAACGAGACCCACGATATTTCCATCAGCAGCCTCTCCAGCGGATTCTATTTCCTCAACCTCCAAAACGAAAAGGGCAAGGTTATCCGCAAATTCATCGTCGAATAATTGATACAATAATTAATATTAAAAAGGAGAGCCCTGCTCTCCTTTTTTTGCATATACAGACGGGCTTCTCTTTCCACAATTTCATATAACAAAATTGTTGTCGCTTTTAAAGAGTTTACGAAACATTTTCACCCTTTATGGAAAACATCCCCAACATTGAACAGTTACGCACTTTGGCAGAGATCCGGACAGGCCAATCTGTGACAGGCATCGTTGCCCTGCCCAAGTCGGGATCGCATCGCGCCTACTATCGCATCGCCTTGCAAGATGGCAGCACGCTCATTGGTGCTTTCAACGACGACATTGAGGAAAATCTTGCTTTTTTCACCTATACCCGCTTTTTCACAGAAAAGGGATTTCGGGTGCCTGCTCTGCTCGCCGTTGCACCCGACAACATGCATTATTTGCAAAACGATTTGGGCAACGTCACCCTTTACGACCACCTTTTTGCCAACAGGACGGAGGGGGGTCCGTCGCAGGAGACAATCGCCTATTATGAGAAAGCCGTGCGCGCCTTGCCCGCATTGCAATTGTCAGGCAAAGAGGGGCTTGATTTTTCAGTGGCTTACCCCCGCGCCGCCTTCGACCGCCAGTCCATGCAGTGGGATCTCAATTATTTCAAGTACTTTTTCCTGAAACTCGCCAATGTTCCTTTCAATGAACAACGCTTGGAAGACGACTTCAACACTTTGATGGACTATCTGTTGACTGCAGATAGCGACTATTTTCTCTATCGTGATTTCCAGTCGCGCAACATCATGCTCAAGGATGGGGAGGTTTATTTCATTGACTATCAGGGAGGCCGTAAGGGAGCCTTGCAATACGATCTTGCTTCTTTGCTCTATCAGGTTCGGGCCGACCTGTCGCCCGCCTTGCGTGAGCACCTGCTCAACGTCTATCTTGACACGCTTTCAGAAAGAATGCCCGTTGACCGAAAGACATTTGTCTCCTATTTTCAAGGTTTCGTGCTTATCCGTATCTTGCAGGCTATGGGTGCGTATGGCTACCGTGGCTATTTTGAGCGGAAGTCGCATTTTTTGCAGAGCATTCCGTTTGCTGTCCGCAACTTGCAGGGCATTCTGGATCATTACGAGTTACCGATGGCCTTGCCAGAGCTTATGTCTGCTATACGGTCGATTATAGCCTCCGATTTTGTGAAACCGTATCAACCGGGATCCACGTTGACCGTGCGGGTGCAGAGTTTCTCCTACCGGGCTGCCATTCCGCAGGACCCATCGCCCAATGGCGGCGGCTTTGTGTTTGACTGTCGTGCGCTGCCCAACCCTGGGCGCGAGCCACGCTTCCGCGCTTTCACAGGTCGCGATGCATGTGTGCAGGAGTACCTGCTCGCCCATCCCGAAATCCATGACTTTGAGCAGCATGTTTTCGCGCTTGTTGATGCAGCGGTGGAAAACTACTTGTCGCGCCGCTTCGACCACCTGATGGTCAGTTTCGGCTGCACGGGCGGCCAGCACCGCTCTGTCTTCTTTGCCGAACGTACCGCGCAACACTTGTCCCGCAAATATCCTGAAATCAATATTATACTAAAACATACCGCTCAAGAAAAGTAAAGACTATGACCGATATCCGTACCCTCACATACGAAGAATTGGAACAATTTTTGTTCTCGATCCAAGAAAAGAAATTCAGAGCCAAGCAAATCTGGACGTGGCTTTGGCAACGGGGCGTCGGCTCTTTTGAGGAGATGACGGACCTCTCGTTGGCATTGCGCTCAAAACTGCAGGAGCATTTTGCTTTTGCACGCACCGTGATTGAGCAGGAGGTGCAAAGCCGCGACAAGACGGCAAAGTTCGCCCTCAAACTTCACGACGGCCTCTTGATAGAGGGTGTGCTCATCCCTTCCGGTGACCGCGTCACGGCATGCGTCTCCTCACAGGTGGGCTGTCCTCTGCATTGCGCTTTCTGCGCCACGGGCACGATGGGCTTCACCCGGAACTTGCATTATGCTGAGATTGTGGACGAATACGTGCTGATGAACGCGCGTGCGAAAGAGTTGTACGGCAACAATATCACCAATATTGTTTTCATGGGTATGGGCGAGCCGTTGCTCAATTTCGCCAATGTGATGACGGCTATCGGCAAGCTGACCGACCCCAAAGGCTTCGGTTTGTCCCCCACGCGCATCACACTCTCTACGGCAGGAGTGATCAAGGGTATCAAGAATTTGGCTGACAGAAACTTCCCCTGTGGTTTGGCCATTTCGCTGCACAGCGCGGATCCCGCGGTCAGAGAGGTTCTCATGCCTGTCACGGAACACAACACGCTCCACGACCTGCAGGCCGCCTTGCTCTATTATCACCAAAAGACGGGGCAACGCATCACTTTCGAGTATTTGTTACTCAGCAAGGTTAACGACTCCTTGCAGGCCGCCGAGAAATTAGCGCGTTATTGTCGACCCTTCCCTGTGAAAATCAATATCATAGAGTATAACGAGACAGAGGACGGCATTTATCACCGCTCTTATCCCAACCAGCGTGAAGAGTTTATCCAATACCTGAAGGACCACAATATGGTGGTCAACGTGCGCCAGAGCAAGGGACAGGATATAGCTGCCGCCTGCGGGCAATTGGTGAAACGATAAAGGTCAACATTGCCCAAATGGATACGGTTTGCGTTGAGCCCACATGAGTTTTTTTTGTACTTTTGCCGTCTCTTTATAATATTTATAGTATGAAACCAATTATTGCTCCGTCTCTGCTGTCTGCCGATTTTGGCAATTTGGAAAGAGATGTGCAGATGTTGAATCGTTCGCAAGCCGACTGGATTCATCTTGACATCATGGATGGTGTTTTCGTGCCCAATATTTCCTTTGGGATGCCTGTCATCAAAAGAGTCCGCCAGCTCTCCGAAAAGCCGTTGGATGTACACTTGATGATTGTGCAGCCGGAGCGCTATATCCACACCTTCAGAGAGATGGGTGCCGACTTGCTCACGGTCCACTGGGAGGCCAGCACTCATCTGCACCGCACCATCAGCCAGATCAAAGAAGAGGATATGCTTGCGGGTGTGGCTCTCAATCCCCACACTCCTGTGGCAGGATTGGAGGACATCATCAATGATGTGAACCTCGTGCTCATCATGTCAGTGAATCCCGGTTTTGGAGGCCAGAAATTTATCGAGCGTTCACTCCATAAAATCAGTGAGTTGCGCGAAATGATCAAGCGCAATAAGTCGGAGGCCCTCATCGAAGTGGATGGGGGTGTGTGCCGCGACAACATCGCCGCCATTGTCAAGGCTGGTGCCGATGCCGTGGTGGCTGGTAACGCCGTTTTCAAGAGTGAAGATCCGGAAGCTGCTATTCAGAGTCTTAAACAAGTTTAAAGTTTCAAGTTTCAAGTTTAACACACACATGAAACATGAAACTTGAAACCCGAAACAGAAAGAACCCTTGCCCAGCAATATCGTTCAAAGGGATTTTTTTGTTTGCGAAAATCAAGTATCAAAACCTAAAATAATGAAAAAACTATTCTCTCTTTTCTTGCTGATTATCATAACTGTCGGGCTGTTTGCCCAAACGGTGACCTATCAGGATCTTGTTGACCAGAAATCGGCCAAAGAGCTGACCGGACGGACGGGTGGTGACGACATCTCCGTATACGTCGCCTCCAATGGGGCGACCTACACCAAAGGATCCACCATCACTTACGGTTATCCTACCAATGGGAAATACTATGTTTACTTCAAGGATGTGACGGGCAGTGTGCTCGGTTCGTTGGCAGATGACGAGAATAAAAATGTTTCCACCGTTGCCGCCAACCGGGAGGTATATGAGCGCGTGGAGAACCGCGCCGGCGGTGTGGCCACCATCAAAAGAATCCAATGCGTGCCCGTGGACCCCTTTAACCGGAAAACCTGCGGATGCAAAATCTATCTGGTTCTTAACCGCGGCGGACTGGCCTGTACCAATTTCGAAGAGGCACTGGCCACCCACGAGATTGTCACCAAGGCCGACCCCTCCGATACCGCTTCCGAAGCCGCCCTCGAGGAACTGAAGAAATGGAAAGAGAAATTAGACCTCCAGATCATCACCCAGGAAGAGTATGACGCCAAAAAGGCCGAACTGATGAAATTAATCAAATAATCCCATGAATATGGAAACATCCAATAAAAAGACCGCCTACAGCATGTTTATCATCGGAGCCCTGTTCTTCGTGTTCGGCTTCGTGACATGGATCAACAATATTCTGATTCCTTATATGACTGCCGCCTGCGAGCTTACCACGCAGGTGCAAGGCTATTTGGTGACCTTCGCCTTCTATATTGCCTATTTTGTGATGTCGATACCCTCCTCCTACGTGTTGAAAAAAACCGGCTATGGCAACGGGATGGCGTTGGGCCTGATCATCATGGCCATCGGTTGCGTGATGTTCGTGCCCGGCGCGATGACGCGCAGCTACCCCCTTTTCCTGTTGGGCCTGTTCTTGCAAGGCAGCGGACTCTCGTTGTTGCAAACAGCCAGCAATCCCTACGTCACCGTGCTGGGTCCTGTGGAATCGGCCGCCCGCCGTATGAGCATTATGGGCGTCTGCAACAAACTCGCCGGAATGATTGGCATTCTGATGCTTTACAAGGCGCTGTTTTCCGGAAAAGAGCACCTGTTTGAGCAGATCGGTGTCACCCCGGACGGTCCGGAAAAGGAGGCTCTGCTTCAGCAACTCTCCAACGGCGTCATCCTGCCTTATCTCATTATGACCGCGGTACTGATTGCGCTGGTGATATTTGTGAAGCTGGCACGTCTTCCCGAAATCCAACTCGAAGAGAGCCAGAAAGGGGAGAAGAAGAGCAGCATCTTTGACTATCCCTATCTTTGGCTGGGCATTCTCGCCATATTCTTCTATGTGGGTGCCGAGGTTATCGCCATCGACACGCTGATACCGTACGGCAACTACTACAATATTCCTACCGATGTTTCCCACTACTTTGGCGTGTATGCCCTTATCGCGCTGCTGATTGGCTATTTTTGCGGCATCATCTTTGTGCCGAAGTTCATCTCCCAGCGCAATGCGCTCATCATACAACTCTGCTTGTCGGTGTTGTTGGTCATTGTGGCCTTGTGTACCACTGGCATTTTCTCCATCGCGGCCATCATCTGCCTGAGCTTCGCGCACGCCATCATGTGGCCCGCCATCTGGCCGCTCTCCATCCACGATTTGGGCGATCACACCGAATTCGGCTCGGCCCTGCTGATTATGGCCATTGCCGGCGGTGCCGTGATGCCTCTGATTTATGGCAAGATTGCCGATGCTGCCAACCGGCATGTGGCCTACGCGATCCTCTTTGTGAGCTACGCCTACATCCTTTTCTTTGCCACCGTGGGTTGCAAAATCACCAAGAAAAAAGAGGAGTAAGCTATGCGCAGTTTCGGAAGCGACAACCATTCGGGAATCCATCCCGCCATATTGAGAGCTATCGAGGCGGCCAACGCCGACCATCAGATTGCCTACGGTGACGACATCTACACGGCGCGCGCCAAGCAGCTGATCAAGCAGCACTTCGGCGAAAACGCCGAGCCCTATTTCGTCTTCAACGGCACGGGGGCCAACATCGTGGCCCTGAGTGCCTGTGTGCAGTCGTTCCACTCCATCCTGTGTGCCAAGACCGCCCACATTGCCGTGGACGAGTGCGGCGCGCCCGAGTTTATGACAGGGGCCGCCCTGCGCGAAATCGAGACCCCCGACGGCAAGCTGACGCCGGAGCTCATCGCCCCGCGCCTCATCAACTGGGGGTTCGAGCACCATTCGCAGCCCAAGGCGGTCTATATCTCCCAATGCACAGAGTTGGGCACGGTCTATACCTGTGAGGAAATCAAGGCCATTGCCGACTATATCCACCAGTATGGGATGTACCTGCATCTGGACGGGGCGCGTCTTGCCAACGCCGCCGTCGCCTTGGGCAAGAGTTTCAAGGAGATGACGGTCGATTGCGGGGTGGATATCCTCAGCTTCGGCGGCACCAAGAACGGGCTGCTGATGTGCGAGGCGGTCATTGCCTTCCGCCCCGAGCTGGCCGAGAATCTGAAATACATCCGCAAGCAGCGCGCCCAGCTCTACTCCAAGATGCGCTATGTGGGCTGCCAGCTGATACCCTATCTGGAAGAGGGCATCTGGCGGGAGAACGCCGCCCACGCCAACGCGATGGCAAAACTGTTGCGCCAGGGCATCGTGGAGGCCGGCTACAACACCTTCACCCAAAGCACCGACGCCAACATTCTGCTTCTCAAGTTGCCGAAAAATCTCATCGACAAACTGTTGGAGAAATACTTCTTCTACATTTGGGATGAAAACGAGAATGAAATCCGCTTGGTGACCAGCTGGGAC
Organism: Bacteroidales bacterium UBA1176; assembly: GCA_002311645.1. Lineage (GTDB taxonomy): Bacteria > Bacteroidota > Bacteroidia > Bacteroidales > WCHB1-69 > F23-D06. Next base: position 51,776 of record DBYW01000038.1, read on the forward strand.
ACCACGGAGGAGGATGTACGCGCCTTTGTGGAGGATGTGAAGAGGTTGAGTGTCGAGTGACAGGCGGGTACGGCGGTACCGACAACACTACCTGTCCGAATCTAAAGGATGCACAATAAGGCAATCGCCACGGCTCCGACAAAGTAGCTGAAGGCGTTGGCTATGAGTGTGGCATTCAGGGTTTTCTTCAACGGATATTTTTTCTGAAGAAAAGATGATTCATCAGCAGTTCAAGCAGGACGGAAAGAATCAGAGCGGCGAAATAGTAAACAATCAGAAACAGCAAAATTTTGCGTCTTTGCATTTTGCGTGAAAAAAAAATGTATTTTTGCCCTTAAAAAGACAAAAATTATGGATAGCAAAATGATAGAGACCATCCGCGAGTATTTCAAGACCCAGCCGGTATTGAAGGCCTGGATCTTCGGCTCGTATGCACGTGGAGAGGAGACTCCCGAAAGCGATGTGGATATCTTGGTGGATTTGGATTATTCCAAGCCTGTCGGGCTGGAGTTTGTTCAAATGCAACTGGACTTGCAGGCTCTTTTGCAAAAATCCATCGATCTTGTTTCCTCTCGTGGTATGTCAAAATACATTAAACCCTACGTTGATTCCGAAAAACTGTTACTCTATGAATGCTAAGATATCAGACTATGTAAGAGTGATGCACATTTATTAATGCGAGACCCATCCTGCGTCTCAATTCCGCCGTTCCGTTTTGGCACAATTTTTGTATCTTTGCCGTTTTTAAAAACGAACACTTTCTATGGCAAATTTTCTGACAAAACTGTTCGGCACCAAGGCCGACCGTGATATGAAAGAGGTGCAGCCCTTGCTCCGCAAGACGCTGGAAACTTACGAGAAAATCAAAGACCTTCCCTTGGACGAACTACGGCACAAGACCGTCGAGTTCCGTCAGGCCATCCGCGAAGCCACGGCAGTGGAAGAGGATCGTTTGACGGAGATTCGTGAATATCTTGACGCCAACTACGACCTCCCCATTGAAGAGAAACAGGAACTCTACAAAGAGGTTGAAAAGTTGGAGGACAAGGTCTATAAGACCACCCAGGATGTTTTGGAGCAGATCCTGCCGGAGGCTTTCTCCGTGATGAAGGAGACAGCGCGTCGGTTCAAGGAGAACGAGATTCTGGAGGTGACGGCTACCGATATGGACCGCGACCTGGCGGCCACGCACGACGGCATAGAGATTGAGGGTGACAAGTGCTATTACCGCAACACCTGGTCCGCAGGCGGCAACATGATTACCTGGGACATGTGCCATTACGATGTGCAGCTCATCGGTGGCATGGTGCTGCATGCCGGCAAGATCGCCGAGATGGCCACGGGTGAAGGTAAAACCCTCGTGGCAACATTGCCCGTCTATCTCAACGCACTTCCTGGCAAAGGCGTCCACGTGGTCACCGTCAATGACTACTTGGCCAAGCGTGACTCCGAGTGGATGGGCCGCCT
>DBYW01000038.1:53325-114740 GCA_002311645.1 Bacteroidales bacterium UBA1176
GAGTTCGGCTTCGACTACCTGCGTGACAATATGGCCCGCAACATCGGCGAGCTGGTGCAGCGCCCCCACAACTACGCCATTGTCGATGAGGTGGACTCCGTGCTCATCGACGATGCTCGTACTCCGTTGATCATTTCCGGTCCTACGCCCAAAGGCGACCAGCAGGACTTTGACAAGTACAAGCCCATCGTGCAACGCCTGTACGAGGCACAACGTGTCTATGTGGCCGAGATATTGACCAAGGCCAAGAAGATGCTGGCCGAGAACCCTGACCCGAAGCCGCAAGACGAGAGTGCGATGCTGTTGTTGCGCGCCCATCGCGGACTGCCCAAGAACACCGCTCTCATCAAGTTCCTCAGCGAACCGGGTATGAAACAGGTGCTCCAGCGCACCGAGGCCTTCTTTATGCAGGACCAAAACCGCAACATGCCCCTCATCGACGACGAACTCTACTTTGTCATTGAGGAAAAACAGAATACTGTCGATATCATGGAAAAGGGTATCGATATCATCAGCAAGGACACGAACGAGCAGAAGATGTTCATCATGCCCGATGTGGGTGCGGAGATTGCCGAACTGGAGAAACAGAACCTTGACCCACAGGAGAAGGCCAAGCGCAAGGAGGAGATCTACGCCAACTTCGCCAGTGCCTCCGACCGTATCCATACGGTACACCAGCTGCTCAAGGCCTACACCATGTTTGCCAAGGATGTGGAGTATGTTATTATCGACAACAAAGTGAAAATCGTCGATGAGCAGACAGGCCGTATCATGGAGGGCCGCCGTTATTCCGACGGTTTGCACCAGGCCATCGAGGCTAAGGAAAACGTCAAGGTGGAGGCTGCCACACAGACCTATGCCACCATCACGTTGCAGAACTACTTCCGCATGTACAAGAAGCTGGCCGGCATGACGGGTACCGCAGAGACGGAATCCGGCGAGTTCTGGAACATCTACAAGCTTGATGTGGTGGTCATCCCCACCAACAAGCCCGTCATCCGTATCGATGCTGAAGACCTTGTCTATAAGACCAAGCGCGAAAAATATGCCGCTGTGGTCAACGAGATTATCCGCCTCCATGAGGAGGGCCGTCCCGTGCTGGTCGGCACCACCTCCGTGGAGACCTCCGAGTTGCTGTCGCGCATCCTTTCCGCTCGCCGCATCCAGCACAACGTCTTGAACGCCAAGCTGCACAAGAAGGAGGCTGACATTGTGGCAGAAGCCGGACGCGAGGGCACGGTCACCATCGCCACCAATATGGCCGGCCGTGGTACCGATATCAAGCTCACCCCGGTGGTGAGGGAGAAGGGCGGTCTGGCCATCATCGGCACGGAGCGTCACGACTCCCGCCGTGTGGACCGCCAGCTGCGCGGTCGTTCCGGCCGTCAGGGCGACCCGGGCAGTTCCCAGTTCTTCGTCTCCTTGGAAGACGACCTTATGCGACTCTTCGGTTCCGACCGTATCGCCAAGGTGATGGACCAGTTAGGTCACCAGGACGGTGATGTCATCCAGCACAGCATGATTTCCAAATCTATCGAGCGTGCCCAGAAGAAGGTGGAAGAAAACAACTTTGGCATCCGTAAGCGTTTGCTCGAATACGATGATGTGATGAACAAGCAGCGTTCCACCATTTACCGCAAACGTCGCAACGCCCTGTTTGGCGACCGTCTCGCCATCGATATTGCACAAATGTTCGAAGACGTTGTCGAAACCACCATCACCGACTATTGGGAAGCCAAGGATTTTGAAGGGTTCAACATGACCATGATCAAGACTTTCGGCATCGAGTCGCCGTTCGAGGAGGGTTATTTCCTGCAAGAGCGTCCTAACAAACTCATCGAAAAACTCAATCCTATTGTGTATGACCATTACAAGGCCAAACTGCAGCAACTTGCCGACCAGGCATATCCCGTGATGGAGCGTGTCTTTTTGGAACATGGCGACCGTTTCAAGAACATTGCCATTCCTTTCACAGATGGCAACAAGAACATCAATGTGGTGGCTCCGTTGCGCAAGAGCTATGAGACCAAGGGTCGTGAGGTGGGTCTCTCTTTCGAGAAGAGCATCACGCTTGCCGTCATTGACAATGCTTGGAAAGAGCATCTCCGTGCCATGGACGACCTCAAGGAGAGTGTGCAGAACGCCTCCTACGAGCAAAAGGACCCGCTGTTGATCTATAAGCTGGAGTCTTTCAACCTGTTCGACCAGTTGTTGGTGCGCATAAGCCAGGAGATTGTTTCATTCCTGAACAAGGGTCGCATTCCCATGATGGACGAGCAGCAACGTCAGGTGCGAGAGGCCGAATTGCCGCAATCCGAAGCCAAGAAACTGACCACAGGCCGTCAGGAGGTTGCTGGCGGCGGTCGTCAGGTGGCCCAAGGCGGCAAAGGCAGCCAGCCTATCCGCGTGGAAAAGAAGGTTGGCCGTAACGACCCATGTCCTTGCGGCAGTGGCAAGAAATATAAAAATTGTCATGGCGCCGCTGGCATGTAAAGATATAGCAAGGGACTTCCGACGGGAGTCCCTTCAGTTTTTTAAGCGGAGCAATCCGATCAGACGAACTTTTTCTTTACCAAGTCCACAACGAATCCAGGCAGTAGCAGGCAGCAGAGGATGAAGAAATGGTTGATTAGCCCGGGCACTTTGCGTTTGCGGCCGTTGAAAAGCGCGCGCACGCCCCGCCTGGCAACCTGGTGGGGCTTGAGCATGACGCCAAAGCGGCACAACCATTTGCGCAGATTGGGCGGGAGATTGTACAAGTCCGTATCTACCGCGCCTGGACAGACGCAACACACCTTTACACCGTGATGCTCCAATTCGAATGACAGTCCTTTGGAAAATTTGAGAAGGTAGGATTTGCTCGCTTGGTAGGCTGCAATGGTCGGGAATGACATGTACGCTGTGATGGAGCTGGCGTTAAGGATATAGCCCTTGTGTTTGGCTTTCATTTCCGCCCCGAAGAGGGCACAAAGCATCGCCGGTGCATAGTCATGCAGCAATGTCATCTTGCCCGTCAAACCGGCGGGGTGGTCCACCACCGCCCCGAAATAGAACATGCCTGCGTTGTTCACCAGGACCTCCACGTCAAACCCTTTTTCATGACAATGGTCAAACAGGCGTTGCGGTGCGTCCAAGTCGGTGAGGTCCGCGTATAGGGTGGCGACGGTGACATTGTGATATTTTTGCTGTAAGGAGGCTTGGGCGCTCTGGTTGAGGTCTTCGCGGTTGCTGACGATGAGCAGGTCGTAACCCCGTTCCGCCAACACTTCCGAATAGGCAAGGCCGATGCCGGAACTTCCTCCGGTGACAAGTGCGTATGACATTTTCGTGTTTTTTAAGGGCTGCAAACATACAAAAAAACTGGATTTGTGAATTTTCTATTCATAATGAACGGGATTTGTTTTACAACTGCAAATGAAAAGAAAAATGATGTATTTTTGCACGTTATTATTGTCTTTGCCTTTATGAGAAGAATACTTTTGTTGTTTTTCCTTTTGGCCGTTGGCGTGCTTTATGCCCAGATGCCGTCCGGCTATTACTCCGCCGCCGACAACAAGGCTGGCAACGCCCTCAGGATTTCCCTGTATGGAATCATCAAATCCCATACATCTTTGAGCTATGGAGCGCTTTGGGACGCTTTTTATACAACAGATGTCCGCCCCGACAATAATATGGTGTGGGACATCTATTCTGACAATCCCGACGGTGTTACCGCCTACTACTTTACCTTCGGCACAGACCAGTGCGGCAACTACTCTGGCGAAGGCGATTGTTACAACCGTGAACATTCCGTTCCCAAAAGTTGGTTTAACGATGCTACCCCGATGTATACGGACCTGTTCCATCTTTATCCTACCGACGGCTGGGTGAACAACAAGCGCGGTAACCTGCCTCTTGGCGAGGTTGGCAGCCCTACATGGACCAGCACTAACGGTTCCAAATTAGGTTCCTGTATCACCTCTGGCTACAACGGTACGGTTTTTGAACCCATTGATGCTTATAAAGGAGACTTGGCCCGCACATACCTCTATATGACAGTCTGCTATATGGACAAGAATCTTGGTTACGAGCAATCGATGTTTACAGGAGGTTCCCTGAAACCATGGGCATTGGATATGCTGATGCGCTGGCATCAGCAAGACCCTGTAAGCCAGAAGGAAATAGACCGTAACAACGCTGTGTTTGTCCTTCAGGGTAATCGTAACCCATTCATCGATTTTCCCGAGTTGGTGGGTAAGATTTATGGAGCAGATTCCACTAACCCTTTCCATCCCGATGGCATTGAGGTATGGGAGAATCCCGTCCACTGGTCGTTGTACCCGGTGCCTGCCGTCACAGATGTCACCATTGTGCCGCCCGTCCCCTTGGAAGAGGAGATTCTCTTGCAAGTGCTGGATATTGCGGGACAGGTGGTCCGCCAGGAGCGACCCGTTCCCGCAGAGCGTTACACGGTTTCTGTTTCCGACCTCCCTGCCGGCATGTATGTGTTGCGCATCCAAGGTTCGAACTTCTGTATAGCCCGAAAAATGGTTGTCGGAAGATGACGTGAGAGGGGCTGCGTATTTTTCGGACAATCGTTTCTTTTTTCGTACTTTTGCCGCCATTTTGAAAAAACATGCTTTATCCAGATAATTTTGAAGAAAAAATAGGATTCAACACCATACGCCAACTGCTGTTAGGGCACTGCCTCAGCCCCGTGGGGCGTGGACTGGTCGACGCCATCGAATTCCAGACAGACATTGAAAAGTTGTTGCCCGAGCTGGAAACAGTGGAGGAGCTTCGCCAGTTGCTGCTTTTCGACGACCCCTTTCCCGCTCAGGAATATCACGACCTGCGCGCTGAATTGAAACGCCTGCGCACCGATGGCACGTATATCGAATTGGAAGATTTGGCTTGCCTGCGCGGCTTCATCGCCACGATGTCCGCCATCTATGTCTATCTCAAAGTACGTCGTGAGGACAATCGTTACCCGCATCTATGGTCGCTTTGCGAGGAGATGCCCCTGCAGCGTGAACTTGCCGCCGCCATTAACCGCATCCTCGACGACAAGGGACAGCTGCGCGACAATGCATCCGATGAACTTGCCCGCATCAAGGGCGAGATGAATCGCATCTCCAATGCTGCCGACCGCCAGATCCGCAAGATTCTCACTGCCGCCAAACAGGACGGCCTCGTGAAGGAAGACGCCGAGATGACCGTTCGCAACGGACGTCTCTGTATCCCCGTGGCCGCCCAGTTCAAGCGCCGGCTCAAGGGATTTGTCCACGACGAGTCTGCCACAGGCCAGACAGTCTTTATTGAGCCTACAGAAGTGTTCGATGCCAACAACGAACTCCGGGACCTCCAAAACGCCGAGCAACGCGAAATAATCCGCATCCTCACGGAATTGTCTAACCAAATCCGCCCCATCATTCCCGAATTGTTGGAGACCCAGCAACTTATGGGACGCTACGATTTCTTGCGTGCCAAGGCACTGTTGGCCATCGACATCGATGCTGCATTGCCTCACATTCATGACAAACCCATGCTCAACTGGCAGCAGGCTCTGCACCCGCTGTTGCACCTGTCCTTGAAACGCACTTCCCGTAAGGTAGTGCCACTCAACGTCGCCCTTTCCCAAGAACAGCGCATCCTTATCATCTCCGGTCCCAACGCAGGCGGCAAGTCCGTCTGCCTCAAATGTGTCGGACTGCAACAATATATGATGCAGTGCGGACTGCTCGTGTCAATGCAAAGTACCTCCGACATGGGGTTGTTCCACAGCCTTTTCATTGATATCGGCGATGAACAGTCCATTGAAAACGACCTCAGCACCTACAGCTCGCATCTTTCCAACTTGAAGGCGATGGATGACAACTTGGACCGAAATTCACTTTTTTTAATAGATGAGTTTGGATCAGGCACGGAACCCACATTAGGAGGTGCATTGGCAGAGGCTATACTCGAAAGTTTTTACGCCAAGAACGCTTTCGGCATCATCACGACGCACTACGGTAACCTGAAGATGTTCCCAGACAGCCATCCGGAGGCCGAAAACGGCGCCATGCTCTATGATACCCAGGCGCTCAAACCGCTCTATACACTCAAGATCGGCAAGCCGGGCAGTTCCTTCACTTACGAGATAGCCCATCATATCGGCTTGGATGACAGCATCATCAAAAATGCCATCGCCAAGTCGGGCACCGCCCAAATCGACTACGAGAGAAAGTTAGAGGAGATAGAGATCATGCGCTTGGAGACTGAAAAAATGTTAAAACAGGTGCATGCCGCCGACGACCAGTTGGCTGAAATGATAGACGACTACGCTGAAAAGTTCACAGAACTTGACAAGCAACGCAAAGACATCCTTCAAAGAGCCAAAAATCAGGCTAATACCATTGTGGAGAGTGCCAACAAGGTGATTGAGAAGACTATCCGTGAGATTAAGGAAGCCAAGGCCGATAGTGAGAAGACCAAGAAAGCTCGCGAAAACGTGGGGAAACTCAAGGAAGAATTGCATCAGGAAATAACCTCCATCGAGCAGGAGGAGACCCTCAAGCCCATCGTGCCGGTGAAGCTTTCCAAACCGCGTCCCAAGAAGGTTGAGGAGAAGCCTATAGAGGATACTGTCATCCGGGTGGGCGATTCTGTGTTCATTGCGGACATGCAGGTCACGGGTGAGGTTACATCTATCAGTGGTGATGACGCGACCGTGGCGTTCAACTCCATCTCTTTCCGCACGGATCTGCACAAGTTGGCGAAAATCAGCAAGAAGGAGGCGCGCGGGGTGCGTCGCGGAGGGGTGGTGCGCTATGACCAAGGCTCCCTCGCCGAGGCGATGAACAAGAAACTGGCGGCGTTCAACTCCACCCTTGACCTGCGTGGCATGCGTGTGGACGAGATGTTGCCCATCCTGTCCGACTACATCGATGAGGCTGCGCTGCTGAACATCCGCTACGTGCGCATCCTCCACGGCAAGGGCAACGGCATTCTGCGCCAGGTGGTGCGCCAAACCCTCTCCCGCCGTTCTGATGTGGAATCTTTCGAAGACGAAATCCTTGAATTGGGCGGCAGCGGTATCACTGTGGTGAAGATGGCGGACGGTTGAGGCTATTAGCTATTGGTCATTGGCTATTGGTTAAAATCTAAACATCAACTGCCGACAATCAATATGTTGCGGTGGCCAATGTCACCACGCTGACGCGCACGCCTTCGATTTTGAGCAGTTGGCGGATGGCGGCCTCCATGGTGGCGCCCGTGGTTAGCACATCGTCGCAGACTAACAGATGCTGTCCCTTGACTTTTTCACCGTTTTGTACCATAAAGACTTCTTTCACGTTCTCCCATCGGCTAAAACGGCTTTTTCGTGTTTGTGTCTCCGTAAAATGTGTACGTGTCAGCACATCCGTGCGATACGGGATGCCCATCCCGCGGCTCAGCCCCTTCGCAATCCACGCACTCTGGTTGTAGCCCCGCTTCCGCTCCTTCCGCGGATGCAAAGGGATGGGGATGATGGTGTCCACGTCTTGGAATCGGGGCTCCATGGCTAACTGATGTCCAAAATAGTTTCCCAAAAAGTCGCCAAGCTCCTTTTGGCCGTTATACTTGAGATTGTGGAGGATGTGTTGTGTGGCCGTTCCTTTCTTGTAATAGAGAAGTGCAGCGACCTCCTCCACCTTTACACGACCGGCAAAGATGAGTTTGAGAGGATTTTTATGTTCTTTATAAAATTGTGTTTCAGGAAGATGAAGTTGACAATGAAGGCAAAGGCACTCTTCGTGGCGCTGCAATGCATCACCACAACCCGCACACAATCGTGGGTAAAACATGGATAGCAGGTTATCTATGAGTTTCATAATGTAAGATTTAGTTAGGATTCAACGCCCGCAAAAGCAGAATATTGTATGGAGAATGGCAATGATATGTTAGAAGCCATTAGATTTCTAACGGCTAAAAATACTATCTTTGCTAACGTGTTATTGTTATTTTAGAATATTGATTTTTAATAAGATAAGGATTGAAATATGGACTTTTATGTGAGTGAATTAATAAAAACGGCACCGGAATCGTATGAGACGGACACCCAAAGGCGCATTTATGAGACCTTGATTTCGTTGGGAATATCCTTCGAGCGTGTGGACACGGATGACGGCACGACCATGGAGAGTTGTGCATTCATTTCCAAGGGTTTGGGATGTCCGGTTGTAAAAACCATCTTCCTATGCAACCGCCAGCAGACTGTTTTTTATCTGTATGTAACCGATGCGGAGAAACCCTTCGTGACGCGTGATTTCTGTGGGGTGTTGGGTGTGCCGAGGGTGTCGTTTGCCCCGACGGAAATGTTGTGGGAGAAGATGGGCACGCGCATGGGGGCGACCACTCTGTTGAGTCTCATCAACGATCCGGAACATACGGTTACCTTTGTCATGGATCGCGACGTTGCCGAGCGCGAATGGTTAGGCTGCACGGACGGCACCACCACTTGCTTCCTGAAGCTGTCCATGCAGCAGGTGTTGCAGACTTTTCTGGAACATACCGGACATCGCCTGACTATAATATAATGTAGAGAAGCCGTCGTATCACAACAACAAACGGGGCCGATTCGTTGGAATCAGCCCCGTTTTAATTGGTGTCTCAGCTGGGATTCGAACCCAGGACCCCATCCTTAAAAGGGATGTGCTCTACCTGCTGAGCTACTGGGACAACCGTCTCTTCCCTAAGAGGCTGCAAAAGTACACTTTTTTCCGATATGCCAAAGTCTCTTTTTTCCTTTTTTTTCTGATAATTATAAGTTTTTGATAATCAAACGATTAGTATTTTTCTCTTTTTTTCTGCAAAATAAGGGGATGGAATGTCAATAATTGTATATTTGCAATATAACTAACTGTAAATAAGGGTGATAAAAACACTTGACAAAAAAATGAAGCATATAAAAGAAATATGGGACAAATTGCCGGAAAGTGCTCAAAAAAAGCTGTTTTTCACAATTTTACACATTTAATTTGCAAACGTGAAAAGTATACGGAACAGATGAAAAAACTGATTTTGAATCCGAAAAAGGACACTATCACCATTTGTTTGCCGACCGAATGGGTGGGCAAGACTTTGATGTGCATTTTAAAAGAACCTTACGAGATGGAGGATGACGAGTTGGTCTCGGAGGTTAGCGAGGCGGCGATTTGCTATCATGTTGGCCGCTATAGGAAACCAAGGGCATGGCGCCGTGTTCGGCGAAAGGGGCACCACCATCGAAAGCATTAGTGCAGCTTGGCTCCGATGAGGTGCATGAATTCCTGACGGGTGTTTTCGTTTTTGAGGAAAGCCCCGGTAAACTCGGAGGTGGTGGTGACAGAGTTTTGTTTCTGGATGCCGCGCATTGACATGCAGAGATGCTGTGCCTCGATGACCACGGCGACACCGATGGGGTTGAGTACTTCTTGCAGGCAGTCCTTGATTTCGGTGGTGAGGCGTTCCTGCAGCTGCAGTCTCCTTGCGAAGCATTCCACGACGCGTGGTATCTTGCTCAGTCCCACAATTGTGCCGTTGGGGATGTAGCCGATGTGCGCCTTGCCGAAGAAGGGAAGCAAGTGATGCTCGCAGAGCGAGTAGATCTCGATATCTTTCACGATGACGATTTGTTTGTAGTCTTCGTGGAACAGGGCGCTTTCGAGGATGGCCTTGGGGTTTTGTCGGTAGCCATGTGTAAGGAAGTCGATGGCTTTGGCGGCCCGCATGGGGGTTTTGACAAGGCCTTCACGTTGGGGGTTTTCACCCATGTTGAGCAGGATATCGCGATAGGCATCGGCCAGGCGTTGTATTTGTTCTTCTGGCAGCGGGGCGATGGCGTTCGGATTGGGATTGCATTCGCCGCATCCACATGCGTTCGTTGTCAGGGCGGTGGTTTTCTTGACGGGAGTTTTCTTGTTCACCATAAATATTTATTGTAAGAACGGATTATACTTTCTTTCGTTGCCGACGGTGGTGTTGTCGCCGTGGCCGGGGTAGATGACGGTGTCGTCGTCGAGGGTCAGGATTTTGGTGCGCACCATCTCGAGCAGGAGCGACATGTCGCCCGTGGGGAGGTCGGCGCGTCCTACGCTGCCCTCAAAAAGGAGGTCGCCACAGATGAGGAATTTGTTGCTGGCATCATGGAGGGTGATGCTGCCGTCACAATGTCCTGGGGTATAGAGGACGGAGAGGCTTTGGTTTCCGAATTTGACGGTGTCGCCCTCTTTAAGGAAGCGTGTGGGTTCTGGCATGTTGTCGGCGGGAATGCCGAAGGCGGCGGCATAGGCTCGGGCCTTGCGGTAGATGGGCAAGGAGGCTTCGTGAAAAAGAAGCGGAGCATTGTAACGTCCCACGCAGTATGCATTGCCCGCGATATGGTCGATGTGCGGATGCGTGTTGATGATGGCCTTCACCGTGAGACTATGGGTGCGAATGTACTCGTCGAGCCGCTCGTCCTCGTATGTGGCGCAATTTCCCGGGTCGACAATGATTGCATCACCATTCTCGTCATGCAACACTAACGTGTTGACCATGATGGGGTTGAAATGAAATATTTGTATGGTCATCTTGTCCAAGAGGCTTCTGTTTAGATCCAAGTATTCTTTTAAACTCCTGCGTTTCTTGTTGATTTTCATTTTAGTGTTACCGACGCGAGCGTTGTCCCAGCATTGAATTTTGCACTTGAATTTTAAAACGGGGTTCCATGTGAAGGGTCGGAGATGTAGAGTTCCTTGACTTTACGGCCGTTGCTGAAAAGCACGCTGTAGGCAAGTTTTCCGTCTGGTTTCCAGCATGACCATTTGCCGTCGCGCTTGCGATCCTTGAAGTTGCCTTCGAAATGCTTGGCTCCGTTGTCGTAATACTCGATGAATTTGCCCTCGGGCACGTCGTTGACGAAGTTTTGTTCGCGGATTTTCTTCTCATGGACATTATAGAAAACCCATTTTCCCTCTTTTTTGTCGTTTGCGTAGGTTCCACTGTTGAGGATTTTCCCGTTTTGGGCGTATTCGTTCCATTTTCCATTCTTGAGATTGGCCTTGTAGGTTCCCTTGCGCGACATCTTGCCGGTTTCTTCCCAATAATAACAGTAAGGTCCGTTAAGTTCGTCGTTTTTGTAGGTCATCTCGTATTTTTTCCAGCCGTTTTCATACCATCCATTCCATGAACCATTCATGCGTGCATCCTTGAAGGTGCCTTGGTCTTGCACTTTCCCGTTGGGATAATAGGAGGTCCAGAGGCCGTTTTCCATGTCGTTGGAAAAAGTGCCTTCGCGTTGGAGTTTGCCGTTCTCATAAAAAGCCTGCCAGGTGCCTTCGCGTTTGCCACTTTTGTAGGAACCTTTGCGCCATACGGCTCCGTTGTCGTAAAAGTAGACCCACTCACCGTCTTGAAGGCCCATTTCGAAATTGCCGGAGCTGTTTACTTCGCCATCTTCGTTGTAATAGCTCCATACACCATGCTGCAGGCCGTTGACGGTGTTGCCTTCCATGTCTTTCTTGCCATTGGACTGCCACCAGCAGGCATAGCCGTTGAGTTCGCCCATGTTGTAGGTGCCTTCAAAATACTTGGTGCCATTGTCATAGTATTCCACGACGGGCCCGTGTGCGCTGTCCTGCACATAGGAGACCTCCTTGTAGAGTTTCCCGTTGGGGTGCAGGAAGGTCCACTTGCCATCGCGCATACCGTCTTTGAAATTGCCTTCCATTTCAACTCTTCCGGAGCGGTACCAACTCTTGAAAGGGCCGTTTTCGGCGTTGTATTCTTGATTGAGCGTGCCATCGTCGTACCAGGTTTTCCAAATGCCGACTTTCCGTCCGTCACGATAGTCGCCTTCGGTCCATTTGGTGCCGTTGATATGGTAAAACACCCAATGACCCTCCTCCATGCCGGCTTTTTCCACGCCGATGGACATGAGTTTGTTGTTTTTCCAATAGGTCTTGACGGTGTCCTGCGCGGATATGCTTGACAGAAACAGAAGGCTGCAGAGCAATAATGACAATTTTTTCATAGTTTCGGAATCAGGTTGCAAATATACTTAAAATCCGTCTGTTTTTACGCTTCGGCTATTTTTTGAAAAGCCATGGCATATAATTTGAGTTGCTTGATCATGGAAGCAAGTCCGTTGGAACGGGTGGGGGAGAGGTGTTCCTTAAGGCCGATGGCATCGAGATAGGAGAGATCGTCGTCGAGGATCTCTTTGGGTGTGCGGCCGGAGAAGACGCGCACCAACAGGTTCACAATGCCTTTGGTGATGATGGCATCGCTGTCGGCGGTGAAGAAAATCTTTCCGTCGCGGAATTCCGGATGCAGCCACACTTGCGACTGGCATCCTTCGATGCGGAAATCCGTTGTCTTATATTGAGGGTCAATAAGAGGCAGCTCCTTTCCCAATTCGATGATGTAGTTGTATTTGTCCATCCAATCGTCGAACATGGCGAACTCATCGATGAGTTCTTGCTCTATTTCCTGTATTGTTTGCATTATTGTTTTATTATTTTGAGGGTTTGCAGATATTTGCCATCGCGAAGGACTCTGATGAGGTAGCATCCGGCAGGGGTGTTGTCGAGATTCATCACGCACCTGGCATCCTCGCTGTTGCGGGTTTGAAGGAGTTGTCCTTGCAGGTTGAGCAGTTGGCAGGTGATTTCGCCATCGGTGGTGGCGGTCACGGTTACTTGGTTGTTGGCAGGATTGGGATATGCGGTTATTTGGCCTGTATCATAGTCGCTCACGGAGACCCATTGGACGAAATCGAACTGCATGCTGTCGCGGCCGTGGGTGAAGTTGTTGAAAAACACAGGCACGAATTCGCCATTGGAGATGAAGGGGTAGGGATTGGTCAGGGGCGAGAAATCGTTGCGAGTGGCGACATTGTCACGGAAATAGGCTTGGCTGACGGCTCCGTTTTCTGTGGGGGAGCCGTTATGGCGGAACACATAGATCTCGTCAAGGTTGTCGTCGCCGTTATAGTTGGCGTTGCCGTGGAACAGGGTGTTGATGCGGTAGAAGACGATGCCGTAGCCTGGCACGCCGGTGTCGAAGGGATTACGTTTGTTGCGGAAGTCGAGTAGAATATATTCGAAGGGACTTTGGGTCTTGGCGTAGTAGCATACACGGTCGCTGGTCTCTGAGTTTAGAGGCTTGATAATGTAGGTGCCGTATTGTTCGAGCGGTATCAGTTGTTCGTTAGTGATCCAATTGCCATATTTGTATTTCATATAGGCACAGGTCTGTTGGGGCGGTGTGCTGTTGCCGGCCATGAGGTCCCACGAACCTATCGGGGTCATATCGGTGCTGTCGTTGTAATGGTAGAGGTCGGGGGCACCGAGGGTGTGGAACATCTCATGGCACATTACGGAGGTGTTGAAATATCCGCTGGCATCGGCAAGCTGGAAGTTGAAGTCATAGACGCGTTTCCCACGGATGTAGGTTTCTGTGGTGTAGAGTGACCAACGGTGGGGCCACAGCAGCACGTTCCAATCACCCACATTGCCCTTTACAATGAAGCAAATGTTGTCGACTCGCCCGTCGTTGTCATAATCGATGTCAAGGTCGGCGGGAATCATGTTGGCCACATACTCGCTGGCGCGTTTTAGGAGCTGGTGTTCGCGCGTGGTGCGATTGTCACCATCCAGGGTGTCGATATAGCCGATGGGGTTTGCATCTGACCAAGGCATGAAATAAGCGCGGGGGAAGGTGTCTTGATAGGATAGAATTTGATTCCCTTGGGGTGCGGGATAGAACGTGGTATGAATGAAAAGTTGGTTGTAAGAGGTGCACTTGAAGTAGTTGTACAGCGAACTGGCCTGATAGTTGTTGGAGGTGTCGTTGAACATCATGTCAACATCGTTGAAGGAGTTGACGAAGTCGGTGTCGTCGGCAAATCGGATGAAGACGGCAAGGTTGTTTATATGGCCATGGTTGGTGTTCTCGTCTCGGATGATCTCACGTTTGGCGGGCATTATCATCTGACGGCGCAGCTTGAGATATTCCTCACGGGAGATGCGCAAGTTGGGAACCAACCCTTTGGTGGCGGGGTTGCACTGGCCGGCGACCCATGCCGAGGGCTTGAGTTTGCCGTTCTCTTTGACGGCATAGACAAAATAGCCGGTTTGCGGGTTTTGGACAATGGTATAGCCATTGGCGTCGTGCAGACGCAGATAGAATTCATCGCCACTGGCAAAGCAGTGCAATGTGTCGCCGTTGGGTTGCACCAAAGTGCGCGGTATGTTGGCAAGATAGGCGGCTTGAAGTTGAATGCATGCTACAAAGCAAAGAAGAAGCAGTGTGATTTTTTTCATTGTGGTAAAATAGTTTCAGGTGCCGGGGATTCCATGGCATGATCCTTATGCCATTTCATTGCATCCGGCACAATGGGTTCTATATAACGGAAAGCCAAGGAGTTTTCTTTGATTTCCTTTTTGAGAATTATTTCGTGTGTGTCGATGTTTTGTATCGTATAAAGAATAACGCTGGCCACAGTCGCCACTTTGAGCACACCGAACAGCAGTCCGAAGAAATGGTCGATGCCGCCGGGGATGATTAATTTCACGATGCGAGAACCTATTTTTCCGGCAAGGCGCGTGAGGATGAGGACGATGGTGAAGATGAAAACAAAGGCGATGGGTTTGGCCAGGCGTGTTCCTGTAATCCAAAGGGACACGCTTTCGGAAAAATGCTGGCCTACCCAGCAGCCTAAGAGAAGCGCTGCAATGGAGGCAAGCTCAAAGATAAGCCCGTTTTTGAATCCTCGATACCCGAACCAGCACAAGAATATTAGTATTATGATGTCGATAAAACAGATATTCATATTTTTTGGCGGATACGTTGGGTGAGGGGTTGGGCGAAAATGAAGTCGTTGAGCAGCTGGTTGTCGGAGGTGAGCACGTTTTGGCTACTGCCGCGCCAGGCGAGGCGACCCTCGTAGACAAACGAGATGGTCTCTCCGATGACAATGACGGAGTTGAGGTCGTGAGTGTTGATGATGGTGGTGATGCCGAATTCGTGCGTGATGTCGGTGAGCAGTTCGTCGATGGTGAGCGAGGTCTTGGGGTCGAGGCCCGAATTGGGTTCGTCGCAGAAGAGATAACGAGGGTTGCAGGCTATGGCGCGGGCTATGGCGGCGCGTTTCTTCATGCCGCCGCTCAACTCGCTTGGATAAAGTTTGTTGACATTGGGCAGTTCCACACGATTCAGGCAAAAGTTCACCCGGTCGATTTTTTCCTTGTCGCTCATTTCGGTGAGCATGTCAAGGGGGAACATCACGTTTTCCTCGATAGTCATGGAGTCGAAAAGTGCGGATCCTTGGAAAACCATGCCCATCTCGGCGCGCAACTTGCGTTGGTCTGCACCCGACAGATGGTGAAAATCGCGCCCGTTGTAGAGCACTTTCCCCTCTTCGGGGGCAAAAAGTCCCACAAGGCATTTCATCATCACGGTTTTGCCCGACCCGGAACGTCCAATGATGAGGTTCACCTTGCCCTCCTCAAATTGGGTGTTGATGTCGAAAAGCACTTGTTTCTCCCCGAAATATTTGGAAACGTTCTTGAGTTCTATCATGGCTACAACATGATTTGGGTGATGAGCACGTTGATGACGAGGATGAGAAAGCAGGAGACCACGATGCCCTGGGTGCTGGCCTTGCCCAGTTCAAGTGCGCCGCCTTCGATGCGATATCCGTAAAAGGAGGAGATGGTGGACATGATGAAAGCGAATACGAAAGTCTTGGTGACGGCGTAGATGATGTCGTACACACGGAAACAGTAGGTAAGGCCATCCATAAAATCGTATGGGGAGACGCTTTCGGAGAGAATGATGGTGATATAGCCGCCTAACAGTGCGAAGCAGATACTGTAGATGATAAGTACGGGATTGACAATGAGCGAGGCGATGACTTTGGGCAGGACAAGATGTGAGGCGGGATTGATGCCCATCACTTCGAGGGCATCAATCTGCTCGGTTACACGCATGCTGCCGATTTCCGCTGTGATACGGGACCCGAGGTTGCCCACCAACAGCAGACTGATAATGGTGGGGCATAGTTCCATGACAATGGAGGTGCGGGAAACGAAGCCCACGGTCCATGTGGGAATCCAGCTGCTCTCGATTTGCATGGCGGTCTGGATGGTGATAACGCTGCCCATGGAAATGGAGACGATGGCCACGATGAGCAACGATCCAATGCCCATGTCGTTCATTTCCGCCACGAGTTTTTTGAAGAAAATACGCCATTTCTCCGGTTTGGAGAACACTTGGCGAAGAAACAGGAAATAATCGCCGATTATGGTCAGCAGGCGGTGAATCATGGCTGCGACATTTTCGGTGGCGATGCGGACTTAGTCTGCAAGGTCGGTGAAGAACTCGCTCATGTCATTGCTCACTTCGTAGGATGAGCGGTAGTCCATGGTGGCTGTTGCAAGCGGGGCCATTTCGTTTCTGGACATGTCGGATGCCGAGGTGGACATCGTCTTCATCCGGAGGACGGCAGGTTCGCTCACGATTCTTTGGAAATCCTCCTCGCTGGAGAAGAGGAAATCTTTTTGGGGCTCCAATTGGCCGTCGGGAAATGGTTGAACGGGTTGGGATTGTATGGCAGGGGCAGAATCAAACGTGAAGACATTCTGCTCGACTTGCTGTACGGGTTCGGGAGAGGCGACGAGACTGTCGAGGTCGTTGGATCCATTCTTGAAAGCATCTACTGCTTCGGATGTTGGAATGGTCACAGGGTCGTCTTTGAGGACATTGTTTGAGCTGGTGAGGCCTGTGTTGAAGATGGTGTCGTTGTTGGAAAGTTTGTCGTCGACAATAAGGCTGTGAGTCTGTCCCTCTTCTTGGTCGTTGAAGTTGGTGATGATGATGGAGAGCTTGATGGCGTCGCCGAGGCTCTCGTCCACGCCTTGGCCCCAGATGACGTGTGCATCGTCGCTTTCCAATTCGTAGAAATGGTCGGTGAGTTGTTCCAGTTCGGATGCCGTGAAGTTGGCGTCCGGGCCGTAGCTGATGAAAAAGAGGAAATTCTGTGCGCCTGTGATGTTGGTGGTATCGAGGAGCGGGCAGTTGAGGGCGTCCTTGACCACCTGTTCCACGCGGTCCTCGCCGCTTGCGACGGCTAGGCCGAGCATGGCCTTGCCGCTGTCTTTCATGACGGTTTGCACGTCGTTGAAGTCAACGTTCTGGCTATAGTCCACAGTGATGAGCTCGGCGATGCACTTGACGGCATTCTTGAGGACATCGTCGGCGTAACTGTACGCCTTGAGCATGTTTTGATCCTTGTAGTAGGTGAGGATATTTTGGTTTTTGACGACAATGAGGGAGTCGACGTGCTTGGAGAGTTCTTCGATGCCCTTGTCGGCAAGTTTGCGGCGGTTTTTAGCCTCGAAGCGGAATGGATAGGTGACCACGCCAATGGTGAGGATGCCCATCTCCTGGGCCACTTGGGCGATGACAGGGGAGGCGCCGGTGCCGGTGCCTTTGCCCATGCCGGCGGTGATGAACAACATCTTGGTCTCCTCGCCGATGAACTCGCGGATCTTGTCTTTGCTTTCCGTAGCCAGTTGGCAGGCGATTTCAGGTCTGGCACCTGCGCCCAGGCCATTGCCAAGCAGGAGCTTTTCAGGCACGGGGTTGTTTTTCAAATGGCCTTGGTCAGTATTGCAGACGAGGAAATCCACGCCCACGATACCTTCACAGTACATGTGTTTCACGGCGTTGCTGCCGCCGCCGCCGACGCCGATCACTTTGATGATGGAGGAGTTTTCGCGTGCGCCGTAATCAGGTGTAAAATCCATTCTGTCAGTCATATCTTGATTTTTTTAATTCTAAAACAATAGGTTGGTTATCTTAAGGTTTTGGTTTTGTTGTCTATTAATGTAAGTCTTCGAGGGCATTGGTCAGCCAGGAATGAACTTTTTCCAAGAAGCCCCATCCGCCGCCGGAGGGTTCTTTGGGCCTTTTGGGATCGCTGCCTTTTTCTTTTTTCTTGCCACCGAAGAGATTGCGGCTCTTCGTCTCACCTGTCGTGTCAACTCCTTCGTCTTCAGTGTTCACGCGCAGGTGCTCTTCGGCCAGGATGCCGTATTTGAGAAGTCCGAGTGCGGTGGCGTACATGGGTTGTTTGAGTTCTGTGGGGATGTCTTCGGAGAAACCGTTGACGGGGAAACCGATGCGGGTGGGTTTCTGGAGCACAAATTTGCTCAGTTCTTTGATGTGACGCAGGTTCGCGCCGCCACCGGTAAGCACGATGTTAAGAATCTTGTTCTTGTAACCGGAATATTCGATTTCTTTCTTGATGGTGTTGAGAATCTCTTCTTGCACGCGGCAATTGATGATCTTGGAGAGGTACGGCTCGCTGATCTGTATGGCTTCTTGCTCGGGACGGGGGATGGTGATGAGGTTGTTCTCGTTGCTTTTGTTGACGATGCAGGTCCCGTATTTGATTTTGATTTGCTCGGCCATCTCGAAGGAGATCTGGCACAGTTTCGCGATGTCGCTGGTGATGACGTTGCCGCCGAGGGCGATGACCTTGGTGTAGACGGGGCTGCCGTCGATATAGATGATGAGGTCGGTGGTGCCGCCGCCGATGTCCACCAATGCAACGCCGTTTTTCTTCTCATCTTCAGTGAGGCAGGCGATGCCAGAGGCCATGGGCTCCAAGACGATGTCTTTGAAATTTGTCCCCGAGTTGTTGCCGCACAGGCGAATTTTGTCCACCTCCTTTTGGCGCCCGGTGATCAGTTGGTAGATACCCATGATGGAGTTGCCGAGTTCGCCGGCGGGGGAGTTTGTCTCCCGGGAGTCGTCGATGATGTAGCGTTGGGGTATCACGTCGACGATTTGCTCACCTGGGGGCACGGCTGCCTTGAAGACTTCTGCCTTGAGGTTGTCGATCTCCTCGTCGGAAATGGGGATGTCGTTGTTGCCGTAACGGTAGATGATATGCTTGTAGAGGTTGGTCTTGATGTGATGGCCGGCGATGCCCACGTAGGCGTCCTGAATCTGCATGTTGGCATGTTGCTCGGCGATGGACTTGGATTGCACAATGCCGTCGACCGTGCGGTTGATGTTTTGGATTTCTCCAAATTCCACGCCGGAAGAGGCTGCGACGCCGTGTCCGATGACGGAAATCTTTCCGCTCTTTTCGTTGCGATAGCCGATGACGGTGGCTATTTTGGTGGTGCCGATGTCGAGTCCGACGATGAGGTTGTTGTCGATGTTCTCCATAAGGGTATGTTATCTGTGTTGGGCGATGATTCTGTTTTTGAAGCGAACGTCAAGCTGGGCGTATTGGTCGAATCCCTTGCGGGGGATGCCTTGTTGGTATACATGGCGTAGGTTCTCCAATTTCTCTTCGGCGTTGTCGGTGTTTCCAAAGAGGACAATCTGATTGCCTATGGTGGAGACCAGTTCCAGCTGGTTGTTCGTGTTGCGGTATATTTGGCGGAACTGGCTCTTCAGGAATGGATCCTGGTCGATGAGTTTGGCGAGTTCAAGGACTGGGGTCAGTTCCTTGTTGGCTGTGGCGCCTTTTTTGTAGTGCTGGTGGATGCTGCCGTTCGCGATGGCTAAGAAATCGGTCATTTTCAGGGTGTAAGGCATCAGGGCGCCTTCCGGGTCAAGAAAATATTCGTCGCCATCGTTGGTGTACACATGCAGCAGCGCGGTTCGCAAAGTGTAGTCGATCACCAGTTTTGTGCCGGCAAAATGAACAAAATTGATCTCCTGCACGTAGGGGTTGGCTTTCAGCAGCGATGTGATGGACGCCAGATCCACATCCTTCATTTTTTTCCCGACAGTCTCGATGTCGGCTTTGGCCAACATCTTTTCCACGTCGTTCTGTGTCAGCATGACGCTCTCATTTTGCGTGTGGACATTCACTTCCAATTTGCTGCATGTGCGGTTCGGCATTTTTACAATAGCCAAAACGACTACTGTAAAAACACTGATAATGAGTACAATGGATGCGATAAGTCGGAAAATTTTCATTCTGGTGCAAACAATTCATGCAGAGCCACAAAAATACAACATTTAAAGGAGGTTTTTAAGACCTCTTTTGCAGAAAAAATAAACACGATTTTGTTGATAATGCCGCTCCTGTTTTGCGGGTCATTAGCGGTTGCGCTTGTCGATTCCCCAGAGCAGTTTTTCGCGGATGACCTCGTAGAAATTGTTGTGCTCAAGCTGGAGGGTGCGGATGTGGAAATGTTCCTTGCTCACAGTGAGTTTGACGTTTTCGTCGACGATGAATTTTTGGGAATCGAGGTTGAGGGCGTATTGGCCGCTGCGGGTTTGCACCTCCACGTGGAGGGTTGTGTCGGCGGGAATGGCCAAAGGTCTCACATTGAGCGAGTGGGAGGCGATGGGGGTGAGCACCATCACCTGCGAACGGGGGTGCAGGATGGGGCCGCCGCAACTCATCGAGTATGCCGTCGATCCGGTCGGCGTGGCCATGATAAGCCCGTCGCCCCAATACGTGTTCACAATTTTCCCGTCCGAGCGCACGGTCACAGCGATGATGGTGTCGGTATCCGTGGTGCGGATGGTCAGGTCGTTGACCACAAAAGGGTTGGTCATCCCTTGTAACGGGCTGCTGCTGTCCACATGCAGCAAAAAACGCTCCTCCACGCTGTATTTGCCCTCCAGAAGCATTTGGAAGCACTCCTTATAGTTCTCTTTCTTGATGTCGGAAAGAAAGCCGATGCGGCCGGTGTTGATGCCAACGAGCGGAATGTTGAGGTCGCCCACGAGGTTGGCGGCATCGATGAATGAGCCGTCGCCACCGATGGAGACCATGCAGTCGATGGCATCATGTTGCGATAGTTCGTCGTGGGTGTTGAAAAGTGCATGGCAACCGCCTGGATAGGCGCAGTTGCCATGCAATAACAAGTCAAACCCTCTGGAATGCAGGTGTTCGACAACGTTTTGTACGAATTTTTGTTCCTCCGTGCCGCGTTTGCGGCTGTAGAGTGCAAGTCTCATTACTGGTAGTCCTGTACTTCCACTTCGCCGTTGATGATCATGTTGGCGTTGAGGGCCATGGCGGCCATTTCGTCTTCGCCGGGATAGACGGCGACGGGGGCGATCCATTCGATGTAGTTCTTGATGCGTCTGATGACGGGCTTGCCGTAGGCGATGCCGCCGGTCAGGATGATGGCATCGATTTTGCCTTTCAGAACCACGGCATTCTCGCCGATTTGCTTGGCCACCTGATAGGCGAAAGCTTCTTCAAGCAGCTCGGCCTTGGGGTCGCCGGCAATGGCGGCCTTCTCCACGGCGAGTGCGTCGTTGCTGCCGAAATAGCCGACATATCCGCCTTTGCCGACCAAGATTTTCTGCATGTCCTGCTTGGTGTACTTGCCGCTGAAGCAGGCTTCGAGGAATTGGTTCATCGGGAGGGTTCCGGAACGTTCGGGTGAGAAGGGACCTTCCCCGTCAAGGGCTTGGTTGACATCAATGACACGGCCTTTTTCGTGGGCGCCCACACTGACACCGCCGCCCATGTGGCAGACGATGAGGTTCAAATCTTCGTATTTCTTGTTGTTGTCGCGAGCGTACATGCGGGCGATGGCCTTTTGGTTCAAGGCATGGAAGATGGATTTGCGCTCAAAGTCGGGATGTCCCGAAATGCGTGCGATCTCGTTGAACTCGTCCACAACCACAGGATCGGCGATGTAGGCATCTTTCAGGCCGATGACGTTGGCCAGACTCTTGGCAATGAGACCGCCGAGGTTGCAGGCGTGTTGCCCGTTGTATCCGGCTTTCAAATGCTCGATCATCAGGTCGTTGATTCTATAGACACCTGATTTCAGGGGCTTGATCAAACCGCCGCGGCCCATGATGACATCAATGGAGTGCAGGTCTATCTTCTGGGCTTCCAGTTCGGCGATGATGACGTCGCGCCGGAATGGATATTGGTCGGCGATGGTAGCATACTTGGAAATTTCTTCCGTGCTGTGTTTGATGTTTTTCACGAACACCTGCTCATTGCCCTCGAAGATGGCAATCTTGGTTGAGGTGGAACCCGGATTGATGGCGAGAATTCTTTTCATATTTTTCTAAGGTTTTGTTTATTAGCGAATTAAAACACCCGTTTTTTTCTAATGGAGAGTTTTTCTTCTGGGGTTTTCTTGAATTTTTCAAGAGATAAAATTCAAGGTTGCAAATGTACGTAAATTTTTGTCATCTGAAGATATTTGAAAAAATAAAAAGTGACATTTCTCGTTATAGGCGAAATATTGACTGAGATGCTTATTCGGTTTTTCCATTACACGCTGGTGACCTGCGCCTATTTGCTTGCAGTTATCTATGTGTTGTTCAGGATGATGCAGATTTTCCCAGGAAAAAGTCGATGGGGAAAGGCGGCCTGTTGGTTAGGTGGAGTGATGTCTGTTTTCTTCATTGTGACGCTCTATTTACGCCTCTTCAATTTGGGCGGCTGGTTCATTCCTTTCCAAAATGTGGCGTACATTTGGATGACCTTTGTGTTCTATGTCTTCCTGTTGACATTGTTGTTCACCCTTTTTCGAGTGGTCTCCAGTTGGATCAAGCCGTTGCGTGAATGGCTTGCCCCGCGCATGTTGTCCATACAGCGCGGATACGCGCTCTTTACATTCCTTTTTGTTTGTGCGTTGCTGGTGTACGGGCTTTACCATTTCACACAACCCAAGGTGAAAGAGTTGACTCTGGAGATTGACAAACCTGTGCCCGAGTGGAAAATCGTGGTGATCAGCGATATGCATCTTGGCACGATGTCCGCTGATGTGATGCGGCGTCACGTGGACACCATCAATGCCATGAAACCGGATTTGGTGTTGATGGTGGGCGACCAATTTGTGGTCAATTGGCGCGACATTTCCCCGATGGAGTATGCCAATGTTTTGCGACGACTGCACCCGAGATACGGGGTGTATGCTATCCATGGAAATCATGAGTCGTACCATGAGATCTCCTATAATAAGGATCCGCGTGTGGCACAACTTTTCAAGTATATGAAAATAAAATTGTTGAACGACACAGCAGTCGTTGTCGGGGATTCTTTGGTCCTTGCCGGGCGCGCAGACACCTCCCGTGTTTATCCGCGCAAGTCCTTGGGAGAGCTGGTGGCCAACGTGCCTGAATCATTGCCGCTCATTCTCCTCGACCATCGTCCCGACAACATGCGTGTGGCGCATCAATATGGTGTGGACGTGCAGTTTTCTGGACATACCCATAACGGTCAGTTATTCCCGATGAATGTGAAACAGCGTGTGGAGGGACTTATCAATGGCAAACTCTACTACGGTTATAAAAACATGGGCGGCACGCATTGCTACGTGACCGCCGGTTTGGGAGGGTCTGGCGCACCGGTTCGTATCGGAACGTCAGGCGAGATTGTAGTTGTCAAGTTAAAACAGAAATAGGAGCAGTTGGCGCTTATTGGGCGTATTGTTCCCGATTCCTTAGAATGTCAATGGCCAAGTAGATGGCATTGCGCATGGATTGTCCATTGGCGACATTTTTGCCTGCAATGTCGTATGCCGTACCATGAGCTGGCGATGTGCGCACGATGGGCAGGCCGGCAGTGAAATTCACGCCTTCAGTGCCGAGGATCTTGAAAGGCAGCATGCCTTGGTCGTGATACATGGCTAACACGGCATCAAACTTGCGGTAGGAGCCGGTGCCAAAGAAACCATCGGCGGGGAAAGGACCGAAAGCATTGATGTGGTTCTGGAATGCGAGTTCGATGGCGGGCGTGATGATATCCTTCTCTTCGTTGCCGAGCAAACCGTTGTCGCCGCAGTGTGGATTCAACGAAAGCACCGCAATGTTCGGGTTGTTCACTCCGAAGTCCTGTTTGAGGGAATGATGCAGGATTTGCAACTTCTGCCCAATAATCTCTTTGTTGATAGATTGCGCTACCTTGCCGATGGGCAGGTGGTTGGTGACGAAGCCTACACGCAAGTTCTCGGCCACCATCATCATCATAGCCTTGTCTTTGCCACCGAAATAGTGTTCAAAAAACTCCGTCTGTCCCGGGAAGTTGAACTTGTCGGACTGGATGTTGTCCTTGTTGACGGGTGCGGTGACGATGGCGTCGATGTTTTTGTTCTTGAGGTCGCGGCCGGCGGCGTAAAGAGCGCGCTCGGCCATCTGGCCAGCCAGCTTGGTGGAAGTGCCTAACTCGATCTTGACCTCTTCCTCAAGCAGGTTGATGAGACTGGGACGCTTCAGGGATGCTTGTTCTGCACTCTTGACATATTGGAATGTGAAATCCTGGAGATCCAGATTCTTGCGATGATAGGATGCGGCTTTGGAGAGCCCATAGACAATCGGGGTGCACAACTCCATGATTTTGTTGTCGTACAACGCTTTGATAATGACCTCATATCCCACACCGTTGATGTCGCCGTGGGTAATGCCTATCTTATATAATTTGTTGTCAGCCATAATTGGAGATTATTTGTTTTCGTTATAGGCAACTTCGTACTCTTCGTAGCCCTCAATGATATCGCCGATCTTGATGTCGTTGCAGCCGTCGATGTTGAGACCACAGTCTTGTCCGGAGACCACCTCCTTGACATCGTCTTTGAAGCGGCGCAGGGATCCGAGTTTTCCGGTGTAGATGACGATACCGTCGCGGATGAGACGGATGCGGGTGTTGCGTTGCAGTTTGCCGTCGAGCACCATACAGCCGGCCACGTTGCCGACCTTGGAGATGTGGAAGACCTCGCGGACCTCGATGTTACAGACTACTTTCTCGCGGATCTCGGGGGAGTGCATGCCTGCAATAGCCTCTTTGATCTCGTTGATGGCGGTGTAGATGATGGAATAGGTGCGGATGTCGATTTGCTCGGCTTCGGCTGCTTTGCGCGCGCCAGCGGTGGGACGCACCTGGAATGCCACGATCAAGGCGTTGGAGGCGGTGGCCAGCATGACATCCGTCTCGGTGACGGCACCCACGGACTTGTGGATGACGTTGACTTGCACCTGTTCGGTGGAGAGCTTGAGCAATTCGCCCGACAGAGCTTCCACGGAGCCGTCCACGTCGCCCTTAACAATGATGTTGAGTTCCTTGAAGTCGCCAATGGCAATGCGACGGCCGATTTCTTCGAGGGTGATGTGCTTTTGGGTGCGCAGTCCCATTTCGCGGGCAAGACGGGCGCGCTTGGTGGCCACGGAACGCGCTTCCTGTTCGGTTTCGCACACCTTGAAGCTGTCACCAGCCTGCGGGGCACCGTTCAGTCCGAGCAATAGCACGGGTGTGGCGGGACCGGCAGACTTGATGGGTTGGTTACGTTCGTTGAACATGGCCTTGACCTTGCCGAAGCAGCTGCCTGCCAAGATGGGATCGCCTACAGACAGAGTGCCGTTTTGCACCAGCACTTTGGCCACATAGCCGCGACCCTTGTCGAGCGACGACTCGATGACGGCACCCACGCCGTGACGGTTGGGGTTGGCTGTCAGATTAAGCATCTCGGCCTCCAACAACACTTTTTCCAGAAGTTCGTTCACATTGGTGCCATGTTTGGCATCGATTTCCTGACATTGGTACTTGCCACCCCAGTCTTCGACGAGGATGTTCATGTTGGCCAATTCCTCGCGAATTCTTTCGGGGTTGGCGTTCGGCTTGTCAATCTTGGTGATGGCGAAAACCATGGGCACACCAGCGGCTTGGGCGTGGTTGATGGCTTCGATGGTTTGCGGCATGACGGCATCGTCGGCTGCAACCACAATGATACAAAGGTCGGTGATTCTGGCACCGCGGGCACGCATAGCCGTAAAAGCCTCGTGACCCGGCGTGTCAAGGAAAGTGATTTTGCGTCCGTCACTCAGCGATACTTCGTATGCGCCGATATGCTGCGTGATACCGCCGGCCTCGCCGGCAATGACGTTCGTTTTGCGGATGTAGTCGAGCAAGGAGGTCTTGCCGTGGTCCACGTGACCCATCACAGTGATGATGGGATGGCGCGGCACCAAATCCTCGGGAGCATCCTCCTGGTCTTGTTCGCTGCCATCTTCTGCATCGGCACCGATGAACTCCACTTGGAACCCGAACTCTTCTGCCAACAACGAGATGGTCTCGGCATCGAGACGCTGGTTGATGGAGACGAAAAGTCCGATGCTCATACAGGTGGCAATGATTTCTGTTACGGGTTTGTTCATCATTGTGGCCAGTTCGTTGGCTGTGAGGAATTCCGTGACTTTGAGAATCTTCTGGTTTTCGATTTCCAGAAGTTCTTGCTCCTCGATACGCTCGTGAATAAGCTGGCGTTTCTCCTTGCGGCGCTTGGCGGCCTTGGTTTTGCCGGTAGGCTCTAAGCGCATCTTGGTCTCCTTGATGCGGCGTTGAATGTCCTCGGCTGAAATCTCCACCTTCTCCACTTCGGCTTTGCCCTTCTTGTCTTCTTTCTTTTGGGAAGGAACGGCATTGCTTACAGGCTTGCCGGTCTGTTTGAGTATCCTCTTGCGCTTGCGCTTCTTCTTGTCTTCGCTGCGCTTGTCGTCCTTGCTCTTGCTCTTCTCGTCGGGCAATTCGATTTTGCCGATGACGTTGGGACCGGCCAATTTGGGAATTTCCGTCTTTATAAGATCTACTTTCCGTTCCGGGAAAATGGAGGGTTTGGGTTTCTCCGGCTCGGCAGGAGTCTTCTCGGCCTCTTGTTCTTGGACAGGCTCCTCGGTTTGTTTCGGAAGAGAGGTCTCGACACGCTTCTTTTCGCCTTTCTTTTTCTTGGGGTTGAGTGCGGAAAGGTCGATTTTGTCAATCACTTTGGGCTGTTCCAATGGCGTGACAACAGTCTCGATATGTTCGGGCACTTTTTTGGTTTCTGGAGTCGTGATTTTAGGCTCCGTTTCCTGCTGGTTTTCCGGTTGCGGTTTTGTTTCAGACTCGGCTTCGGGCTGTTCCACCTTGGCGGGTTCCAAGTCGATCTTGCCCACGACCTTGGGTGACGGAATCTCGGTCTCAATATGCTGGGGAGATTCTATAATATTGACTTTCTTGATGATGAGAGCACTCTCATCGACATTTTCCTGAGCAGGGTTGTCATGAGTCTCCACCGTCTTGGTACCTTTGGTTTTGTTGCTCTCCGACTTGGCCTTGGCACTAAAGGTCCCGATGTCAATTTTGTCAGCTTCTGCCTTCACGGCTTTTTCTCCTGCAAATTCCTGGAAGATGATATCATACATTTCTTCGGTGAGTTTGCTGGTCGTTTTTTCCTCAATATCAAAATTCTTCTTTTTGAGGAAGGCAGTGATGGTGCTGATGGACACGTTGAATTCAGCGGCGGCTTTGCCTAAGCGTGGTATTTTTCTTGTATTTTCCTCTGGCATATTGACTTTTAATGTTATTTGCGATTGTTTTTGGGCGTGTTATCCGGATAGTTGAATGTCGTCAGACTTGTTGGTGATGGGATTTAGGCATTGCCGTTGTTGGCTTCCTGATCCTCTCTCATAAATTCTAATTCTTTTGTAACGGCGGCAATCATTTCGTCTACAACATTTTCGTCTAGACCTGTGCGGGCGACTAAATCTTCGCGGCGGGTGTCAAGAACTTTTTTGGCGCTGTCGCAGCCAATTCTGATGAATTTGTCGATGACATCGTAGTCGTTGAAATAGTCGGCGAATTCCACCAGGTGTATGTCGTCTTTCAGCAGTCCAAGTTCTTCTTGTACGGCGGCAATCATCTCGTCCACAGTCTTTTCCTCGAGGTCGGTGCGCTTGACCAACTCTTCGCGGTTGATGGCGAGCACGCTTTTGGCCGTATCGCAGCCGATGCCGATGAATTGGTCGATGACCCAATTGTCGAAGACGTCGGCGAATTCTGTCAAAGGCACGTCCTCTTCCTGTTCAATATCGTCACGGAAGACGTCTATTTCGTAGCCGGAGAGTTTGGAGGCGAGCTTGATGTTGTAGCCGCCTTTGCCGATGGCGAGTGACACTTGGTCGGATTTCATGTAGACGTTGGCCATTTTTTGTTCCTCGTCGATTTTGATGTCGGAAACGAGGGCAGGGCTGAGTGCGCGGGTGATGAGCAGTACGGGATTGGAGGTATAGTTGATGATGTCGATGTTCTCGTTGTGCAGTTCGCGCACGATGCTGTGGATGCGGCTTCCCTTCATTCCGACACAGGCGCCGACAGGGTCGATGCGGTCGTCAAAAGACTCGACAAGCACTTTGGCACGCTCGCCCGGAGCGCGCACCACATTCTTGATGGTGATGAGACCATCCAGGATTTCGGGAATCTCGGCCTCCATGAGTCGCTCAAGGAACATGGGGGAGGTGCGGGAGATGATGATGCGCGGAGTGGAGGACTGAACATCCACGCGTGCCACCACGGCCGTCAGCGTGTCGCCTTTCTTGTAGCGGTCAGCCGGAATTTGTTCCGACTTCGGCAACACCAGTTCCACATTGTCTTCATCGTACACGAGAATCTCCTTGCGCCAAACTTGGTTGACCTCACCTGTGATGATCTCGCCGATGCGATGCTCGTATTTTTTGTAGATGACGTCCTTTTCATATTCTGCAATCTTGGCACTCAGGTTTTGACGCAGGGCCAAAATCTCGCGACGGGCGAAATCTGTCAGCTTGATGTTCTCCACAAGCTCTTCTCCTACTTCGAAGTCCGGCTCAATCTTGATGGCGTCCGACAACGCGATTTCCAATGCTTCGTCCTTAACATTGCCATCTTCCACGATCGTCAGCGTGTGTTGAATTTCAAGGTCGCCCATATCCACGTTGACAATAACGTTGAATTGCGAGTCCGGGCCGTATTTCTTGACAAGCGCTGCGCGAAACACATCTTCAAGAATGTGCATCAAGGTTTCTCTGTCAATGCTTTTCGACTCCTTGAAATCGGAGAAGGTGTCAATTAAGTTTACATGTTCTTCCGTTGGTTTCATAACTTTGGAATTGAGTTTTCTGTTTTATAATTTGTTGATATATTGCAAAATAACCTGTTATTCGTATAAAAAAACTCCCACCCGTGGGTGAGAGTTCGTTTTCAGTTGAGCTAGCAGGATTCGAACCTACACAGGCAGAACCAAAATCTGTAGTGCTACCGTTACACCATAGCTCAGTACCATTCGTTTTTCGAGGCTGCAAAAATACACTTTTTTCAATATCAAAAAACATAAACAAAAAAATTTTTTTTCATGTACAGTATATGAAAAAAAATGTATTTTTGCGCGCTTGAAAAAAGCAACGGCCCCTTAGCTCAACTGAATAGAGCATTTGACTACGGATCAAAAGGTTGCAGGTTTGAATCCTGCAGGGGTCACTTGAGAAAAACGGAGTGTTGCATGCAACATTCCGCTTTTTTTTATCTTTTTTCCTGAAAAAAATTCACCAATAATCGGGCGCACTCCTCTTGCAGGAGACCTTTCTCCACCTTCATTTTCGTGGGAAATACGGGGGCGTTGAGCAAAGTATAGCCTTTTTTGGGGTCGTCGGCGCCATACACCAGGCGCTCGATTTGAGAGTGGGCGATGGCACCCGCACACATCACGCAAGGCTCCAACGTCACATAAAGTGTGCATCCTTTCAAATATTTTGCCCCTAAGGCGCTGCTTGCAGCCGTGATGGCAATCATTTCAGCGTGAGCTGTCACATCGTGCAGCATTTCGGTCATGTTGTGCCCGCGTGCTATGATTTTGTCGTTCAGCACCACGACGGCTCCCACGGGAACCTCGTCTTCGTCCATGGCGGCCTGAGCCTCGGCTAACGCCATTTTCATGAAATGTTCGTCCTGGTTTGTCATTATGTCGTCAAATAGAATGTTGTTTCAGAAACTGCACCATCACTTTCGGCATGGGATAATCACCGAGCCGTTCCAAGGACACCAGTAATTGGTTTTCACGTACGGCAGGTGTCGACTTTTCTGGTATGGCATAGAAATTTGCGTGGATGATTTGATGCGTGAGCACCTCGCGCAGTTTTGCAATGCAGGTGCCGTCAGTCAGGGTTGTGTCGGATGGCGTTTCTTGCAGTGGGAATTGATAAAGATTTCGCCAGATGTCTTGTCCCGTTCGTTTTTCCAAGATGACACTATTATTATATATATGTAAAAAGAAATGAAAAAATCGGTCGCGTTTGGCAATGCGGTTGTTCTTGACGGGCAATACGTCAGTCAGGTTGTGGAGGGCGGCGTGGCATTCGTGACGGAAGGGGCACTCGTCGCATTTTGGCTTTTGGGGAAGACAGGTAATGGCGCCGAGTTCCATCATGGCTTGGTTGAAATGGCCGGGATGTCTGGTGTCGATGAGTTGGGCGCAGCGTTTTGTGATGGCGTTACGGGTTTGGGGTGCGGCGATGTCGTCGGCGATACCGAATATCCGGGCAGTGACCCGCAACACATTTCCATCCACGGCAGGGTAGGGCAGGCCGAAGGCGATGGAAGCGATGGCTGCTGCCGTGTAGTCGCCCACGCCCTTGAGGGCGCGGATTTCTTCATAGTTGTCGGGAAAGGCGCCATGATGTCTTGTGACGATTTGCAGGGCGGCGGCATGCAGGTTGCGTGCGCGCGTGTAGTAGCCCAAACCTTGCCAAAGACGGAGGACATCCTCCTCGGAGGCCGCTGCCAGCGCAGCGACGGTGGGGAAAGCGTCGACAAAGCGCAGGTAGTAGTCCCACCCTTGTTGCACGCGGGTTTGTTGCAGGATAATCTCGGAGACCCAGATTTTGTAGGGGTCATGTTCGCCGCGCCACGGCAACGCGCGCTTGTTGTCGGCGTACCAGGTGAGCAGTGTGTCGGCGAATTGCATCTTAGTTGTTCTGTATCAGCTCGAAAAGTTTGTCGAGGTTGGGGGTGAGGATGATTTCGGTACGACGGTTTTTAGCGCGTGCCTCGGCATTGTCATTGCTGTTGACGGGCAGATATTCGCTGCGTCCGGAGGCGGAAAGTCGTACGGGGTCGATCTCGCCGCTGGCCAGAATAGCCTTCACCACGGCGGTGGCACGCAGCACGCTGAGATCCCAGTTGTCTTTCACTTGGCCGCTCCCACGATAGGGCACGTTGTCGGTATGGCCTTCGATAAGGACAGAAATCTCCTTTTCAGTCTCCAGCACCCCGGCCAGTTGTTTGATGGCCTTGAGACCCTGCTCGTTGATGTTCCAGCTACCGGAGGCGAACAGCAATTTCTCGTCCATGGAGACATAGACCTTGCCATCTTTTTCCATGACATTGAGGCCGCTGCCTTCGAAACCCTTGAGGGCGGCGCTGACCTTGTTTTTCAGGGCCTTGACTTCGGCATCTTTTTGGTCGAGGATGCTTTGCATTTCGTTGATACGGGCCTCTTTTGCGGCCAGCACAGTCTTGGCTGCTTCAAGGGAGTCCTGTTGTGCTTTGAGCAATGCTTGTTTGGCAACAAGGTCGTCCTTGGCCTTGTCGAGGTCGCCGAACAGTTTGTTCATCTGGTTTTGGTTCGAGGCATTCTGCTGGGCGAAGTTCTTGAGCAGTTCGTCATAATCACGGGTGGCTTTGGCCAGATCGCGTTCCGATTGGCGCAATCGGCGCGACAGGGTGAGCGTGTCTTTCTCCAACTGCTGCACCTTAAGCATCTGCGTGTTCAGATCTGCAGTAAGCTGTTTGTTGGAGTTGGTGGAGTTGAGGTTCTCAGAATTGGCGTATGTCAAGTCGTCTTGGCAGCGCTTGTAATCGTTCTGGAGTTCAACGTATTTCTGTTTTGTCACGCAGCCAGTGAATAATGTGGTGACAAACAATGCAATAAGGATAGTGCTAATTTTCTTCATGATGGGGCAATAACATATCAACGTGCAAAAATACAGCGGAAATACTGTCGTATCCTCGCAGGGTGTTCTTTTTTATAAACAGGGGATTTTTAATAAGTTAGAAGTTGTGGAAATCGGGAATTAGGAATTGATATGGCAGGTCAACTCCTAATTCCACATTTCACATTAGTTCTTCAATCCGGCGTATTCGCGATACTGTTTGGCCTGTTCCTTCATGCCGCGCTTCTCGTAGCTCTTGGCCATGGCCTTGTAGAGTTGTCGGTAGGCGTTGTTTTGGTCGATGTTCTGTGCTTGGCAGTATTGGAGCCAGAGTTTTACAAAGCTGTCATCCATGCGGTCGACGTCGATGACTTTCATGAATTGTTTTTTGGCGTTGGTGAAGTCGCGTTGTTGGAGGTATAGATTGATGGCAAGGTTGTAGGCGCCGGCGTATTTCGGATTGTGTTCCTCGATGTTGTGCAGGATGTCGAGGGCGCCTTGGATGTCTTGTTTGTAAACGTGGGCGTAGGCGCGCATGTAGTTTGCCATTTCAGACTCTGCATCGATTTCATGGTAGTGGTTGAGGTAGACCAAGGCGCTGTCGGGGCGGTTGGTGCGCACATAGCACTCGCCGATGCCGAGGAGGGCGCCAAGATTGTCGGGATCCAAGGCTAAAGCTTGATGGTAGAGCAGGATGGCGGAGTCGAGTTGGTTACTGTTCTTTAATTTGGAAGCCTGGAAGTCACTCTTGTCCTCACGTTTGAGGATGATGCAGATGGGCACACCGTCCACGTCGATGGTCTTGACCGTGTTCTTGGGCGGGAAGTGTGAACTGCGAAGATATTCGGGGGCGATGCCGGTAACGGTGAAGATGGCATAGTCCCAATCCGAATTTTCTTTCTCGTACCAACGGATGAAAATAGTCTGGAAGTGTGTCGTATCTTTTTCGAAGAAATATCTGACGGAAGCGGGATGCCAAGAACCCACGATGGTTTTGGAGCCGTCGGCTTTCTTGGGTGCGTTGGCGATGATCCATTCGGAAGCCTCGCGGGTGGAGTGGTAGTAGTAGTCCAGCTCATATTGACCGAGCGCCTTTTTGGTCCCGCCTACCAGTTCGTTGAAATAGACGTACTCGTAGGGGTGATTGGCGATGATATGGCGGATGGGGCCGATGAGCAGTGCCAGCAATATCACCACGCTGGCAACATTGACGATAATGCCCTTCGTAGAGCCGTGGCGTGCCCCCTCTTTACCATCATCCGTGCCATTGCCATCTGTTGACGGTTCCGGAGTTGTTTTCAACAGCCGTTCAACCCAATTCACCAAACCATTGAAACCTAATCCTGCAGCCACCACCATGGGCGGATACGAGAACATGGCGTGGCGCCAGCCGCCATAGACGTTGGCCTTGGTATAGACAATCCAAAACACGGGGAAAAAGAAGGTGAAGAAAATCAGGAACGACCAGAAGCGGTCTTCCCGTTTGTGCCAGCAGAATATGAAAAACAGAATCACGCCTATGATGACGGCGATGGGTATGGTCATCAGAATGTATTTGGGGGTATAGTACCACGGCAGGTAGTCTGACCACTGCATGTTGCCCTCAAAGAGCTGGCGGATGGAGGTGGGGAAGGCGGACATGTTTTCAAAGACGGCCTTGAAGTTGCTGACAGGGTGTTTCAGCAGGAGAGGCCAAGCCAGGACTGTGAGGAGGATACCCACCAAGGAGATGCCCACGCCCCAGGCTGCCAAAGTCCCGAGTTCGCGGCCGCTCTCTTTTTTGAATAATCCTGGTTTCCAGTTCCGTTTGAGATACATCATGATGCCGAAGAGTCCGAAATAGGCGACAATCAGTATGCCTGCGAAACGGACGCTGGTGGCAAGACCGATGGAGATGGCAAACAGTATGGCGGTACTCCATTTGATTTTGGGAAATTCCTGCAGGAATCGGGTAAGACAGTATATCCCGAAAATTGTTCCCGTGGCTAACGGCAAGTCTTTCAGATTGTTGAAAGAATGGCCCAAGAATCTTGGGGAAAGAAATATCAGCACAAAAGTGAACACCGCGGCGCGCCAGCCGGCGATGCGATAGGCGATTAATGCCGCAAAAAACATGGCTAACCAGCCGAATATGCTGTTGATGAAATGGCGCGCATCGTATATTTCATCGATATGGAATGTTTTGGTGATGAAATAGGCGAAGTTGTCCACCACTTGTCCATAGTATGGAAGATTCCAATCCGGAGTCACGACTGCTGCGGTGCTGTCTTTTCCGCCTGTAGCATAGTAGTCGTAAACGTGTTCGGCTTGTTCCAGATGGAAATGCTCATCACCGGAGTTGCCGGCTTGTTTGCTCATAAGAGGCAGTGCAATCAGTCCGGCCAAGCAAATGCCGATGAAAATCCAGAACCAAGGATTTTTTTTGTTTTTTTTGAAGAATTCTTTCATGATAGAGACAATTATTTATTTTCACTTTCTTTTTCGTCGATATCAAAATTTATGCGTTCCTCCTCTATCACCAGCGGCCGGTTCATCACGCGGGTGTTGATGCTCATCACATATTCACCCACGAAGCCGATGAAAAGTAGTTCCACCGCATTGAAGAAAAAGAGTGCGATAATCAAAGGTGCGACACCTGCTGAGAAATTGTTCCACCATATCAGTTTTAGAATCAGGTAAACGATGGCGGCAAGGAATGATAAGACGGAAAGAATCATACCCACAATGGTGATGAGGTGCAGTCCTACCTTGGTATAGCTGGTGAAACTGAGCATGGCCGTGTCGAACAGGGTGAAGAAGTTGTTGTGCGTTTTCCCTGCCCGCCGTTTGGCTTGTGTGTATTCAATGTTCACACGCTTGTATCCCAATTCGGCCACAATGCCACGGATGAAAGGGGTGGGGTCGTTCAGGTTACGCATAACATCAAGGAAAGATTTGTCGTAAAGTCCAAAGCCTGTAAAATGCTCTATTTGGTCCACCTCTGACATTTTCTTGATGATTTTATAATAGATGGTGCGGAAAAAGCGCATAATGGGATTCTCCTTGCTCTTGGTCTTGATGCAGGAGACAATCTTCGCCCCTTTTTCCCACTCGGCCACCATTTTTGGAATCATCTCAATGGGATCCTGAAAGTCACAACACATCATTATGGTACAGTCGCCGTTGGTCTGTAACATGCCATAGTATGGGCTGTTGTGTTGTCCGAAGTTCTTGGCATTGAAGATGGCCTTGATTTTTGGATTCTGCTTGCAGATCTCACGCAGTAGCGGACGGGTGTTGTCCTGCGAATCATTATCAATGAAGATAATTTCGTAGTCGTACTGCGGCAGACTTTTATTCAGTTCTTCTACAATTGCCTTGCTGATAGGCACGACGTTCTCCTCTTCGTTATAGCAGGGAATCAGGATGCTGATTTTTTTCATGTTTTTGTTTTTAATATAATCTTCTTACAGTTCAACCAATGAATATGGAAATCAAACGAAAAGCCCTTTATCCAATGTCAGAAATGCTTTTTCTCTCAAAGAGGGAGTCGTTCCACAGACATGGAGGAAAAGGTCGTGAATGCCGATACGGTGAATTTTTGGGTATTCGGGAATCATTCCGTTTGCGAACATGTCGTTGGCCTGTTCCACAATGGCAGATCCTAAGCCACAGGACAACTGATGTTCTTCCAAAACCACAATATTCGAATGGCGTGTAATAATCTCTTTCAATTGGGATTGATTGATTGGCTTAACGAAGGGCACACTATAAATGGCTGTGCTGATTTGATTCTCTTTTATCCAATTTACAGCATAATCCGCAATCGAGCCGGAGACGAAGAGGGCATTGGGGGTGTCGGATTCCTGATATGCGTGGAAATCTCCTATTTCGAATTCATCAACTTTTTCAAACACCTCCTTTTCTCTTGCTTTCCCGAGACGCAAATACATGGGGCCATCATACTTGGCGGACATCGCGATGATTTGTGTCGTCTCGGAAGGGTCACAAGGGGTGCAAATCACCATGTTCGGGATGGCACGCATCATTCCCATATCTTCCGTAGCCTGATGCGAGGCTCCCAGGGCACTGTAGGCAAACCCTACACCCACAGACACTATCTTGACATTCAATTTCGGGTAGGCAACATCATTGCGTATCTGTTCTATGCACCGCAGACTGGGAAAGTTCGCTATGGAATAGATGTACACGTTGAAACCGCCCATCGCAAGGCCAGCGGCCAACCCAATCATCGCCTGTTCGTTAATTCCACAATTGAGGAATCGGTCAGGATATGCCTCAATAAAGGGTTCAAGGGCATGGAATCCGAGATCTCCTGTAAGAAGGAATATCTTATCGTTATGTTTGGCTTCTTCAACCAACTGATTTACAAATGCTTTTCTCATTTTGAAAGATCCTCCATTAATTGTTTATATTCTTCGTCGTTGGGTGAATGGTAATGTGAAAACAAAGTGTCCTCCATTGATTTCCATCCCTTTGCTTTAATCGTATTTGCCAAAATCACAGTGGGCTTTCCCTTTGTCTGTTCCGCTTCTTTAAAGGCATTTCGCAAGGCGTCATGATCGTGGCCGTCCAATTCAATACAATTCCAGTTGAATGCGTCTAACTTCTCCTTGAAAGGTTCAAGATTGATGATTTCATTGGTACGCCCAAAACACTGTATTTTATTGTAGTCTATAATCAGACAAAGATTGTCAAGTTTCAGTTGCGCACCCAGAAGAAGCGCTTCCCAATTGGAACCCTCCTCCATGTCGCCGTCACCTACAATCACATAGGTGCGGTAATTTTTATGAAGTTTCTTTGCACCGTATGCGATGCCACACCCAACCGGCAGTCCGTGACCAAGACTCCCGGTGGACAGCTCCACGCCGGGAACATAGTGAGAGGTGTGTTCCAACAGAAGACTCCCTTCCTGGGCAAATCCATCCAAATAGCTCATCGGGAAATAGCCCATAATTCCCAAAGTGGCATAATATGACGCACAGGTATGCCCCTTTGACAAAATGAACCGGTCACGGTTGTCATCTGAAGGATTATTCGGATCAAATTGCAGCACATCCGCATATAGTACTGCAAGAATGTCGGCCATTGACAATGCACCGCCGATGTGGGACGCACTGGCTTTATAGACCATTTCTGCTGTTACCAGCCTGATTTTTTTTGCTAATTCTACACTGTTCATATTATCAATATGATTTAAATGTTATTCTTTTTTCCAGAGGCGTGGGCTGACGATAAATACTCCTTGAAAGTTTTTTCGATTCCTTCCGCCAAACTGTTGCGGACAATCCAGCCCAAGGCTTTGATTTTATTGTTGTCGAGCATCAGACCCGGCTTTCTTTCTTGAAATTTTTCCCGGAATGACACCGTCACGTTGATGCCGTTTATATTTTTATTGGCAGTGTCTGCAATAACATCGGCAATCTCATCTATAGCGGCAAAGTTCCCTTTGTCGCCACAGGAAGAGATGTTGTAGGGTTCGCCGGGAACGCCCTTCTCGCAAAGACATAGCAGGCCGTCAATAGCGTCATCCACAAAGATGTTATCCCGGCGTGGAGCAACATTGCTGTTAAGAAGTAGATCCTCCCCGTGCTGCGACTTGTTTATAAACTCATAAAACGCCGTGTTGGGTGCATGTTTGCTATAGCCGTAAAGATAGCTGAAGCGGGCTATTTTCACATCCAGCCCATACTGTTTTTGATAGGAGCGTGCAATAACCTCCACCATCCGTTTTGATTCGGAATAGGGAGCGTTGCCGGCATCCAAACTGAAGGCGACGGTGGTCTCTTCTTCCGAAACACGACGTCCGTTGTCGGTGTTGCCATAGACAGTGGCTGACGAGAACACGACCAGGCAGCCCTCACGACCAGATTTCTCCCTCCGTTGTCTGAGATATTCCAAAATATTAATTGTTCCCACGATATTGGGCTTGATCACACTGACCGGGTAGTCGCGGATAATATCGCCTGCTATGGGACCGGCGGCATGGAAGATGTAATCGTAATCATAATCCGAGCCGGACAAGCCCTCTGACACGTCCCCTTCCGCAAGTATCAGCGTTCCAACACCTTTGTAACCGTCAAAAACGTCTTGCAGTTTTGCAAGGTTTCTGCCCAATGCTATAATACGACAGCCCTCGACTCCCAAAAGCCTTTTTACGAGATGGGAGCCAAGTAACCCCGTGGCACCGGTGACAAGAACCGTCTTGTTTTCAAATGTGTTCATCTTATAGTTCATTTAATTTTTCATATTTCGTTTCTTCAAGAAGCGGCGTCATTTTTTGAACAGGATTGCCCTTGGGAAGCTGCGGCGAAAGTTCAAGGTTCCCGTCAACAGAGAGTTCAATAAAATGTGAGCTGTCCAATCCATATTCCCTGACAATTCTCTCAAAATTAGGAGTGACGTAACCCGAATCCTTGGTCGTATGCACACATTTTCCCTTATAGCGGTGTATTTCCCTGTCCCTGATCATGCCGGATGTCTGGTTGTTCAGCAAAACGACGGTGATCGGCAGGTTGTTCTGGACAATATTTTGCAGTTCCTGGATGTTCATTTGCAGGCCTTGGTCTCCAATGAAGCAGACAACGGGTTTGCGGGTGGCATAGTAGGCACCGATCGCCTTGCCCAATCCGTTGCCCAATGCACAAAATGACTTGCTGTACAGGGTCCTGTTCTTTTGCCGGTTCAACACACAGGCGCGTGACACCCAAAACTCATTGTTTCCAATGTCTGTGACAAGAATAGAGTCTTCAGGAATATTATGCAACAAGGATGCTATAGATAAAACGACATCCGGACAATCCTCATTCTTCAGTTCTTCGTAAAGATAGTCACAGGTCCTCATCCATTCCGAATGATCGCCAAAATCATAGTTGTTTGTCACCAATTTCTTGATGAGATGCTGAATGTCCGTAACATATGGCTGGGAATTAGGAATGTCCCGCAAAAGCTCCGTTTCGTCAATCTCATATCGGATGATTTTAGCTTGCTTGACAATGGGCTCATAACTTGGAGAATGGACGGGGAAATTCAAGCGGTTTCCCAAAGCGATGATCAAATCCGCTTTGGAAAGGATGAAGTTTGCACAGCGGATGCCATGGCTGCCGACATATCCATAGTAGTTTGGCATATATCCGACAATGTCGTGCGTGAATCTGCTGGAAACGATCGGCAGATTCAACTTTTTGGACAATTCTCTGAAATCATTTCGTGCATCCGCCTGATTAATGCCGTCACCAATTAAGATGACAGGGCGTTTTGCCGCACGTATCTGACTTATGGTGTCATCCATGCTCATATCAAGCATTTCTTCCGTTGCTACAGCACGAAAAGACCCAACAGGAAGGGGCTCATTCCATAACTTTGTATTGACATCAACAAACACAGGGCCTTTGCGGCCGCCAATAGCAGCAAGGCAAGCCTTGCTTACTTGTGGGACAACATCTTCTATCGTGTCGATGCGTACCGCATATTTGGTGAAAGACCTGACAACGTCGCAAGTGTCCATCTCCTGATCCGTCATCGTACGGATGCCTTTGGGAGATGGTGCTGCAGAATGCGACGTGATAAAAAGAACAGGAATGGAATCATAATAGGCATCGGCCATTGGGGTCAGGAGGTTGGTGAAGCCAGGCCCTTTGGTCGCGTATGCAACTCCCAACTTGCCGCTGGATTGTGCATAGCCACATGCAGCAAAACCAGCCGTCTGCTCATGATAAGTCAAATGAGGCGTGATGATCGGCTTGCGGGCTTCGGCGGCATACAAGAAATCAAGAACCACACCGCCCGGTATTCCGAACAAATCCGTCACCCCGATGTTTATCAAATGTTCTACTATGTATTCTGCAACCGTCATGCTTTGTTCTTTTGTTTCAAATATGCATCATATACTTTTTCGAGATTGTCGGGTGTATATTGCGGGCGAAGCTGATCGGGCATCTGTCGTAATATCTCATTGATCTGGCAATAGGAAAGTTTGTGCTTTTTACGCAAAACCACAGCATATTTATATGCGGTCCTGTAAATGGCAGGCAAGGCGCGGAAAACGGAGTATCCCCAGGTGGTGCGGTTATCATAGGTCTCATCCAGCAGTTCGCATATTTGCAATATCGGATCAAAATTGTACCTTTTCCCAAAATGCTGGTTCAAATAGGGAAGGATCAATTCGGTCTGCAGGTTTCCAGCACCTTGCCCCATCCCAGTCGCACATGAATCCACAATGATTTTCCTTTCAGAAGGAATTGACAGGAAAGTCAGCACATTTGCAAAAGCCAGATTCATATTGTTATGTGCATGAAAACCGATCTTGATGTCCGGCTTCAGCGAAGAATCATAAAATTGGAAGAAATACTTCACGTTTTCTTCCATCATGTATCCGTAACTATCCACGAAGTACAGGGCATATGCATTTATCTTATTGGCTGTTTCAACGATTAATTGCAGCTCTTTTTCAGAATACCTCATCGTCAGCATGGGCTGAATAAACACTTTGTAGCCTTTTTCCGCTAACATTTCACAGAAATCAAGCGATTTCTGTAGTTGAGAATAACGTAAAATGACACGAGCTCCATCCAAGAGAGACTCATTGTGTGCGACAACCTTGTCGTCAGGGGTATCCGGCCCGACATACATCCCCACATACATTTGATTTGTAGTGCGAGGTGAAGGAATGATTTCGGACAATTGTTCCAGATAATGGAATTTTGAGAACATGCTGTGGTCATCACCGAGGGGATGAATGGACCCGAGTTCAACGATGTCAACACCTGAATCTACCAAAAGGCCTGCAATATGTCTAATCATTTCTTGGGTGAAAACCGCATCATTGAAATGATTGATGAATTCGTCCTCAAGGCCTAATCCACCGTCTCTAAGCGTAGCATCCAGTAGTTGTATTCTCTGATGATTTAACATAATACACTATCTTTCACAAGATTCCCTTATTGTTTTCACTGTTTTTATTACTATTTGCCAGAAGTATTGATTTGTTGGTGATGTTTTGACACGGATTATGAGATATTTTTATCCAATGAACATTACATTATTCCCAATCGTCGGTGAGCACATTCTCCTTCGGGACACCGAGTTCAATGAGCTTTTCTTTGAAAATTTTGATCATCACAGGAGGCCCGGAGATGAAATAGCTGCTATCGTTGCCATTCTGCTCGTGAATTCTCGCAATGTCGATTACGCCATCCTTGTTTTCGTAGAAGATGGTGATTTGGGCATTATCGTTCTTGATGGCGGCGAACTCCTTCTGGTAGATGTAGTAGTCTTCGTTCTTGTAACCCAAGTATATCTTTGGGTCCGCATAGTCCCTGAAAGATTCGTGGGTGAAGAGGGAAAGGAAAGGCGTTACGCCCGTGCCGCCGGCAATGAACACGGTGTTGGTTTTGTTGTGCGGCTGTGTGAAGAGTTCGCCAAACGGAAGTTTGAGCCACACTTCCCTGCCCACTTCCAAGGTCTTTTCCATCTCTTGCGTGAAGTTCCCTTTCACGGCGTAAGTGATGCGGATGACATCCTCGGCAGGATCGCTCTGCATGGAGAAGCAGCGCGATTCCGGCCATTGCCCGATGCCGTCGTACTCCTCGTCAATGGCGATATGGAGAAACTGTCCCGGGGAATATTTGTAAGGCCGTTCTAATGACTTGAATTCCACGGTATAGATACCCTTAAACGGGTTCGCTATGGAGACGACCTCTGATAAATACTTCTTTGCCAGCATAATGTTAATATTGTTTCACGAATTCATCCAATTTCTCTTCTGCGTACTTGAACATTTCATCGGTCAGGCCGGGGTATGTGCCCAAGAAGAAAGTGTTGTTCATGATAAAGTCTGTCTGGGTCAGATGGTCGGCAATACGCCAGTTCTTGCCGATGAAGGCAGGCTGCTTGGTCATATTGCCAGCGAAGAGATTACGGGTTTCTATGAGATTATCGTTCAGATATTTGGTCAAATCATCGCGTTTGAACGGGCAGTTATCCTTCAAGGTGACGATAAAGGCGAACCATGCGGGGTCGGCTCCCTCGGTGGGTTCCGGGGTGATGAAACAGTGCGGATATTTGCTGAAGATACGCTTCCACTCTTGGAAATGCGCTTTGCGACTCTCGCAGAAATCGGGCAGCTTATCCATCTGGGCGGCTCCGATCGCAGCCTGTATGTCGGTCATTTTCAAGTTATAGCCGATTTCCGAATAGACATACTTGTGGTCAAAGCCAAAGGGCAAAGTGCCAAACTGCTGAGAAAAGCGCTTGCCGCAGGTGTTGTTGTCGCCGCCGGCGCAGTAGCAGTCACGTCCCCAGTCGCGGAACGCGCGCACGATTCTCGCCAGCTGCGGGTCGTTGGTGCAGATGGCTCCGCCCTCGCCGGTGGTGATATGGTGGGCAGGATAGAACGAGATGGTGGAAATGTGACCGAACGTGCCGGTCTTCCTACCCTTGTACTCGGAACCGAAAGCGTCGCAGTTGTCCTCCACCACCCACAGATCGTGTTCCTTGGCAAGGGCCATGATGGCATCAATGTCAAACGGATTGCCAAGGGTGTGTGCTAAGAAGATGCACTTCACTTTTGGAGTGATGGCTCTTTTCAGCATTTCGACATCAATATTGTAGGTCGGAATGCTGAGATCCACGAACACTGGTACAAGTCCGTTTTGGATGATGGGTGTCACAGTGGCGGGGAATCCGGCGGCCACGGAAATCACTTCGTCACCCGGTTTCAGCCTTTTGTCGCCAAGTTTTTCAGACGTCAGGGCAGAAAACGCCAACAGGTTGGCGGAAGAACCAGAGTTGGTGAGCAGCACATTTTCTACTCCCAAAAAGTCGGAGATCTTGCTGGAAAACTCTTCGGAGAATCTTCCTTCTGTCAGCCAGAAATCCAGAGATGCGTTTACTGCATTCTGCAATTCCTCCTCGTCAAATACACGACCGGCATAGTTCACTTTGGTCTTGCCAGGCACGAACTCTTTCTCTTCAAAGCGGGCTTTGTAGTATTCGGCGGTCAATGCCGTGATCTGTTTGCGTAATTCTTTATGGTTCAACATAATATGTTATTGGTTATTCAAATGTAATATATTTTCGTTATTGCAGTATTTCTTCTCGGGCGGTCACACCTTATCAAATTGTCTAATCTGTTTTGCCGTAAGCTCATTAATGGCCGCCGGATTGCTATAGAATGCCTTGTACCATTCCAACGTCATTTCCAGTGCTTTCCGGGCGTTGAGGTGTGGTCGCCAGCCCAACACTTTTTCAGCCTTAGAGATATCCAAGGACAACAGACCGGCCTCATGGGGTTGGTTGATGAGCTTCGGGAAGACGAAAGTCCCCTCGCCCCATATTTCCGTGGCCATCTGTGTCATCTCCTCCACTGTCAGCGTGTCGGCAGGGTTAGGACCGAAATTGAATCCTTCGGCAT
Organism: Bacteroidales bacterium UBA1176; assembly: GCA_002311645.1. GTDB lineage: Bacteria > Bacteroidota > Bacteroidia > Bacteroidales > WCHB1-69 > F23-D06. Next base: position 96,428 of record DBYW01000038.1, read on the forward strand.
AGCGAATGGGGTCTTCCAACAGTCTCTGTGCTAAAAGGATATAGCCGGAAAGCGGTTCCAGCACATGTTGCCACGGGCGCACGGCCTTGGGATTGCGAATCTGTATGGCTTCGCCTTTGGACAAAGCCCGCACGATGTCGGGAACCAGACGGTCGGCGGCCCAGTCGCCACCCCCGATGACGTTGCCGGCGCGGGCGGAGGCGATGGCCTTGTGATGCTGTTCGTAATCGGCGGGATTGAAGAAAGATTTCCGATAGGAGTCGATGACTAACTCGGCACAGGCTTTGCTGGCGCTGTAAGGGTCGTATCCGCCAAAGCGGTCATCCTCCTTGTAGGCTTGTCCCGTCTCATTGTTCTGGTAAACTTTGTCGGTGGTGATCATCACGCCCACGCAGGGCTTTTCCAACAGGCGGATGCCGTCCAACACGTTAGCGGTGCCGATGGCGTTGACCTCAAAGGTCTCGGCAGGAATCTTGTAGGATGTGCGCACGATGGGTTGTGCCGCCAGATGGAAAACGATGTCTGGCTGGAAACTGGCCATACATCTGTGCAGATGTTCCGTGTCACGGATGTCTCCAATGACGGAATGGCAGAGTTTTGCACCTTGAAGCACTTCAAACAGACTGGGATTGGTGTTGGGTTCCAAGGAATACCCCATGACTTCCGCACCCATCCGGTGGAGTATAAATGTCAGCCACGCTCCTTTGAAACCGGTGTGGCCTGTGAGAAAAATTTTTTTATCTTTAAAATCTTGCATACTTCCGTCTCTTTTTGTACTACCCCGCCCTTCGTCCACCTCTTTTAGCTGGAGGGGGATTTGTTCGCATAGAGACGCGGCACACCGCATCTCTACAGAGATTTTACCATACTTTCCACGGCGCCTTTCCCGATGCCCACCACTCTTCCAAATTCATTTTGTCGCGTTGGGTGTCCATACAATGCCAGAAGCCGTTGTGCTTGTATGCTTTCAATTCTCCCATTTTGGCCATGGATTCAAGTGGTTTTCTCTCAAAAACGGTGGTGTCATCGTCAATGTAATCGAATATTTCAGGGCGAAAGACCATGAATCCGCCATTGATGACGCTGCCGTCGGAGTCGGATTTTTCGCGGAAGGCCTTGATGGTGTCGGAGTCGTCCATTTCAATGACGCCGAAACGCTGACCTACGTTCACAGTCGTGATGGTGGCGATTTTGCCGTGATTCTGGTGGAATTTCACCAGTTCTGCGACATTGATGTCGGCCACGCCGTCGCCGTATGTGAGCATAAAAGGCTCGTTGCCGACATATTTCTGGATGCGTTTCACACGCCCGCCGGTCATGGTGTTGAGACCGGTGTCGATCAGCGTTACCTTCCAAGGCTCCACGGCGGAGGTGTTGAGCACGGTCATTTTGTTATCATTGGTGAAATCAAAGGAGATGTCGCTGTTGTGAAGATAATAGTCGGCGAACCATTCCTTTATGACATAGTGCTTGTAGCCGCAGCAAATAATAAAATCGTTATACCCGTAATGGGAATATATTTTCATGATATGCCATAAGATAGGCTTGTCGCCAATCTCAATCATGGGCTTGGGTCTGAGGTGGCTTTCTTCGCTGATACGGGTGCCGTATCCGCCTGCAAGAATGACTACTTTCATAAGTTTATTCTTTAATATAAATAGGCGGCAAAGATACAAAAAATAGTCGTTACGGAGAATTTGTGTTATTTTTGCAGCGTTATAAAAAGCGTGGGAAAAAAGCATGATCGAGCTTATGTCGAAATGGTGTAAAAAAGGCTGTGTATTAGGTGTCAGGCGACTGTTCGTCATGACATCATTGTTGTGGCTTTCCCTCATCGCCTGCCATGCCCAGTTGGACACGTCGTTCTGGTTCGTGGCGCCGGAAGTGTGCCAGTGGAACAATCCGACGAATTTCGATCGGCCCATCAAGTTGGTGTTCTCCACGCCCGGCAACGTGCCGGCCACGGTGACCATCAGTCAACCCGCCAACCCTGCTTTCACCCTCATCCAGCAGGTGGTGCCTGCCAACGGCAGCGCGACCGTGGACCTGACCAATTACATCGCCGACATTGAGAATGCCCCGACCAACACCGTGCTCAACAAGGGACTGCACATATCCAGCACACAACTCGTCAACGCATATTACGAGGTCTGTATCACGGGAGTGAACCCCGAAGTGTACGCCTTGAAAGGTCGCAACGCCTTGGGGACGAACTTTTTCGTGCCCGGACAGAACGAATATATGAACGGTTCCACATACCAACCCACCCCGCTGAACCGCGTGGATGTCGTGGCCACGCAAAATAACACCGTGGTGACGTTCACACCGCGGGTTGCGATAGAGGGGCACGCGGCGGGCGCGCCCTTCTCCATCACGCTCAACAAGGGCCAAACCTACTGCTACGCCGCTGCAGGACGGCAACCCGCCAACCACTTCGTGGGCAGCACCATCACGTCAAACAACCCTATTGCGGTGACGGTGAGCGATGACCTGCTGGACCATCCTTCGGGCGGCCAGGATCTGGTGGGTGACCAGACGGTGCCCATCGAGCAGGCGGGCCTTGAGTTTGTGGCCATCAAGGGTGACCTCTACCAGCAGGCCGACAAAGTCTATGTGACTGCCACCGAAAGCAACACGCATATCTATGTGAACGGCTCCACGACTGCGGCCGTGACCCTCAGCGCGGGGCAGACGCACGCAGTCGCGTTCGCGACGAACAGCAGCACGCTCTACATCACGAGCGACCATCCCGTGTATGCATTCCAGCTGACGGGCTTGGGACACGAATTCGGTGCCGCCGTGCTGCCGTCCGTGCAGAACACGGGATCCACACAGGTCAGCTACAAGCGGGCCACAGGGGCGGACAGGCAGTTGACATTCAACCTCATCGCACGCGCCGGCACGGAAGGCAACTTCACCCTCAACGGCAGCGCGACCGCCATTCAGGCCTCCGATTTCCACCCCGTGGCCGGCAGCAACGGCGGCTGGGTCTACGCCTCCGTCAACATCCCTGTATCCACAGTGGACGTCAACCAGACCGCTGTTGTACACAATCCCGCGCCATTTCATCTCGGCGTTTTCGAGGGCGGCTATGCGGGAGGATGCAGCTACGGTTTCTTCAGCGACTATCAACGCTATATTACTTCAGATGCTGCCACATACGTGGCCTGCGCAGGTGAAGATATCACCATTCACATCATATCCAACGGCGACTATAACGTCAACTGGTATGCCGACGCTACCAGCAACAATATCATCCACACCGGCACATCCTATACGGTGACGAAAAACCAAGACTCTGTGCAATATCTCTATGCCCAACTGTTCGCTATCAACGCTTTCGGTGACAGGCTCCAAATTCCGATCCTCCTTACCACCTTGTGCGGCGATACATTGGACGGGGATTGTCAAGGCACAGTGCTCTATTTCCAAGATTTCGGAGGCAATAATGTCTCCGACCCTTGGATTTCCCCCACAGATTTTGTCGGCGGACATTCTGACCTCATTTTCAGCGGGACATCCACCTCTTCCGGCCATTACTCTTTAGCCAAAAAATGTCCTGAAACGTGGGCTGTTCACCCCAACTTCGACCACACCCATCTTGGCGACCCCGACAGAGGGTACTTTATGTACCTCGATCCTGCACCCAACCAAATGGACGCCATTCTGTATGAGTTTCCCATAAACGGCCTGTGTGACAATGCACGGCTCAATTTCAGCCTGTGGGCCACCGACCTGCAGCGTAATTACGCACACCCCGCTTTTGAGATGCAGCTCATCAACTCCGACGACAGTTCTTTGCTTGTACGCAGCCATATTGTTGATATGCCCCGCAACAATCCGTTGATTTGGCACCAATATGGTTTCTCATATTCTCTGCCCAATAATGTTCACGATGTGATTTTCCGCATTATCAACAAAAACGCCAACAACATCGGCAACGACTGGGCTATAGATGACATTAAGGTTACCTATTGTGGCGGTGAGGCCCATATTTTGAGTCCGTCGGCAGACACGACACTTTGCCTTGGCGAACCGGTTACTCTTTCCGCTTTGTTTGTGCGTCATTACATCCCAGCCGATGCGGCATTGGAGTATGAATGGCAGTTTTCCCCCGATGATGTCAATTGGCAGGACTTGCCCAACAGCGGCAACCTCCAGTATTCCATACAAAATTTGTCTCCCGCCAATGTGGGGTTTTATAGAATTCAAGTGGCGGAGACAGGATTGCTGGACGGTCTTTGCTCCTTCTATTCGGAATCCGTCCATATTGCTGCCGACAGTTGTATTGTGGAACCTTGCGACACCCTGTTTCTCAGCGACAGTGTCTGTATGGGGATGCCCTACGAAAGCAACGGATTCTCCTTGACACCGGCACAAACGAACTATGAGGGCAATCATGTTTTCGACCGGCATATGATCGGAGCAAATGGCTGTGACAGTTTGATCAGACTATTGCTGAAAACGATGCCGCCACCGCAGTTCCGGATTGAAGACGGAGGCGTGGATTTCTGCGAAAACTATCGCATTGTGTTGGAGGTGCAGCCTGCGATGGAGATTTATGTTTGGAGTACGGGGGCGACCACGCAATCCGTAGAGGTGACACAATCGGGGCGTTATACGGTTACGTCAACGCAAGGGGAATGTAGTTCCTCTGTGCAGTACACAGTTTCTGCTTGTACGTTTAACATCTTTGTTCCCAATGCAATATCTTTCACCAACAAGGACGGGTTGAATGATTATTTTCAAATCTATTGTCCTGACCTGGCTTCAGTTCGTGATTTTGAAATCTGCATCTACAATCGGTGGGGCGAGATGGTGTTTCTATCAACAGATCCCATGTTCAAGTGGCGACCTGATAATGAACGTTCGGCTCCACAGAACTCGTTTTTTAATTATTTGATCCGATATCGTGGGGCGGACGGGGCCATGGAGTTGCGAAAGGGTACTGTGCTTGTCCTGTAAAGTTTTCGGGAATTATATACTTGATGGCACAAATCAAGGCTTCTGCATTTTTTTTTATTTGGGCGTGCCGGCGCGGCGGCTATGACGGCATCTGCGTTCTCGCAGATGTAGAGACGTGCCGTGGCGTGTCTTTACAGAACGGACGCGATTCCCGCCGCCGCGCCGTCGGGCTTTTCGCTACAATGATTTTGGCTTGGAATCCACCACCATTCCGCCGCCGGCGATAGGAAGTGGCGGAATCTCAGGCTGGCAACGGCACACATTCTCGCCAAAATCATTTCTGCTTCAATCCCTCACGCACGCTCGTTGAACCCTGCATCCGTTTCGCGGCGAACAACGCACAACCTCGTATCATGGTTCTCCCGCGCCGCGATTTTCCCGCGCACCGTCCCTCCTTCCAAGGGTTGCCGCGCTACCGAGCTCTTGCCCTTGCTGGGATAATATGGCATCTTACAAATTGTCTCCCTTTCGCACCGGGAAGGCGCAGTGCTTCGTGGCAAGATACTCCCGCGGTGCGATTATCATCAAGCGCGCTGTCCAGCCCCAGACTGCACTGCGTTTAGTCTGGGGTTAATAAGATCTTGTCCCTCCCTTTAGTTTTGCAACCTCAAAATAAAGTGCAAAATAATGCTGTAAATTCTATCTTTGTGGCAAGTATTAATGTTTGCCGAATTAACCAAGAATGGAGGGTGAACTATTGTCCCTCCCAAAGGAGAAGCTTTATGTCCCGTATCAGTCCCTCCATTCTTTAGGTTGTCAGATCCAGCTATAATGCCAGACACAAAGGTCAAATTAAAGGTAATAGATTAACAACCATACGGTTAATTCGATTGTTTAACTAAAATGCATTGCAAAAATATGAAAAATTTCTACATCGGAGCGGATGTGTCCAAAAAAACACTCGACCTCGTCCTTTATAACGCTGACAAGGAAAAAATGCGAGCATCTTACATCAAAATCACCAACGACAAGAAAGGTGTTGACGAACTGATCAAGTGGATGAAAGAACACAAGATTGTCAAGAGCAAGGCCATTGTCTGCATGGAATACACCGGGAAATACTCCTTCTGTTTCGCCGAACTGCTGGAAACGAAGAAAATAGATTTCGTCCTGGTGCCCGCACTGAAAATCAAAGGGTCCTTTGCCGGAGCGCGGGGCAAAAGCGACAAGACAGATGCAGAAAGGATCGCTGCTTATGCATTCCGTTACCGAGACGAATTAGCGCCGACAAGCCTGAAAGATGACAGGATTGTCCGTCTGAGGGACCTGATGAACGACAGGAAACTCGCCGTCAAGCACGCAGCCACCTACAAGACCATCATGACGGAGTACAAAGAGAGAAAGTCGTCGCCCAGGTACAAAAGGGCGGAGAGAATGGTTTCCGAGTACAAGAAGCAGATTTCCGCGATTGAAAAGGAAATCAAGGGGGTGATAAGCGGGGAGGAAAATATGAAGAAGAACTACGATCTTGTAACCAGCATCCCCGGAATCAGTTTTGTGAACGCCGTCAATCTGATAGTCTTCTCCGGGAACTTTGTGCTTTTTGACAATGGCCGGAAATTCGCATCGTATTCCGGCGTGGCTCCTTTCGAGTATTCTTCCGGAACCAGTGTCAATAGAGGCACACACGTGTCCAAGATGGCAAACAGGATGCTGAAGGCAGATCTCTCGCAAGCTGCCAAAGCCGCCATCAACTTCGATCCTTGGCTAAAAGAATACTACGAAAGAAAACGTAAGGAAGGGAAATCTTTCGGATGCGTTCTTAATGCTGTGAAGTTTAAGCTGATTGTAAGAGTGTTTGCCGTTGTTAAAAGGGGAACTCCCTATGTGAATATCATGAAATATTCAGCCTGACCCCCCCTATCAAAAATTGTTGATAACTTTTTGAAAAAAGACTTGTTTTTAACCTATAATACGGGACTGCTCAAAGAGATAATAGATAATAGTTAATAGTTATGTCAAAGCCAAAGACCAATCACCAATTAAAGCTAATAGCTAACGACTAATGGCCATTGGCCGTTGTTTGTTGGAATCAATTTCTTAATTTCTTAATTATCAACGACCAAATACCTTATAGTTCATGGCCAAAGTCCAAAGTTCAAAGTTCCAACGATCAACAGCCAATCGCCAACCACCATATTTTCTGCCAAACTCTTGCCCCTGTCGGGAGGAAACCTTTAGCAGAACCTCAGCACCAGAAAGATGACGAGCTCCACGGCAAGGATGCTGCACATCATCCACCAACGGGCGGGTTTGGTTTCGGGAGCGAAGGTGAAAATCTTGTTGAAAAGATAATTGAGCAATCCTACCGGGAGGGCCATGATGGCACTGGCCCAATAGTTGTTCACACCGAAGCGCTCCATGATGCCTATGCCGAAAATATTGACGAAATAGGTGATTGCACAAACCATGACAAACTTGAAAATCAACCTGTTGTCGCCAACCTTAAATACAATTTTCCCATACGTCTTGAAGTTGAAAAGCACACTAATGATTGTGCCAAGGAAAGCCGCCAACACAAAGGGCTCCTTCAGCGAAGTCATGCCCAACAAGTAACGCAGCACAGCGAATACGGCCCACCCAAACGCAGTATTCAAAGCCGCTACGAAAACAAAGCGGATGAATTCCGGTGTGAGGACTTTCTTTATGAGATTTTGTATATTTTGAAGCATTTTTTTTAAGCGCGCAAAAATATGAAAAAAATTGTATTTTTGCCGCCTCATTACAAAATGCGGTTCACACCCATTGTTCCTATCATTTTTGTGACACCGCCACCTTTAAAATTATTAATGCGAAATATAATCAACACAACATGTTAGATTCAAATGAACAGAAGCCTCGGAGAAGGAGAATTACTACGAATAGTGCTCTTCCCGTGGCCACTTCTAACCAAAACAAGAAAACGGCGAAAGTCAACCTCTCGGAAAAGAAAACGGGAGAAATATTTAAAGATATTCCGCCTGTGGCAGAGACAACACGTGACATTGAACATAAAATGGAGCATCGCGAAGAGTTTGTGATGTTCGCGAATCCACTTCCTCTGAGCGAGAAACCCAAACAGACTCGGAAACGCAAGGAAAAGATTGACGCTGTGACATCGGCTGTTGCCCCGGTTCCTGCAGAAAGCGTGAATCTGCCAGAACCTCCTGTAAAACGCAAGCGCGGTCGTCCCAAAAAGAGCGAAGCCGCCCAACAGCAGGAAAAGTTGGTTTTCAATGAACCTGAAGCAGTTCCGGAAGAAACGAGATTGCCGGACATCCCTATTTTAGACCCGGAGGTTCTGCCCGGTTCCACGGCTTCCGAATATCATTTTGTGGCACCGGAAGCACAGGTCGGCTCCGTGGAGGAGCCTGTGGACACGTTCACCAAGGAGGAGAAAAAAAAGCACTATAAGAAGAAACAAAAGAATGACGATCTTCCAACGGAGACGCCAAGGTCTGCAAATGACGAAAGAAAAGAGGAAGAAAAAAAATTGGAGGAACAGGCTAAGCAAATAGCAGAGTCGCAGTATGAAGGCACGGTGATGGCCGAGGGTGTGCTTGAAATCACCAGTGATAATTGCGGTTTCCTGCGTTCGTCTGACTACAACTACCTTACTTCTCCTGATGACATCTACGTGTCCCTCTCCCAAATCAAGCTTTTCGGTCTGAGGAACGGTGACACGGTGTATGGCGCCATCCGTCCGCCCAAGAGTGGTGAGAAATTCTTTCCATTGACTAAAATTGACAAAATCAACGGGCGCGACCCTGAAGAAATCCGCGACCGTGTGCCGTTCGATTACCTTACACCCCTTTTCCCGGACGAGAAAATCAACCTCACGGGACATGCGGGATGTAATTTGTCCACACGCGTCATCGACCTTTTCGCCCCCATAGGCAAGGGACAACGCGGGCTCATAGTGGCGCAGCCCAAGACGGGTAAGACTGTGTTGCTGAAGGATGTTGCGAATGCCATTGCCGCCAACCATCCGGAAATCTATTTGATCATACTGCTCATTGATGAGCGTCCCGAAGAGGTCACTGACATGCAGCGGAGCGTCAATGCCGAGGTCATCTCCTCCACTTTCGACGAACCTGCCGAACGTCACGTCAAAATTGCCAATATGGTGCTTGAGAAAGCCAAGCGCATGGTCGAGTGCGGGCACGATGTCTGCATTCTTCTCGACTCCATCACCCGTTTGGCCCGGGCATTCAACACCATGGCGCCGGCATCCGGCAAGGTGCTCTCCGGCGGTGTCGAAGCCAATGCGCTCCAAAAACCCAAACGCTTTTTCGGAGCGGCACGCAACATCGAAAATGGCGGGTCTTTGACCATTATTTCCACCGCCCTCATCGAAACGGGCTCCCGAATGGACGAGGTTATCTTCGAGGAATTCAAAGGCACGGGCAATATGGAACTTCAGTTGGATCGTAAACTCTCCAACAAACGCATCTATCCCGCCGTGGATCTGACCGCTTCCAGCACCCGTCGTGACGACCTGCTCCAAACACCCGAAGTCCGCCAAAAAATGTGGATTCTTCGGAACCATATCGCCGATATGAATACCATTGAAGCCATGTCTTTCCTCAAAGAGAGAATGGAACGGACCAAGACCAACGAGGAATTCCTGGCTTCCATGAATGGAGAATAATCCAGTCTTGGAGAAGACCGCATTATTAACTGTGAACGTGGGATAACTTTGTCGCGATTTTGTCCTGAACATTTGAGAAAATCCTATCTTTGCAGTTGCTATGCTTAAAAGAATCTCAATTGCATTTTTTGTCTTCTTCTTGTGTGTCAGTTTTTTAAAAGCCGATACCCTCTCTCGGGACTCTTCGGGATGCGGTTTTGTCGTCCCGTTTCAACTCAAGGCACTGACAGCAGCCGTGCCAACGGACATTTCCGACAATCCTGTTCTCATGGATTCTCTGAACATGTTTGCCGACAAGCTCGGCGAGCGGCTCAACGGCACGGTTCTGATTGCCCGGCATGACACCATCCTCCTTCAGAAAACATACGGCTATCTGGAACTTTTTAAAAGCTATGACGGCTATGGCTGGATGTCGGCTTCGGATTTGAGCAAACGCCGTCGCATGTATGCCAACACAATGATCAACAATAGCCTTTTCGAGTTGGCATCCGTTTCCAAACAATTCACCGCCGCTGCCGTCCTCAAACTCTGTAGCGAAGAAAAAATCAGCCTCACAGACACGTTGGGCAAGTTTTTTCCCGAGCTTCCATACGGTGAGATTACCATTCGTCAGCTCCTCAACCATACTGCTGGCCTGCCGGAGTATTTTAATTTCGACTACGAAGTCTATGACACCTCCACATTCGTTACCAACGAGCAACTGATACGTGTCCTGGCACAGTCCAAGCCGAAACGCATGTTTCTTTCGGGGTTAGGATACAAGTATTGCAACACCAACTACGCAGTGCTGGCTGCCATTGTCGCCCAAGTGGCAGGAATGCCGTTTGAGCAATATGTGCGCGATTACCTGTGGAAGCCCGCCGGTATGAAGAACACATATTTTTTCACCGAATTGGTGGGACTCTACCCCGGCAATGTCCAACCCGAGTTTCATGTACGCAAAGGACAGGATTATGTGAACGTGAAACCCATCGAGAATATCACGTCACGACCCCTTACCCGCGGACATTGGAGGGACGGCAGGCTTGCCATATACGACCGTCTCAATGGAATCCTTGGAGACAAGGGTGTCTATACGACCGCCGAAGACCTGCTGCGCTGGACCAATGTCTACTACATGGAATACCAAATTCTCCAGCAAAATTGGATAGATATGGCCACGCAGAAACAAAACAAGCTGCCCGATGGCACCTACCCTCGTGATCTTTATGGCTATGGCGTCCATTTGGAAGAAAGTCCAGACCATGGCTTCCTCGTCTACCATGGCGGTCTCTGGGACGGCTACCACAATCTTTGGCTTTATCGCCCCGCCGATGGGTTGGTCATCATTTTCCTTGGCAATTATTACAACTCTGCACACACGGGCAAAAGCAACGAGCTGTTGGGAATATACGACAGACTTCACTGATTAATGAAACCATCAAGACAAATATAATCATGATAGAACTGAACACAAACTATCATACACACAGCACGTATTGCGACGGAAAGGAGCCTTTGCCTGCGTTTGTGACCGCTGCCGAGAAACTATATTATACCCAGTTGGGTTTTTCTTCGCACGCTCCTGTCTCCTTTGAAAACGATTTTGGCATAAAGGAGGAGGACATTGGCAATTATTGTGATGAGATCGATGCACTCCAACAACAGACACCCATGCTGTTGCTCAAATCCTTGGAATGCGATTTCATCCCCGGATATTCCAAATCCTTTGACACTTTTCGCAACGAGTACAATCTTGACTATATCATCGGTGGAGTACACCTTGTGTTGCCAGAACATCGTGACGGAATCTGGTTTATTGATGGTTCCAAACGCGAAATCTATGATGATGGCCTTGCCCATCTTTTCGACCATGACATCCGCAGGGCCGTGACCCGCTTTTGGGAACAGACGTTTGAGATGATCGAGACTGAACATTTTGAAATCATCGCCCACTTTGACAAAATAAAAATGCACAACCAGCACCGTTTTTTCGAGGATGGTGAAAAATGGTATCAAGTGCTGGCTGACAAGGCTTTGCAACTTATCAAGCGGCACGACCTCATCGTGGAAATCAACACACGGGGACTCTACAAGAAGCGTTGCGATGCCTTTTATCCCTCCACGACATTGCTGAAAAAGGCCCGGAAACTCGATATCCCCGTCATTATCAGCAGTGATGCCCACAAATCCGAAGACCTCGGCCAGTTTTGCCCCGAGGCACGCGACGAACTTATCCGTTGCGGCTATGACCACCTCGCTGTTTTTGACTCCGTCACCCGTCAGTTCCAATATTGATATTCTGAATAACACACTATAAAGATGATTTTTCGCTCCAAACCCAATCTCTGGTTCCGTTATTTGCTGACGACACTGTCGCCACGCTGGAGCGTGCGCGTGCTCTATCGGCATTGTCACCACAAAAAACTGAATCTCGACAATCCGCAAACCATGGACGAAAAAATCCAGTGGCTCAAATTGCACTACTGCCAACAGGACATTGTCAAACAGTGTGCTGACAAGTACCGTGTGCGCGAATATGTGGAGTCGTGCGGATTGGGGCATATCCTTAATCCTCTTGTTGCCAAATATCATTCTGCCAAAGAGATACCATGGCCGGATTTGCCCAATAAATTTGTGCTGAAATGGAACTTCGGCGATGGCGGCAATGTCATTTGCCCTGACAAAAGCAAATTGGATATTCCCGCTGCCGTACGCGATCTCAACAAGTTCGGGAAATTGAAATTTCACCTCATCTCTGCCGAGCCGCAGTACGACATTGCGGAAAAACTTATCCTTTGCGAGGAGTTCATCGAAACTGCGGATGGCCATGCCCCTGTGGATTATAAGTTTTACTGCTTTAACGGCAAGGCTGAATACGTGCTTTGCTGCTATGGCCGCGGCGAACGCGAGAAACCTGCTTTTTATTTCTTTGACCGCCAATGGAAATTGCAAAGACTCAACAAGCAAGGTAAAGACGCCCCCGCTGACTTCACGCTTCCCAAGCCCGAAGGCATGGAGCAACTCTTTGAATATGCCGAGATTCTGTCAAAACCCTTCCCTTTTGTGCGCGCAGACTTCTATCTTGAAAACGGAAAACCCTGTTTCGGTGAACTCACGTTCACACCAGGGGGCGGTTTTGACAGCGGGAGACTTCCCGAAACAGACCTTTTGTTTGGAAGTATGATAAAACTTCCTGATATCAAGTAAACCCATACGACCATGAAACAGACTGTCGCAAAATATCTGCTTTTCTTTACGCTTGCTTTGGTGGTTGTATCGTATTTGCCTTGGATATACTTGACCAAAAGCTATTACATCATTCGTTACGCCATAATGGGCTCCATGGCTCTGTCAGCGGCGCTCACCTTCTCGTTTGACCGCTATTTCTCTATTCGCTTCATGCGGATTTTTTTCATGACCATCGCCATAGTCTTGGTTGAATTCGTGGTCTTCTATTTTACAGGGCACCGGTTTCGCATTGCGGACATCACCCAGCTTGTCATTCCATTCCTCTGTGTTGGGGTCGGTCTTTCCCTCAATTGTGACATCAAAACGTGGGCCAATATCTGCTATTTTTATACGATATGCCTGATTGTGATGGGTGTTATTAATTGCTTCTATTGGGCGGGCGGGTTGTATATTCCTGAATATTACATGTTTAATGAAGGAAAAAATCAGGTGGGCGGAATCCTTGCCATTGCAGGATTGGTATGCCTTTTCTTTGGCATCCAGATAAAAGAGCAGAGAATACATTTCTTGGTGCTGTTCATCCTCTCATTGTTGCTGTTGTTGCTGATACGTGCGCGTTCCGATTTCTTTGCCCTTCTTGTGGTGGCCTCATTTATCACGCTCAAGGATACGAACTGGCGTTGGAACTACAAGATGGTACTCACCCTTCTCTGTTTTGGACTGATTAGCTACATTCTCTACACGGCCTTCCTCAGTGATGAATTGCATACGTTCATGCTCGGCGGGAAATCATCGCAGAATCTGGATGTCGTCACGTCCAATCGCTTGGCTCGTGACAAACAGGGACTTGAGTATATCTTCAACGAGTCCGCCATAGGTGAACAAGAGGAAGGGTCCGGCATATTACTTATACATAATTATGTGTTGTTGAGACTTGTGCGCTATGGTGTTTGGTCGTTTGCCTTGGTGGGTTTCTATTTGTATTTTGGCGTAAAGACTATTTTGGCGCTTTTCAGTGCCCGCAAGACGGACATCCGTGATGTGGGCTATGTCGCTTGTGCACTGCCGTTGATCGTGAGTTTTGTGGAACCCAATTTCCCTTATGGGCCCGGTTCCGTGCAAATGTTGGCATTCCTGTTGTTGGGGGCTACCTTCTACAACAAGCAGCAGCAACCTCGTCATGCCATTTTTGCAAACGATGGACATCTCTCCAAAGTGCTGCATCTTTGTAATGATTTTTCTAACAGCAAGGTGCATGCAGAACTCTACCGCCAACTTGACAGAGCCGGTGTGGACCAAGTGGTCTATTCTCCTATTCGCAGTCAGGAATTAGAGGGCCGAAATGCCTTCGAGGGCACGCATACAGATATTGTTTATTCGTTTATACTGAAGCCGTTACATCGTTTCTTTTTCAACAGGAAGGTGGATGTGGTCGCAAAAGATGTTGCCAAGCGCGTGGATTTGTCGCACGTGGCTTGTGTGCATGCCACTAACCTTTTCAGTGATGGTGCCGTCGCGCTTTACCTGAAACGTCACTACGGCATTCCTTATATCGTGGCCGTGCGCAACACCGACCTCAATGCGTTTCTGCGCTATGCTCCACATCTTTGGTGGGTGCATCGTGCTGTGATTCGCGACGCCGACAAGGTTGTTTTCATCAGCCCTTCGTTACAACGGCGCTTGACAAACCATTGGACCTTGGCTGGGATGCGGGATCTGCTGTGCGACAAGAGTTTGCTTATTCCCAATGGGGTTAACGAATACTGGCTCACTCATATTCAAAAGACTCCCGTTGCTCCAGCCACGTCGCACCACTTGTTATATGTAGGCATTTTTGACGACAACAAGAACGTGTTGCGCCTTATGCAGGCTGTTTTGCAACTCAAGGCTCGAATCCCCGATATACATCTTGACCTTGTGGGCGGCGATGGAAACCGGGAGCAGGAGGTCCTTGCGCTTGCTGAAAAACACCCGGATAGTTTCCAATATCGGGGCAAAATCTACGACAAACCTGCTTTGCAACAGGTTTATGCCGAAAATCGCGTATTTGCGATGCCTTCGCTGCATGAAACATTCGGGTTGGTTTATGTTGAGGCACTCACACAGGGTCTGTCATTGCTTTACACGTGCAACGAAGGTGTTGACGGACTCTTCGAGGAACCCGTCGGAGAGGCTGTGACACCCACGAATGAGGGAGAGATTGTCGATGCCTTGAATAAATTGCTTACAGAGCCTCAAAACTATCGGGCACCTGTTGCTGAGGAACTGAAAAAGTTCGACTGGGAGAAAATTGCTACAATTTATCAACAAATATATCATGTTATCGGTCATTTGTCCCATTTATAACGAAGAGAAAAACATTGTCGCCTGCATGGATTCCATGCTGCGCCAGGATTATCCAAAGGAGCAGCTGGAAATCATCTTTGTGGATGGGATGAGTACGGATGGCACGCGGGCGTTGGTGGAAGACTATGTCAGAAAACACTCTTTCATTCATTTGTTGGACAACCCGCGTCACATTGCGCCTACCGCCCTCAATATCGGCATTCGTGCCAGCAAGGGCGATCTCATTGCGCGTATCGACGCGCACGCACAATATCCAGACAATTATCTCAGTGTGTTGTCAAGCAAATTGTATGAGCATGAGGCCGACAATGTGGGAGGCGTGTGCCGGACCCTGCCCGCTCGCGATACCGCCGTTTGCCAAGCTGTCGCGGCAGCCCTCAGTTCACCTTTTGGGATGGGGAATTCCTATTTCCGCATAGGTGCCGACCATGACATGCAGGTCGATACAGTCCCATTCGGTTTCTTTCATCGTGAGATATTCAATCGCATTGGCATGTTTGATGAAGAATTGGTGCGTAACCAGGATGATGAATTCAATGGGCGCATCATCCGCGAGGGGGGAAAGATAGTCTTGATACCGGAAATAGTCATTGATTATTTTGCCCGCGACACAATAGGAAAAACGTCCCGGATGTTTTATCAATATGGTTTGTTCAAGCCGTTGGTTAATAAAAAGTTGGGGAAACCGGCTACCATCCGGCAGTTTTTTCCGTTGGCCTTTGTGTTAGGATTGGTTCTGGGTGTTGCGCTCAGTATCGGCAGTCTGTTTTTCCGCTTTGTTTTTGCGGCGGTTGCGATATTGTATCTCCTATTGGCGCTTTGGTTCGGCTTCAAACTCGAAAAGCCCCCCAAAGTATTGGCCCTAATGCCAGTTGTCTTTTTCGTTATCCATATCAGTTATGGCTGGGGCTATCTTTGCGGTCTGTTTAAATTGTTGTCGAAAAAGAGTTTTCAGGCCAAGGTGAATCGATAAAAATGGCCAACGCATCGCGTTGGCCACAGTTTAAGTCTTGAACTTTGATTTTCCGCATAGGCGGTTTATTCTGCGAGCACGAGAATCTTGTCGTGCAACACTTCGGCCACGCCGCCGTTGAGGTCAAAGAATAGTTCTTGGCCGTCTTTGTCCTGCACCTTGGCGCGTCCTTGTTGGAGGACGGCAACCATGGGGGCGTGGTGCTCCAGTATCTCGAACAGACCGCCCATGCCAGGGAGTTGCACCAAGGTGACCTCGCCGGTATAGACGGATGTGCTGGGGGTTCTGATTTCGAGTGTCATGGTTCCCTATTTTGCGGATTCAAGTTCTTTCTTGCCCTTCTCGATGGCTTCTTCGATGGTGCCGACGAGGGAGAAGGCGGTCTCGGGCAGGTAGTCGAGTTCACCGTCGAGAATCATGTTGAAGCCCTTGATGGTGTCTTCGATGTTGACGAACTTGCCGGGAATGCCGGTGAACTGTTCGGCCACGAAGAAGGGTTGTGACATGAAACGTTGCACGCGGCGGGCGCGGTGCACGGTCTTGCGGTCCTCTTCGGAGAGCTCTTCCATACCGAGGATGGCGATGATATCCTGCAACTCCTTGTAGCGTTGGAGGGTTTCCTTGACGCGCTGGGCGGTGCGGTAGTGCTCTTCGCCCACGATGTCGGGCGACAGGATACGGGAGGTGGAGTCGAGGGGATCGACGGCGGGATAGATACCCAGCTCGGAAATCTTACGGCTCAACACGGTGGTGGCGTCCAGGTGGGAGAAGGTAGTGGCTGGTGCGGGGTCCGTCAAGTCGTCGGCAGGCACGTAGATGGCCTGCACGGAGGTGATGGAACCGCGCTTGGTGGAAGTGATGCGCTCCTGCATCGTACCCATCTCGGTGGCCAGTGTCGGCTGGTAACCCACAGCGGAAGGCATACGACCAAGTAATGCGGACACCTCTGAACCGGCCTGTGTGAAGCGGAAGATGTTGTCGACGAAGAAGAGGATGTCGCGACCGCCGGTGGTCTCGTCGCCGTCGCGGTAGCCTTCAGCGACTGTCAGGCCGGAGAGGGCCACGCGGGCACGTGCGCCGGGGGGTTCGTTCATCTGGCCGAACACTAAGGTGGCTTGCGACTTGGCTAACTCGTCCTTGTCGACCTTGGAGAGGTCCCAGCCGCCAGCCTTCATGCTCTCGATAAAGTCTTCGCCATAGCGGATGACGTTGGATTCAAGCATTTCGCGCAGCAGGTCATTGCCCTCACGGGTGCGCTCGCCCACGCCGGTGAACACGGTCATGCCGCCGTAGTTCTTGGCGATGTTGTGGATCATCTCCATGATGAGGACGGTCTTGCCGACGCCGGCGCCACCGAACAGACCGATCTTACCGCCCTTGGCGTATGGCTCAATCAGGTCGATGACCTTTATGCCGGTGTAGAAGACTTCTTGCGAGGTGGAGAGGTTGTCGAAGGTGGGCGGGTCGCGATGGATCTCACTGCGCTTCTTCGAGTCGGCCTCGCCAATGCCGTCGATGCAATCGCCGATGACGTTGAGCAGTCGTCCGTTGATGTTCTCCGTCGGCATCGTGATCATCTTGCCGGTGGCCACCACTTCCATTCCGCGGTGCAGACCGTCGGTGGAGTCCATCGAGATGCAGCGCATCGTGTTCTCTCCGATGTCCTGTTCACATTCCAAAATCAGTTTTTCGCCATTGTCCCTAATGACTTCCAAAGCATCGTAAATGTTGGGCAGCGTGCAATCTTCAGGGAAGTTCACATCTACCACAGCACCTATAATCTGGGATATTTTTCCTTTTATCTGTTCAGACATATATTTACGTTTTTGTCGTTACACTTTTTGAGCCGCCAAAGATATAAAAAAAATCGATATTCAAAGCGGTTAATATTCACCGTAAATCTTAAAGAAAAACGGTTGTTCACGCAACGCACAAAGGGAACATGCAGTCGTGGAATCGACCCTTCAGGAGAATGAGCAATAATTCATCATTATCGTTGTTTTTGCAAACAATACACTTTTCATTTTACAAAAAGGCGGCAAGTTTTGGCTGGTTTATATGGCTTAATCCCTTGTTGTTCTGATAGAAAGAAAAAAAATCAGAGGGAGTTGCATATATTAAAAAAAAGTGTATTTTTGCAGCGTCAAAACAAGCGGAAGTAGCTCAGTTGGTAGAGCACAACCTTGCCAAGGTTGGGGTCGCGAGTCCGAGTCTCGTTTTCCGCTCCA
>DBYW01000048.1:0-2385 GCA_002311645.1 Bacteroidales bacterium UBA1176
GAGGACCTGCTGATGCTGCTCTACACAGGCTTGGCGGGTATGGCGGTCTGGTTCCCGATGCTCTTCCGGATGAAGTTCCGCTTCACCAACCAACAGCTGCTCTGCGGCGCGGCGGCGGTGATCGGCATCTGCAACTTCATCACGATGAGCACCACCAATATGGCCATTCTCCTGCCCGTCTGTTTCATCGCGGGCATCGCGAAGATACAAGGCACCTTCGAGTGTATGAGCAACATCCAGCTGTGGATCACGCCGCCGCGCGACTTCGGGGTCTTCTTCCCCGTGCTGCACATCGTCCTGCTCACCGCCATCACGGGCAGCGCGTGGCTCGCGGCGGTGGTCGCCTTCCACCTCCCCTGGCAGATGATGCACGTGCTCACCATCGGCACGATGTGCTTCGTCATCCTCGTGCAGCTCACCCTTTGCAAGCCCTTCTGCCCGATGCCGCAGCGGATGCCGCTCAAGGGCATCGACATCACCACCGGGCTGCTGATGAGCGTGCTGATGCTGATGGTCAGCTACTTCCTCGTCTATGGCGACTACCTGATGTGGTTCCGGTCACCACGCCTGCGCTGGATCGTCGCCCTCGCGCTCATCCTGCTGGCGTTCATCCTCTATCGCCTCAAGACGGTGGAGAAACCTTACATCTCGTTGGAGATCTTCCGTTATAAAAACGTGGTGGCCATCTTGTTAGTCACCGTGGTAGCGGAGGTACTGCTCGGCGCGGAGCACACGTTGGAGGAGATTTACTGGAGCGAGGTGCGCGGATTGGAGGAGCACACCAAGACGGGACTGTGTCTGTGGTCGTTGCCGGGCGTGTATGCCGGTGTAGTCATTACCCTTTTCTGGCTCGGACACCGAAAATGGAAAGTATGGAAACTCTTCGCCATCGGCTTCGGATTCATCACAGCGTATGCGCTGTGGATGTACTTCAAGATGGATGTTAATGTGCCGATTACTGCTTATCGATGGGCGTTGGTGTTTCGGGGGTGCGCCTACGCGGTGCTCGCGGTGTCGCTGATGTGGTCGCTGCACGAGTCGGTGCACGAGCTGGAGCACTTTTTCATGTCCTTGTTCATCTTCAATGTGATTCACATGTACCTCGCCGGTGCCTCGGGCTACGGACTCTATACCTCGCTGTTCCAGCATTTTATGGCCGACAACATGTCGCGATACGGCTCGTATCTGACGCTCACGGGTGTGGACATGCAGCAGTTCGACATGAACGGGTTCATGAACGGCTACTACCTCCATTCGATGATGTCGGTGACGTTGAAGCAGATTTTCGGGCAGATCGTGTGGGCGGCGGGCTTCATGACGATGGCGTTCCTGCTGCTGGACATCCCGCGGGTGCGCACGGGCATCGAGAAAGTGCCTTACTGGCCGGTGTATGGCATTAAGATGCTGGCGCGGATGAAGAATCCTATTTTTTTTACTTTTGCCGCTTCAAAAGATGAAATAATAAATATGAGAAAAAATGTTTTGATAATCTTTGCCTTGATAATGCTTTCAGCTTGTCATAACAGGCAAACGCAGGCAGAAAGTGCTGGCGCGGCCGTCGCTGATTCAACGGAAGTGATGGCTCCGGAAGAAACGGACTTGATGGCAAGTCATCCCCAAAGCTACAGTATGACGGGTACCATTGGTGAAGACAAAGCCAGCCTTGTGCTTGATAAGAACGGCAACGACGTGACGGGTGTCGTCACGCGATGTGACTATTGCTTACCTATCAATGTGGAAGGTACTTGGCAGGGTGACAACATCACAGTGGATGGAGTGAGTCAAGCCGGCTCACATATTGAATATAAATTGACTGTCACAGGCAACGCGGTTCAAGGTGCAGAGATATTGTCTGCCGAAGGAGAAGTCGAAAAGCAAAACGTCAGGATGACGATAGGACACCTACGGCGTTAGTTGCTATAAAGAAGACAATCCGCAACTAAGGCGAAGGATTAGGTTGAGGAATTTTTTGTTGTATTGCAATTCTTAGAATGGATTTCGAAATAATTTGTACTTTTGCAAGTTCAAAAAAGATATGCTGAGCCTAGTGAATTGGTCAGCACGATAATTAATTAAGTGTCAAAATAATAAAAACGAAACAAGCAAAGAAGAGTAGTTAAACTAACATATTAAAAATCATAGCGTTTGCTATCGTTCGGATTCATCTGAAATGTGAGAAGTTTCTAAATTAGACCCGATAGATGTTAGCAGATACCACGCATAGGCGTGGGTCTGACTTTCGGGTTTATGGCGCTTCTCACAGCCACAGATGAAAAAGTTTAGGCACGCGCCTTTCTTTATGCTCAATCTGAACGATAACTACAAATTAGGAAATGTCAAACAAATAATACTGAAGAGCCGACAGGATAAAACGGGCAAAAAAAA
>DBYW01000048.1:2431-6031 GCA_002311645.1 Bacteroidales bacterium UBA1176
GCACAAGAGTACAATTTTGAGGATTATGTTTATCCATTTGGCCATCGTACGTACACTTCACCAGACAGTAAGGGAAATCTATCATCTGTAACTCAGTATAGTTTTGAATCACAGGCCTATGATAATTATCTTGTAGAAGAAGTCTATATTGGTTATGGAATCATGTCGGCAAAAACAACTTATAGATACCACACAGATGGAAATGCTGTGATTTCAGATGTTCAACTTCGGCAAAATAAATTGACGGGGAGTACGAAATATCAAGACAGACTAATTCTTTTTGCTTTTCCTGAGAAGGACAAGCCTTTTAAGTGGACAGAAACGGATAGAGGAGATAAGTATCAATGCTTATCTGAATATGTGTTTATAAATGCTTCTATAAATCATAATATGTTATTCATGAAGGCTATAAAAATAACAAGAGATAATAATTATATTGTTGGAAATGAAAAGCATAGAATTATAGAGACAAGTTATTGGGTAAGTGATTATGGTCGTATTATTACTTTTGTGGATTGGGATGGCACAAAAAGGACATCCTCTAAGTTGGATGTTTTAGACTATGTTCAGGAAATATCTAAAGAGGAATACGATTCACATATAAACAAATAGCCGTATGAGTACAGAGTTTATCATTGGAACAATTATTGGATTAATTGGTATCATTCCTGTCATTATCCAAGTTGTTAAATGGGTCAAGAAGCCCAATCTTAACGAGTTGATGAAAAGGCTGGTTGATAACAGTTTATCGACGAAGGCTCATAGGAAAGTCCTTCAGAAGATGAATGTGATACTCTTACGTTCAGGGAAGCATATATCATCTGAATACATCAACAACTTCGTTTTGAATAAGCGTGGCAAGGAGGCGGTCTTTACGGACCTATGCCTGCAAAATGACTGGGAACCCACCAAGGTTTTGTGTGAGATGTTTATGAATGGCGATTATCCGTCAATCCGAAAGAAATATTGGGATATGAAAAACACACAACAGAAAAGAGAAGAGCCAACGGCTGATGCTATTGTGAAAGTTGAAGCCGTTCCTGCACAGTCAAAAGGCAAGGAGATTGTTTATTTGTCGGAACTGCTTAAAGAGCGTTTTCCAGATTGCTTTAATCGGTTGACTTCAATTCTGGAAAAGCACAATGTGGAATATCGTCTGCTGAAAGGCACGAAGGATATTTGGTGCAAGGATTACATGCCAATACAAACTGAATCCGGTAAGCTGATACAGTTTCGCTATGATCCATCGTATTTGAAAGGGAAGAAAGAATGGGAAGATTCACGCTCTGATGTAAGGGATGTGTGCCTGCAAAATGGATTTGAACCTGTTTTCTCTACCATCAACCTTGACGGTGGTAATGTATTACTTTGCTCGGGTCGCGCAATCGTTTCAGACAGAATATTCAGTGAAAATCCTGAATATATTGACAAAAATCAATTAATAAATGAACTATCTGAATTGCTTGATGCTGAAATAATCGTCATTCCCGCTCAAAAAAGTGATTATACAGGTCATGCCGATGGAATGGTTCGCTTTATAGACCATGACACCATATTAGGAAACAATCGTTCGGAAGAGTACAAAAATTGGTCAAATGGAATAGAAAAAGTTCTGAAGGATAAGAACATCAAATATGTTGATGTGCCATTCTTCTATGGATTTAAGGATTCTAAACATCCATACAACGCCATCGGAATATACGTTAATTATCTTGAAGTTGGTAATCTAATAGTTCTTCCTGTCTTTGAGGTAGAGGGGAATAGAGATTCTGAGGCCATAGATGCTTTTAAGCAGATATTTCCTGATAAGATTATTGAAACTATCAACTACAACGAAGTTGCCCTTGAAGGTGGCATACTTAACTGTTCAACTTGGACTTATAGTATCGCAGGAAAAGACTATTGAAGCATAAGCAGAGTAGTTATTTTACTCTAAAATATAATAAGTCAATCCCCAACTCAGTCGAAAGCCTTTAGTTGCGGATTTTTTTCTGTTCTAAAAAAAACTTACCTTATAAGGTAAACTTTAAAAACTTTTTGTATCTTTGCCGCGCTAAACTATATAGAAAACGGAAATCCTTGGTGCTGATGATAAAGAGTATGATTTATGAAACGAGATTTGGAAGGACGGAAACTGTTTCGGCAAATTGTTGACGAAACCCCGGCGGAACTGAAGACGCAGTTGCGCTTCTCGGATTCTATTGCTGAAAAAATCGACAGCATACTTAAAGAGAGAGGCATGTCGCAGCGCGAATTGGCGAAAAAAACCAATAAGACCGAAGCCGAGGTTTCGCGTTGGCTTGGCGGCACACACAATTTCACCCTTCGGACTTTGGCCAAAATTTCGCTTGTGCTTGGCGAGGATTTGATACGAGTTTAGAAATAACCGTAAATGAAGTGATATGACCATCGGTAATTTTTGGATATCGTTTCTGTCTGTGCTCAACGCCNNAACGCCATGAGCCCCTATCTGCTGCTGGGATTCCTTATCGCCGGAATCCTGCATGTGTTCGTGCCGAAGCGGTTCTATGCCAAGTATCTGTCGCGCGACAACAAGCTTTCCGTGCTGTGGGCGGCATTGCTGGGCATCCCGTTGCCGCTCTGCTCGTGCGGGGTTATCCCCACGGCCGTCGGGCTCAAGAACGAGGGTGCCTCGAAAGGGGCGGTGGCCTCGTTTCTCATCGCCACGCCGCAGACGGGCATCGACTCCATCTTGGCCACCTTCTCACTGATGGGCTTGGGTTTCGCTATCGTGCGCCCCGTGGCCGCACTGGTCACCGGCATCTGTGGCGGCTTTCTGGTGAACCGTTTCGTGAAAGCCGACGAGGGCGGACAGGTCTCTGAAATAACCTGCAAAGTGGAAGTTGGCAACCGCCTGTGGCGCGTGCTCAAGTACGCCTACTTCGATATGATTCAGGACATCGGGCTGCGATTAGTCATCGGGCTGTTGGTGGCCGCCCTCATCAATGTGGCCGTGCCCGACGAGTTTTTCCTCTCCTTCGGGAGCCAGCCGCTGTTGCAGATGCTGGTCATCTTGGTGGTGGCGGTGCCGATGTACATCTGCTCCACCGGCAGCATTCCTGTGGCGGCGGCCCTGATGATGAAAGGCCTCTCGCCCGGCGCCGCCTTGGTGATGCTGATGGCCGGTCCGGCGGTCAACATCGCCTCCATCCTCGTGGTGAAAAAGTCGATGGGCAGCCGTTTCACGTGGATCTATCTGCTCACCATCGTGGGCTTCTCCATTCTCTTTGGGCTGCTGATCAACGCTTTCGGCATCAATGTCGTCGGCATGTCCGAAAGTTGCGGAATGCACGGTGCTTGTTGTCACACCGAGGCCGCCGCGCCCAGCGTGTTCAAAATCGTATGTTCGTCATTATTAGTTTTATTCATCATAATTGCACTGGGTTTGAAATTCTTTGACAAATTCAAGAAACAGGAAACCGAAGCCGGGACGGTGGTTTACGCCGTCGAGGGCATGCACTGCAACCACTGCAAGGCCGCCGTCGAGCAGTCGGTGGGCAAGTTGAAAGGCGTTGAGACCTGCGAGGCCACCCCGGCCGCCAACACGCTTGTGGTCACGGGCACCGCAAGCGAGAACGA
>DBYW01000048.1:6043-7331 GCA_002311645.1 Bacteroidales bacterium UBA1176
CAGGCGGGCTTCGAGTTCAAAGGGGTTAAATAGGAAGGCGGAAATACAGCGGCAGCAGTATTCCGATGATTATGGCATTCATAAATTAATCTTTCAAACCGCAAAAATGCACATTTTCTGTCAGATAGGAATCCCAATTGTGGAAATGTTGGCGCGAATGAAGAGCCTCCGCAGAGAATCGGCTCAAATCATTGCGAAAAACAGGGATTATCGGCGCGGGGTGAGCCGATGATGTGCGAAAAATTAGTGTTTTTGCACCGATGCGGAATAGAACAACCTGCACGCTATCAAGCAGATATTCATTTCGCAGTACGAATTTGCCACGGAAGAGTATTATTAACGGAGAATAGATATGGATTTCAACAACAGAATTGCCGTCGTCACGGGCGGCGCGCAGGGCATCGGACGATGCATCGCCGAGGAGTTCCAGAAAGCCGGGGCCACCGTTTGTGTCATCGACAAGCAACCGGGCGACCACTTTGTCGGCGACCTTGCCGACAAGGATGTGCTGGAACGGTTCGCCAAAGAGGTGATTGCGAAGCACGGTCGCGTGGACTACCTCGTCAACAATGCCCTGCCGTTGATGAAGGGGCTTGCGGAGTGCAGCTACGAGGAGTTCCAGTATGCCCTGAGCGTGGGCGTGACAGCTCCGTTCTACCTTGCCAAGCTTTTCGCCCCGCACTTTGCGGAGGGTGCCGCCATCGTCAACATCTCCTCCTCCCGCGACCGTATGAGTCAGCCGCAGACCGAGAGTTACACGGCCGCCAAGGGAGGCATCGCCGCGCTGACCCACGCGCTGGCGGTCAGCCTGGCGGGGAAGGTGCGTGTCAACTCCATCTCCCCAGGATGGATCGACACCCAATACACCGTCTATGAAGGTCCCGATGCCGTGCAGCAACCGGCAGGTAGGGTAGGGAACCCTTTGGACATCGCCAACATGGTGCTGTATCTATGCTCCGACAAGGCCGGCTTCATCACCGGCGAGAACATCTGCATCGACGGTGGCATGACCCGCCAGATGATCTACCATGGGGACAATGGGTGGAGGTTGTCGCCAATGGAATGATGATGGAAGAAAAGCGACAATTCCGGATTATGTGTGGCACCGAAACAAAGTGCTCAGACCTGACATGAAAATATTTTTTCGAACAACTGTCGCATAATCAAAATTTATTGTATTTTTGCAGCGCCGTTGCGGATATTCCTAAAAAATCCGCAACATCACTGCGGAAATTCTGTTCGTTATGTACCATAGAATATTTGATATTGAGAACCGTTTGGACGAGGC
>DBYW01000048.1:7357-7624 GCA_002311645.1 Bacteroidales bacterium UBA1176
TCAACGCTGTTGAAAGAGCGTTTCCCGAAGGCTGTTTACTTCGACCTCCTGAACTCTGAGTTGAGAAATCGCTTCCGTCAGCATCCCGAAGTTTTTCGGGAATCGTTGCTGCGTTATCCGCCGGAGACGTTAGTCATTGTGGATGAAATCCAAAAAGTACCCGATTTGTTGGATGAAGTCCATTGGCTGATGGTGAACAAGGGGCTTTTCTTTATTCTTAGCGGCTCCAGTGCCCGAAAGCTGAAAAAGAGCGGTGCCAACAATCTC
>DBYW01000019.1:0-2083 GCA_002311645.1 Bacteroidales bacterium UBA1176
GTGAATCATATCAATGATAATCAGGCTGTTCGGATTGCCATAGACATAGCCTCAGGCTTGAACGGCGACTCAATTGGCGGACAGGGAGCAATAGTCAGAGCCGACTATACAGTTTCAATGCAATTCCCGAAGATGGCGTTTCTATATCCGGAAAATGAGCCGTTTGTGGGAAAATGGGAGGTGCTGGATATCAAGATTCATCCAGATTATATAGAGAATGTGGAGACTGTCAATTTCTACACCAATGCCGATGTAGTCAGGCCGTTGCTTCACAAACGCGGCAAGCATTCCCATAAGGGTACCTTTGGCCACGCCCTGTTGATAGCAGGCTCTACCGGCAAGACTGGTGCAGCCATGCTGGCCTCGGAGTCGTGTCTGCGCTCGGGAGTCGGTCTGATGACCGCACATCTTCCAAAATCGGCAATGCTGCCGTTGCAGGTGTATCTGCCCGAAGCTATGATAAGTGTAGACAAATCGAATGATTGTTTCTCGCAATTGCCTGATTTACAGGGCTATGATGCAGTGGGTGTGGGCCCGGGTCTTGGCAATGCCAAAGAAACAGCCAATGCGCTGAAGCATCTCATTCAGGAGGTGAAAGTGCCTATGGTGCTGGACGCCGACGCCTTGAATATCATATCTGAAAACAAGACCTGGCTGTCATTTTTGCCAGCAAGAACCGTCATTACCCCTCATCCGAAGGAGTTTGAGCGTCTGTTCGGCAAGACAGACAACTCTCAGCAGCGCCTTGAACTGCAGCGCGAGATGTCACAAAGGCACAATATCATTATTGTTTTGAAAGGCGCCAACACCGCCATAACTTTCCCAAGCGGAAGGTGTTTCTTCAACTCTACAGGCAACCCCGGTATGGCTACGGCTGGCAGTGGCGACGTGCTGACCGGCATTATCTTGTCGCTTATGGCTCAACACTATACGCCCGAAGAGGCTGCTGTGATTGGGGTTTACATGCATGGCAGAGCGGGGGATAAGGCAGCCGCACAGTTGGGACAGGAGGTGATGATAGCAAGTGATATTACTAAGAGTTTGGATTTCAAGTTATAACAATTGGTTTTGACAAAAATTTTAAAAAATTGTTGAAACTATTTGAAAAATGTTTTAAATTTGCTAGCCGAGAGGATATAAAACTTTTGTGAAATATGAGGATACGTTTACCTATCATTGAGAGTATAGCACACGGACAGTTGAATCAGGGTCTGGTGTCGCGCAGTTTCACGGGAATAGATTACAAAAAATTGGCCAAGGCATTGGCTGTGATACCTGGAACTTTTGAGGAGATTGACAGCTTGAGCCGTAAATATCTGTCGCAATGGGTTAATTTCGACGCAGATCCCACACCTCCGGCAGTTGAACTGGCAGGCGACGAGCCCATTACTCCATTTCAGGAAGAGCTGTTCCCAGTGGATATCCCGACATTGATGAACATTGATGTGAAAGACGACCGCATGGCATTCTTCCTGAATGCTTGTGATTTGGACCTTGCAAGGACAAAGCACCGTCTGCTGAAGTATTCCACAAAAGGTGTTTCGGTTGAATCATATTATCACGAGGTGGATTTGACCCTTTGGAAGATTATAGGCTATTGCAACTGGCTGAATTTCATGTACGGTGACATATATACGGGCTACGGATGCGAGAAGCCTGCAGGTGACACTGACGATGATAATTTGGCTTTGATTAGATTGTTGCAGAGACACATGCTGAAGGCTTATGCGGAGCTGACAGTACTGTTCTCGCCACAATCGCCAGAAGACAGCATGCATTTCGTTATGGAGAAGACCGGAGCTCTTATCCAGTTTGGATGGAGCAAGCTTAATCTGATCCGCGCCGATATCCTTAACAAAGCCCAAACATGTATCCGCTATGACGACCGCGCAGGCATGGAAACCGTATTGGCCGACTTCAAGAAGTTCAGCGATGACTCTTCGCTCGACTATCTTAACTATTGCGATGTTTTCGTGGCTTTGATCAATGCTCTGTATCTTGGCGGACATCAGGATATAAAGGATTTGGTTAATCCGGACTATTGTGAGAAAATGGTGGCTAAAGCCCTTGAGAATAAGGCGGG
>DBYW01000019.1:2253-2687 GCA_002311645.1 Bacteroidales bacterium UBA1176
GTCATGTCGTGGCGCAGGATGATAGGCTCCAGACGCATGTTAGGGCCGATGAAGTAGCTGAACTCATCCGGCGAGATTTCACCCAGACCTTTGAATCGGGTGATTTCAGGATGAGCGCCTAACGACTTGATGGCGTCGACGCGTTCCTCGTCGGAATAGCAATATCTTGTTTCTTTCTTGTTTCTCACGCGGAACAGTGGGGTCTGCAGTATGTAGAGGTGTCCGCCGCGCACCACGTCGGGATAGAACTGCAGGAAGAAAGTGAGCATCAGCAGACGGATGTGCATGCCGTCCACATCGGCATCGGTGGCGATGACTATGTTGTTATATCTCAGATTCTCAATGCTTTCATCAATGTTTAAAGCAGCCTGCAAGAGGTTAAACTCCTCGTTTTCGTAAACGATTTTCTTGGTCAAGCCATAGCAGTTGAGCGG
>DBYW01000019.1:2774-4027 GCA_002311645.1 Bacteroidales bacterium UBA1176
CGTTTCTCCTGGTTGGTGTTGTAATGCACACGGCAATCACGGAGCTTGCGGTTGTTGAGGCTGACCTTCTTGGCACTCTCGCGGGCCAGCTTCTTGATGTTGGCCATGCCTTTGCGCTCTTTCTCGTTCTGAATGATCTTGCGCATCAAAGACTCGGCTACATCGCTGTTCATGTGCAGGAACTTGTCGAAATGCCGCTTGATGATGTCGGTGATGTAAGCGCGTATGGTCACCTCGCTCTCCTTGTCCATGTAGTTGGACGAGAACTTTGTCTTGGTTTGGCCTTCAAACTCCGGCTCGTCGACTTTAATCGACAATGAGGCGATAAACGAGCTGCGGATGTCGGAGGTTTCGTATTCTTTATTGTAAAACTCGCGGATTGTCTTGGCTATGGCCTCACGGAACACGTTGAGATGCGTGCCGCCCAGAGGGTTGTACTGTCCGTTGGCAAACGGGAAATACTCCTCGTTGGATGTGACGTTGGAATGGGTGAAAGCGCATTCGAAGTCGCCTTCCTTGATGTGGATGATGGGGTAGGCGCAACTCTCAATCTTTCCGATTTTACGTGTCAAAAGGTCGAGCAGACCGTTTTTGGCATGGTATTTCTGGCCGTTGAGTATGAGGGTGAGCCCGCTGTTGAGGAAAGCGTAGTTCCACACCATCTCATCCACGTATTCCATAAGGAAGTGGTAATTGCCGAACAGTTCGGCATCGGGCACGAAAGTTATCTCTGTGCCGTTTTTCTGATCGGTAGGAATTATATCGGTTTCAGACAACAGTTCGCCTTTTGAGAACTCGACTATTTTTGTCATGCCGTCACGGAAGGCCTGTGCGCGGAAGTAGGAAGATGCGGCGTTGGTGGCTTTGGCGCCCACGCCGTTCAGACCAACGGCTTTCTTGAACGCTCCGGTGTTGTATTTGCCGCCGGTGTTCATCTGGCCCATGCAGTCTTTCAGAGAGGCGAGAGGTATACCACGGCCGTAGTCACGCACACGCACGCGACCGTCGCTGATGTCGATTTCAATCACCTTGCCGGCGCCCATGTTGAACTCGTCAATACTGTTGTCGACGATTTCCTTCAACAGGATGTAGATACCGTCGTCATGAGCTGAGCCGTCGCCCGCCTTGCCGATGTACATGCCAAGACGTTTGCGGATGTGCTCGTTCCACGACAGATGCTGAATGGCCTCGTCAGTGTAGTCGACGGGATTAACGTTTGTGGTAAAGTCTAACTCGTTGTCTTCCAGATTGTT
>DBYW01000019.1:4135-4495 GCA_002311645.1 Bacteroidales bacterium UBA1176
CCGATGTTAAGTCGTAATTCTGAAAATAACAGTGATAAGGATTTTTGGTATCCTTCTCGAAAAACTCACAGTACCTGGTGGTAGGTCGTTTTTCTGCGAATGACACCAAAAATCGTCAAAAGACGTCCCGGAAATATTATCAGTACCTGGTGGTAGGTCGTTTTCTGCGAAAGGCATTAAAAATCAACATAATAAGTCCCGACAAAAAAACTAAAGACTAGAGACTGGAGTCTAAAGACTTTTTACTACTTTTGCACCGTTTTTGGGGAATTTGGTTTTATGCAAAATATCACATCGAATAAAAAGTTTTTTGGAACGATCTGCGGCATTCTCGCAGCGGTGTTCTACGGCACAAATCCG
>DBYW01000053.1 GCA_002311645.1 Bacteroidales bacterium UBA1176
ACGAAACGCTCCATAGAGCCGAACGGGGCGCGGTGGATCATCACCGGACGCTTCTTCTGGCCGTCAGCATCGGTATATTCCAGACCGAAACGCTCGGGCAGGTTGTAGTCCACTTGGACCGTACCCAACTGCCACTCGCGGCCGATGGCGTCTTTCACCATAAAGTCGAGTTTCGGGCCGTAGAAGGCAGCTTCGCCCTCCACCTCGATAGTGTTGAGACCCTTCTCGGCGGCAGCCTCGATAATGGCGCGCTGTGCCTTCTCCCAGTTCTCGTCCGTACCGATGTACTTCTCCTTGTTGTTCGGGTCGCGCAGAGAAACTTGTGCCTTATAGTTTTCGAACTTCAAGGTCTTGAAGATGTAGAGGATGATGTCGATGACCTTGCAGAACTCCTCCTTAATCTGGTCGGAGGTGCAGTAGAGGTGGGCATCGTCCTGCGTAAAGCCACGGACTCTCGTCAGACCGTGCAACTCACCGCTCTGCTCATAGCGATACACGGTGCCGAACTCCGCGAGACGGAGGGGCAGCTCTTTGTAGGAGCGCGGACGTGCGGCGTAGATCTGGCAGTGGTGCGGGCAGTTCATCGGCTTGAGGAAGAACTCCTCGCCCTCTTGCGGCGTGGTGATGGGGCGGAAAGAGTCCGCACCATATTTGGCATAGTGACCAGAGGTCTTATAAAGGTTTACATTACCGATATGCGGGGTGATAACCTGCAGATAACCATATCTTTTCTGCACTTTGCGCAAGAACTGCTCGAGGCGGTCGCGGAGGGCGGCACCCTTCGGCAGCCACAACGGCAGGCCTTGTCCCACCAGCGGGGAGAAGGTGAACAGTTCCATCTCACGACCCAGCTTGCGGTGGTCGCGCTTGGCGGCTTCTTCGAGGAGAGCCAAGTACTCGTCCAGTTCTTTCTTCTTCGGGAAGGTGACGGCGTAGATACGGGTCAGCTGTTTGCGCTTCTCGTCACCGCGCCAGTAGGCACCGGCCGTCTTGAGCAGCTTGATGGCCTTGATGGCGGAGGTGTCGTGCAAGTGCGGACCGCGGCAGAGGTCGGTGAAGGGACCGCTCTCGTAGAAGGAGATCTGTCCGTCTTCCAAACCGTCGATGAGTTCCAGTTTGTACTCGTCGCCCTTCTTCTGGAAATAGTCGAGAGCCTCGGCCTTGGGCACCTCGCGGCGCACGAACTGAATCTTCTGGGAGGCCAACTCCTTCATCTTCTCCTCGATTTTCGGGAAATCGTCGGAGGAGATGTTATAATCCATAAAGTCGATGTCGTAGTAGAAGCCGGTCTCGATATGGGGACCGATACCGAATTTTACGCCCGGGTACAGCGACTCGATGGCGGCGGCCATCAAGTGGGCGGAACTGTGCCAGAAGGTGTCCTTGCCTTCGCGGTCGTTCCAGGTGTAGAGGGTGAGGGTGGCATCCTCGTTGATG
The DNA here is from genome assembly GCA_002311645.1 of Bacteroidales bacterium UBA1176. GTDB lineage: Bacteria > Bacteroidota > Bacteroidia > Bacteroidales > WCHB1-69 > F23-D06. The sequence goes on from DBYW01000053.1 coordinate 1,438, forward strand.
GGTTTGTCGAGTTCTACCAGTTGGTCGTTCACTTTGGCCACCAAGACGTTGCGGGCCAAGCCTTCGCTGATGGCGAGTGCCACCTGATAGGGGGTGGACCCCTGTTCCATCTGCTTAATAGAGCCGTCAGGCAATGTTATATTAATCATAATATCAGTATGTTATAGTAAAAATGGGGTTGCCTTGAAAAGGCGTGCAAATATATAAAAAAAGTAAACGGCTAGGGCAGCCTGGAGGTAAGTCTGTAGTTTCCACTGCCGAAGGTCTTCACTTCATAGCCTTTTGAGGTGGGCAGCCACACTTCAGCTTTCGTGTTCGCCGGAATGTGTATATCCCATTCCAGCTGTTCCCTGTTGTGACGCCAACTGCTGGTGATGTCTCCAGAAACCGATTGGTAGGTGCAGGTCACCTGATCCAATCCGTCAACAGGGTAGGGCTTGAGTTGGATTTTGCGGTATCCCGGCTCCAGAGCGCGGATGCCAGCCAGGTATTCGTACTCCCAAAGGATCAAGTCGCCGAGCAGCATCACGTGGTTGCCGGAATTCATATAGGGGGCGGCGGTGTTGCCGTTCCAGAGTTCCCAGATGGTGGTGGCGCCGTTGCGAACCATATAGCCCCAGCTTGGGTAAGTGTCGCTGCTGGCGATCTTGATGGCGAGGTCGCCGCGCCCGTGGTCCGTGAGGGTGCGCATCAGTTGCTGGATGCCCACCACTCCGGTGGAGACGTGCCCCCCGAACTCGTTCATCGTCTTGTCAATGATGTTGGCAAATACCTTGTCCTCCATATCTTTCGGCACCATACCGAAGGCTAACGGCAGGATGTTTGCAGTGACGGTGTTGTTGTCGTAGCGTCCGGTCTTCCGGTCAAGATATTTGTCATTGTACGCTTTTGTGATATAGGCGATGTCTGCTTGAAACAGAGCGACATCTGTGGTTTTTCCCAACAGTTTTGCAAAATAGGCCATTTTTCCGGCCAGATAGCAATAGAACGGGGTGGAGATGACGGGCGCTTGCGTCATACGGGATGGATCCTTGGCGTGTACCAGGTCGAGTGACTCGGGCGGCATACACCAGTCGCCGTAGCAGTCGCGGGTGAGGATGCCATCCACCAGGTAGCTGCGTTTCATATAGAGCATCCAGCGTTTCATAGCCTCGTAATGCAGTCGGATGGGCTCGATGTCGCCGTAGCGGGTGTATAGCATATCGGCCACGGTGATGAGCGCCCCGGGCCAGGTCATATTGTCAGTGTAGCGCCGCCAGTAGTTCGGCCACACGTCCGACAGGGAGCCGCTGTACCATTGGCTGTCCTCGCCGTCGATGAGCCATTTGCT
>DBYW01000020.1:0-138 GCA_002311645.1 Bacteroidales bacterium UBA1176
TGTGGCGCAACATCGGTCCGGATCAGGACAGCCCTGCCGGCGACGTGGGTGTTGGCGGTCGTGAGATCGGCTACCTCTATGGCGCTTACAAGAAACTGGCCCGCGAGCACTCCACCGGTGCCCTCACCGGCAAGAGCT
>DBYW01000020.1:239-47589 GCA_002311645.1 Bacteroidales bacterium UBA1176
GGCTTCGGCAACGTGGCTTGGGGCGCTGCTACCAAGGCTACCGAACTCGGCGCCAAGGTTGTCGCTATCTCCGGTCCCGACGGCGTCTGCGAACTTCCTGACGGCATCAACCAAGAGATGATCGACTATATGCTCGATATGCGTGCCTCCAACCGCAACAAGGTTCAGGATATGGCCGACAAATTCCCTGGCAAAGCCAAATTCACGGCCGGCAAGAAGGCTTGGAGCGTGAAGTGCGACATCGCTTGCCCGTGCGCTTTCCAGAACGAGCTGAGCGAAGAAGACGCTAAGGAACTCCTCGCCAACGGCGTGAAATACGTTGCTGAGGTCTCCAATATGGGTTGCCAACCCGGCGCTATCGCTGCTTTCCAAGCTGCCAAGGTTCCCTTCGGACCTGGTAAGGCTGTCAACGCCGGTGGTGTTGCCACCTCTGGCCTCGAAATCTGCCAGAACGCTGGTCACATCAACTGGACCGCTCCTGAAGTGGACGCCAAGTTGCACAAGATTATGAACGACATTTACGATATGTGCGTTGAACACGGTCGTGAGGCTGACGGTACCATCAACTATGTGAAGGGTGCCAACATCGCCGGCTTTATGCGCGTTGCTAAAGCTATGCTCGCTCAAGGCATTATCTAATCCTTGTTGGATTACTCCAACAAAAAAGGCCACTTTCTCAGTGGCCTTTTTTTATTTTCAGCAGGTATCTTTTTAATTTAAAAAACTATCAGAATTTCATCACTCTCTTGCGCAATGCGTAATACGCCTCTTCGTTGAAACGGTAATGCTTCGGGACACCGCGCTTGCCTCCGTCCTCTTCAACAGCATCCACCAAGCTGAGGTTCAAGAACCGCTTCTGAAAGTTACGCCGGTCGAAACCATGGCCGAAAACATCCGTATAGAGACGCTGCATTTCGGGGATGGTGAACGTTTCACCCAACAGCTGGAATGCGATGGGGATAAGATGGAAACCTATACGCAGATGTATGATGGCCTTGCGGAAAATCTCCGCATGGTCGAACGCGAGCGTGGGAAGGTCGCATACCGGAAACCAGACGGCTCTCGCGGCATCGTCGCCCGCCACAGCCAAATCCTTGGTGTCCGGTGCCACTACGGAATAAAATCCTGCACTGATCACCCTGCCCCGCGGATCGCGGTCCACACCACTGAACACCCCGACCTCTTCCATGTACAACGGCTCTATCCCCGTCTCTTCTTTCAACTCCCGACGCGCAGCCTCCTCCAGAGTCTCATTCTCTTCCAAAAAACCGCCTGGAAACGCCCATTGCCCCTTGCACGGCTCATTTTTCCGCTCGACCAGCAAGACATTGAGATGTTCGCCGTCGAAACAAAAGACCACATTGTCGGCAGTCACAGCCGGACGCCAGTATTCATAACAAAAATTTCCCTTCTTTGCCATTACTTTGTATTCTATGGTATCAATTTCTTTCTTATAAAGGATAAATCGGGGCAAAGATACACTTTTTTTAAACACAAGTGTACTTTATACACAGCTTCCGGTAATCAACAGCCAAAAAAAAGGCTCCCGATTGGAAGCCTTTTTTTTTCAGGTACAGGGTTTATTTCAACAATCTGAAGAACTCCACCAGCAAGTCCCAACACATCTGGACGGTATTGATCTCAAGTTTCTCGTCGGGAGAATGGACGCCGCGCAGGGTCGGTCCGATGGAAACCATGTCAAGGCCGGGGTATTTCTCGGAGAAGAGGCCGCACTCGAGTCCAGCATGGATTGCAAGCACCTGCGGGTCTTTGTGGAATAGATTCTTGTAGGCATCCACGAGCACACGCAGCACTTCGGAATTGGGGTTGGGTTCCCAGCCGGGATAGCCATCCGTAGTGACCACGTCAGCCCCGACCATCCAGAAGGTGGTGGACACTTTGTCGACGACAGCCTGCTTGCGACTCTCCACGGAGCTGCGCTGGCTGGTGGTGATGGTGATTTCATCGTCCACTTTCTTGACGGAAGCGAGGTTGGTGGAAGTCTCCACGAAACCCGGGATATCCTGCGACATGGCCTGCACGCCGTGCGGGCAGACAAGCAGTGCGTTGAGCAGGTCTATCTGGAAGGACTCTTCCAGCACCGGGTCGCACTTCTCTGCCGGCTCCAGCGTCACCATGACGCCGGGATCGGTGGTATGGAATTCCGCCTTGTAGACGGCATCCATTTCCTGGACATAATGGGTGAACGCCTCCTCGTTTTGAACGGGCACTGCCACGATGGCATAGCCTTCGCGGGCGATGGCATTGCGCAAGTTGCCGGCTTGGATGTCAGCCACGCGCATGTCGTAGTCTTGATAGGCATTCCAAAGTATGCGGGCAAGGAGTTTGACGGCGTTGCCGCGGCCCTTGTTGATGTCGTCTCCGGAGTGGCCGCCTTGCAGTCCCTTGACCGTCAATGTGAAAAAGCGGGCATCGAAGTCCACTTTCTCATAATCGCACTTGAGGGTGGCAATGGTGTCCTGGCCGCCGGCGCAGCCAATGAAGAACTGGCCTTCATCCTCGGAGTCGAGGTTGATGAGCATCTTGCCCGTCATGAAGCCGGCTTCGAGGGCTTTGGCGCCCGTGAGCCCCGTTTCCTCGTCAATGGTGAAAAGGCATTCAACAGGACCGTGCTGCAAATCGGGATCATCGAGGATCGCCAGTGCCATGGCCATGCCGATGCCGTCGTCAGCGCCGAGGGTGGTGCCCTTAGCCTTCAGCCATTCACCGTCCACGTATGTTTGGATGCCATCCTTGTCGAAATCAAACGGGGTGTCGGCGTTCTTCTCGCACACCATGTCCATGTGGGCTTGGAAGATGACCGGAGTGACATTCTCCTTGCCCGGGGTTGCCGGCTTGGAGATGAGCACGTTGCCGACTTTGTCGCGCTTGGTGGGCAAGCCCATTTTTTTACCTGTGGCCTCAAGCCACTCGGATATCAATGTTTCCTTTTTGGAAGGACGCGGAATTTTGGTGATTTCGTTGAAATAGTAGAAAACCTTGGCCGGTTTCAAGCTGAGCATTTCTTCATTCATAGCTATATAGTTTTGATGTTATTTTCACGGGGGCAAAGGTACAAAAAAATTGTATCTTTGCCGCTTAATTATAAACCAATATTTTGTGAAGGAATTTTTCCTCTATATATATCGTTTCCTGGAACGAAAAAGGGCTCTGATGTGGTCTGTTCTAGCCATTCTCATTGTGCTTTTTATCCTGAATGCCTTGCGGTTATCCTTTGTGGAGGACATTGGCAGTTTTCTTCCCAGCAGCAAACAAAACGAGCGCATAAACTATGCCTACGCCCATTTGGGCGGTGACAACAAGATTGTGGTCAACATTGGCATGGCGGACACCACTGTGGAGCCGGACCTCGATCTCTTGGCGGAGAGCGCCGACCTCCTGGCGGAGCATCTTGCCGAGGCCGACACTGCAGGTCTCTCCAAGGAGTTGCTCAGCAGCGTGGACGAAAGCCAGGTTTCAGAAATCACCGCATTCATTGTCGAGAACATGCCTTATTTCCTCACGGAGGAGGACTATGCGCGCATGGACACGCTCATCACGCCCGAGCACATATCGCAGCAGTTGGCGCAAGACAAGCAGCTGCTCGGCTCACCCGTGCCCATGATGCGCGATGTGCTGCAACGCGACCCGCTATTTTTCTCGTCGCGTCTGCTGCAGTCGCTCCAGGCTTTCCGCCCCGACGACCGCTATCACGTGGTGGACGGCCATATTTTCGACAAGGCCGGCCGCGAGGCCCTGCTCGTGGTCACCTCCAACTATCCCCTAAGTGAGACCCTGCACAACGGCGAGTTGCTAAAGATCATCGACAAAGCGTGCCACGACGTGGAGCAAGAGATGAAGGGACAGGTCCGCATTCACAGTTTCGGAGCCTCGCAAGTGTCGCTCACCAACTCGACACAAATCAAGCGCGACAGTTTCTTGGCGCTCGGACTGGCCTTTGTGCTCATCCTGGCCCTGCTCATCTACTACTACCGCAATGCCCGCAGCATCGCACTCATATTTGTCTCCATCCTTTTCGGCGGTCTGTTCGCCATCGGTGTAATCGCCCTGTTCAAGAGCACGGTGTCGCTCATCGCCATAGGGGTAGCCTCCATCATCTTCGGCATTGCCATCAACTACCCCATCCATTTCCTGTCGCATTTCAAGCGCACCGACAACAAGGAGCAGATCATCCGCGAGATTGTCACGCCCTTGCTGATAGGCAACATTACCACGGTGGGCGCGTTCCTGAGCCTGCTGTTCATCAGCTCGCCCGCCATGAAAGACCTCGGGCTGTTCGCTGCCCTGCTATTGGTAGGCACCATCCTGTTCGTGCTGATATTCCTGCCCCATCTGATGGGCAGCCATTTCCAAGGCAAGGACCGCAATTTGGCTTTCCGGCGCGTGGCGGAGGCGCGTCCCGAGAACATCCCAGGCATCTTTTGGATCGTGCTCGTCATCACCATCGTGCTTGCCTATTTTGGCAAGCGCACCTCCTTCGATACCAACATGCACCATATCAACTACATGACCAAAGAGCAGCAGCAGGAGTTCAACAAATTGCTCGCCGAAGCCGACACCACGGCACAGACCCTGTATTGCGTAGCAGAGGGGAAAAACCTGCAAGAAGCCTTGGTTCACAATGAGACGGTGCAAGAACAATTGATGCGACTCACGGAAGCCGACAGCATCCAAAACGTCGGTGGCATCGGCACCTATCTGCCCTCGCAAATGCTGCAGCAGAAGCGCATCGCCCGCTGGAACAGCTTTTGGGCAGAACGGCGCGAGAAATTCTGCCATGACCTCGACGCGGCCGCCACGGCCAACGGTTTCCATCCTGAAGCCTTCCAACCCTGCAAGGAGATCGTGATGAAGTCCTTCACCTCCCAACAAGACGAACATTTCAGCATCATCCGCCAACAATTAGCCGCCAACTATATCAGCGAAGAAAACGGACGGGTGATGATCTACAACATCCTGCAAGTCAAGAAAGAGAATGCTGAGGCCATAGAGCTGGCGCTCAACAATGGCAACTCGGGGCATTTCGCCTTCACCGAGAGCTCCATTGCGGCTCGCCTCGTGGATGCCCTTTCCCACGACTTCGACTACGTGCTCTACATTTGCGGACTCATCGTGTTCGTGTTCCTGTTTTTCACCTTTGGACGCTTAGAAATCAGCATTTTAGCCTTCCTGCCGCTCTTTACGGCCTGGATATGGATCTTAGGCATCATGGGCATCTTCAACCTTCATTTCAACATCGTCAACATCATTCTTGCCACTTTCATCTTCGGCATGGGGGACGATTATTCCATTTTTGTCACGGAAGGCCTGATCCACGAATACACCTACGGTCGCAAGATGCTTTCGCAGTTCAAGAACAGCATCATCCTGTCGGCCTCCATCATGTTCATCGGCATCGGCATGTTGATTTTCGCCAAGCATCCCGCCCTGCGCTCCTTGGCACAGGTCACAGTCATCGGCATGCTCACGGTAGTGCTGATGGCATATATCATTCCGCCTGTGGTCTTCAAGTGGCTGACCACGTCGAAGGGCAAGCCCCGCAAACGTCCTGTTACGTTAATAAACATCCTTACCGACATCATCGCTTTCCCCTATTTTTTCTTTGGCGTAGTAGTGCTTTCCATCTGTGGGTTTTTCCTGCTTCGCATAGGAGGACGCAGCGACAAGCACAAGCTTCTATATCACAAGGTATTGCGGCACCTTTTGGCATCGACTGCCAAAATCATTCCCAATTCGACCTGCAATATCATCAACCCAAACAAGGAGGCTTTTGTCAAGCCCGCCATCATTATTTGCAACCACCAGTCGCATTTCGACCTGCTCTACCTGCTCTCACTGACCCCGAATGTCATCGCCCTGACGAACGATTGGGCCTGGAACATGCCCTTATACCGCCGCATCCTGCGGAACGGCGACTATCTGCCCGCCTCATACGGCATGGACACCAACTTCCCCAAACTGAAATCGATGGTAGACAAGGGCTACTCCATCCTCATCTTCCCCGAAGGGACGCGCTCGATTGACAAGTCCATCCTACGATTCCACAAGGGAGCGTTCTATTTGGCCGAAAAACTCAACTTGGACATCCTGCCCATCGTCACCCACGGCATCGGCGACATGTTCCCAAAGCACGACCCATTCATCCATAAGGGCAACGTCACAATCTCCATAGGCGAACGCATTCCTGTAGGCGACACGCGCTATCGCAAGGGCGACAACATCATAGAGACAGCCCGCGTCTTCCGCCAATATTACATCCAAGCCTACGATGAAATGAGAGATCGTTTCGAGACAATGGGGTATCTCTCCGACATGGTACACGACAACTACATTTACAAGGGAAAATCCGTGGAAAACAAATGTCGCCGCAAGATTGAAAGCCTCACTCTAAGCGAGTTAGGCACATCTCTTGACGAGACACCCAGGAATTGCCGGCTGTTGTACAAGAACTGCGGCAACGGCGAGCTCGCGCTGATGACCGCCCTTTACCGCCGCGATCTGGATGTCACGGCCTACGACCCCGATCCGGACAGCATCGACATCGCGGCACATTGCGCCGCCGTGCCCGACAACCTGCACTACACGCACGAGCTCCCGCAAGAGACGAACTTCGACCATATTATTGACGAACTCGACATTCTAAACCAAGCATGAGCCAGAACAAATACGACATCGCGATATTGGGTACCGGCCTCGGAGGGTTGGTTTGCGGCTACATCCTTAGCAAGAACGGCTTTAAAGTGCTGTTGTTAGAGAAGGAGGCCCAAATCGGGGGATGCCTGCAGACTTTCCGCCGCTTCGGCATCAAGTTCGACACCGGCATGCACTACATCGGCAGCATGCTAGAGGGGCAAATCCTGCACCGGCTGTTCGATTACCTGCGCCTGACCGACCGCGTGCCGCTACAACGGCTTGACGAGCAGGGCTACGACCTATTCTCCATCGCAGGACGGCAATATCGATACGCCTCCGGCTACGACGCCTTTGTGGAGACGCTGGCCGAGAGTTTCCCCAACAACCATCGTGACATTGAAAAATACGTGATCGAGTTGCGCGCCATTGCAAATGCCTCCCCCCTTTACAATCTCCGCAAGGTGGAGGACAACGTTTTCATTGAGGCTGACTACATCAAGACGAGTGTCAACGACTTCATCGCGGGCATCACCGGCAACCGCGAGCTGCAGAACGTTCTGGCCGGGAACCTGCCCTTGTATGCCGGGGTGAAGGACAAGACGCCGACCTACATCCACGCGTTGATCAACAACTTCTACATCCAAAGTGCATGGCGTATCATCGGGGGCAGTGACATCATTGCAAGTTCGTTGGCCGACTCCATCCGCGCCTTCGGCGGGGAAGTGCGCACCAGGAGCGAAGTCATCGAAATCGTATGCGACGACAAACATGCCGTGGGCGTGCGCCTCGCCTCCGGTGAATATATTGAAGCCAACTCCTTCATCTCCAACATACATCCGCAGGCCATGCTGAACCTGCTCGACACGCATCTTATCCGCAAGGCATACCGAGCCCGCATCAACGACCTTGACAACACCATCGCCAACTTCACCCTCTATATCAAGTTCAAGGAGAAAACCACGTCCTACCTCAACTACAACTACTATTTCTACGAAAACGACGATGTATGGCAGTCCACCGACCGGCAAGCCGGCGACAAGCTGCGCAGTTACCTGTTCATGCACCAATGCGCCGAAAAGGACCAGATTTGGGCGCAAAGTGCAGAAATGATCGGATACATGAGATTCGACGAGGTGGCGCAATGGGCAGACACGACACGCGGGCATCGCGGCGAAGCCTACAAGGAGTTCAAAGAACGCACCGCCGAACATTATATCAGCATCTTGGAGCAATCATTCCCTGGCATCCGCAGCGCAATCGAGGATTACGAGACCTCCTCTCCCCTCACCTATCGCGACTACACCGCCACGCAAAACGGTTCCATGTACGGCATCATCCGCGACAAGAACTTCCCCACGCAGACACTCGTTTCGCAACGCACCAAGATCCCCAATCTATTCCTGACCGGCCAGAACATCAACTCGCACGGCATCCTCGGCGTCACCATAGGCGCCGCCCTCACCTGCGCCGAATTTCTTGGCCTCAACAAAATCATCGACGAAATCGAGAGCTACTAACATATAAAAAACAGAGCCATAATTCGGAACATTTTAGTATCTTTGCATTTTCAAAATAAAAAAACAATTCTCAATCACACATAGCCAACAATGAAACTGAAACTCATCTATCCCAAATGGAACAAGCTGCCTGGCCAGACCACTTTCAATTTGCCGCCGCACGGTCCCGTTGTATTCGCCGCCACACTTCCCGAATATGTCGATGTCTCCTTCACCGACGAGAACGTGGAAGAACTCAACATGGACGAGGAATGCGACGTGGTGGCCATCAGCATGATGCTCACGACGCAGGTAAAACGCGGATGGGCCATCGCCGACGCCTATCGTGCCAAGGGCATTCCCGTGATGTTCGGAGGCATCTCCACCATGTTGCACGCCGAGGAGACCCTGCAACATGCCGACTCCATCTTCCTCGGTGAATCCGAAGGACGCATGGAGCAAGTGATGGATGATCTCAAAAACCACAAGCTCAAGAAAGTCTACAACTATATGGGCCATCAGCCCGACATCGCACTGGTAGGCCCGGCCCGCCGCGACCTCTACAAACGCGAACTGTACAACCACAAAGGCGTGCAAATGGTCGACCTTTTCCACGCTTCCCGCGGATGCCGTTTCAGTTGCTACCCCTGCGCCGTCTCCTACCTCGGCGGACGCTGTTTCCGCCCAAGGCCCATCGACAAGACCATCGCCGACTTGGAGACCATCGACAACAACCGTCTCTTCATCGTCGACAACTCCTTGGCTCAGAACAAGCAATGGGAAATGGACCTCTTCCGTGAGATGATCCCCCTCAAGAAGAAGTGGATCAGCCATACCATCGAAGACGACCCGCAAGTGCTCGACCTCGCCGCCCAAGCCGGCGCGTGGTACGTGTACCAAGCCGTCTACGACACCTCCGACTACATCAAGGAGCGCGTGAAACGCTACCACGACTACGGCATCGGCGTGGAAGGCACCATCCTGTTCGGCCTCGACAACCAAACCGAGGACGACATTCTCCGCCTCATCGACTTCCTCCTCAAAATCGACCTCGACCTCGCCGAGTTCACCATCCTCGCCCCCTTCCCGCACACCAAGGCATACGACGACCTCATGAGACAAGGGCGCATCTTCGACCACGACTGGGACCACTACAACGCCGGACAGGTCGTATACCAACCCAAGCACATGAGCCCAGAACGGCTGCAGGAACTCTACGAATATGCCTGGCACGCATTCTACCAAGACGAGACACAGGAGGAGAAGATGTTCAAACTCTTCACACAGGTCATGCTCCGTGAAATGGAGGACGGCACCTACCGTCCCCGCAACCGGAAACTCGCCAACAAGAGTTTCGGCAAGGACGTCGACCGCAGCAAGAGCCATTTCAACGAATTTCAAACAAAAGCACAATAATCCATATTCATGAAAGTACCCGAAAGATATTACGATGAAATTTTTGCTTTTGCCGGACAGTGGGACATGCCCAGCAGTTGCGGCCTGAAAATCATCCGCAAGCCCGAGAAGACCTACGTGATTGTCACGGAACTCTATCAAGACAACCCCGGCACGTCCGTAACATACGCAGGCGTGTCGCTGGCCAACCAGATTTGTGAAAAGAAAGGGTTCAACCTTGACGATATCACGTATGTAGAATGCAACCCGAACACCAACTCCAAGCTCTCATTCTATGACGAGGAGTATTTCGAAGTCACCTTCGGCGAGGGCAACACACCCACATACCGCCAACTTGACAAAGAAGAGGTGAAAGCCATGTTGGAATAGTCCTAAACACCATCCTCAAAGAACCTAACGACAATGAAAAGACTCATCCAAATAATCTTATTGGTATTGATGGCGGGGTGCGCGTCATCCCAACCCAAGCCGATGGCCTTATGGAAAAACGTTCCCGGCATGAAGGGCAAGCCCACCAAATTGTACGCCTATCCCGCACCCAAGGAGAACAACCACGGCTATGTGGTCATTGTTTGTCCTGGCGGAAGTTATGCCCACACCATGGGCATCGCCACCGAGGGGTTTGCTGTTGCCGAATGGCTTAACAGTCAAGGCATCAGCGCCTTCGTACTCAAATACCGCACGGGGTCACAAGGATATCACCATCCTGCCATGTTAGAGGACGTGCAGATGGCCATCCATTACGTGCGCCAACATGCCAAAGAGTACGGTTACGACCCGCACAAGCTCGGTGTGATGGGCTTCTCCGCCGGCGGCCACCTCGCCCTCATGAGCGGATCCTTGGCCAAAGAAAACCACATTTCCAAATATGGCTTCAAGGACAATATCTCGCTACGCCCCGACTTCGTCGTGCCCATCTATCCCGTTGTCACCATGAAGGGCGACATCGTACACCAGCGCTCCCGCAAAAACCTGCTCACCCGCAAACGCACACCCGAGTTAGAAACCAAGTTTTCCATGGAGCTGAACATCCCGCGCGACATGCCCCCCACCTTTGTGGCCACCGCCAAGGACGACCCCGTGGTGGACTATCGCAACAGCGTGCAACTCGACCATTCCCTCAGCAAAGCGCAAATACCGCACCAATTCATGCTCTTCGAAACGGGCGGTCATGGTTACGGCATGAGCGAGAAACTTGCCCCTGAAGCCGGCAAATGGAAGAACACCTTCCTCAAATGGTTAGGATCTCTAAAACTATAATGATTCCTGATACAACCGCCCAAAACGGCGGAGCAGGAATCCCTACAATATTATTATATTATATAGTATCGGCACTAAAAACAGACTTCCATGAACTTCATCCCTGACATAGAATTCCAGCCCCGCGAAGTCATCAAGACCTTCCAAGAGGAAAAAATGCGCGAACATATCGCCTATCTGCAGGCCTTCTCTCCCTTTTACAAAAAAATGTTTGCCGAGAACCATATCGACTCGATGAAAATACAACACATCGAGGATCTGCGGCACGTCCCGTTCACTGACAAGAAAGACCTGCAACTGCATAATTGGGACTTCCTCTGCGTAAAAAAGAATCGCATAATCGATTATATCACCACATCGGGCACGTTAGGAGACCCGGTGACCTTCGCCTGCACCGACAGCGACTTGGAGCGGCTGGCCTACAACGAGGCCATCTCCTTTGCCTGTGCAGGACTGAAACCCGGCAATGTTCTACAACTGATGACCACCATGGACAAACGCTTCATGGCAGGCTTGGCCTATTTCTTGGGACTGAGAAAATTAGGCGCCGGCGTCATCCGTGTCGGCAACGGTATCCCCGAGCTGCAATGGGACACCATCCAGCGCATCCAGCCCGACACGGTCATGTGCATCCCCTCCTTCATCCTGCGGCTCATCGAGTATGCCGAAGAACACGGCATCGACTACAAGAACTCCTCCATCAAGCGCATCATTGGTATCGGGGAAGGGCTGCGCGACCAGCATTTCGAGCTTAATTCATTGGGCAAAAACATCAAAGACAAGTGGGACGTGCAACTCTTCGCCACCTACTCCTCCACGGAGATGTCGGCCACCTTCTCGGAATGCGAGTATGGGTGCGGCGGCCATCACCACCCAGAGTTGCTGATTGTGGAAATCATCGGCGACGATGACGAACCCGTACCCGACGGCGAAGTCGGAGAAGTCGTGGTCACCACCCTCGGCATCGAGGGCATGCCTCTGCTGCGATTCCGCACGGGCGACATGGCCTGCATCCACCCCGAGCCGTGCCGTTGCGGACGCCAGACCTTCCGCATCAGCCCCATCGTGGGACGCAAAAACCACATGATCAAGTACAAGGGCACAACCCTCTATCCTCCCGCCCTCACCGAAGTGCTGACCAACACCGACTACGTCGAGAACTACTATATCACCATCGACACCAATCCCAACACCGGCACCGACGAGGTGACCATCACCATCGGGCTGCGCCACGACCCCGAGTTTGATGTCGTCAAGGACATCAAAGACCGTTTCCGCGCCAAGGTGCGCGTGGCACCTGACATCCGCATTGCGGACGTGGATGACGTGCGCAAGGTCAATTTCCCCGCCATGAGCCGCAAGCCCGTCACCCTCATCGACAACAGAAAACACTAAAACTTTCCCACAACCACGGAAATGACAGATCTATTTCCAAACACCAGACCATACAACGACAGCGAAATCCCTGCCGCCGTGGCACGCGTCGCCTCCAACCCGTTCTTCGACACGATTGTCAAGTATCTTTTCCCCGACACTTCCGTGGAAAAGTTCCGGCAAGAGTTTGTCCAAATCACCACCATTGACGAATTTCAAGAGAAAGTGATGCTGAAGGCCATCGGGAACATCATCCAACGCACCTGCACAGACTTCACCGAGGAGGGTACCGGCCTCTTGACTCCTGACCGCCGATACACCTTCATCGCCAACCACCGCGACATCCTGTTGGATGCCGCACTGTTGCAGATTGTCCTGAAACAAAACCATCTCCGCACATCGGAAATCACGTTCGGCAGCAATCTGATGCAAGGCGACATCGTCATCGACATCGGCAAGATGAACAAAATGTTCCGCATAGAGCGCGGCGGCACCGTGCACAGCTTCTACAAAAGTTCCATGGAGGTCTCCTCCTATATGCGCTATGCCTTGACAGAAAAGGGCGAGTCCACATGGATTGCCCAACGCAATGGACGAACCAAGGATGGCTATGATCGCACGGAAAACGCTGTGCTCAAAATGCTGTCCATCAGCAGTCAGAAACCCTTCCAAGAGAACTTGGCCGAGATGAATATCACACCTGTGGCCATCTCCTACGAATACGAGCCCTGCGATTTTCTGAAGACACAGGAGTTGTATATCTCCCAATATCAGAAATACATCAAAGAACCAGGGGAGGATCTTCGCAGCATCCTGAAAGGCGTCACGCAGGAAAAAGGCCACGTACACATCGCCATCACCCCGCCTGTCACCGCAAAGGAGCTGGCCGACTGTGACAATTATGAGAAGAACCTCAAGTTCGAACGCCTGGCACAAATCATCGACCAACGCATAACAGACCACTACAAGCTGTGGAAGACCAACCACATCGCCTACGACTTGTTGCATCAAAGCCAACGCTTTGCCGACCAATACACCTCTGCCGACGCGGATGCTTTTGTGCGCTATATGGAAAGTGGCCTACAAGGACTTTCAGGAGAGAGGGATGAACTACGGAACATTTTCCTGAAGATCTACGCCAATCCCATCACAAACAAGATGGACAACGCTTCAAGTACGACAACGGAATGGAAAACGAACAATTTATAGACTACGTCAAGATATTTGCACGCTCCGGCAACGGGGGCGGCGGATCGTCGCACTTGGCACGTTTTGCCCGCAACCCCAAGGGCGGTCCCGACGGGGGCGACGGCGGCAAGGGCGGCAGTGTCATCGCACGCGGCAACCGCAATCTTTGGACCTTGCTGCACCTGCGTTACACCAAACATGTATTCGCGGGAAACGGCGAACACGGACAAAAGAACCAGTGCTTCGGCAAGAATGGTGCCGACGCCATCATTGAAGTGCCCCTCGGCACCGTCATCAAGATGACGGACAGCGACGAGGTCATCGGCGAGGTGCTGGACGACGGACAGGAGCTCATCATCATGAAAGGCGGCCGCGGAGGACTCGGGAATGTGCATTTCAAGAGCGCGACCATGCAAACCCCACGCTTTGCGCAACCCGGCGAACCCGGCAGCGAAGGATGGATCACCCTGGAACTCAAGGTACTCGCCGATGTCGGGCTCGTAGGCTTCCCCAACGCGGGCAAATCCACACTCATCAGCAAACTCTCCAACGCCAAGCCCAAAATCGCCAACTACCCCTTCACCACCCTCACACCGAACCTCGGCATGGTCGCCTACCGTGACTTCCAATCCTTCGTCATTGCCGACATCCCCGGCATCATCGAAGGCGCCTCCGAAGGCAAAGGCATCGGCCTGCGATTCCTGCGCCATATCGAACGCAACTCCGTACTATTGTATATGTTGCCCGTCATTTCCGAAGAGGGTGTGCGAAGCGCTGAGGAGATCCTGCACGAATACCAGATCCTACAAAACGAACTCAACCAATACAACCCTGAACTGCTCGACAAGAATTACCTTGTGGCACTCACCAAATGCGACGCCGCATCCCAAGAGGAAATCGACGAAATCAAGAAAAAGCTCCCCAAGAGCATGCCCGTCATCGACGTATCCTCTGTCACTGAATACCATCTTTCCGAACTAAAAGACTTGCTTTGGAAGAGACTGGCAGAGTAGAAACGCACACTTGAATGTTGAATTATCGCACGGATAAGCATAATTTATAATACTGATTATCTGTTATTTATAGCAACAACTGCATTTTTTACCAAAAAAATATCCAAACAGATATTTCCATATTAAAAAAAGTGTATTTTTGCAGCCTCAAAAAACATAAAAAACAAGTAGAGAAAAATGGCAAAGAAAGTAAAAGAAGCTCGTCAGCAAGTGATTTTGGAATGCACGGAGCAAAAGGCAAGTGGCGTGCCAGGCATCTCGAGGTATATAACCACGAAGAACAGAAAGAACACGCCTGACAGATTGGAACTGATGAAATACAATCCCTATCTGAAACGTATGACCTTACACAAGGAAGTCAAATAATAATAACAAATAAAAACATAAAGAGATGGCAAAGAAGGTTGTTGCAACATTGAAAAAACAAGGTGGCGTCACCTACACGAGAGTCGTGAAAATGGAGCGTTCACCCAAGACTGGAGCCTACACGTTCAAAGAAGCTGTTGTAGAATCCACCGCTGTAAAAGACTTTTTGGCTAAAAAGTAATATTTTGTTTTCATGGTTGAAAGAAGGTGTCCTCTCAAGGGACGCCTTTTTTCGTTATAGGCGTTTGTGTATCGCGAATATTCTCTTTTTTCGTATCTTTGCAGCCGACTAACAAATGACGCTATGGGATTATTTTCAATCTTTTCCAAAGAGAAAAAACAGGAGTTGGACCAAGGCTTGCAGAAGTCCAAGGAGAACTTTTTCGCCAAGCTGGCCAAGACTATCGTCGGCAAATCGAAGGTCGATGACGATGTGCTCGACCGTTTAGAAGAGGTGCTGGTGACTTCCGACGTCGGCGTGGAGACCACCCTGCGCATCATTGAACGCATCGAGGGACGTGTTTCTCGCGATAAATATATTGGGACAGAGCAACTTAACTCAATTCTCAAAGAGGAGATTGCAGGGTTGTTGTTAGAGAACGACATCGAGAAGGTCAACGACTTCGTCATCCCGGAAATGGATGTCCCGTACATTATTTTGGTGGTAGGCGTCAACGGCGTGGGCAAGACCACCACTATCGGCAAGCTCGCCTACCAATTCAAGAAAAAGGGGTACAGCGTCATGTTAGGTGCCGCCGACACATTCCGTGCCGCCGCCATCGAGCAGCTGCAGGCCTGGGCTCAGCGCGCCGACGTGCCCATCGTCACCCAGAAAATGGGTTCCGACCCCGCCGCGGTGGCATACGACACCGTGTCGTCCGCCCTCGCACGCCATAGCGACGTGGTGCTTATCGATACGGCCGGACGTCTCCACAACAAGACGAACCTCATGAACGAGCTCATCAAGATCAAGAACGTCATCCGCAAGCTCGTGCCTGACGGCCCGCACGAAGTGCTGCTCGTCCTCGACGGTTCAACTGGCCAGAACGCTTTCGAGCAGGCCCGCCAGTTCAGCG
The DNA here is from genome assembly GCA_002311645.1 of Bacteroidales bacterium UBA1176. GTDB lineage: Bacteria > Bacteroidota > Bacteroidia > Bacteroidales > WCHB1-69 > F23-D06. The sequence goes on from DBYW01000020.1 coordinate 16,083, forward strand.
CCGCCACCGAAGTCTCCACCTTGGCCATCACCAAACTTGACGGCACGGCCAAAGGCGGCGTGGTCATCGGCATCTCCGACCAATTCAAGATTCCCATCAAGTACATCGGCGTGGGTGAGAAAATAGACCAGCTCCAAGTCTTCAACCGCATGGAGTTCGTGGACTCCCTGTTCCCCGACAACTGGTAACCTGCGGGCCATGCAACGAAACACCCCTTCTTATCTGCGTTAATCTGCAAAAACAGCGGGAGGAAAAAAACGTGCAAGTAACCATTGACGAAAATTCCGGTTTCTGCTTCGGGGTCATCCATGCCATCCAGACGGCGGAAGATTACCTTCGCGACCACCACGAACTTTATTGTCTGGGCGACATCGTGCACAACAACGAAGAAGTGAAACGTCTTGCACGTTTAGGGTTGCGGGTCATCACACAAGAGCAATTCCGGGAGTTGCACGACACCACCGTGCTTATCCGCGCGCATGGCGAGCCGCCCCTCACCTACCAGATCGCCCGCGAGAACCACATCACCCTCATCGACGCCACCTGCCCCGTGGTGCTCAAGCTCCAACAACGCATCCACGACTTTTACTGCAACCCCGACAAGCACGATTGGCAAATCCTCATCTTCGGCAAGAAGGGACACGCCGAAGTGGTCGGGCTTATGGGGCAAGCCGACAACAAGGTCATCGTGCTCTCTTCCATGGAGGAAATCGACAAGGTGGACTACAACCGCCCGTCCATGCTTTACTCGCAGACCACGCAGAGTTTGGAGCAATACTATCGACTCATCGCCCTCATTCGGGCACGCTATGAGGCTGTCGGGCACAGCGACAAGTTCCACTATGCGGACACCATCTGCCGCAAGGTGGCCAACCGCGCCGCACAAGTCGTCGAGTTCGCCAAACAGCACGACGCCATCTTGTTCGTCTCGGGGGAAAAAAGTTCCAACGGCCTCTATCTTTATGACATCTGTCGCGAAGCCAACCCCTGCACCCATCTGGTCTCGCACGTCGATCAGTTGCAAGACATCGACCTGATCGGAAAGGAGAGCATCGGCATCTGCGGAGCCACCTCCACGCCCATGTGGCTGATGGAAGAGTTCAAAAAACGACTATGACAAAAAAAATCATTTCACCTTCGGACGGTATCAAATAAAATCATATTTTCGCGCCGCAAAATAAGATATGGATTTAGCCACGATTCTTTCTGCAATATTAACCCTCACCGCCGGCATAGGAATCTTCTTGGTTGCATGCCAGATGATGAGTACTAACCTTGAATCCGCATCTTCCAACAAGCTCAAGAATCTTTTTTCCAACGCCGCCCGCAGCAAGTTGCTCGGGGTTGGCATTGGTGCGTTGGGCACGGCAGCCATCCAGAGCTCCGGTGCCACCACCGTGATGGCCATCGGTTTCGTCAATGCAGGCATCATCTCCTTGGTTCAGGCATCCACCATCATCTACGGTGCCAACATCGGAACCACCATCACGGCACAAATCGTGGCTCTCGGCATGTTCGGCGCCGGCAGCGCCCTCACCTCTGCCATCGTCTTCTCCTCGCTCGCCGGCGTCGGAGCGTTCATCTCTCTTTTCGCAAAAAAAGACCTCTGGAAGCGCATCGGCGGCATCCTGACGGGCTTCGGCATGCTCTTCGTCGGCCTCGACCTCATGAGCCAGTCCATGTCCGACTTCGCCGCTCTCGACGCGGTGAAAGCCTTCCTGGCCCGAATCAACAACCCTCTCTTGTTGGTGCTCATCGGCGCCTTGCTCACCGCCATCATCCAAAGTTCCTCCGTGATGACTTCCATCGCCTTGGCCATGGTTGTTACGCGGCTCATCAACATCGACCAGGGCATCTTCCTGACCATGGGCTCCAACATCGGATCATGCGTGGTTGCCCTCATCGCCGGCATGACCTCCGGCCGCAACGCCAAACGCACCGCCCTCATACACCTCTTCTTCAACATCAGCGGTGTGGTCATATTCCTCATCGTCGAACTCATCCTGTGGCTCGTCTCAGGCAAGACCGTCACCTACGGCTCCCTCTTCACCAAGATGTTCCCCAGCGCGCCTCAGACCCAACTGGCCATGTTCCACACAATCTTCAACGTGGCCACCGTCGTCATCATACTGCCCCTCACCCAGCAACTCGTCAACATCGTTTGCCGTCTCATCCCCGACGACAAACATCCCATCGATCCCGATGCCCCGCACCTCTACTACCTTGACGACAACATGCTGACAACACCTCCCATGGCCCTGCAACAGACCAAGAAGGAAATCATCAACATGTCAGAACTCGCCATGCAGAACTTCAACCTCTCCCTTGACATCATCTGCACCCTCGACTTCAAGGACTCCAAAAAATTCATGGTTCGCGAAGAGGAACTCAACTTCCTCAACCAAGCCATTGTCGACTTTGTCGTCAAACTTTCCGAGAAACCGCAACTCAGCCAAAAAGACCACATATACCTCTCCACCACCTTCCGTTCCGTGCGCGACTTGGAACGTATCGGCGACTATGCCGAGAACATCGTGGAATACGCCGAAAGTCTCCGCTTCATAAACCACAAGTTCTCCCAAGAAGCCATTGATGAAATCCGACTGGTCCAAACGCGCATCGACGACCTTTACGAAAGAATCATGGTCGCATACGAGAACGAGGACTTCCACGCCCTCGAAGAGGCAAACATCATTGAAGAGGAAATCGACGACATCACAAAGGCGATGGAAGACAACCACATCAAGCGCCTCGAGCAGGGCATCTGCGGCGCCGACGTGGGGGCCCAATACCTGTCCCTCTCCTCCAACGCCGAACGTGTCGCCGACCACCTCATCAACGTGGGCAAATCCATACGGAGAACAGCAGGGAATTAAGTCAATTCCGCCGACAAGCGGCGGAATGGTAAAGCCACAGTGGGGAAATCAGTGGGGAAATTAATAATAAAACGACAATAGTATGAAAAGAGCGATTATCAGCGTCAGTGACAAGACGGGCATCGTGCCGTTTGCGGCGGGGCTCGTTGAATTGGGTTACGAAATCATATCCACCGGTGGCACCAAGCGGGCCTTGGACGAGGCCGGAGTGAAGACCATCGGCATCAGCGAGGTGACGGGGTTCCCGGAAATAATGGACGGCCGGGTGAAGACCCTGCATCCCAAGGTGCATGGAGGGCTGTTGGCCATCCGCGACAACGAGAAGCACCAGGCCGAGATGCGAGAAAACGACATCGAGCCCATCGACATGATCGTGGTGAACCTCTACCCCTTCAAGCAGACCATTGAAAAGGCGGGGGTCACGTATGAAGACGCCATCGAAAACATCGACATCGGCGGTCCGACGATGCTGAGAAGCGCCGCCAAGAACCACAAGTTCGTCACCGTGGTGGTGGACAGTGCCGACTACGACAACGTGCTGGATGAGATTCGCAAACAGGGTGACACCACTTTCGAGACACGCCGCCGCTTGGCCGCCAAGGTATTCCGCCACACAGCCGCATACGACACCTATATCTCGACCTACCTCACCGAACAGTCGGGTGAGCAGGAACCCGAGAGCATCTCACTCACCTTCACCCGCAAGCAAAGTCTGCGCTACGGCGAAAACCCGCACCAGAAGGCCACCTTCTATGCGGGCAAGAAGCAGGGCTTTTCCATCGCCTGGGCCGAGCAGTTGCACGGCAAAGAGCTTTCCTACAACAACATACAGGATGCCGACGCCACCTTGCAGATTCTCCGTGAATTCAAGGAGCCCGCCATGGTGGCTGTCAAGCACAAAAACCCTTGCGGCGTAGGTCTGGGCGCCAACGCCTTGGAGGCATGGCAACGTGCTTACGAGGCTGACCCGGTTTCCATCTTCGGCGGCATCGTCGCCTCTAACCGCGAAATCGACCTGCCCACGGCAGAGGCCATGAAGCCAGTTTTCCTTGAGATCATCTTAGCCCCGAGCTTCACACCAGAAGCCTTCGAGCATCTTGCCACCAAGAAGAACATCCGTCTGATGACCTTCGACCCCACTGACGAAGGCGGTGACGACAGCATGTTCATCAGCGTGCGCGGCGGCATGCTCACCCAAACCATCGACAACAAGTCCACTGCCGACTACGAAATGAACGTGGTCACGAAGCGCAAGCCCACAGAGGCTGAGATGGAGAATCTGTACCTGGCGATGAAGATATGCAAACACGTGCGCTCCAACGCCATCACGGTGGCCAAGGACGGCAAGATCGCCGGCATCGGTGCAGGACAGATGAACCGTGTGGGTGCCGCCCATATCGCCTTCGAGGAAGCCAAGGGTAAAGGCATCTGCGACGGCCTGTGCTTGGCCAGCGACGCCTTCTTCCCCTTCGACGACGTGGTGAAGATGGCCGCCCAATACGGCGTCACCGCCATCATCCAACCCGGCGGTTCCGTGCGCGACGAGGACTCCATCAAAGCGTGCGACGAACTGGGCATCGCGATGGTGTTCACGGGAGTGAGGCATTTTAAGCACTGATGCGTTGGGAATGAACGATGAACGATGAACTATGACTATGAACTATGACTATGAACTATGACTATGAACTATGACCATGAACTATGACTGTGGAAATGGCCATATAGACTACATCATTAAGCTATATGCATTTAAAATTGCTTTAGATTGAGAAATTTCAGAAAATACAACATATGGATTGACTCCGTTGATTTTGTCACTGAGACATACAGCCTTTGTCGTTCATTTCCGTCTCACGAAAAATACGGTCTCGCCAATCAATTACAAAGAGCTTCCGTTTCCATAGCTTCCAATATCGCAGAAGGGGCCGCCAGAGAGTCGGAAAAAGAATTCGCCCATTTTCTGCAAGTCAGTTTAGGTTCAGCATACGAAGTGGAAACCCAATTGGTTATCGCACATAAACTATCCTACATTTCCGACACTCAACTAAACAATCAAATTCCCAAATTACACTCCATTGAAAAAAGATTAACCGAAATAATCAAACGACTCAACTCATAGCCATAGTTCATAGTAATAGTTCATAGCAATATGCCAATCAACCCCACCATCGAAGAATCCTGGAAACGTGTCCTTTGGGATCAGTTTCAGGCGCCCTATTTTGCGCAGCTCAAGGCCTTTTTGCTGGAAGAGAAGCAGCATTATCGCGTCTTCCCGCCGGGTCCGTGCATTTTCAATGCCTTCAACAGCACTCCCTTTGACAAGGTCAAGGTCGTCATTATCGGCCAAGACCCCTATCATGAATATGGGCAAGCGCATGGTTTGTGTTTTTCCGTGCAGGATGGCGTTCCTTTCCCCAAGTCGCTTATCAACATCTTCAAAGAACTGACGGACGATGTGGGATTCCAGACACCTCGCAGTGGAAATCTCCAGAAATGGACCACACAGGGCGTATTGTTGCTCAACGCCACCTTGACGGTGCGCGAGCATGCCGCAGGGTCACACCAAGGCCACGGGTGGGAGACATTCACCGACTGTGCCATCCAGCGGCTGTCGGAGCACCGCGAAGGGTTAGTGTTCCTGCTTTGGGGCAACTATGCCATCCAAAAAAGGGCGCTCATCGACATGGGCAAGCACCATGTGCTCACCGCCCCACACCCATCACCCTTGTCAGCGCACCGCGGATTCTTCGGTTGCCGCCATTTCTCCAAAACCAACGAATTGCTGGCTCAAATGGGGAAAACGCCCATAAACTGGCAACTGTAATCCAAGCTGCCGTTACCGCGCTGTTTTTCAATCATTTATTTCACACTCCACTGTTCAATTCTTTTTCCATTTTCGGAAAATAGAACTTCGTTTTACCTTATTTTTGCATTCGTTAATTAGGTATGTTGTGGTTTATACTTATATATTGTTTTTGCATGCAATATATTAATAAACAATTATTTACAACATTACCAACAGAATGTAAGAATGCCCGCGTCGAAACGAAATGACAAGCAACGTCCTCTGCGACTCCTTTTATGGGTGCTGTTTTTGCTATGCTCAACAACAGCAGGTTACTCTGCGAACTTGAGGATCGCATTGGATGTGCCCGTTGTCGTCGACACTTTGCTCTGCAATGGCGACACCCTGCATTATCACGGCAGAAGCTACAGCACAGCGGGCGTTTACTTTGACACTTTGCTGACCCCGGACGGCTCCATGCAGGTTGACACGCTCCGGCTGCACCATCCAGAAATCACAGGTGCCTCCTTCTTATGCTTGGACAATGAAGACTCGCTCTTCGCCCCCTATGGCGCGCCATTCTATCATTGGAGCACCGGTGACAGCACACGCGGCATCCGCATCACAAGGCCTGGATTCTACACCGTGACGCTCTCCGACTTCCCAGGTTGCGGCGCCACCCGCATTGTCACCCAGTTCTACAACCCGATCCAGTCGATGAACATCCCGGAGATGTGCGTGGGCAACCCTCACAACTTTTCCATCGGCTACGACACCCTGCACAATATCGTCTTGCAAAGGGCCACCGCCATCATCGGACATGCGGACACCATCTTTCTGCCTGACGGCACAGACTGCGGCAACGGATGCTCCTACATTTCCCCTGTCACCTTCAGCGGATTTCCCGAATTCGACACCATTTCCTCGGTCAATGACATCCTTTACGTCAAGCTCTCCATTGAACACGAATGGATCGGAGACCTGTGGATCCAGCTGACATGTCCCAACGGGCAGCATGCTTCCATCCTGAAAAAACACCCCACCTCGTCAGGGCAAGACAGCCCGTGTATCGATTCCATCCCCGCCACCGAATTCGGCTGGTCGCTACCCAACAATCTATGCAGTCCCGAGTACAGATTAGGCATTCCTAATTTCATTGACGACAACTCACAATTGTGCAATGCCGAGGTCAACACCATCGGTGCTTGTCGCGACTACTGCTGGTCAGAGGCCGACAACCAGGGATACACGTACTCTTCTGGCAGTTACGTCTACAGCAGTTCAAACCGCATGGTTGGATGGAACAATGCCCTAAACAACGGCCATGGCGGGCAGCAGAACCTTTTTTGCAGGCCAACCAACATGACCAACATGACGAATGTTTTCCGCCCTGACGGCTCGTTCACGAACCTCATAGGCTGTCCGGTGAACGGAATTTGGAAGATCGAGGTCATGGACGGCTGGAGCAGAGACAACGGATACCTTTGTGGCTGGGAGTTGGCACTTGCAGGAGGCATGCTCTACGAAGGCACCGTGGACTCCGCAGTCATCCAAAGTTCCTGGATGACGCAGACTGGGAACACCTCCTTCACCATAAATCCGCCCGATTCCATCGTTTCCGATACCATTATCACCTTCCCGCTCACACTTTATGACGACTTCGGCTGCCAATTCGACACCACTTTTGACATCCTCTTCCATCCGACCGCCCACTCCGTCCTCGACACCAGCATCTGCGAAGGAGAGTCTTTCCTCTTCAACGGACAAACTTTCAGTATCAGCGGCAGCTATCCGACTTTTTTCTCAAGCACCGAAGAATCCGTCTGTGACTCCGTAGCCACTCTCAACCTCACAGTCCATGCCAACGATCGCACGCCTGTGGACTCCATCATCTGTGAAAGCACTTTAGACAACGGACCGTTGTTATGGAATGGTATACTTTTCCACACATCCGGCTCCGATTCCATATATTTGCAGAACATTCATGGTTGCGACAGTCTCGTGGTGATGACTCTGCATGTCATTCCTACCACCTACGCCACCCTCTTCGACACCATCGTGGAGAACGACCTGCCCTACGACACCTTGGGCATACACTTCACACACGCCGGCACGCTCTCCGACACCATCGCCAACGCGGCAGGGTGCGACAGCATCGTCACCATGACACTGCACGTATGGCCCAACGTCCTAAGTGTTGCGCAGAACACCCTTTGCGAACGCGAATTGCCCTTGTTTTGGAACGGGGTCACCTTCCACAGGGACAGCACGGCACGGGTCACGCTCACCGCCCACACCGGTGCCGACAGCGTGCTGACCATGCGCGTACACGTCATCCCCACCATCCACAACAACATCTCCGACACGATTGTGGAAAACAGCCTGCCGTTCGACACCTTAGGGTTCCACTTCACGGAGGCATGCATGCAGTCCGACACACTGCTTGCCGCAACGGGCTGCGACAGTATTGTCACCATGACGCTGTATGTTTGGCCCAACGTTACCGACACAGCTGACAGCACGCTATGCGAACACGCGTTGCCCTTGTTCTGGAACGGGGTCATCTTCCATGGCGACAGCACGGCAACGACCACACTCACCGCCCATACCGGTGCCGACAGTGTGCTGACCATGCGCGTGCATGTCATCCCCACCACCTACGCCACCCTCTTCGACACCATCGTGGAGAACGATCTGCCCTACGACACCTTGGGCATGCACTTCACACACGCCGGCACGCTCTCCGACACCATCGCCAACGCGGCAGGGTGCGACAGCGTCGTCACCATGACACTCCATGTCTGGCCCAACGTCGCAAGTGTCGCCCAGAACACCCTTTGCGAACGTCAATTGCCCCTGCTTTGGAACGGAGTCACCTTCCATGGAGACAGCACGGCACATGTCACGCTCACTGCCCACACCGGCGCTGACAGCGTACTGACCATGCGCGTGCATGTCATTCCCACCACCTACGCCACCCTCTTCGACACCATCGTGGAGAACGACCTGCCCTACGACACCTTGGGCATGCACTTCACAGCTGCCGGCACGCTCTCCGACACCATTACCAACGCGGCAGGGTGCGACAGCGTCGTCACCATGACACTGCACGTATGGCCCAACGTCCTAAGTGTTGCGCAGAACACCCTTTGCGAACGTCAATTGCCCCTGCATTGGAATGGAGTCACCTTCCATAGCGACAGTTCGGCACGGGTCACGCTCACCGCCCACACCGGCGCCGACAGCGTGCTGACCATGCGCGTACACGTCATCCGCACCACCTACGCCACCCTCTTCGACACCATCGTGGAGAACGACCTGCCCTACGACACCTTGGGCATGCACTTCACAGCTGCCGGCACACTCTGCGACACCATCCTCAACACGGCAGGTTGCGACAGTGTCGTCACCATGACGCTGCACGTTTGGCCCAACGTCACCGACTCCGCAGACAGCACGTTGTGTGAGAGCGAGTTGCCCTTGCTTTGGAACGGGATCACCTTCCTTGGCGACAGCACAGCCAACGCCACACTCACTGCCCATACCGGTGCCGACAGTGTGCTGACCATGCACGTCTTCGTCATCCCCACCACCTACGCCACCCTCTTTGACACCATTGTGGAGAACGACCTGCCATACGATACCTTGGGCATGCACTTCACAGCTGCCGGCACGCTCTCCGATACCATCACCAACGCGGCAGGTTGCGACAGCATCGTCACCATGTCATTGCATGTCTGGCCCAACATCACAAACATCGTCGACAGCACACTGTGCGAAAGCGAGTTGCCCTTGCTTTGGAACGGCGTCACCTTCCATGGCAACAATACGACAACCGTCACATTCACCGCCCACACGGGAGCTGACAGCCTGCTGACCATGCAAGTACATGTCACCCCCACTATCCGCAACAATATCTTCGACACGATTGTGGAAAACAGGTTGCCGTATGACACCTTAGGATTCCATTTCGCGGTGGCATGCACGCAGTCTGACACCCTGTTAGCAGCCACGGGGTGCGACAGCATCGTCACCATGACGCTGCACGTCTGGCCCAACGTCGTTGCCACCGCCGACAGAACACTTTGCGACAACGAGCTGCCCCTGCTTTGGAACGGCATCGAATTTCACGGTGACAGCACAGCCACTGTTACACTCACCGCCCACACCGGCGCCGACAGCATGCTGACCATGAACGTACACGTCATCCCCACCACGTTTGCCACCCTCTTCGACACCATTGTGGAGAACGACCTGCCCTATGACACCTTGGGCATGCACTTCACAGTTGCCGGCACACTCTCCGACACCATCCGCAACGCCGCAGGCTGCGACAGCGTCGTCACCATGACATTGCATGTCTGGCCCAACATCACAAACATCGTCGACAGCACACTGTGCGAAAGCGAGTTGCCCTTGCTTTGGAACGGCGTCACCTTCCATGGCGACAGCATGGCCACCGTCACATTCACCGCCCACACGGGTGCTGACAGCCTGCTGACCATGCAAGTACATGTCACCCCCACTATCCGCAACAATATCTTCGACACGATTGTGGAAAACAGGTTGCCGTATGACACCTTAGGATTCCATTTCACAGCGACATGCACGCAGTCTGACACCCTGCTGGCAGCCACGGGGTGCGACAGCATCGTCACCATGACACTGCACGTCTGGCCCAACGTCGTTGCCACTGCCGACAGCACGCTGTGCGACAACGCATTGCCCCTATTTTGGAACGGCATTGTATTTTACAGCGACAGCACAGCCACTGTTACACTCACCGCCCACACCGGCGCCGACAGCATGCTGACCATGAACGTACACGTCATCTCCACCACGTTTGCCCCCCTCTTCGACACCATTGTGGAGAACGACCTGCCCTACGACACCTTGGGCATGCATTTCGTGTCCGCCGGCACGCTTTCCGACACCATCCTCAACACAGCAGGCTGTGACAGCATCGTCACCATGACGCTGCATGTCTTGCCCAACGTCACCGCTACCGCTGACAGCACACTGTGCGAAAGCGAGTTACCCTTGCTTTGGAACGGCATCGAATTTTACGGAGACAGCACAGCCTCCGCCAGGCTCATCGCCCACACGGGCGCCGACAGCGTGCTGACCATGCACGTCTTCGTCATCCCCACCCTGCACACCCTCATCCGAGACACCATCGTGGAAAACGACCTTCCCTACGACACCATAGGACACACCTTCTCTGATGCAGGAAGTCAGTCAACGACTTTCGCCGCCAGTACAGGATGTGACAGCCTTGTGACCGTTGAATTGGAAGTGTTGCGCAACACATTCCTGAACTTCGACACTACCGTATGCGCGGATGCACTGCCTTTGACATGGCTCGGGCATCTCTTCACGAATGCCGAAGTGCTACTTGACACCACGACAAATCCCAACGGAACAAGTTGTTACATCACAACCACCCTAACCATACATGCTTCACCATCCTTGTCCATCACCAATGTTATGCATCCTGTATGCTTTGGAGACAGTACCGGATCGGCAACAGCCACTGCCACGGGTGGCACAACACCATATAGCTACCACTGGTTCGGCGAAGCCAATCAAAACCTTTCCGCCAACAGCACTCTCCAGAACCTGCCCGCTGGCACCTATATTGCAACAGTTGTCGACGCAAGCGGATGCACGACCTCGGATTCCGTGTCGTTGGCCTGTTTACACGACGAGATGATCCCCGGCACCATCTCCGCCGACCAAGAGGTATGTGCCGGAAACATGGCGTCGCCCTTGAACGGCTCCCCTGCCACCGGTGGAGACAATGCATACTACCAATGGCAGGTTTCATACGACGGCGTACATTTCAACCCCGTGCCAGGCCTCAACAACACCCAAAATCTGTCCCTCGACACTGTCACCCAAATCCGACGCTATCGTCGTGCCTGGATCAGCGCCTCTTGTGGATCAAGATACAGCAACATTGTGACCATCACCTCGTTACCTTCTCCAAAAGACACCATCGTGACAACCTCCTGCCAAGACCATGTCTTCGACTCCTTAGGATTCCACCTCAATGCTGACGAAACACACCTCGTACAAACTATCGTCAGAAGGAGAACGTTACAGACACTCTATCAATGCGACTCATCCATTACCCTGATTCTCACCATCCTGCCATCGGCATTTGACACTTTGCAAGCGGACATCTGCCAAGACGAGCCCTACCAGGACAACGGGTTCTCCATCCCAAATGACAGCACCACCCAGCCAGGCACCTACTATTTCCACAGAAATCTTACGCAATCCGGCTGCGACTGCGACAGCACCGTTGTGCTCCAGCTCAACGTTCATCCAGCATATCTTGTTGAATTAGAAGATGATATATGCGAAGGTACTGGATATCAGCTCCATGGATTCCACATCCCGCCCCAAGAGACAATAGGTGCTGGCCAACTGCAGCAACAACTCAACTACCAAAGCATGCACGGCTGCGACAGTATCGTGTCCATCACACTTCACATCATGGACACCTCCCTGCGGATCAACACATATCCAGCTGATTTTTGTGAAGAATACATGTTGGAATTGACGGCAGAGAGCCTGCTGCCCGATTATGTTTGGAATACTGGAGAGAGCACCGCAACCATTGAGGTGCACTCACCCGGCAGCTATATCGTGACTGCCACCAATGGCGACTGCTCCGCCACGACGGGCATCACCATCGAGCCGTGCGAAATGACACTCTATCTGCCCAACGCCATCACGCCGGGCAACCCCGACGGCCTTAACGACTATTTCCACATCGAGGAGGCCTACCAGCGTCTTATGACAGACTTCAACATCATCATATACGACCGTTGGGGCAGCATCGTTTTCCACACATCCGACAAGGGATTCCGCTGGAACGGCGAGGTGAACGGTAAAATTATAACAAATGCAACCTACTCATACGTGATTAAATACAAAGACTTCTACGGAGACAGTTATATTGCAAAAGGAAGTGTCACAGTACTTTAGAGACAGTTCCACTTTTCAATATTTTTTGTATCTTCGCAGCATTAATATATGCATGATATTCTTTGGTCATCATACAACAAAAAACAAAAGAAGACGTTTTGCTAATTCGAAAATAATTTATCCTTGAACCATCATATAAACAATGACAAGAAAAATGACATTCATATTGCTGGCGCTGCTGACCATTCTTGTCACGCCCGGTCTGGCTCGCACCACGACCGTGGACGCACACCTCAACAGCGGCAACATCGCGGTGTCATCCGCTGTGGCCGACGGCATCCATTGCGACTGGTTCATAATGAACAACGGCACGCTCCACATCACCGCCTCCGGCGACGGCATTGACAGCGACGAGGGCTTCGTGGAAATCAACGGTGGCGACCTGTTTGTGACGGACGGCAATATGGGCACCACCGAGGCCACGCCATCCCTGACCAGCCAGAAAGGGGTCACCCTCAGCGGGGCTCTAACAGGCACGGCCTTTACACCGGCGCCACAGTCAACACGTCAGGCAACGGCACCCCTGTGACCGCACATTAAAACCTAACCAACAGCACTGGAAATGTACACTGTAAAATCCTCTGAAAAGAAAAATAACGGGCAGAAGAGCACCGGCTGGGCCAAATGGATCAAGCCCTTCTGGATTTGCTATCTCTCCATAATCGGGTTTTTGACTCTTCTTTTCATCCTAATTTCGTTAGGATGGATTGGCTACATGCCCTCCTTCACGGAATTGGAAAACCCGGCTGCAAACTTGGCCACCGAAGTCATTTCCGCCGACGGTGAACTTTTAGGCACCTATTATTTGGAAAACCGTTCCAACTGCAAGTACAAAGACTTGTCGAAGCCCCTGAAGGACGCGCTCATTGCCACAGAGGACTCGCGTTTCTACAAGCATTCCGGCGTGGATGCCAAGGCTTTGTTCCGCGTGGGCGTGGGTGTGCTCACCCGACACCACAAAGGCGGCGGCAGCACCATCACGCAACAACTTGCCAAGAACCTGTTCCCGCGCGACCGCAAGATGAACAAAATAAAGCTCGTATTCTTCAAATTCAAGGAATGGGTCGTGGCCACCAAGCTGGAACGCAAATATTCCAAGGACGAGATTTTAGCCATGTACTTCAACACCGTGGACTTCGGCAACAACGCCGTAGGCATCAAATCGGCGGCACGCACCTATTTCGACAAGAAACCGAGCGAAATCAACGCCGAGGAAGCCGCTTTGCTCGTGGGCATGCTCAAGGCCCCCACACAGTACAGTCCCCGTCGCCACTACCAAGCCGCCTTGGGCCGGCGCAACGTAGTGCTCTCGCAGATGAACAAGTATGGTTTTCTCACGCAAGCCGAGATGGACTCCCTCCAGAAAATCCCCATTGACCTTTCTAACTTCCGTTCCCAAGCCCACTATGCCGGCCTCGCCACCTATTTTCGCGAATACCTGCGTCTGTTCCTGAAGGAGTGGAGCCGCCAACATCCCAAGCAGGACGGCTCGCACTACGACATCTACTGCGACGGCCTGCGCATCTATACAACCATTGACTCGCGAATGCAGCGGCATGCCGAAGCCGCAGTCAAAGAACACGTCTGCGACTACCTGCAGCCGCTTTTCTTCAACCACATCAAAGGCGCTCAAAACGCCCCGTTTGTCAAACTTTCCGAAGAACAGACCGACCGCATCCTCTGGGCTGCCGTCAAGCAATCGGAACGCTACGACCGCATGAAGGATGCCGGCGCCACCGACGAGCAGATCCGGGCCGCCTTCAACAAGAAAGTGAAAATGACCATCTTCACCTACAAAGGCCCCAAAGACACTGTAATGAGCCCATTCGACTCCATACGATACCTCAAGTCGTTCCTGCAATGCGGTTTGATGTGCATGGAGGCCAACACGGGGCACGTCAAGGCCTACGTGGGCGGCACCAACTACGAGCAGTTCCAGTTCGACCATGTCAAGCTCTCAAAGCGCCAGGTAGGATCCACCTTCAAGCCATACGTTTACACCGTGGCCATGCAGAGTGGCGAGTTCGATCCATGCACCATGGTGCCCAACGTGCCAGTGACCATCACCGTGCCAGGCGGCACTTGGACACCACACAACTCCGGCGGCTATCGCGAGGGACAGATGATCCAACTCCGCGAGGCGCTCGCTCACTCCCTCAACCAAGTGTCGGCCTACATCATGAAGCGCTACGGGCCGCACGCCGTCATCGAACTTGTGCGCGCCATGGGCATCACTTCCGACATTCCTGAAGTGCCCGCCATCTGCCTCGGCGCATGCGAACTTTCCCTCTACGAACAAGTCGGCGCCATCAACTGTTTCCCCAACCAAGGGGTCTACGTGGAGCCAGTCTTCATCACCAAGATTTGCGACAAGGACGGCAACGTCATCTACAACTACGTGCCCAAGAGCAATGAGGCCATCGACCAAATCACCGCCTTCAAGACCGTGCGTCTGATGCAGGGTGTGGTCGACTACGGTACGGGCGGCCGCCTGCGCAGCCAATACAAGCTCACTTTCCCGTTGGCGGGCAAGACCGGCACCACCGACAACCAGTCCGACGGCTGGTTCGTGGGCTACACCCCGCTGCTGACCTGCGGTGTATGGGTGGGCTGCGAAGACCGTTCCGCACACTTCCGCACCACAGCCTTGGGACAAGGTGCCCGCACCGCCCTGCCCGTGTTCGGTCTCTTCATGCAAAAGGTGTACGGCGACCTGCAGTTACCCTACTACGCCGTGGTCAATTCAGAAAACAAAACGGCCAAATCAGGCTACAGCTTCACCATCCCCGAAGCATACATCGGCGACCCCTCCGGCTGCAACGAGACCAAACGCGACTCTGTAATGACTCTCGATTTCGATTAAGCAATGTTCGTCTCCAGCCCTTTTGCCGGTACACAAGTGCAAAACAAAAGGAAAAAAATCCTCGTTTCCCTCTGTCTGTTACTGATGCTGTCCACTGGCTGCAAGCGGCCGGAAGTGGAGACTTGCGACGACTACCGGCAGGCGATGCGTGACTTTGTGGTCCGCATCAGCGAAACGGCACGGGCACAGAAACCTGGGTTTATCGTGATTCCCCAGAATGGCATTGAACTGGTGACCACAGGTTCCAATGCAGATGCCAATCTGGCAATTTCCTATCTGTCCGCCATTGACGGGCACGGACAGGAAGACCTCTTCTACGGCTATCTGCGCGATGACACCCCCACACCGGCTGACGCAACCGACTATCTGCTCTCCTATCTTCGTCGCTCGCAGCAGGCAGGCAATCGCATCTTGGTGACCGACTATTGCACCAACCCTGACTATGTGGCCACCGCCCACAGTCGCTGCGATGCAGAGGCATTCGCCTCGTTCACCGCCCCGAGCCGCGAACTGGACATCATCCCCACCGACGCACCACCACACGAAAACACACAGAGCATTATACAGTTAAACGATGCACAGAATTTTCTGTATCTCCTTAACAATGAAGATTTTGACAACAGGAATACCTTCATAGAGGCCATCGCTGCCACCAACCACGACCTCATCATCATGGACCTGTTTTTCAACGACGGCACTGCGTTCACCGCAGCGGAAGTGGAGCGGTTAAAGCACAAAGCGAACGGGGGCAAGCGACTGGTCGTCTGCTATATGTCCATTGGGGAGGCTGAGGACTACCGTTACTACTGGCAGACTTCATGGCGGCGACACGCGCCTGTGTGGCTGGCCTGCGAGAACTCCTCCTGGCCGGGAAACTACAAGGTCCGCTACTGGTGTCACGAGTGGCAGGAGATTATCTGCGGCCCCGGGGACAGCTATCTGAACCGCATCCTTGCCGCCGGTTTCGACGGCGTTTACCTGGACATTGTGGATGCGTTCGAGTATTTTGAAAACCGGTAGAAGCACGCTTGGTACTGCATCTGGCCTGAGGCACCTGTAGAGACGCAATGCAGCGCGTCTCCATAAATGACGGAGAGAGGGATTCGAACCCCCGGTTAAATCACACTCTCTATAATGCCATTCTAAAAATCACAATCTGTTGATTGTTAGAATTTTATATTTTTTTACTTTTTATCATTTTAGCATTGTTTTGTCCCGATTCTATCCCGAAACAAAGCAATAAAAACTGATTTTCAATCATTTATCAGCAAGATTAATGCACCGTTTCCGATAAAGAAAAAGCGGTACATTTTTTTGTAGTTCCTCAAAGAACGCAATTTTTTTATGCCGGATGTTGCTGTATTTGAATAAAAATGTGCTATTTGAAAAAAGCGAGAATGTGACAATTCCGCGCAAAAATATTTACGGCCGAAGAGTCGGTTAGAGAAAATACGCCATATAAGCGGGCAGATATCTAACGGATTCTTCGCGGGCATAATCCTTTGTGTAAACAAGGTAGCGTTCATTGGTGATTCGTGACGAGTACTTTTTGCAGAAAGCATCTAAGGATACGTGCGTTTTGTATGAAGAGGATTTCACCTCAACGGGTAGGATCTTGGTTCCGCGCGAGAGAAGGAAATCAACCTCATAATTGTGCTTCCCGCTTTCTGTTGGCCAGGAATGATAGAAAAGTTTGTTTCCGGAAGCTGTGAGCATCTGCGCCACAATGTTCTCATACAAATACCCAAGGTTGGTAGCCAGCTTGTCGCTGAGAAGCCGCTCGTAAATGACGTTCTCTGTGAACGATTTGTCGCGGAAGGCCAGCGTGACAAAGAGGCCTGTGTCGCCGACAAACATCTTGTACTGCACCAAATCCTCCGAACTGCCAAGACCGACATTCGGATCGTCGCAATGGTGGGAGATGTTCACCGTTTTGGACTTCTCCATCTCGGAGATGAGTTCGACGTAATCTTCCGTTCTTGACTTAGGGATAACGCTGGAAATCTGATAGCGGGAAGCATTGCTGTTGAGCTGCGCCGGAATGGCTGCAAAGATTCGTGCGGCCTTCCCTGTGGGGTCGATTTTCCCGAAATCCTCGTCATACAAATCCAAAATGAGCCTTTTGGCTTGGTCCACCACCTCAAAATTATTTGATTCCAGATAGGCATCCACGGCTTGGGGCATGCCACCAACCAGCATATAGAGGCGGAAGTCGCGCATGAGCTTGCGGTGTGCCTCTTTCAAAGGCTGCGGATGTTCCCATACTTCACGGAGGAGCGGAATGGTTGCCGTATCGCCCATTGCCCATCGGAACTCCTCATAATCCATAGGATACATGCTGATACGTTCCTCCTCGCTGGGGATGAGAATATGTTCCGTATTCTTACGGATGGAAATCAGGGAACCCGTTTCGATGTAATCGTAACGATGGTCGTTTACAAACGACTTAATTGCTTGTCGTGCAAGCGGTTGGAATTGAACCTCGTCGAAAATGATGAGGGACTTGCGTTCCACCAGTTTGACACCGTATGTCAGCTGAAGCCTCAGAAAAATATAATTGAGGTCAGAGACGTCATTGAAAAGATTCTTGACTTCCTGCGAGCATTTGGTGAAATCGATGAGGATGAACGATTCGTACTCGTTTCGGGCAAAGGTCTTGACAATCGTTGATTTGCCAATGCGGCGGGCACCTTCTATAAGAAGAGCGCTTTTGCCATTGCTCTCCTTTTTCCACTTGAGCAGACGGTCGTATATCTTTCGTTTGAAGAGTCTTTCGGGTTCCATAACCTGTTATTTTTGACCCCGCAAAAATAACGTTTTTTCTTTTCCTCAAAATTTTTTCTTCCGAAAACCACAAAATCCTCAAAATTTATTTTGCTGGATTCCACAAAATTCTCAAAATTAGAGATGAGTTTTGTCCCGTTTCTGTCCCGATTTTAACGCAAAAATCAGCAAACTATACTTGTAATTTACTGATTCTGATTGAGTTTCTGACTTCTGCAGAGAGAGAAAGGGATTGCACGCTGCCGCGGGCGTCCCTGCAAGCGGTCACCGGACTCCGGCACAAAAAAAGGCAACGCTACGCATTGCCTTTTCCTTGGCGGAGAGAGAGGGATTCGAACCCCCGGAGGTGTTACCCTCAACGGTTTTCAAGACCGCCGCAATCGACCGCTCTGCCATCTCTCCAAAACAGGGTGCAAAAATAACATTTTTTCGCAAAATGGGATTATAAGTAGCCTATCAGAAAATGTATTGCTGCAATATTTTGTAAACCAGTTGTTTATCAAACCGTCTTGGCAATATTCCCTCGCATATCTATTTCAAAATCGGGACCCAGCTGGAAACATCTTCGGATGTTATCGGGCGATAACACCGCACTCGTCACATCATGGCACAATACTCGGCCCGCCTCTATCAGGATGGCATGCGTGGCATACTGCAACGCAATTGAAAAATCATGCACAATGATCATTATCAACACATTCTGTTCCCTGTTCAAACGTTGCAGTATCTCCATAATCTCAAACTTATGGGCCACGTCCAAGTTGGAAAGCGGCTCGTCGAGGAGCATCACGGGGGTCTGTTGCGCCATGGCGCGCGCGATGAGGGTGCGCTGCAGCTCACCACCGCTCAATTCGCTGACCATGCGGTCGCGCAGGTGCGAGAGATTGCACTGCTCCAACATCGCCTCCACAATGGCATCGTCCTGCGCGTTGGCCAACTGCCAATGCCTCTGGTAGGGGTTGCGCCCCATCATCACCATGTCGTAGACGGGCAGGTCGAAGATAAGATCCTGACGCTGGGGCACGTAGGCCACCTGCGTGGCCAACTCGCGCGTGCCATACTCGTGCACACTCCGCCCATTGACGATCACATTGCCGGATTCGGGCACCAACAATCCCGCCACACATTTGAGCAGCGTGGTCTTTCCCGACCCGTTGGGGCCGACGACCGCACACAACTCACCCTCCCCAACCTGTACACTCAAGTTGCGGAAAAGAGCGTCTTTCCCATAGCCGAAAGTAATGTTCTCCAATTCTATATGGCTCATGCGACGAATTATTTTTGGAAACTACTCGAAATAGCGTTGCAATTCGTCCAGGCCGAAGACGTGAAACACGGTCTTGTTGGACGGGGTGATGGCCGGACTGTGGCAGGCAAACAGCTGCAACAGCAGGGCACGCACCTCCTCAAAAGTGGTGGGCGGCTTGTATCGGCCACGCTTTTGGCGAGCCATGCTGATGGCCATGTTGCGCCGCATGTCGGCCTTGTAAAGGAACTGATTGCTCTTGAAGGCATCCAAGGCATTTTCAATGAGCGTCTGCACATCGCCCTCCTCACCCTCGTCGTTGGGGGTACCATTGACGGCGAAATGGGTATTGTCCATCTTTTCCAACTCGTAGCCGATCTTGAGGAAATCACCCTTGAGCGACTCAGCAAGGTCGGCTTGTGCGGGCGTGAGTGTGAGCGTGATGGGGAACAGGCTCTGCTGCACGCGCACCGGCGTGTTGAGCAGGGCATCCATGTAGCGGTCGTACAGGATGCGCTCGTTGGCATGGACCACATCGACAACCATTGCGCGGTCCTGCAGACGACAGAAGATGTAGCGACCGCCTGTCACGAAGTAGTCGAACTGCTCAGGCACCTGGCTCAGAGAGTCCGCATCCGGCTCGGCATCCAACGCCAAAGCCTCCAGCTGCGTGGTCTCAGGAGTCGCAACCTTCTCGGTATGGATACCCTTGAGGAACTCCTCCCAGCCCGAGGAACTTGTCTGCTCACGGAAAGATCCACCGAAGGAGTTGGATCCCCCCCGCGGATGCGCAGGCACAGTGTCAAAGGGGTTGTATTGGCGGTTGACACCGACCGTGGGCGGTGACACTTCGTGCTGCGCCGGCATCTCCGGCGTCATGGGCAACCCGTCCGTGTCGAAATCGAACTGCGGAGTCAGCGACATAGTACCCAACGACTTGCGCACAGCTGCGTTGAGGAAGCCGAACATCAACTTCTCGTCCTGCAGCTTCACCTCAACCTTGGTGGGACTCACATTAATGTCGATGGCGGCGGGGTCGATGTCGATGGAGATGAAATAGGCGGGGCGATAGCCCTGCGGAATCAACTCGGAGTATGCGGTCTCCACAGCATAGTTGAGCAGGTTGTGCCGCACATAGCGCCGGTTGATAAACATGTATTGCTCGCTCTTTTTCTTTTTGGCGTTTTCAGGTTTGGCAATGAAGCCGGATATTCTCATGAAGTCGGTTTCCTGCTCCACAGGGAAGAGTTTCTCCTTGAAGTGGTTCCCGAAGATGGCGATGATGCGCTGTTTCGGGGTCGAGGCAGTGAGTTGCAGCAGCAGCTTGCCGTTATGATAGATAGAGAAGTTAAGATCGGGATGGATGAGCGCCACGCGGTAGAATTCCTCCTCTATGTGGGTCATCTCAACGTTGTCGGATTTGAGGAAGTTGCGCCGAGCCGGCACGTTGAAGAAGAGATTCTTGACGGCCACGGAGGTTCCGTCCGGGGCGGCGATGACCTCATGGGCGCGCACTTCTGCCCCTTCGATGAGCACCAGCGTGCCGGTCTCGCTATCGGCAGGCTTGGTCTTCAGCTCCACGTGGGCAATGGCGGCGATGGATGCCAGGGCCTCGCCGCGGAAGCCCTTGGTGGTGATGTGGAAGAGGTCGGCGGCGGTGCGCAACTTGGAGGTGGCATGACGCTCGAAGCAGAGGCGCGCGTCGTTGAACGACATGCCCTTGCCGTTGTCGATGACCTGTATCAGCGTGCGCCCGGCATCCTTGACGATGAGCTGGATGTCGGTGGCGCCGGAATCGACAGCGTTTTCGAGAAGTTCCTTGACCACGGACGCGGGACGCTGCACCACCTCACCGGCGGCAATCTGGTTGGCCACTGCATCGGGCAGGAGTTTGATGATATCCATAGGTTGGTTGTTGGCTGTTGGGGGTTGGATATTAGTCGTTGGAACTTGGAACTATGACTATGACGATGAACTATGACGATGGACTTTGGCTGTTGGTCTTTGGCTGTTTACAAAAGCCAAAATCCAAAAGCCAAAAACCAATATCCAACGTCCAATTTATTTGAAGAACTTGAAGAAGACGATGGCGAGGATGAGGACAAAGAAGAGCATCGTCATAATGGTAATCCAAGGCATACTTCCTTTATCCTTGTCGTGGCGCCGTTTGGAGGACCACTCGCGGTGCAGCTCTTCGGCAAAATCCCTGCGACGGTCGCCCGTGGGCTGCACCTCTTCGGGCTTGTAGAAACGGGGTTTGTAGTTGAACTCTCTGGGTTCGTGTTTGTTGATGTTGAACAGGGCCATGGCGATAGTATATTTAAAAAGAGTGCAAAAGTACGAAGAAAAAACCAAAACTCAAAAACAATTTTGTATTTTTGCCGCCTCGAAACAATCATGATGGAAAAAGTTTATCTTAACGACTACATGGAGGTCGTGGACCGCGACAAGGCACTGAAATCCCTGGCGGACCTGCAGCGGCGCTACCCCGCCTCGGCGCTCCTGAACCTCTTTTACCTGAAGCTGGAGCCCGCACGCGTGCAGTCGCGCCACCGCGCCCGACTGCTGCTCACGATTCCCGACCGGCACCGCTTCCACAACCTGCAAGTCGAACTCGAGCCCGTGGCCGAACAACGCCGCGAGACCCCTCGCCCACTCCTCGTCGAAGTGCAAAAGACCGTGGTCGACGACGGCCTCCATCCCGTCTTCGTCAAACACCCCACCCAAGACCAGGAAAGCCGCAAGGAACTCATTGACCAACTGATTGAAAAATTCACCAAGAACGCGCCGAAAATCATCTATTCCCCCGAAACCCACGATGCCGAGGCCAATTACGGCGAAGAGAGCCTAGAGGAGGATCCGAACATCGTAAGTGAAACATTGGCAAATATTTACGCCCAGCAAGGATATACCGAAAAGGCCATTCAAATGTACGAAATTTTGAGGTTGCATTTTCCAGAAAAAAATCGTTACTTTGCAGCCCAAATTGAGAAACTGAAAAGCAGTACAATCAAAGAGGAAAATTAACAAGAGAATAACTACTAATTAAAATTTTAGAAACAAATGTTTACATTTTGCGTTGTACTCATCATCTTAGCTTGCATCGTATTGGCATTCGTGGTGCTGATTCAGAACTCCAAGGGTGGCGGCCTGGCCTCCAATTTCGCAGCATCCAACCAAATCATGGGCGTGCGTAAGACCACCGACGTGTTGGAGAAGACCACCTGGGGCCTCGCAGCCTTCATCATGGTGCTCTGTTTCGTCTGTGCCTTCATGTCCAAGAACGAGGTCAACTCCCTCCGCTCCAATCCGGCCCAGACCGAGCAGACCCAATCCGCCAATGCCGACGCCGAGGAATAATCCCATATAAGCCACAAACATTCAGACATGCAATACCATCATTGGCATTGTATGTCTTTTGTTATGAAATAAAACATAGTATACAATATGAATATTAAGCACGAAAACGTACCTGGCCAAGTACAAGAGGTTGTACTTGAAATCAACAAGGAAGATTATGCAGCCAACGTGGAGGCTGCCCTCAAGAAACAAAGACGCAACGCCGCCATCCCCGGCTTCCGTCCCGGCAACGCCCCCATGGGCATCATCAAGAAGATGTACGAAAAGTCCATCATCGCCAACGAGGTCGACAAACTCGTTTCCGAAAACATGGACAAGTTTTTCAAGGACAATGACATCAAAGTCATCTTTGAGCCCCTGCCCGTCGACGGCAAGTCCAAGATGGATTTCGAGAACCCCGACAACTTCATCTTCGCCTTCGAGTACGCAGTCGCGCCCGAGGTCAACATAGACTACACCAAACTGCCCGCCGTCACCGAGTTCAAGATGGTTCCCGCCGACGAGGAACGTCAAAACTATATCAAGCAACTCCGTACCCGCCACGGCGAATACACCTCCCCTGACACTGTCTCCGAAGACGACAGCATCTCCGTCAAGTACGGCGACAACCAGGAGGGATTCCTCTTCCTCCACGACCTCACCGAAGAGGCCCAGAAGGAAGTCATCGGCAAGAAACTGAACGACACCGTCAACCTCGTCCTGCGCAAGGCCATGGTCAACGAGACCACCCTCTCCCGCTTCCTCAAAAAGACCGAGAAGGACCTCGAGGCCGACAACGACTACGCCTACGACCTGACCATCACCCATATCGGCCACATGCAACTGGCTGAAATCAACGACGACTTCTTCAAGAAGGCCTTCCCCGACGGCTCCGTCACCACCGAGGGACAACTCAACGCCGAAGCCGACAAGGCCATCACCGCCCAATACCAGCCCGAGCTTGACCGCCAGTTCATGAACGACGCCATCGAGACTCTCCTCGACAATGTCAGCGTCGAACTTCCCGACGACTTCATGAAACGCTATATCAAGGCCGTCCAGAAAGAGATGACCGACGAGGAGCTCGAGAAGAAATTCAACGACTACAAGCGCTCCTTCCAATGGCAAATCCTCGAGAACAAACTCGTGGAAGGCTCTGACATACAAGTCAAGGCCGACGACGTGAGAGGCTATTTCCGCCAGTATTTCATTGACAACTACTTCGGCAACTTCCCCGCCGAAGAGGTCAAAGAGCGCCTCGACGAGCTCGTCAACCAGGCCATGACCAACAAGGAGAACGTCAAGAGCGTCTACGACCTGCTCTATGACAAGAAAATCACGGAAGTCTTGCGTTCCAAGCTCACCATCGAGCACAAGGAGGGCGACTTCAAGGCTTTCATCGACATGATCGCCTCCCGCCGCGCCCCGAAGCAAGAGGGCGAGGAGGGCAAGTCCGAAGAGAAAGCCGCGGAGGAGGCTCCCAAGAAAACCACCAAGCGCAAAACCACCACCAAGAAAGCGGCCGCCGAGGGTGAAAAAGAGGTGAAGGAGGAGAAACCCGCCGCCCCCAAGAAACCCCGCGCAAAGAAAACCACCAACTCCGAAAAATAACCCATCATGATGCTCAAAGACGAATTCCGCAACTACGCGCTCAAGCAGCATGGCATCAGCAGCCTGAAAATGGACCGCTATGTCTCCATGACCCGCAACTACATCACCCCCTACATCATCGAGGAACGCCCGATGAACATCACCCAACTCGATGTCTTTTCCCGTTTGATGAAAGACCGCATCATCTTCCTCGGCGTGCCCATCGACGACGACGTGGCCAACATCATCCAAGCGCAGTTGCTCTTTCTCGAGTCGCAGGACCCCGACCGCGACATCCAGATCTACCTGAACAGTCCGGGAGGCATGGTCTATGCCGGCTTGGGCATCTATGACACCATGCAATACCTGAAGCCCGACGTCTCCACCATCTGCACCGGCATGGCCGCATCCATGGCCGCCGTGCTGCTCTGCGCCGGCGCCCAGGGCAAACGCTTCGCCCTCCCCCACTCCCGCGTCATGATCCACCAACCCATGGGCGGCGCCCAAGGCCAGGCCTCCGACATCGAAATCGAGGCCCAGGAGATCATGAAAATCAAGAAAGAACTCTACGACATCATCGCCAAACACACCGGCAAGTCCTTTGAACAGGTGTGGCAAGACAGCGACCGCGACCACTGGATGATCGCCGCCGAAGCCAAGGAGTACGGCATGATCGACCAAGTGCTCTCCAAGGAGAACAAATAATGGCCAAAAAAAAAGAGAACTTCCGGACCTGCTGCCTCTGCGGCATGGAAATTCCCATAGACGAGTTCCTCCTCTCAGGTGTCGGTGGCTCGGTTTGCGGAAACTGCGTCCATGTTGCCAACGACATCCTGCTCGACTACGAACAACGCACCAACATCCGCGGCAATAAGGATTTCAAGGTCAAGCTCATAAAGCCGCACGACATTAAGGCCAAGCTCGACGACTATGTCATCGGGCAGGAAGAGGCCAAGAAAGTCATCTCCGTAGCGGTGTACAACCACTACAAGCGCATCATGCAACCCGACAACGACGAGGTGGACATTGAGAAGTCCAACATCCTGATGATTGGCGAGACCGGAACGGGCAAGACCCTATTGGCGCGCACCATCGCGAAGCTGTTGGATGTGCCCTTCTGCATCGCCGACGCCACCGTCTTCACGGAGGCCGGCTATGTGGGCGAGGATGTGGAGAGCATCCTCAGCCGCCTGCTGCAGGCCGCGGACTACGACGTGGCCAAGGCCGAGCGCGGCATCGTCTTCATCGACGAGATCGACAAGATCGCCCGCAAGGGTGCCGACAACCCCTCCATCACCCGCGACGTGTCCGGCGAAGGGGTGCAACAGTCGCTGCTCAAGCTGCTGGAAGGCTCCATGGTGAACGTGCCCCCCGAAGGCGGGCGCAAGCACCCCGAGCAGGAGTTCATCCACATCGACACCAAGAACATCCTCTTCATCGCCAGCGGCGCCTTCAACAACCTCGAGCGCATCATCAGCGAGCGCATGAACACCAACGCCATCGGCTATAACAAAAAGAACCATGCCATCGACAAGTCCAACATGCTGCAATACGTCTCCGCGCAGGATGTCAAGCAGTTCGGCTTGATACCGGAGTTGTGCGGGCGCTTCCCCGTCATCACCTCCCTCAACCCTCTCGACGCCACCGCGCTCAAGCAGATTCTGACCCAG
This sequence comes from Bacteroidales bacterium UBA1176, assembly GCA_002311645.1. GTDB lineage: Bacteria > Bacteroidota > Bacteroidia > Bacteroidales > WCHB1-69 > F23-D06. The sequence continues at coordinate 42,232 of DBYW01000020.1, forward strand.
CCCAAGAACGCCCTCGTAAAGCAGTATACCAAGCTCTTCAAGATGGACGGCATCGACCTCTCCTTCTCGGATGAGACGTTGGACTACATCGTGCAGAAAGCCATCGAGCTGAAGTTGGGCGCACGCGGCCTGCGCGCCATCGTGGAGAAAATCATGACCGACGCCATGTACGACTTCCCGAGCCTCGACCAACACAAAATCGAGGTCACCGCCGACTACGCCAAAGAGCATTTCGAGCGCAGCATCTTCTCCTTCTTAGACAAATAAGTATCAAAATTTGGGGATTTTGTACATAATCTCAAGAATAAATTTGGGGATTTTGTACATATTTCTCAAAAAAAATTGGGGGATAAATAAAAGATGTATATCTTTGCAGCCGAATTACATATATCAATATGCCAGAGTATAGAGTATTCAAACGCAAGATTTACAACGAGATGCTTCAATGGAAGCAAAGCAGGCAGGGCAAAACGGCCCTGCTGATTAAGGGTGCTCGCCGTGTGGGGAAATCAACCATAGCCGAGGAGTTCGCCCGTCGCGAATACAAATCCTATATAGTGGTCGATTTCTCCGATGCTCCAGAATCTCTTTGGAATGCAGTTCAACATATTTCCGACCGCGATTACTTTTTTACCCAGCTGCAATTCATTTATGGGGTCACCTTGTACGAGCGCGAATCGGTTATCATATTTGACGAGATACAAAAGAGTCCAGAAACCCGTCAGGCCATCAAGTATCTGGTTAAGGACCATCGTTTCGATTACATTGAAACAGGATCTCTGCTTTCCATCAAAAAGAATGTTCAGAACATCGTCATTCCAAGTGAAGAAACTCGTTTAACCATGTATCCGATGGACTATGAGGAATTTCGATGGGCTTTGGGGGATACTGTTACTGTATCCCTTATGGGTGAAACATTCAAGAAATGTCAGTCTTTAGGTGACGCCGTCACTCGTAAGCTTATGAGGGATTTCCGTCTCTATATGCTTGTCGGTGGTATGCCTCAAGCCGTGAACACATACCTTGACACGCTAAATCTCTCCGAAGTGGATAAGGTGAAGAGAGAGATTATAGAACTATATTTCGACGATTTTTCGAAGATTGATTCCTCCAGTAAGATTTCCCGCCTATTTACCGCCATACCTTCTGAACTTACAAAAAACGCTTCTCGATATCAGGTGTCAAGTGTCCTGGGACGCAGTGAGGGCAGGGATTCCCTGGGCGAATTGCTCCATGACCTTGAAGACAGCCTTACTGTCAATTTCGCCCATCATGTCAACGATCCCAATGTCGGCCTTCCCTTAAATGCCGAATATAGTCAGTACAAAATGTTTGTTGCCGACACGGGTCTTTTCGTTACTCTTGCATTTTGGGATAAAAAGGTTACCGAGAACATTATCTACCAAAAATTGCTTTCGGATAAACTCTCCGCGAACCTTGGTTATGTCTATGAAAATGTTGTGGCACAAATGCTCATTGCCTCGGGGAATAGGCTTTTCTACCACACATGGCCATCTGAAACTTCCAACCACAACCATGAAATAGATTTCCTTCTTTCAAGAGGGAACAAGATCTGTCCTATCGAAGTGAAGTCGTCAGGATACAAGACCCACGCATCACTCGACGCATTCCAGAAGAAGTTTTCCAAACGTATTGGGAATAGATTTTTGGTATATCCCAAAGACCTGAGAAAAGAGCTGGATTTACTTTATGTTCCAGTCTTTATGACAATGTTCTTGTAAAAGGACTCCACCATTACTATAACTTAATCGCACATACCCCATATATGTGCGATTTCTTTTTGGCTTCCGGCCTGATGCCATCAGCTATATAACTACCTTTTTTTATCATCTCTCAATATTCCCGCTATATCCATTAAAAAAATTAACGTTTATTAACGTTTGTATTTTTTTGCAAATCAAATACATAAAAATAAAAGTTATCAACAACAGGCGAACCATACCATAATAAGTGTACTTTTGCCGCCCGAACCTGAAAGGTAGAGACGTGGCATGCCGCATCTCCTGATTTTGAGAACACAAACTTCTTTTGTAGAATGGGTACCCGTAGGGCGAAATAATAAAAAAAATACTGAATACAACAACATCACAATAGATAATAAAATAAAAAGACAATAAAACATGAAGAAATCATTGACACTTTTAATGACATTGCTTTTAATGTCAACAGTTTGCACCTTTGCACAAGGAAAATACCAGTTCCCGAATGCGGATTTTGAAGCTACATGGACGAGTTCAAACAGCGGAAATGCTGTACCAGCGAACTGGCATACTTTTAATGAAGCAAGTGGGACCTTAGCGGTATGGCCTACTACAAATAATCATAGTAATAGAATCACAGGTTATGGTGGTACAGGATGGGCTATGCAAATATATGCAGTCAAAGTATCGGTTCTCTTTATTACAGCAATGGCAAACGGATCTTTTTCTACAGGACAGACGGTAGTCAACTCGGCTGATGCCAATACAGAACAAAATTATGTAATCAGCAAAAACGGATTCCGCTGGTCTTTTGAGGGCGTTCCAGACTCTATTTCCTTTTATGCTAAACAGGGGAGCAGCAGTCCAAACCTCAAAGGTGAGTCAATCGCAAAAATATTTTTACACGATGCAGGCGAATTTAGAGACAATTCATCTACAAGCACACCTACTACAGGCATTTGGATTGGTCATTGCGTTCACAGATTCTCCATGTCTGGAAATACCACGTGGACACGCGTAACGGCACCTTTCACATACACTTACAAGCAGGGCGATGTAACACAAAGCGGAGAACATACATTAATTGGCCGAAACACGGATAATGATACAACCACCATTTTGCGGCCCAACTACTTATTAGCTTCTTTTTCCACTAACAAGACAGCCAAACAAGGTAACGAAAACGAGAAATTGGACATTGACATGCTACGTATGATTTACGACAAAGGGCTTTCTTCGCTAAAAATCAACGGCGAAGAAAAAGCTACTTTACGTAACGAATACAACAATGCAGAGTTTGCCACACACAGTGGACTCACGGGTTCACATAGCAACTCGGGCCATACGCATAGCAACTACAACTCTTTAATCTGCTATAGCACTGCGGCAGATTTTCCGCAGGTGAGCGCCACGGCGAAATCCAAGCATATTCTTTATTGTAAAGTAACACAAGCCACCACCACCAAACATTATGCTGTCATCACGGTGATGCACAATGACTATTCCACCTTTACAGATACGATATTTTTCACAAACGCACACCCCACTTTCAATGTCTCCCTAAACAACGGCGGCACTTACACTGCTTGTGCTGGACAGACCATCAATGTGACAGCCTCTGGAGCCAATTCATACGCATGGAGCGGCGGACTGCCCAGCGCAGCCACCGTACATCCTACCGCTTCGGGCAGCTACACTGTGACCGGCACGGATGCCTACGGCTGTACCGCCACCAATGTGGCCTACGTTACCGTCAACCCCCTGCCAACCGTCACCATCAACGGCCAAACCTCGGGCTCCCTTTCGGGATGCTCCTCCCTCACGCTGACGGCAACCGGTGCTGCGACAAGTAATGACTATAGCTGGTCAAACGGCACATCATCGACCAACAACATCACAGTCACCCAAACGGACAGTTACACTGTAACGGGCACCAATAGCTTCGGATGTACCGCTACAGCCACGGCCAATGTCACCGTAAATCCATTGCCCACGGTGACCATCAGCGGCCCGACGACAGCCTGTAGTGCTGACAACCCGACACTGACCGCCTCCGGTGCTGTCTCCTATTCGTGGAACGACCAGTCCACCAACCCCGCACTTCCCGTCGCCGTGCCGGGAGGAACATACTCCGTTACAGGCACCGATGCAAACGGTTGCACCGGCACCGCCACCCATACCATCACCGTCAACACAACCCCCACCGTGAGCATCACCGGCACCACAGCCATCTGTTCGGGCAGCAGCACCACGCTGACGGCCACCAGTGATCTGACGGGCACCACCTATGAGTGGAATGACCACTCCACCAACGCTTCGCTCCCCGTCACCACGGGCGGCACTTATTCAGTCACCGGCACGCTGAACGGTTGTTCCAGCAACGCTCAGGTAACGGTCACGGAATCGGCCACACCGGCCACGCCAGCTCTCACAGGCGACACGCGCTGCGGTGCCGGACAGGTCAGCCTCGCTGTCAACAATCCTGACAACAGCCTTACCTACAACTGGTATCTCACGGACAACACCGGCGTTGTTGAAGCCACAGGTGCCAGCTACACCCCGACCGTCACTGGCACCACGACTTACTATGTGAGTGCACAGAACGCTCAAGGATGCTCCTCCGCACGCGCCAGCGTCACCGCCACCGTCAACCCGTTGCCCGCAGCCCCGACCGTCGCCAACATCACGAACTGCGGCACCGCAGAGGTTGTCCTGACGCCCGCACCCTCCGCCACCATCCATTGGTACACCGACCAAGAGGGCACGCATGAGCTCACCAACGGGAGCTTGACCGTAAACGCCACCACCACCTATTATGCGGCCACCACCGACAACAACACCTGCCGCAGCGCGCTCGTCCCGATGGTTGTCACCATCCACGACGTGCCGTCCACTCCCGTTCCGGCACAGACCGAGTACTGTGCGGGCGAAGGGTTGAGCGCCACCACCGACCCGGGAACCACGCTCTCCTGGATCGCCCCGAACGGAACCGCATACGGGTCTGTCAACAATGCCAGCGTGGGCACCTACCGCGTATATGCTGTTAACAGCGACAACTGCCACAGCGACACCGTGGCTGTCACCGTCAATGCCTTCCCGTCCGTGCCGACCGCCAATGACGTGACGCTCTGCGCTCCCGGCACTGTAAACCTCTCCGTCAACAATCCCGCCGCCGGCACCATCTACACTTGGTATGCCGACGACAGCCATAACAACGTCGTGGGCACCGGCAGCTCCATCTCCGTAGATGCCACCGCCAACACGCCCCACTTCTACGTCACCGCCAAGAACGGCAGCTGCGAAAGTGGACATGCCACTGTGAACGTCACCATCCGCGAGACGATTCCCGCACCCGCCATCGACAACATCGTGGCCTGCGGCGGCAACGCCACCCTGCCCGCCTCCTTCGGCAACTACAGCCTCTCCTGGAAGGACGCCAACGACGAGGCCGTCAGCAATCTCAACCTCTCCAACGTCTCCGGCACCCAGTCCTACACCGCCACCTACGAGGTGAACGGCTGCACCAGCCAGCCCGCCACCGTCAGCGTCACCTTCGCCGAGGTGCCCGCCGTCACCGCACAGGGCGGCTCCATCTGCGACGGAGGCTCCGTTGAACTCACCGCCACCTCCGCCGGCA
>DBYW01000025.1:0-4011 GCA_002311645.1 Bacteroidales bacterium UBA1176
TTGCTTAAAATACCATGAATTAAACACCGCCGCAAAGGCTATGAAAACCCTTTCCGTTCGCAAAACGTCATACGACCATGTAAACTTGTTTTTAACGGTTATTTATTCATATTCATTTTCCGACGGATGTTCTCAGCGAGGAAGGCGGCGACAGCCTCGGTGGAAAAGTTTCCCACATTGATGGTGATGTCGTAATTGCGTGCGTCGTAACGAGATACACCGGCAAAATTTTGAGTGAATATCTCACGGGCTTTGTCCGTCTCGTCAATCTGCTTGGTGGCGGCTTTCTCATCTATACCGTCACGGAGTGCCACATTTTTGATGCGGATGTCGCGTCTGGCGATAATGAATACCCTTATAGCATTGGGATTGTCTTTGAAAACATGGAAGGCCGAACGACCAACGATAATGCACGACTCCTGTTGTGCCAGATTACGCATTATTTCCGCCTCAGCATAGTAAAGTTCCCGCGAAGTAACCTTCTTGTCTTCCGACTGATAGGTTTCGCCAACGGCACTAAACTGGCGGTAGAATTGGCAGAAGTCATCCCAAAGATTCGTCTTCTTCGCTTTAAGGCGTTCAATTTCATCATAGTTGAGATTATATTTTTCCGACAGACACTCAAGGATGGTCTTGTCATAGACTTTCAAGCCGAGCATCTCGCCCAGACGGCAGGCCACTTCCCTACCGCCGCTACCGCTCTCACGGTTGATGGTAATAATAATATTGCTCATTGTGTTGTTGTTATATCCTTATAATTTTCAAAGTGCAAAAGTATAAAAATATTGTCTATATGCAATGAAATTTAATTGTTTTGAAATTATTACTTATAGACAATCAAACACCACCGACAAAGGCGCAGAACCCTTGCGGCGGTTTCTCGTTTCCGCCACTTATCACGTTCATGGTTTAGTATTCCGTTTATTCGTAGCATATACCGCAAAGTTGCTCACTTAGTTCGAACAGCCGTGTAGCATTTTCTGACGTTACCTGTTTATTGTACTTGATTGACTTGCAATGATGAAAATACAAACCTGCCGGCGGCTCGCATTGCTCGCAAAGATACAAATAGTCTTGTGCAGGGACGGTTGGATGTACTCCGAAGTTTTTGCGGAATTTCCACACAAAATCAACGATTCCTGTAGTTTTGTTTCCGATGTCTGTATTCACAAGACCCGGATCCACACCGTATGCATGGAGTCCCTTGACCCCGTAGCGGTCATTCAGTCCCTGGGCGAACAGCATGTTGCAAAGTTTTGACTGCTTGTATGCGAGAAGCGGATTGTAGTGCTTTCTCATCATCACATCACTCCAACGGACTTTCATATTCTTGTGGGATTCACTACTTGTCATGATCACGCGCCCTCCTTCTTTCAGAAGATAAGGCAGTAGTTCATAGGTGAGCCGGAATCCGGCAAGATGATTTAAGGCAAATTGCTGCTCATAGCCATCTTCGGTGGTCATATACCCGCTTCGGGTGCATCCGGCATTATTAATGAGTGCGTACAACGATTCGACACCATTCTCATTCAGTCGATTTTTTATCTCACTGGCTACGCGAACGACCTCCCGCTGCTGCATAAGGTCTCCGGCAAACCAAGTGATATCGGCATCAGGTATGCTGAACCTGATATCCTGATCGGCTTTTTCGCAATTGGCGGTGCTGTGGCCTACAGCGAGGATGCAATAGCCCTTGCCCGCCAGAAGACGGGTGGTTTCTAGGCCTATTCCAGATGTGGCGCCGGTGATGATAATGGTTTTTTCCATAACGGCGGCAAAAGTACGTTTTTCGTGCTATGTAGAAAACAAAAAACGCCGCAAAGATCACTTCAAGCCCTTGCGGCGGTTAGTTGTTGAACAGTAGTTGGTAAAGCTTACGCTTTATTGAACTTCTCCTTCGGCTGCTTGCAACAGAGGCAACGCCAGTCGTCGGGAAGGTCTTCGAAGGCAACGCCGTCGTGCTCTGCGGGGTCATAAACGTAGCCACAGACGGAGCATACGTATTTGCCGGAGGCCTGCTGCTTGGAGAAATCTACTTCAGCCAAAACGGTCGGTACGGGATGGTCGAGGTCCATCACGCGTTTGGCCACCAGATTCTCGTAGCCCTGCGGCGTGTGGATGCCACAATAGACGGTGGGGTGGTTGCAGATGAACTCACGGATGCGGTTCTGCGTCTCGCGGGCGGCTGGAAGGTCGTCAAAGACCACCGAAAGTTTGTCCTCGTGAAGAGCCTCATCCACGTAAGTAATGTCACCGTGAATCATATAGAACAGGCCGTCCATCTCCACCACGATGAAGCTGTTGCCCTTGGTGTGGCCCTTGGCATTGATGAGATAGATGCCGTCCTGTATTTTCTGACTTTCGGGGAAGTTGTAGTAGGTGGCAACGAGCAAAACGGGCATTGGAAAGATGGCTCCGGTTGTGTTAATCGGTTGTCTCATAAAGGATTATGTTTTAACTCGTTATTACCTTAAAGCTTTATTGGAATTGGAATTGAAATGCAAAAGTAGAAAATCTGCCAGTAAACAAAAAGTCCACTCCAAGAAAATAAATCATCGGTATTCGATAAAATCCAAAGAAATAATTTGCCGAATTCAGACAAAAGCCAGGGAAATCTTTTATTCTCCATTACGGAATTCGGTGGGACTCAAGCCCGTCTCGCGGCGGAAGTAACGGCTGAAAGTAGCTTGTTCCTCGAAGCCCAACATATCGGCGATGGCCTGCACCGAGAGGTCATGCCGGATGTGCAGTAGCATCTTCGCCTCCACCACAACCTGGCGATGAATCCAGTAGGCGGCGGTGCGGCCCGTCTCTTGTTTGACAACAGCGCTGAAATGTTTTGTTGACAAACAGGCTTTTTCGGCGTAAAAACTCACGTCACGATGTTCGCGGAAATATTTCGCGAGGTCACTGTGGAAACGTGCGCTGACCCGCTTGTCGGCGTGAGTCTCTTTCAGCTTGCTTTTGCGGTAGTGACTGAGCAGACGAAGGAGGAACTCCAGCAAGCGTGTCATCAGCATCCGGTAGTCGGGAAGTTGGAGGCGCGTGATTTCGCGCATTCCCTCCACAACACTCGTAATCATCTTGTATTCATGCCTGTCGAGCTTCACGTTAGGGTGCGGCTCGTACCGGTAGCGTAGCTGGTTGATGATTTGCAAAATGGGGTCGTTCAGAAGCGAGGCACCGACAACAATCAATGTGGCACGATAGTCATCAGTTTTGTTCACTTTCAACAGTCTATGATTGGGGAAAATGACGCCAACGGTGTGCTGCTCCGAATAGTCGGTGATATTGTCGTACATAAGCTCGATGCGTCCCCGATGGCCAATGCAAATGACGTAATCCGACGAAACGAAAGGCTCGTCCCCAGAAGGCAAGCCCTTCACATTGTCAAATACCACAATACCTTCCTCCTTGATTTTCTGGGGATAAAGGTTCATCGGGTGAATATCAGATGGTATCTTTTTCATGATGCAAAAATACGGATTTTTTATATATTGTATTAAAATCGGTATTTTTGCCAAATTTTAGCGCTGATGTGTTAACAGGTGTGACGGTAGCGATGTTAATTTTGCAGTCGGAAAAAATTTTTAATTTTTTAATCAAAAAGATTCATTGCATGAAACGTACTGTTCTCTTTATCTGTATGTTATTTCTGACAACCTGCATTTTTGCACAGACTCCAGGCAATAATACTGTAGAAGTCACCTATAGCGGCACAACGGCAACGGTGGCCGTCGCCGACAACGTGTCACAACATCTCACCGTCACCCAACAAGGGGCGCACGTCTCCATTGTTCAGAGTGATTCCCTTGCCAGCGAAATCACCTACAAACTGAGCGGCACATCGTCCGACGGCGAGTTTTATATGTCAGGATCATATAAAGCCACCATCGAGCTCAATGGTCTCACGTTGACCAACACCACTCCCGTATATAGCGGCGCAGCCGTACACATCCAGAACGGCAAGCGCATTAACGTGAAGGTCATCACCGGCACCACCAACACGCT
>DBYW01000025.1:4028-4450 GCA_002311645.1 Bacteroidales bacterium UBA1176
TGTCTCTACGTGAAAGGGCACGCCGAGTTCAAGCAGCAGGGCACACTCAACGTGGTGGGCAACGTGAAGCACGGCATCAAGGCCGGCGAGTACATCAGCCTGAAGAACGCCACCATCAATGTGACCTCCGCCGTGGGCGACGGCATCTCATGCAACCAATATTTCCTGATGGAAAGTGGAGTCATCAACATTAGCGGCACCGCTGACGATGGCATCCAATGCGATCTTGAGGGCGACACCTCCACTGGCATCACCACCGACCACGAGGACGAAGACTCGGGCAACATGTACATCAGCGGCGGCACCATCACCATCAATTGCACGGCCATTGCCGCCAAGGGCATCAAATGCGCAGGCGACATTTACATCACAGACGAACCCGTCATCACGGTAACCACCAGTGGCAAAGGTGCTTGGGATGA
>DBYW01000056.1:0-6386 GCA_002311645.1 Bacteroidales bacterium UBA1176
CTCTGTAACCCCACACGGCCGTGTGGAGTGGAACGACGGCACAGAAACCCTCCCGCGGCGCGGGAGTCGGCATCCAAGATGCATGAAACTTGCTCGCCGCGAAAGGGAGACGTTGGAAAAATGTGGCGTTTATCCCAGCCTGATGCCATCATGTATATGGGAGATTGAATGGTAAGCATTCATGCGTTTTTCCCTTGAGGGACCTCTAATTCCGCAAAAATCACACGATGACCTTCTCAAAATCCGAAGCTGGATGCTTGCATATCGGGCAGATGAAGTCCTCGGGCAGTTCCTCCCCAACATACTCGTAGCCACAGATAACGCAACGCCATACAGTCTTGCCATCAGCGGTCTGTCCCACAGGCTGGGGCTTCGGCTTGATATGCTCCTGGTAGTAATTATAGGTGGTCGAGGGCACGTCCGCAAGCACCTCCATTTCGGTGACAGGGCCAATAAAGAGGAGATGGGAGCCGAGATCGACAATCTGCTCCACGTCAACGGACAGGAAGGCGTTGGTGCCGCGCGTCACAGCCAACGTGCCGTTGCTGACACGGCGGCATTCCTTGAAGTCGGCGAACTTATCGACCTCGCGTCCGCTCTGGAAACCGAAGTGCTTGAAGAGTTCAAAGTCAGCCGTCTCGCTGATGATGGAAGCCGTAAAGCGGCGTGAATGCTGGATAAGTTCGGTGGTCAGGTTGCCCTTGTTGAGGGCTACAGAGATGCGGTCGGGGTTCATCGCCACCTGCGCAATGGTGTTGCTGATACAACCATTGTCGCGGCCGCCATCACATGTCGTGATGACAAACAGACCGTACTGGATGTTGAATAGGGGATTGCTCATGATAAATTATTTTTTCAACGAGTGAAGACCACTCATTTTTGTGATACACTTTTGGAATATAAGCAAGCTACAAAAGCCATTCGGCAAAAATACACAAAAAAAAGACAATGCACAACCTGATGAAATCATTTATATGATCCAGCGGAAGACACGAAAAATCACATATAGAATTCCTGTCCAACATATCTGAAAAAAATCTATTTTTGCCGCCGCTAAGTGGTGAAGGACTTTTGTCGAAAAGTCCTGAGAGGGAAACAGGTGCAAATCCTGTACAGTACCCGCTGCTGTAAGTTCCACAAAAGGGAACGGCATAATGTCACTGTCGAAAGATGGGAAGACGCCGCTCTGGAACGAGTCAGAAAACCTGCCATTTATGCGTTGTTATCGCTTCGGGAGGTAGGCGGATACAAAAGAGGCCCTAATCGTGCTCTTCGTTCCATATTGACCGAAGCATTTTGTCGAACCTGAATGCTGAGGATTATGCATTTGCAGTATTTTTTCACGAACAAATTCATGCCGACATTTCTTCGGCCTGATCCTCTTTTCACTGATCACTTTTCACTAATCACAATTAAACCATAAAATCATGAAAAAACTACTACTTTTTTTCGGTTTATTCTGCATGATAAATCTGACATTCGCTCAGGAAACGGTGGCCATCCACCAGAACGGGCAGGGGAATCTGATTGGCGATGTAAACAATGTCATCATCTCTGCCAACGATGTCCAATTCTGGGTTGGCTCTGGCAACAACAGCACCTTGGTGTGCATCGGCTGGGACTACCCGTCGGCCGGCTACACCCCGACCGTAGTTGTGTGGGGCCTGCATTGGAACGGCAGCATCACCCTGCTTGACGCCCTTGACAGTGTCACCACCCACGACAGCCGCTTCACCTATACTATGAACGGCTCGTATTTGTCAACAATGGACTACAACGACCCTGCCACAGGCATTCATCTGGCACCCTATCAGCAGTGGAACTGCAACAACTACAATGGTGTTTACGGGTTCACCACGCTCACCAACACCTGGCTCCGCATTTCAGAATCCACTTGCGACGACTACAACTTCAGCACGGTGAACAACCTCATCTACGCCAGCAACCCTAACGGAAGCAACACACCCTCCGATGCTACCATCTCTGCTTCTGAGATCACCTATTGGGTGGGCACAGGCAACACGGAAGTGATTTTCGTGGGCAACTGGTGCAGTCCTGACGTGGCGTTGGCCTGGGGCGTGCGCTTCAATGGCGACAGCACCACGATGGAATCCGTGATGGACACCATCGCCGTTTATGACAACCGTTTCGGCTATTCCGGCGGATACAGCATCATCGACGATGTCACCTATCAGGATAGCATTTACAGCCTTACGATGTCCCAGCCATACACAGGATACATCATGTACAATGTCAACGGGACACTGGCCAACTGGGGCTTTTCCGACATGTATGTGCATCAGGGCGACCTCATCAAGGTTGGTAATACGGATTGTGCGACCTCAACCGGTGATCCGAACGACTGGACCACTTGGGGTTATGCCTGGGAAACTCCCATCGTGCCTGTGACGCCTCTCACACCTCCTGCTCCTCCTGTTCCTGAAGAGGCCACTATCGCCTTCAGCGACATCCTCTATTGGGTGGGCGATGGCATGAACGAGGCCGTGATGGCTGTCAACTGGGCCGACACCGCATTGGCTTGGGGCTATCGTTGGAACGGTGCCGCCACCGTGGCCGACATGATGGCTGCCATTGCCGCCGCCGATCCGCGCTTCAGCTACACGGTTAGCGGATTTCTCGACGACATCAACTACATTGACACCGCTGCCGGCATGACCACCCCGTTAGGCATCACCCCAGACAACTACTGGAGCAGTACCAACAACGGCTTTATGGATATGGGCCTGGGACAGACCCTCAACAATGGCGACTTTGAAAAATGGGCCGATCCCGCTGCCGGTGTCATCGTTGACAGCACTTACGATGAAACCTACCAGTACTGGTGGTACACTTACGTCTATCCGATGACCATCACACCGGTCACGGTGCCCGACACGACCACCCAACCTGACGGTATCAATAACCACGAGATGTCCCACGTGCATGCCTGCCCGAACCCCTGTACAGGCATGCTATACATCACGAATGAGCGTGCCGAGCGCATTGAACTGTACAACACTGACGGCAAATTGCTTGAAGCAATCGAAAGTCGCGAGACAAAGGTGGTATTGGACATGCATTCTTATCCTGCAGGTCTTTACCTGCTGAAAGTCGGCAACGGCGTTCAGAAGATTCTGAAGAAATAAATATTGGCTTTCGCGACCTCAACAATATGGCAAATGAGGAAAAACGGTGGCTGTGCGTGACAGTGAGGAAATGATCATATACACCATCGCGATACCGATTTAGGTGGTGAGTGTGAGTTTCTTTATAATTCTTCTTAAAACTATGGCGCAAAGACACCTTTTATTCAACATTCCTGCGCCCCGTCGCCAATCTCCGCCACATAGAAATCAGCACGCAGGCCGAATCTTTCCTCGTATACCTTGCCGAGGGTTTCGACAAACGCTTCCACCTGATCCTCAGCAATCAACGTAACCGTGCAGCCGCCGAAGCCCGCGCCGGTCATGCGGCTGCCGAGCACGCCGGGGAACTGATGCGCCCGTTCAGCCAGGAAGTCCAATTCGGGACAGGTCACCTCATAGTCGTCGCGCAGGGAGGTGTGCGAGGCGTTCATCAGCTGCCCGAAGTGGACCATGGCGCCGGCCTTGAGCGCGGTGACGGCCTCGCGCACGTTCTCGTTCTCGCGCACCGCGTGCCGCGCCCGCTTGAGCACGTTGCCCGCAAGATATGGCGCAACCGTATCAAACTGATTCATTGTGAGTTGGCAGAGACAATCGACCTGCCGGTGCGCACGGATGATCTCCAACGCCTGCTGGCACTCGCTGCGCCGCTGGTTGTAGGCCGAATCCACGAGTCCACGCTTCTTGTTGGTGTTGGCGATGACGAACTTCAACCCCTGCATCTCCAACGGCACGTGTTCATATTCCAATGTGTTGCAGTCTAAAGCTATGGCGCAGTCCTTTTGGCCGAATCCAGAGGCAAATTGGTCCATAATGCCGCAGTTCATCCCCACGAAGTCGTTCTCCGCGTGCTGGGCCATCTGCACCAACTCGAGCATCGTGAAAGGCTCCCCGTTGAGGGCGTTGAGGGCCACGGCAGTCACCATCTCGATGGAGGCCGACGAGGAGAGCGACGCCCCGATGGGCAGGTCGCCACTGTAGTGGAAATCGTACCCTTCCACACTCCAGCCACGGTCGGAGAACTCCTTGAGCACCCCTAAAGGATAGTCCACCCAAGCCTGCTGCCGCTCGGTCAACGCATCGCCACACAAGGTGAAAGCCTTCGGCTCGTTGTCGGAGGAGAAACCGCAGGAAAAGTGATCAAAGCGTTCCGTCACCGTGAGATATGTGCCCATGCTGAGGGCTGCGGGGAAGACAAGCCCGCCGTTGTAGTCGGTGTGATCGCCAATAAGGTTCACGCGCCCGGGCGCGAAAAACCGGTATTGGTGACGCATCCCGTCCGATAACAAGGTTCCGCCCATTTAGTTGTACAAATAATTATACGTGTGGACAACTTCCAAACCGGTCGAGGCAACAGTTGACCATGTCTTCTTCACCGGATAATCATCTTCATACTCGTAAGAATATTTGACATGTTGCTCAACATCCGAGAACGTAAGGTGGGTGACAGTCTGGGATTCCACGACATTGTTGGCAGAATAGAGTTCCTCAAAGCCGTTCAACGAGCCGTAGCCGTTGCAGAAGAGACCCTTCAGAGGATTGATGGCATTGTCGTATGTCCAGTTATAGTTTGCATAAAGCACTCCGCTTATATATTCTTCCATACTGGCCACATTCTTGCCATCCCACGCTAACTTGTACACAACGGTGGCCTTCTCATCCGACGGTTTGATAACTTCGGCAATCTCGTTAGGCAGCACCAGTTGCAGAGGATTGACGCCGGCCATGTCATTGGACTTGGAATAGCCTGTAACTGTGATTTCCACCACATTCTTGTCCTCCTTCACAAAGGTGTACACGGCCACATCCTTATCGCTGGAAGTATGGGTGATCTTCATCAGATCCTTGCCATCGTACGTAAAATCATAATCATCCACATCCGATCCAGTTAAACAATGCAGTGACATCACACGCTTTTTTTTGTCGTATTGCGGCACGATGGAGCCGGCTTCTTTTCCATCACCGTCTCTTAATGTGATCTTGGAAAGCAGTTTGCCTGTCCATTCCCATTCCTGGTAATCCATCGTAGTGGTCGTGATTCCCCATAATGAACTGGTTGTAACATGTTCGATTTTGGCAATTTTCTTCTTGGGAAGATATTGGCCTTCCTTTTGACACGAAGAGAACAGGAAAGCACCTATAATGAAACAAACGGCAATTTTAGTTAAGTTCTTCATAAGTAATCGTTTTAATAATTTCCTTTTTAGAATTGATATGTGATAATAAAGTCTGCAAAAATAAAAAAAATTATATGAATCTGAACGAAGTTCTGCTGCGGTAAACTTCGCCCTGCCGAAGTGTGGCATTCGATTCCGGCCAGTGCTGGTTCGGCGAATCGGGGAATTTCTGTGTTTCGAGGCAGACGGCGGCCCGCTGCTGATAGACTACCCCACCCTTCCCGACGACCGTGCCGTCAAGGAAGTTGCCGGTATAGACCTGCATTCCCGGTTCGATGGTATAGACCTCCATCGCGATGCCTGTGAGTGGGCTCTCCAATCGGGCGCACGGTCGGGCATCATCGCCGTTCGTGTTCAGTACCCAGTTGTGGTCGTAGCCGTGCCCGATGTGCAGCTGCTCGAAATCGGCGGCGATGTCCCGTCCAATCGGCTTGGGTTGCCGGAAATCCATCGGCGTGCCATCCACGGATGCCAACTCGCCCGTGGGGATAAATGTCTCGCCAATAGGCGTGTAGCGGTCGGCATCGATGGTCAGCAGATGGTTGAGGATGTCGGTGGAGGCGTCCCCGTTGAGGTTGAAGTAGCTGTGGTTCGTCAGGTTGATGACCGTCGGCTCGTCCGTAACCGCCTCATACTGAATATCCAGCGCATTGTCGTCCGTCAGCATGTAGGTGACGCGGGCGCACACATTGCCAGGGAACCCGCTGTCGCCGTCCTCGCTGACCAAGCTCAGCACGAGCCGGTTGTCGCCCACTTCCTCAACATTGAAGATGCGGTACTGCCAGCCGTCCGGACCGCCGTGCAAGCAGTTCTTGCCGTCGTTTTGCGGCAGCTGGTACGTTTTCCCGTCAATCGTTATCTGACCGTTATTCAGCCGGTTGGCGTACCGTCCGATGACCGCTCCGAAGTCGGAACGGTGGTTTTCGGGGAGGTAATCTTCCACGTTTTCAAAACCGAGCACGACATCGCGCAGGATACCATTTCTGTCGGGCACGAACAATGAAACGACGCGCCCGCCGAGGTTAGTGATGGTCGCCCGGAGGCCGTGGGCGTTTTTCAGTGTGAA
>DBYW01000056.1:6406-7680 GCA_002311645.1 Bacteroidales bacterium UBA1176
TTGTTGGCATAGGATTAGATTACTATTGGGATGGCAAAGATAGTCTTTTTTCGGAATCGTGGCGTGTCTCCGACACGCAGGCTCCCGCGTGCGCACGTCCTTCCCCACACTGCGCTCCACTTCGTTACGCTGATGTGGGGTTACTAAGATGACGTGCCTTCGGCACGGGGGCCCAGCACACCGGTGCGGTGATGCCGAGAATTCGGCGGATGGTCACAGAATTCCTCACAGCACCGATGCTATTTTCCGGATTTTAGCGAGGCGGGCGGTGAAAGACTTGTTGCTTTGCGCCATCTGCATATCGTATTCCGACTGCATACGGATAAAAGTCCCGGCATCCAGGTCAAGAGCCTTCCCGATGAGCAGGGCATATTCAATCGTAACTGGGCGTTTCCCATTCAGGACCTCATTAATCACTGAATAAGCGATGCCAGTCACCTCTGAAAGTTGCCGTTGCGTAATGCCGCGATATTCAATCTCATCCTTGATAACTTCCCCCGGATGTGTTGGGATGAACGACGTTAAATTATTGGCAATCATATTGTCCGATACTCCTGCTTTATGTATCATAATCCTATTTGTAATGGTTTGACAATTCTATTATATTACAGATGGTTGCGACTTGCTGGTTATCAACCGCAAAGATACAACTTTTATTCACATCTTCGCAAAATTGAGAATATTTTTTTATCTCCACGTATCGGAAATCACAACAAGCAATTTAGTATAGAATCCCACAAAGATAATAATTTTGGTGGTTATATACATGATGGCATAAGACCGTGATAAACAACACATTTTTCCAATGCTTCCCTTTCGCGGCGAGCAAGTTTCATGCATCTTGGATGCCGACTCNNCGCCGCGAGAGGTTTTCTGTGCCGTCATCCCACCCCACACGGCCGTGTGGGGTTACAGAGAAGGGTGTTCCTTCGGAACACGTCTGAATGGAAAATGGCAATGTGATTGAATCGGCCTCGAAGAGGCCTTCCTTTTTGTAACACCACACGAAGCGTAGCAAGTGTAGTGATGGGATGCACGGCAGCCCCTGGAAGGGGAACGGTGCGCGGGAAAATCGCGGCGCAGGAGAACAAAGAGACGAGTATGTGCGTTGTTCGCCGCGAAAAGGGAGTAACGTTCGACGAGCATGCGTGAGGGATTGAAGTGGAAATGATTTTGGCGAGAATGAGTGCCCTGGCGAGACGGAGGTTCTGCTTGAAGCTTCGCGTCTCGCGGAATGGTGGTGGGTTTTAAGCCAAAATCATTGGAACGGAAAG
>DBYW01000056.1:7721-13015 GCA_002311645.1 Bacteroidales bacterium UBA1176
CGCACCGGCACGCCCAAATAAAAAAAGATACAGATGCCCTGATTTGTGCCATCAAGTATATAATTCCAATAATTTTATACTTTATAAAATTCAATTTTATATAATTTTTGTTATGTATAGCTTGTAAAAAAACAACATTACGATTAGAAGTATTAATCGCCTTTCACCGTTTTCTGACATCTCTACTCTTGTTTGATTTCCTTCCCCGTCAGGTCCAGATAACCTTTAACACCATCTTTTATCACCGTATAACCACTATCCGTTCTCTCAAAGTCTTGGTATTTGGGCGGGAAAATAATTTTTCCTGTGACATCAATGCACCCCCATAGACCTTTTTGCAGAACTTTATAATATGTCTCCATATCCAGAATGTCATCGTAAAAGGGCTTTACAATTTCCCGGCCGTTCATATCGCACACACCCACTTTCCCAGATTTCGACACATACAGATTTTTCGAGTACGAATCATACATAATCTTATCGTAATGCCTTTCTGTATTGATAATATATTTGCCCTGGGGGGTCAGCAACACATCATATAATCTATTATCTAAATGTGTTTTGCCAATAAAAACGCCGTTTGAGTAGGATAGTTTTGTGAAAATGAATGGTGTCAAGGCTTTCCCGCCGGCATCCCCAATGGCGTAGTTGTAATCCTGCCGCATCTTCGTCCACACAAAGCCATCCTCCTCTGTGTGCCGTTCCTTCGTCACATCCTCTTTTCGAATGCTCACCTGTAGTTCCTTCACCTCATTTTCATCTGATTTTCTAACAATATCCACGTAATAATCACTTACTGGCAATGTGGCAAGAATGATATTCCCTTGGCCCAGACTCACTTCCTGCACGGTTTTTGATTTATCAGCCACGTATGCCCGGACAGCGTATTGATTCCATTGTTCCTCTGGAATGCGGTCAATGTCTGCCCCATTCGTATTGTAGAAAATAACCGGTGCCGTATCCTCCTCCACAATCTGCTTCTTTCCCAAGGTAGTGAACCAATGGAGGGTGGTGTCTCCGAACTCCCCTTGTCCATTTTGTCCGAGCGCAACAACACAATATTGCGTACCACGGTTCAGGAAAAGATGCCCCCATCGGTCTGTTTTATACAACCTTGACGAATTCAGCACAAGTCGGCACACCGAATCCAGTCCTATTTTATAAAACCAATCGGCGGGAACGATACCGTTGTAGTAACAAAACGTTTCCTCGTTTGGCACACACACAATATACGCGGATGTATCTGTAATAAAGCTGCTTGATATTAGAATGTTTGAACGTCCAGTAATACCTGATTCCGGTGTGGAAAATCGAGTTCCCTCACAGGGATATCGATGTCCTGCTGAGTCATACGGAACGATATAAATATGGTATTGGTTATTCGGAACAAGATCTGTCCTATAAGAATTCCATTTTGAAACAGTGTCAATTCGTTCTCCCCAAATGCATATCACATCATCCACTGTCAATCCAAAAATATTTGACCAAAGTGCCACCTCGTTTCCGCGATCCGTATAGACATAAAAATGGTGGCAGGCATCATTCGGATGATA
Source organism: Bacteroidales bacterium UBA1176 (assembly GCA_002311645.1). GTDB lineage: Bacteria > Bacteroidota > Bacteroidia > Bacteroidales > WCHB1-69 > F23-D06. Next base: position 9,275 of record DBYW01000056.1, read on the forward strand.
ATTGAAGAAAACTGCAGATGGGGTCGTTTGTATTAGCTCGACAGTCACATGTGGGGCATCGGTCTGTGCTCGAAGCCCGAATATGCTGGCAAATAGCAGAAATGTCGATATATACAATCGCTTTTTCATTGGAGATTTTTCTCATCGGCAAAGATAGTCTTTTTTCGGTATCGTGGCGTGCCTCCGACACGCAGGCTCCCGCGTGCGCACGTCCTCCCCCACACTGCGCTCCACTTCGTTACGCTGATGTGGGGTTACTAAGATATCGCGCCTCCGGCACTTGGACTCTTTTTCACGCAATACTCTTCAACAGCAACTCACGGATATCCTCCACCAGATTCTCCTGTTGTTTTTTGCTGAGATGATAGCCGAAATAGACTTTGCGGATTTTTTTATTGCCGGTTTTGTACGACACTATCACGCACGGATCGCGGGTGGGGAGCGCCGCGTAGATCAGTGGCTCGTCATACGGGACAACGTCCATTATGCTGTTTAACGGTATGACATATTCCCTTGTGAAAGGGACTCTCTGACGGATGCGGAGTTGCGTTCCCGTACAACACACCTTCTCCTCCCCCATCCATTCCCAAAGGATGCGGTATATCAGGTTGAAAATCAGATAGCCGGGCAATGCGAGAAAAACAAACATCACAAGAACATCCTCCCACTGGTACCAAGTGGTTCTCAATATAAAGGTTGAAAATGGGATGAAAAACAGCAGGAGAATCACCAAAGCGATACCCCAAGGGATGACGCCTCCCTTGTCCGGCTTGTTGTAAAGTAGGACATTCTCATCGTCTGAACAATCTGTTTTTCTCTGCATATTTAACCGATTCATAAGTCGCGCGGCCGCGCGCCTCTACAATATTATCATCGCTGCTCCCCCTCCCGGTGCCAACTCCACACGCAACTTGCCATCTGCGGGTACGGTTACCGTTTTCTTCTGATAGTCAACGCCTTTGCGGTGGGCATTGGGGCCGTCCACGAACATCGTCACCGTGCCGGAGGTGATACCCAAGGCCTTTAGGTCGATTTCGACGGTGCGGGCGTTCCAGTCGGTGATGGCGCCGATGTACCAGGTATTGCCCTTGCGCTTGGCAGAGACGATAAAATCCCCGACCCTACCGTCTAAGATGCGGGTCTCGTCCCACACGGTGGGCACCTTGGCGATGAACTCGGTGCATTCGGGCTCCTGCATGTAGGCCGTGGGCGCGTCGCAGAGCATCGCGAAGGGGGCGTCAAAGATAACGTACTCGGCCAGTTGGCGACAACGCGTACCCTGGCTCATCGGTTCGTTCCAACTGGGGAAATAGCAGTTTTTGGCACCGTTGCGCATCGCGCCCTGGGTGAAGTCCAGCGGACCGGCCAACATCCGGATGAACGGGATGGTGACCTCATACTTCACCATATCCGTCTTGCTGTCCGCCCACTTGCATTGCTCCAATCCGAAAACGCCCTCGTAGTTGAGCACGTTGGGATAGGTGCGGCTCAGTCCCGTGGGCTTATACGCCCCGTGGAAGTCGATGAATAGGTGGTATTTGGCAGCCATAGCGGCCATCCGTTCGTAGAAGTTAACCACGATCTGGTCGTCGCGGTCCATAAAATCGACCTTGAAGCCCTTGACGCCCATCTCGGAGTAATGCTGGCAGACGTGCTCCATATCCTTGTCCATCGCGGCGTAACCGGCCCACAGCACGATGCCGACGCCCTTGGAGGCGGCGTATTTCACCAGCATCGGCAGGTCAATTTCGGGCACCACCTGGAAGAGGTCGGCCTGCTTGTTCACGGCCCAACCTTCGTCGAGAATCACATACTCGATGCCCTTCTCGGCGGCAAAGTCGATGTAGTACTTGTAGGTTTCGTTGTTGATGCCGGACTTGAAGTCCACGCCCCAAATGTTCCAGTTGTTCCACCAGTCCCAGGCCACCTTGCCGGGCTTGATCCAGGAGATGTCCTCCACCTGCGAAGGCTCGGCGAGCAGATAGACGAGGTCGTTATCCACCAGTTCCTTGTCCTCTTGGGCGATGGTGATGATGCGCCACGGGAAGGTGCGCGTGCCGGCGGTCTTGGCGATGTAGTCCTCCCGCTCTTTCACGATATACTGCAGGTTGTTGTGCCCGCCCTGCTCCCACGTCTTCGGCAGCGGCGCGAAATAGCCGATCATCGAGTTGCCCTCGGTATGTTTGAGATACATGCCGGGATAGTCGCGCAGGTCGGACTCGGTGATGACGGCAAGACGGGAGCCCAAACCAGCATAGTATCCGCCTTCGGAAGCGGAACAGGTCTGCGCCACCAACATCGGCAAGAAGGCGAGGCGGTTGTCATCCATCTCCTTGAGCGGGATTTGAGTGTAGGTATTCTCAAACGAGGTGCAGAACTGTTCGGAGAAGTCGCCATTGACGGCCGCTTTGCGGTTTACGTATGGAATATATGCCTCGGTGCCGTTGCGCTCGCCCATAGTGGATCCCTCTGAGAAATTGAACTCCGCAATCTCGTGCTTAACGGTGATGGGCTCCTTGAAGGCGGTCTCGAAGCGGTAGGCCACGCCGGAGTTATAGACGCGGAACACGACGCTATAGCCCGCTTTGTACTGGAGGTACAGCTCGTTGTATTGGTCGCGGATGGAGTCCTTGCGGTAGAGCGGGGAGGCCACCATACGGTCCACGCTCCGGCGGCCGCCCTTGCGCAGGGAGCGGATGGGCTCACGGCCCAGCAACGTGCCGTTGTCCAGTTCCATCCCGATTTGCGATGGTTTCAGGAACTCACTGTTGTCGACTGTGACGGAGTAGCGGATTCTGTCGCCGCTGAGGTCCACTTTCAGCTTCAGTTTCTGGTCCGGGGAGAGGATGGTCTGGGTGGTCTGCGCTTGGAGAGCAGCCATGCCAAGGAAAAGCAGGAGGATGGTGAGGAGATGTTTTTTCATAGTGGGTGGGGTTTGAGGGTGCAAAGATATGATTTTTTTGGCGGGGAAAGACGAAAAGTATCGTCAAGAAATGACACAAGCTGATGCAAATGCATTTTTTATTTAATACATTCAACAAAATAGTATCATTTTTATTTACTCTGTTAAACAAAATGAATCGGAATATTCAAAAAGCAAGACACTGTTTATTCTTTATAATCCCCAAAAAAACGGAGTGACCTCCATGGTGCTGATGCTGCCCGTCCTCGAAAAGCTTTCGACCAAGGAGTCGGCAAAGGTGTATAACTTCAAGGAACAACTTGAAAATGTAAAGGTGCGTAACATCAAACTTTGGGAAAAACAGAATCTGCCTGAGAATCTGGTCTCTAAACGAATCAGAACCCTATCTTCGGCTGCTGGTTTTTAAAACACTATTTTGAGCAGCCTACCCGTCAGGGGATGCCTATCTGTAACAAACGGATGCCACACAAGGTTACAAATCTCCGTAGGAGATTCATATTCAACGGGCCGCAAAACATCGCCGTACCCAAGGTGCAACCCCATACGGGGTTGTGGGGATTGTCACATCGCCAACGGCTACAGATATGGAAGCCCTGACGGGCTTGGGAGGAATGCGGAGACGATATCCACTGCCACACCTCCCACACCCGCATCTTGCTGATTGACAGTACCGTGCCGGTGGAGGCGAAGGTGAGCGGGGTGGCTCATCCCCGTTAGGGGATGCCTATCTGTAGCAAACGGATGCCACGCGCGGTTACAAATCCCCAGAGGGGATTCATATTCAACGAGGTGGCAAAACATCGCCGTACCCAAGGTGC
>DBYW01000056.1:13095-13324 GCA_002311645.1 Bacteroidales bacterium UBA1176
AGACGATATCCACTGCCACACCTCCCCCACCCGCATCTTGCTGATTGACAGCACCGTACCGTGAGATACTATGATAAGCGGGACAATTCATCCCCGTTAGGGGATGCCTATCTGTAACAAACGGATGCCACACAAGGTTACAAATCTCCGTAGGAGATTCATATTCAACGAGGTGGCAAAACATCGCCGTACCCAAGGTGCAACCCATACGGGGTTGTGGGGATTGTCA
>DBYW01000056.1:13381-40994 GCA_002311645.1 Bacteroidales bacterium UBA1176
CGGAGACGATATCCACTGCCACACCTACCCTGCCCACATCTTGCTGATTGACAGCACCGTACCGTGAGATACTATGATAAGCGGGACAATTCATCCCCGTTAGGGGATGCCTATCTGTAGCAAACGGGTGCCACGCGCGGTTAAAATCTCCGTAGGAGATTCATATTCAACGGGCCGCAAAACATCGCCGTACCCAAGGTGCAACCCCATACGGGGTTGTGGTGCACGGTCGGGAACGTCCTCGGCTACAGATATGGAAGCCCTGACGGGCTTCAGCATAATGTCGGGAACGTCCGCTGCTGAAGATACACGCGCAATAGATACATTATCCTAATACACAAACCCGAACATCCATATCGGTATGGAGTTCCCTACAGCGTATTCGACGTTGTCCTTTACCAGATAAGCATTATCCAAATCTTTGATCTGACGTCCTTTTTTGCTCTTCCCGCCAACCTCAAATATAATTCCATCAATTTCAAAATCAGACACTTTTGAGGCTGTCACATTAAATGACTCCCGCATCCACGTAAGGAACATAGTCTCCCTAACAGTGCCGGAGTCTGGTTTAATGTCGGATATTGCATACGCGATATTGCTGTTGTTAAGGTATAGTTTCTCAACTTTTCTGAGCAAGGAGTCACCTGTGCCATTTTCTTTCAAAGCATTGAACAATCTTGATTTTTCAAGATATTCAATATAATCGGGCAACTGGTTGCGGCCTATCTCGAGTTCTTGGGCCAGTTTGCTGTAGTTGGGTTTGAACGGCACACTGTTGGCAAGAACATACATCAATTTTTTCAATTTGACGGCTGACGCAACAGGCATATCGACATAACTTGGAATATCGTGCTCAACCGTCTCGTTAACCGCTTGTTTGAGCCTTAAATAATAATCTTCCTCTTTGAAAAAAGGATAATATCCTTTACGGCAATACTCTTCGAAAAATTTGAGAGGACGATGCTCACTATACGGAAAATCCACTCCCCCATGCAAGATATCATCAAGAGAGGCTGTTTTCAGATTCCATCCGTAGGCGATATTCAAATATTCCCTGAAAGATAATCCAGGCATGGCATATTCAATGGCTCTACGGCTCAGATCAGCCGAATTGCCCTTTTTCAAGGCCAAAAGCGAACTCCCTGAATATACGACAGACATCTTCGGCAATTTGTCGTAAATCATTTTTATCTCAGTTGACCAACCTTTGTATTTGTGAATCTCGTCAATATACAACCGTTTTCCGCCGCGCTTGTAAAAATCGTATGCCGTTTCGTACAAACCGTGTCCTGAAAAATACATATCATCAGCCTGAACGTAAAGCGTTTCTTCAATGTTATCATATTTCTTAATATGCTGCAACAAAAGTGTCGATTTCCCCACTCCTTTCTGGCCAACTAAACCGATTAACCGGTTTTTCCAATTGATTTTGTTGTGAAAACTCCTGATATAATCCGTTGGAGTAATCTCTAACAATAACCTGTACGATTCAAACAGCGTTTCCATAATAAATTTTTTTGCAAAAATAATAAAAAAATCAATATTGCACTTTTAGAAGTGAAAAATATAAAAATAATTCACTTTGCACAGTGCAATACTTTTCATAAGGTGTACGGGGCAACTCATCCCGTCAGGGGATGCCTATCTGTAGCAAATTCCCCCTACTTGTTCGCCTTCTCCTCGTCGTTGTTATACCATTCCAAATAGGCCTCGGTGTAGAGTTTTCCCGAGGCGACCAGCTCTTCTTTCTTTTCCCTCGGGATGTCGAAATCGATGGCTCTGACACCTAATGTATCAATATAGACGGTGCGCTGCCAGTCGTCGCTGTGCAAGTGGTCGTTGGTCTGGAAATCGATGAGGGTGGTCACCAGCGCTTTGGTATAATCGAAGAAGCCATCGATCTCATTGAAGTTTTCCTCATGCGTGAGATACATATCGATATCTTCCTTGGCATCCAGCCGGAATCCGAGGGTCTCCTTGTTGTAAACATACTCATTGGTGGTAGAGGTTCGCTTCATCCTGAGTTTTTCGTTGATTTTCTCGTAGTACTCCGTTCGTCTGGCATTGTTCAGGTCCGCCAGATAGTTCCTTCGGTCAAAAGTCTTAACCGTATAGTTGTCCAGCAGGCCGCCATCCACAAAGACATGCTTGTTGTTCTTGCCGCCACGCACGGCTGCGAAGAAGAGCGGGATGGACATGGAAATGCGTGCGGCATCCGCCACTTTCATCGTCTTGGTCTCCTGGTTGTGTGCACTGAATATTTTGGAGAGTCCTGTGCTCAGATCCGCTCCCACAAGATAGAGATCACGGTATTTGCCGGTCTCAGCCAGCTGTTCAAAAGTCATCTCGCCATTGCCGGTTTTCTTTTCGATCAACTTGGCCATCAGGTTGCGGAAGTAGTCGCCCTTATACCAGCCATAATTTTTAAAGAGGCGTATGGTGTCGCGCAGAATACCCTTGGTGCTGTCCTTGAAATCCTTGAAGTTGAGCCCCTCTAGTACCTGTCTCATCTCTTCGGCAGTGTAATTCAAGGCCACCATGACAGCCACCATGGCGCCGGCGGAGGTTCCCGCCACGCGTTCAATGTCGTTCAAGATTCCTTCTCTGTCGAGCACTTCCAAAGCGCCCACGTATGCGATGCCTTTCACACCACCGCCCTCAAAAACCAGATTTTTAAAATGATATGCCATATTGTTATGTATTTGATATTAAAAACAATGAGAAATGTATCCTGAATCACCGTAAATCTTTGTTGCGCCCGCACTGGCAGTGCCGACAGCAGCAGGCCGCAGAGGACAAGGATTGTGGTAAAGAGTTTTTTCATCTGAATTTCCTATCAATGAATTCTACTGCAAAAATATAAAAAATCACAATTCTCTTTTTTTACAAAAATACGAAACCTATAAGTTTCGCATTGGAAATTTTATTATTTTTGCGGCAAATTCTGGAAACTAAAAAATATGACATTTGACAAGGTAATCGAGGATGGACGTTTATGGGCTGTCCGTTATAATCATGACAAAGAAAATGCTCTCCAGAAAGTATTGTCACAATGGAGCGATGCAGGTTGGCTTGCTGATTTCTTCATGCAAAATTTTGATGACTTGATTTCTTATTTCAAGATAACGAATATTGAGGATGCCATTTATCAAACCATGGAAGACCGAGATGAATTGTCCTGCATCATCATGGATATTTCTCCTGATGCAAATCTTGACAGGTTTTTCCGTCCTTTAGAGAACGACCGCACGCAAGAGATGATGTTAGGTAAAGAAAAAGGTCGTCCTCATCGCAGTAGTTGGCTGCGATTGTATGCCATAAAGCTCAATGTGGGAGTTTTCATCATTACAGGAGGTGCAATAAAGCTTACCCGAACCATGCAAGAACGCGAACACACTTTACTGGAATTGGAAAAGATGGAGAAAGTCAGAAACTTCCTGATTCGGGAAAGAGTTTTTGACGAAGACAGTTTCACAGATTATCAAAAGGAGGTTGCCTTATGACCCGAGAAGAAGCCATTGAAAGACTGAGTCGCTACCAATCGCAGGAGGATTCCGCTTGGCGTGTGGAAGAAGAACGCTTACAGTATGCCAAATCGAAAGGATGGTTGCGATATTCCCGTCGGATTGCCATAAAAGTTGCGTTGGCAATGAAGCAGCAAAACCTTTCCAGACAGGATGTTGCAGATCGTATGGGGTGTTCGCCTCAATATGTTTCACGCCTTCTCAAAGGAGAGGAAAACCTGTCCCTTGAAACAATATGCAAACTGGAAAGTGCGCTGAATGTGGCGATTCTGCAATATGAGTTTATGTAACGATGCTGGAAAAAAGTCCTCCTCTCATCTCTCAACTCTCACCTCCCCTTGCAACCGTATATCCTGGCTGGAACTGCCGAGCATCAGCGTGACTGTGCCCGGTTCAACGATCCAGCGCAAATCGGCATTCAGGATGGCGAAATCTGACTTGGAGAGCGTCATCGTCACGGTTTTCGTCTCCCCTTTCTTCAAGAACACCTTTTCAAATGCCTTCAGCTGGCGTTCCGGCGTCTTGACGGAAGCTTGGTTGTGGCGCATATAGAGCTGTGTAGCCTCGGCACCGTCGTAGTTGCCGGTGTTGGTCAACTGGCATGAGATGTCTAAAGTGGTGTCGTTTATCCAGCAGGACTCCAAGTTGGAGTACTCGAAGGTAGTGTAGCTCAGTCCGTAGCCGAAGGGATAGAGCGGACTGGCGGGCACGTCGGTGTAGTCGCGGCGCACCTCCGTGGCGTTGTAATAGACCGGCAGCTGGCCCACGGAGCGCGGGTACGAGATGGGCAGTTTGCCCGATGGGTTCACATCGCCGAAGAGGATGTCGGCGATGGCCCTGCCGCCCTGCGAGCCGGGGTACCAGGCGTTGAGGATGGCGGGCACACGCGCATCGGCCCACGAGAGGTCGAGCGGACGGCCCTGTATCATCACCAGCACCACGGGCTTGCCTGTTGCACATAACGCCTTCAGCAGTTCTTCCTGCCGGCCCAGCATATTGAGTGTGGCGCGGTCGAAGCCCTCGCCCGCATCCATATCACTGACGGCGGGCCCTGTCACCTCGGCGGCGCCGGTTTCCTTGTAATTGGTACGGAAGTCGCGCGCACTGGAGCCGCCCAGCACCGCCACCACCACATCGGCCCCTTCAGCGGCACGCACGGCCTGGGCGATTTCGTTCAGCGAGGTGTCGCGGATATGGCAGCCCCGCACGTACTCCACCTGCGCGTCGGGCAGTTTCTCGCGAATGCCCTGGAGGACTGTTATCACGGAGCCGTCGGCCTGTGGTGCGGTGTAATCGCCTAACATATTATATACATTGTCGGCATTGGGCCCGATGACGGCCACTTTTTTCACCTCCTTGGAAAGAGGCAGTGTGCGGTTCTCGTTCTTTAACAAAATAACTGACTCGCGTGCAGCATTCAGATTACAATCTTCATCGTAGGTCATATCTTGCTCTAATTTTGGGAAAGATTTGTCGAATTTATTGTCAAACAATCCCTGTCTGAACTTATGGGTTAGCACACGCCGCACCAGTTCATCCACCAGACTTTCGGAAACAAGTCCTTTCTTCACGGCCTGCACCAACTGTTTACCGTAGCAAGAGCCCCCGAGGTCGATGTCCACACCCGCTTTCACGGCCAATGCTGCGGCTTCGGAGTAGTCAGCAGCGATGCGGGCGCTCACCAGTCCATTGATGGCATAAAGGTCGGAGATCAAGAGTCCTTTAAAGCCCCATTCGTTGCGCAGCTCGTCGCGCAGCAGCCATTTATTGCCCGAGCAGGGGATGCCGTCCACATCGTTGTAGGCAGTCATAACAGATTTTGCGCCAAACTGTTGTATTGCCAACACAAAGGGATACGAGAGGACTGAGAGCAGCTCGCGCCGGCCCACCTGCGCGGTGTTGCCGTTGTGTCCGCCTTCGGAGATGCCGTGGGCGGCAAAGTGTTTCAGCGTGGAAATCAGGGTATATTCCTGCAATCCTTTGGCGTATGCGCCACCCATCTGGCCTGCCAGCACCGGATCCTCGCCGTAGGTCTCCTCCACACGCGACCAGCGCGGGTCGCGCACGATGTCAAGCACTGGACCGAAGGCGATTTGAGCGCCTTGCGCCCATATTTCGCTGCCCACACACCACCCTAAAATATTCTCTAATTTCTTGTTAAACGTGGAAGCGCGTCCAATGGCGGTGGGCAGCACCGTGGTACCGATGGCCATGTGCCCGTGGGGAGCCTCTTCCGCAAACATCAACGGGATACCCAAGCGGGTGTTTTTCCGGTTCCACAACTGCATCTCGTTGAGCACTGTTCCGGCCGTCTCTGGGGTGAGACCGTTCTGCAATGTCTTCTGCGTCCAAGGGTCGGCGCGCATCACCGCCCAAGAACTCCCAATATGTTTGTTTTGAATCGCATCCTTGAACTTTTCCGTCAGAACATATTGATTGCCCGTCTTTTCATAATACTCCCACCCCATCGTCATCACCAGTTGGCCAGCCTTTTCTTCCAAGGTCATCTGGGAGAGCAGATCCCCCACCCTTTCCTCCACGGAGAGTTTCGGATTTTCGTAGGGATCCATCTGTCCGTTGTGGTTCAGGTCGATATAGGATTGCGCAATTCCGGCGGTGGTGAATGCCGTCAGGGTCAGCAAGAGAGAAAGCCGGCAGAAGATTTTCATTTTCCTTGTTTTAATTTTCAAGGTGCAAATATAATATTTTTCCATTCTCGTCCCCTCGCTGTTTCATTTATCATCAACACAATATTTTGCAAACGAACCCGTTAAGATGTTTGTTAGTTTTTCTAATCAAATTACCACTATGACAACGAAACGATTCCTCCTGCTCTTATGGTTAGGTGCAAGCCTGACGCTCCCTCTTTCCGCCCAGAAAGAGTTCACCGCCAAGATTGACCAGGCCACCGTCTATCTGCAAGGCGCAGCCCTCACGCACACCGCGGCTGCATCACTCAAAAGCGGCAACTACGACGTGACCATCACAGGACTGAGTCCCGACATCGAGGTCAACAGTCTGAAAGTGACCGCCAACGGCGTGCTCATCTCTGCCTCGGAGTTCTCCATCGATTTCATCACCCCCAAGGAGGAGAGTGCCCGCATCAAGAAATTGCAGGACTCCTTAGAGCTCTACAAGCGGCAGTTGGATGAGGCCGACAACGAATTGGAAGTCCATTCGCACCTGCTCCAGATGCTCACCGACGGCACCCTCAACAACATGCGGCAGAAGGAAGGCACCGTATCGGTGGCCGACATCAACGCCAATATGGAGCTGTACAAGTCGAAGGCGGGCGCGCTGCAACAAAGCATCGACCAGGACAACCGGAAAATCACCTCTTTGAAAGAGACCATAAAACGGCTGCAGAACCAGCTGGACCAGGATATGTCGAAGGACAAACAGCGCACCGGCGTGCTGCGGCTCTCCGTGAGCGTGCCCCAGACCGCCAACACCACCTTCACCATCACCTATTTCACCAATATGGCAAGTTGGGTGCCCTGCTACGACATCAACATCACTTCTATGGACAAGCCCGTGGTGCTGAAATCGAAGGCACAGGTGTCACAAATCACCGGCCTCGACTGGAACAACGTGAAGCTCACACTCTCCAACGCCACGCCCAACCGCTCGAAGGAGGCGCCCGTGTTCAAGTCCTGGTACCTGAACTTCTACCGTCCGCAGCAATTCCGCGAATCTTCAGCATTAAGCAACACGGTTTCGTATGCCACAAAAGAGCGTGCGGGAGTGGCCACAACCGACGGCTATGCGACATCTGTTCGCGGCGAACGGCCCACCGCCCCGCTGCTGATGGACGACTATGTGGATGTGGATATGCAGGAGGTGCACGTCAACTACAACATCGCCGTGCCCTACGACATCCCCGGCAACGGCAAGGAGCAACTCATCGACCTGAAGAATTATAACATCAAGGCTGAATACAAATATTACGCCGCGCCCAAGTTGTCGGACGAGACCTATCTTGTCGCCACGCTGTCGGACTACGAGCAGTTCAATCTGCTGCCGGGCTATGCCACGGTGACATTCGACAACACCTTCGTGGGCAAAACCTTCCTGCGCCCCAACGCCACGGAGGAGCACATCTCGCTCACGCTGACCACCGATCCCAGGATCTCGGTCAAGCGCGAGAAGCGGAGCGAATACTGCAGCACGAAGCACGTGGGCAGCACCACCACTGTCACCCAGTCGTACCAGATCACGGTAAAGAACAACCAGACCAAGACGGTCAAACTGACGCTGAAGGAGCAGTATCCCATCTCCTCCAACAAGGACATTGAGGTAAAGGTGGAGGAGGTGAAACCTTACGCCACCTACAACAAGACAGAGACGGGCGTGCTCACGTGGGATGTGGAGCTGAAGGCCGGCGAGACACAGACCTTCGTCGTCACATTCAATGTAAAGTACCCGAAAGACAAAAACGTCAACTTGTAACCTGCGTATTAATATTTCAGCACCACGGGCATTCCCGTGACAAGGGCGGCAGCGGGGAGGGTGACCTCTACTTGGCCGCCCTTGATCTTATATTTCAACCGCTCGCCGGTCGCCAAAAGCACCATCTCGCCTTTCTTGTCCGGCAAATTGAAGCGCCATTTCAGCGTCAGGTTGGCGGTTCGTGGGTTATCCACGACGAGGATGGCATAACGTGTGTAGCCATCCTTGCTTTGGGTGAACCAGATGTCACCCTCATTGCAGACAGGGAGTGTACGAGAGCCATAGATGGCCTCACCATTGGCCTGCAGCCACTCACCTATCGCTGCCAGGCGTTCCACAACGACCGGCTCGATGATTCCGGTGGGCGTGGGCCCCACGCCGAGCAACAGGCTGCCGCCTTTGGCCACCACCTCCACCAGCATATTAAGGATTTGCTGCGGGGTCTTGAACTCCGCGCCAGGCACGTAGCCCCAGTCCTTGCTCAGCGGCACACAGGTCTCCCACGGATACGACAAAGGACGGTCGGGGATCATCTTCTCGGGCGTGCGGTAGTTCTCGTACTTGCCCGTCACCGTGCGGTCCACGATGAGCAGTCCGGGCTGGTTCTGGCGGGCCATCTTGGCGATGCGGTCCATATCGATATCCTCCTTCGGGGCGCGCACCCAGCCGCCGTCCAGCCAAAGGATGTCTATCTTACCATAACTTGAGGTAATCTCGTTTATCTGATTGTAAACAAAATCCTTATATCTATTCCAACGATAGGGATGGTTGGCAATTTTGTAGTTCACATGACGGTCGGGGGTGGCATAACGGTCCCACCAATAGTCCTGCGAGTGCCAGTCGGGTTTGGAATAGTAGGCCCCGATCATCATACCCTGGCGGCGGAAAGCGTCGAACACATACTTGGCCACGTCGGCCTTGGGATGGTCTGCGAAGGGTCCCTTGGCGATGGAGTAGTCGCTGTATTTGGTGTCGTACATCGCGAAGCCGTCGTGGTGCTTGGTGGTGAAGACCACATATTTCATCCCTGCTTTTTTGGCCGCGTCTGCCCACTGGTCCGGATCAAACTGCCGGGGATTGAACATCTTGTTCAGATTCCAGTACCAGCGTTTGTAGTCGTCGTAGCGCATCGTGCTGTCGCGCGGGATCCAGTCCTCGTCCTCGGAGCAGATGGACCACGACTCCACGATGCCGGGCACAGCGTAGAGCCCCCAGTGGATGAGCATCCCGAACTTGAGGTCCTGCCACTCTGCCAGCTTGGCCTGCACATCGGGCTCGGTCGGCGCCGTGTAGGCGGCATCCAGGTTCAAATCGGGGTTGGCTTGGTCTGCATTCTGGCTGAAAAGGGGAAACAGAAGCCCACATAACAACACGATGGTCAGTAGTCTTTTCATATTCTCATTTTTAGTGGGGCAAAGATACGTTTTTTTTGTATTTTTGCCGCTCTATAAAAACAACACATAGCCAATGAAACGATATTGGAACGAGTACCAAAAGGAGATTGCAGACGATCATTTCTTCTATGAGAGAAGTTGCATACGGCAGACCTTCTTTCCCGGTTCCGAGGCTGCCTTCCTCAACATACTGCGCAACGACCTGGGAAAAGACATCTACGATTCTTCGCACCAGCACACCTGCTCGGGTATCGGCTACCATGCCGACGTGGTGCCGTTTGAGACCACGATGACGGTGGTGGCGCGCCTCTTCTCGCTGATGACCGAAAAGGGCTACGAGAACTATGTGCCTTCATGCGTCACCTCGTTCGGGGTGATGACGGAGCTTCTTGAGAAGTGGCACGAGTGTCCGGAACTGTTGGAACAGACCCGCAAGTATCTCCGCGAGGCCACGGGACGCGAGTTTGAGCTCCCCAAGAACATCGCACATCCCTCTGACCTGATCTACAAGTTCCGCTTCGACCTGAAGGAGAAGATGAAATACCAGCTCATCAACCGTTTCACGGGCAAGCCCTTGCGCGGTGTGGAGCACATCGGCTGCCACTATGCCAAGATCTTCCCCAAGCACGGCATCGGCAACGCGGAGTTCCCCTACGTCTTGGCCGGCATGATCGAGGCCTGGGGCGGTGAAGTCATCGACTATCCCGAGCGCCGCCACTGCTGCGGTTTCGGCTTCCGCCAGTATCTCGTCCAAGAAAACCGCGGATACTCCGTCTCCAACTCCAAAAAGAAATTCGAGTCGATGGAACCTTACGAGCCCGATTTCATCATCGCAAACTGTCCCGGCTGCACAATGTTTCTCGACAAATGGCAGTACACCATCGCAGAGATGGAGCACAAGACCTACGACAAGGAGGGTTACGGCATTCCTGTTCTCTCCTACGAGGAGTTAGCCGGCCTCCTGTTGGGCTATGACCCGTGGCAACTTGGTCTGCAAATCCATCAGGTGCAATGTGAGAGCCTGCTCAACAAGATCGGCATCCCTTACGACCCCGACTCCAAATACAAGGGCGCTGACGGACAAGTGCTCGCAATGCCCGACAAGCCCTCCGTTTTAAAAGTCTGATCCGAAAAATATCCTTTTCATTTCCATAACCCGAACTGACACAATGAAGAATATCGCCATCATAGGAGCCGGACCTGCCGGCATCGAAGCCGCCAGCATCTTGGCCCAGCAACACAATGTCACCCTTTTCGAAAAGGAGAAGGCGCCACTTACCAACATCCGCAACAAGGCACTCTTGTTTCCGGACTTCTCCTCCGCCGACGAACTTGCCGACACCTTAGAGGCCAAGTTGCGCCATGACAACATCACCCTCCTTGCAGAAACGGCTATCACAAACCTGCAGCGTGAGGGCAACTTGTGGGTGACCACCGACGACAAGGGTGTACAACGTTCCTACGAGAAAATCCTCATTGCCACAGGCTATCAAGTCTTCGACGCAACCCGTAAGGAAGAACTGGGCTACGGCATTTACCAAGGTGTCATCACGTCGCTCGACCTGGAAAAAATGGTCAAGGCAGGCAAAATCGTCAACACCATGGGTGAAACGCCCAAGCAGATAGTCTTCCTGCAATGTGTCGGATCACGCGACGAAAAGAGCGGCAACAACTATTGTTCCAAGGTCTGCTGTGTTACGGCCGTGAAACAGGCCATTGAAGTAAAGCGCCTCTCCCCCACCACCAACGTGCATGTCTTCTACATGGACCTGCGCATGTGGGGTCAGGGCTTCGAGGAGATGTACCGGACGGCCCAAGAGGAGTACGGCGTCAACTTCGTGCGCGGACGCATTTCGGAAGCCGCCGCCACCTACGACGGAGGCATACAACTCAAGGCTGAAGATACGCTCATGGGACTGCCCCTAAACATGAATACCGATCTGTTAGTGCTCATGGTGGGCATGTGTGCCTCCGACGGCACACGCCAACTGGCCAAAGTCACTGGCATCGACGGGCTCTACGGCTTTGCCCAAAGCAAAGACGAGCACCTGAACGACAACCTCACATCGCAAGAGGGGCTGTTCGTGGCCGGCAGCTGCAAACGTCCGATGAGCGTCAACGACACCATTCAGGACGCGCGTTCCGCCGCCCTGACGATGTTATAATAAATATTGTATAATTTTGGTATGAAAGTTCTGCCTCCCCTTCTGCTCATTCTGCTTACCATACAGACTCTTTCCGCCCAATACATCCGGGAAAAAGACCGTTGGGGCGAGAAACTGGTGTATGTGGAGGGTAACACCATCCGGGAAAAGGACCAATGGGGCGCGAAACTCTTCTATTTCGACGGCAATACAGTCAGGGAGAAGGACCAATGGGGACAACAGTTATTGTACATTGACGGCAACACGGTGCGCGTCAAGGACCGCTGGGGCGAAAAACTTCTCTATTTCGACGGGCTTACCATACGCAACAAGGACCAATGGGGTGAGAAACTGTTTTATCTCGACGGTCTGACGCTCCGCCTTGAAAACCAATGGGGCGAGAAGCTCCTGTATTTCGAGACCATCCCCGACCGTTGGATACTGGCAGTCGTAGCGGTTTTGCTACTGGGAGATTAACATCTTTCTTAATACATTAATTCCAGAATTCACTTCTTTTCTGCCGGTGCATCCCCTTTCGCACGGCTGGTGGTGACAAGATATACGCCTGTGGCAATAAGCAACAGTGCCACCGGTTTGTTCCACGTAAAGATGTCCTGCCCCGCCGCAATGGCCACCACGGCGGTCACCAGAGGCTGCAGGTTGCTGTACATGCTGACTGTGGTGGGGCGCAGGTGGCGAAGTCCTATCGGCAGCAGGAAATAGGCCACGACCGTTGAGAATATCATCACTGTGAAAAAGTTGAGCCAGGCCGACACGGGGACTGCACCCTGCAGCATCGGAGATTCCGGGATGACGGGAATGGCCAATGGCAGACAAATCACACTTCCAATGAAGAACATCCACTTCATCAGCGTCACAGGACTGTATTTTTTGGTGACAGCACGGGTAATGAGCAAATAGGCCGCATAGAAGAGGATATTGACAAAACAGAGCAAAAGTCCTGTCGGGGTGGCATTGGCATCAATTTTCCAAGAGAAGAGCACAATCATGAGGGCGCCGGCGATGCCCACAAAGACGCCCAAGCTCTTGCGCATGGAGATCGGCTCGCCCAAGAAGAGCGCGGCCATAAGCATCACGAACAAGGGACTGGTGGCGGACACGAGGGAGACGTAGCAGGGCGAGGTATAGCGAAAGGCCAGCGAGAAGGCCACCAGCGTGCCTGCCAGCACGACGCCTCCGACGAGGATGGTCCACACATCGCGTCTCTCCACGCGCTCGCGCGGGAAGAAGAGCGACAAAAGCCAAAAAACCGCCGACCCGAACAGCATCCGGGCGGCGGTGAAAGCATGGGGAGATATATATTCAGGGACGACCGCCTCGGAGCAGTTGGGGTTGATGCCAAAGATGACATAAACGGCCAAGACTGCCAGGTGCCCGACCCATTTCCGACTTTTCGTCTCCAAGGGGGCTTAGTTTTTCAGCGCAGCGATTTCCTTAATGGCGTTGATGCAGACATCGATTTCCTCCTCGGTGTTGAAAGCGCCGACGCTAAGGCGGACGGTACCGTCAACGGGCAGAGTACCGATACGTTCATGCACCAGCGGGGCGCATTGCAAGCCCGTGCGGCAAGCGATGTCGTAGTCCACGTCAAGCATCGTGCCCACATCCATAGCCTCGAATCCGCGCACGTTAAGGGAGAGCACGGGGTTCTGGTTCTCGACGGAGGTGGCGCAGTAGACCGTGACGCCTTCCACGTTGCGGACGCCGTCGACGAGGCGCTTCCACAGCTTCATCTCCTGGTCGTGGATATTCTGGATGCCTTTCTCTTCAATCCATTTCACGCCGCGATACAGGCCGCTGATGCCGAGCATGTTCATCGTGCCGGCCTCAAGGCGGTAGGGATACTCGTCAAGGTGGGTACGGACAGCAGAACGCACGCCCGTGCCGCCGTAGCGGGTTTGGCGAACCTCCACGCCCTCAGCCACGTAGGAACCGCCGATGCCGGTGGGTCCCATCAGGCACTTGTGGCCCGTGAACGCGTATGCGTCCACACCGTATTCGAGCATGTTCATCTCCACTGCACCAGCGCCCTGGCTACCGTCAACCACAAAAATCAGACCGTTGTCCTTGCAAACCTTGCCGATTTCCTTGATGGGTTGCACCGTGCCAATGACATTGGAGCATTGTGTGCAGACTACCATCTTCGTGTTGGACTTGATGGCTTTCTTGAAATCATCGGGATGGACATAGCCAGCCTCGTCGAAAGGCAGGTAAGTCACCTCGATAAGTCCTTGCTGTTCCAAACAATAGAGAGGACGCAACACAGAGTTATGCTCCAACATGGTGGTGATGACGTGCATGCCTTTCTGTGCAAGACCTTGTATGAGAATATTCAATGAATCCGTGGCATTGTAGCTGAAGGTAAGACGGCGTTCGTCAACTTTAGCACCACCGTTGAACAGCTGGGAAAGCAAGCGACGGGTATCAGTGAGCAGTTCGCCAGTCTCAATACCAGCGTCATAGCCGGCGCGGCCTGGGCTGACACCATGCTCGCGGTAGAAACTGTCCATGAAATCATACACCTCTTTGGGCTTGGGATAAGAAGTAGCGGAATTATCTAAATATATCATACATTTGGTTTTTTTAAACGGGTGCAAAGATACATTTTTTTTGTACTTTTGCGCGCTCAAAAAAACAACAGGTATTTCTAAAAAACAACAAATATGAAAAAGATATTAGTCATTGGTGCCTGCGGACAAATCGGTTCCGAGTTGACACCCGCCTTGCGCAAAGTATACGGCACGGACAATGTGATCGCTGCCGATATGATTTATCCTTTAAAGGGCGACTTGGCCGATGCCGGTCCCTCTTGCAAGATTGATGCCACCAACGCCCAGGACATTGCCGATGCTGTGAAGAAATACAACATTGACGCCATCTACAACCTCGCCGCCATCCTTTCCGCCAAGGCGGAGGCCAACCCCATGTTGGGCTGGAACGTTGGCGTCGGTGCCTTAATCAACTGTCTGGAAGTCTCCCGCGAGTTCGGCTGCGCGCTCTTCACCCCGAGCTCCATCGGCGCCTTCGGCCCCGACACGCCGCACGACATGACCCCTCAAGACACCATCCAACGTCCGAAGACCATCTACGGCGTCACCAAGGTCACAGGCGAGCTGCTGAGCGACTACTACTTCAAGCGCTTCGGCGTCGACACCCGCTCCGTGCGCTTCCCGGGGCTCATCTCCAACGTCACACTCCCCGGCGGCGGCACCACCGACTACGCTGTAGAAATCTACTATGCCGCTGTCAAGGGCGAGAAATTCACCTGCCCCATCGCAAAAGGCACCTATATGGACATGATGTACATGCCCGATGCCCTGAAGGCCGCCATCGACCTGATGGAAGCCGACCCCACCAAACTCATACACCGCAACTCCTTCAACATCACGGCTATGAGCTTTGAACCCGAAATGATCTACGCCGAAATCAAAAAGCACATCCCCGATTTCCAAATGGAGTATCAATACGATGAGCTCCGTCAAAACATTGCCGACTCATGGCCCAACCAGATGGACGACCACTGCGCCCGCGAGGAATGGGGCTTCAAACCGCAATACGACCTCGCATCCATGACAGAGGACATGCTCAAAGTGTTGAGTCAGAAACTGAAATAAACATCACTTTATCCAACAAAAAGACCTGCTGTTCGGCAGGTCTTTTTTGTTCATCAGAGCACCAAAACCGAGCCTTTCAACAAGAAACTCTCCCCCGCCCGATTTTGATACTGTATAATGTAATTGTAGAGCTCATTGGCACGGATTTCACCATTCACCTCACCATTCCATCGGAATGCCTTGTCGCGAGACTCATACACCACGCCACCCCACCGGCTGTAAATCCGGATGGAGAAATTATACATCTGGTTCTGGTAGATTTCAGGCAACCCAAAATAGTCATTCAATCCATCTGCCACTGAAGGAGTGATGCTGTTGGGCAGGAAAATGTCCAACTCGCACGGCTGAATGGTGATGACTGATCTAGAAACACATTCGCCACGTGTCGCCGTGACAGCATAGCTGCCGGGCTCCAAAACCGTAATGGTGGGTGTCATGTCGCCCGTGTCCCACATGTATGAATCGAAATCGGGCGTGACAGACAAGTCCACACCGAGATCCCCGCATAGTGCGGGCGAACTTGACAACAGGCTGATGGATGTGTCGATTACTGTAAGAAACAAGGTCACCATACTGTCACAACCAAAACAAGATGTCAGGTTTTGGGTGACAACAAGGTTCCGACGCCCTTCCAGTTCCGACACATCGACGAAAAAGTTATCCGTCTCATAACTTTGTCCCTCGCACACATCATCGTATACTTGAGTATTATAATGGGGATAGGTCGTCAGATGCATGGTCACCACGCTATCGCAACCGTGGATTGTCTGGAACGACTGTTCATAGTCACCTTGCACAGAATAGCCGTAGCCGTTCCAGAAATATATGTCGCAAGTGGCCGTGTCAAATTCCGTATGTTTGGATTCATAGACATTCAAATGCAGGGTCACCATGCTGTCACAGCCGTGAACTGTCTGGTACCGCCGCACATAATCACCGGTTTGTAGGAACGTGCTGTCGTCCCAAACATAATTTTCACAAGCTGACGCAGTAAATTCGGTGGCTGCGGGCTGGAATATCGTCAGATGCATGGTCACGGAGCTGTCGCAGCCGTGTTGGGTTTGATAATGACGCACAAAGTTGCCGGACTGGGTGTATGTGCTGTCGTCCCAAACATAGCTTTCACAATTCGAGGCATTGAATTCCGTCGACACCGACGGGTGAACGACAAGATGCATGATGACAGAACTGTCGCATCCATCCGAGGAGGTGAAAGAGCGATGATAGTCTCCCGAACTGGTATAGGTTTGTCCATTCCAGACGTAACTGTCGCATGCCGTCACCGTAAATTCGCTCGACTTGGGAGGAAGAATGGTCAGATGCATCGTCACGATGCTGTCGCAACCGTTCGCAGCAAAGAATTGTTGGTCATATTCACCGGAAACCGAGTACGGATAGCCATTCCAATAATAGGTATTACAAGCCGAAACAAAGAAAGAATCCACAACGGGGTTCAATATTTCAAGGTGGAGCGTCATGATAATGTCACACCCCGTAGCCATCGGCATCGTCACCACATAGTCGCCGCTTTGTGTATAAAGACTGTCTTGCCACAAAAAGCTCCCGCATGTAGAGACGGAATACTCGAATGTCATGGGCGGCATGACGATCAGATGCATTGTCACGACACTGTCATAGCCGCCGGAAGACTGGAACGTCTGCGTATAGTCGCCCGTGGATCCGTACGTGATGCCATTCCAGACATAGCTTTCACACGCCGTGACAGTAAACTCTGTTTGAATAATCACGTTATTGACAGTCAAGAAAGACCATGCCGTATCGTGTACCGAGCAGCATGACACCACATATCTCAGAGTGTCCTGGCCATAGAAGCCCGTGTCCGGGACATATAAGATGGTGCTATCCATGAGGGTCACTGTGCCATATTGGGGAGCGTTCAATATTTGCAATGAAGGGAGATCACACGACAAATCATCGTTAAGCAGCGGAGCCAACATCACGGGCTGATTCCTGAATGTCTCAGACAAATCGTTCCGAGCAATACAACTTTGAGGGACACCGACTATAATGTCCAAAGAATCCACCACCGTGCCGGCACAACCAGTCGTGTCTTGTCCAGACAAATAATACCTACCGCTGTGCGAAGCGTTTGCATTGGGTATAAGGAATGGGGGATCTGTTCTGTAAAAGCCATTGGGCCCAGTCATCGTCACATTGACAAGACCTGATGCAGCCACCTGGAAAAAGATAGTGTCATCATGACAATATGGGGAAGAGGCGCTCAATTCTGCCTGTGCGTATTTTTGATAGTCGCTAAAGAAACCATACGAACAAGAGCCCGAAGAGCCATCGATTATGCCAAGATGGAAGTTTCCGGCACTATTTTGAACAATCATCAAACTATTAATCGGGACATAAGACGACACATTCTTTTTGCAGTAAGACCACGTCGTGTCGGCCGGCACCGGCGTGAAGTCGGCAGCTGTCAACAACGTACTGTCGTTATTGAACAGGAAATTGCCGACATGTTCCGTTTTCGCCAGAACAGTGATTGTCACATTCGTGGATGTGTTCGGACGGCTGTAGACGACCTTTCTGGATCCCGTGCATTCCAACTGCGGGAGAACCGTGCCTCCGACTTCTGTTGCCGTCCCTGTAAGTTGGAAGGCCACCACAGGCTTGTCAGACATGATAACGGGAGCTTGGGACGACAGCGTATAGGCGTAATGGTTGCCAAAAGAGAGCGTGGCGGACGGGATGGAGTCGTTGTTGACAAAAATGGAGGTGCTTCCCGAGGTGTCTGTCGGGAACAGGAAGACGGTTTCATAAGAATAGCCGTTCCATATCGGGATGTAGACATTGCCGGCATAATTCACGGGCACGAGCTGGTCGCCCACCAAGTCGTACCCCGTGCCTTCCGCGACAGAATCGTCGGAAGAACTCACGGCGATGGGCTTGCTGGAATGGATAACCGTGTTGCCGAGATGCTGGTCTGCGTTGACGCTGGCCGCCTGCACCACATAAGTCTGTCCCCTGTTCAGATAAATGGTGAACGGCACGCCTGCACTGGCACCGTTCCGAAGATTATGGCTCGGAGTGATCGTGACCGCAGTATTGTCCTCCGTGGCCACAATCTCGATGCTGGAATATGGTGTGGGGACGTAGGTGCTCCGGTTAGGATTCCGTTGCTGCATGCCCACCACAAAATGGCATCCCAAAGCATTTCGCCCTTTGAGCGCATATATCTCGCTATCATTGCCAACAACCTCGTAATAGACCGATGCATTGCCTGTGGAATGAATATGGAATCCATAGTTCAAGACCGTATTGACAGGCTGATTCTCAACCATGCCAATAATGCTGGACACATCGTATATATAGAAGGAGTTGGGAGGCAACGAGACAGTCACAGGCACATAATTCGGATTCGCCGGCTGTTCAAAAAACACCGTGACAGAGTCATCCAAGGATGAGATACAGAAACGGATAGGACTTTGCTGATGACCAGAAGTCAGATCTGGCGCCGCAAACCAAAAAGACGTGTCAATTTGCCCAAACGAGGAGAGCCACGTACAAACCAACATCAAAAAAATCAACAGAAATTTCCTATCAAGCATATATAAGAGCAAATCAAAAACACATTATTGATTTTCGATGCTTTATTTCAATGACAATCAACAATTAAAATTTATTTCAATAGTTTGCAAAATTACAACTTTTAAGAATACGAGAAAGTCATTGTAAAATATTTACCATTTCCAGGCAGACTTCGCACGGAAGATCAAGCAAGGTGCTTCGAGCGGCCCATTCATGCAAGGTCAGAAAGCATATCCGATGGCGAATTTGAGTCCATTTTGCAACGCCAGTCGCCTGCCATCGTTGATAAACCATTTCTTGTTTATCCAACGGCCAATGCTTGTGCGCGTAGGGTCGTAGAGCGGCACTGCATAGTCGACGCGGATGACGAAAAAGCCGAAGTCGAGGCGCAGTCCCACACCCGCGTCCAGGGCGAATTCCTTATAGAACCGTCGGATGTCGAAATTGGCGCCCTCCATGTCCCCATAGTCGCGTGTCAACCAAATATTACCGGCATCGGCGAAAATGCCATACTTGAAAGAGCGGTAGAGTGTGCCTCTGTATTCAAGATTGAGCTCGATTTTAACATCGCCCGTGAACAGGCTGTCGCGACCGTGCTCATAGCTTCCGGGACCGACGCCACGATATGGCCAGCCTCTCATACTGTTACTCGTGCCCATGTAGAAGCCGCGTTCATAAGGGACGTATGAATCCTTGTCAAGCGGGATTATGGCACCGGCATTCATACGCAGAGCCATGGTGTTCTTGCTGTCGAACTTGTAGGAGTAATTCCACGTGAACTCCATTTTCTCGAAAGAGGTGTAGTTATACCCGTCCTCGTCCAGTGAATTCACCCCCAACACCCACCTGTGGTCTGGCGTAAACAGTGAGTTAATCCCTTTCAGGAAAAGGCCTGACGACTCCATGCTCACCGACATACGCAAGTTGTGAGCACGGTGTTCGAAGGCAAAAGGAACCAAAAAGTCAAAATTATACTTCAAGGAAAGCATGAAAAATTTGTTGAACCTGTTCTGGTAAGATTCCGGATAATCCCAATAGTTCAACATGTTGGCATACCATCTATCGTTATTGTTAATTGTACTGATATCGATAGGGCTGAAGCTGTGGTTCATATAGCTGATCGGACTCCAGTTATATGTGATGGCTGCATTATAAAGGAGTCTGTGATACAGGCCGGAATAATTGACACCGAACTTGATGGCGGTGTTGCGTCGCACGGAGGAGCGCTTATGGTAATTGCCGAAAAACAGCAGTTTGGGCCATGTAAGCGACACATTGAGACCGAACTCAGGATAGGAGAATGAGTGGTTATGAAACAGGTTGGACAAGGAGTAGTAGAAATAACCGCCCGACAGATTAATCTTGAGTTGCTCCGCGCCTTTGAAGATATTGCGGTTGGAATAGCTCAGCGAAATGTATGACTTGTCGTTGCGCAAGTCTATCTGGCCGCCCACGCTATGTACCTTCGACCGGGTGAGGCGATAGATGGCATCCAAGTATCCGACATGATGGAGTGTATCCAATAAACTGTCAACCTCCTGGTACGTGATGTTATAGTATGAAAAATTATCCAACTGGCTGATGGCCATGCTACTGCGTCGCTTGGCCTCCTGTGAATAGGGCTCACCTGTGCGTGTATAAATAGTTTGGGCTATAGTACGATACTTAAAGTCACGGATCGGTTCCCGCAAGTCATCGTAATGCGGGGTGATGAAGCGGTAAAAAGTGGAGTCCGTCTTGTCGCGGTAATTCCGATACACCACGGTATCGTTCATCTGGTCCAACGGATCGTTGGCATTGTATCGCGTATGCACATATACATTATTAAAATGGTATTTATATAAGTAACGTGCAGAATTTTCGCCTTCCGGAATGCGCAAGATGATGGATAGTGTGACGGTATGGGGGTCCGCTTGCGTGGAGTCGGCAGGCATGTCGTAGGTAACCTCGCCCCTCATGATGGACTTCTCAACATAATAGTAGCCTTCATCCCGCAACAAGTTCACAATGCGAGTGAATTCCTCCGTGATAGCATCCTCGTCATATTGCATGCCCTCCTCCAAATCGGATTCCTCTTTGTGTATTACAAATATGCGCCTATATTCCGGAATCGCAATATCATAGTTGATTTTCCGGATATGATAGGGAGCATGCGCCATGATGCTGTAGTTCACAACGGCTTTCTTGGGATTGTGGCGTTTGAATTGCACACTATAATCCGCCTCTGCATCAAAATAGCCCCATTGGTTCATCACGGTGGTGAGTTGTTTCAAGGAGCTCTCAATATAACTGGAATCCAACAGCACCGGAGCTTCCCCGACGCGATAGCGGAGGAAACGGCGGAACTTGGAATCCTTCAGCTGTCCGTTTTTGTCGAAAGTGGGTTGTCCGAGACTGTACCACATCGTACGAAACCGGATGATATCGAGGAATTTCTTGTTGGGAATGGGGCGCACATACGATTTGAGCTCCTCAAAATTGGGATTGCGGGCATCCGTGACCGTAACCTTGTTCTTGACAAGCATGTATTCTCCTTCGGCCAGTGGCTTGGTAGAGCTGCAAGATGCACACAACACAAGCAGCAGGCAGAATACCGGGAAAACATGCCGTCTCAACATGCTCAATATTTTCGTTCGGCAGAATAGAAGATATACAGCAGGCAGAGCAACAAGAAGATGGTGAAAATCGTGTTGCACAGAATAGAGAGCAGCGTATGGCCGAAATTGGCAAACGAAAGCGTTTCCAACATAACCACACAAATCTGATGGAGCAGCGACAGTAAAGATGTGTAGATAAACATCCACTTAAAGTCCTTGACCCCTGGCACAGGTCTGTCGATGCCCTCGGAGGCTTTACCCGCATTCAGGTTATGGACAAGATAGGGACGCACGAACATAACCACCACACAGGCAAAGGCATTCACCCCCAAAGTGTGGGCGAACATGTCAATCACCAGTCCTGTGACAAAGCCAATGGAATATTGTGCCGACAATGGCAATTCCAACGGCAGCAACAGCAAGGCGAGCAAGTATATGGCAGGCGTGGCAAAGCCGAAGAGGTTGATTTGGCTACAAACGAATACTTGCAGCACAATCACCACCAAGAATCTCAACATGTTCGAGAATATATTGTTCATCGGGCTTTGTTTTAATTGCTATTCGGTCTTGAAACCACTTTTCAGGGTGTCGATTTCACTCTTATATTGATTTTCAATCAGATAAACCAGTCCCAAGCGCTTAAAATCAGTAGCCAAGCGCAGTTTGATGGTCAGGAAGCTGGCATTTTTGCCCACCATCACCTCTTTCACGGTGCCGATGAGCATGCCTTTGGGGAAGATGTTCGAGAATCCGCTGGTCATCACCGAGTCTCCGACATTGATTTCGAGGTGTTGTGGGATGTTCTCCAAGAAAGCGACCTCGGGGTCGGGGCCTTCCCAGACAACCGTGCCCACCTGGTTAATGGGGGAAACGATTGCGCTGATGCGGGAGTCGGGGTGCAGGATGGGGATGATGGCGGAAAAGTGCTTCGACACGTCGCTAACCACACCGACGACCCCCGTGGGAGAGGTCACAGCCATATCCTTGCAGATCCCGTCCTCACTGCCCTTATCCACGATAATGTAGTTGAATGCCTGATCTGTAGTCTTGAAAATAACATGGGCGTAGGAGTAGTCATACAGGCGCATGCGCTTGGTGTGCAAAGAGTCCACCTCGCTCATTTGAGTGAGCGTCGTGTCATCTTTCACAATGAACATGTTGTCCTGTTCGCGCAACAGTGCAATATTCTGCTGCACCAGTTTTTCGTTCTCCGGTCCCAGACTGAACGTGTGCATTACTCCCGACCAGCTCTTCTGGATGGGCCCAGTGATGCTTTGACTGAAGCGTGCGAGCTTGTAGCCGCTGTACGACATCGACTTCCCAAGCATCAATATGGACAGCACCAGAAGAACTGCGAGCAGGAAATAATGAAAGTTGTTCTTAAAGAACTCAATCAGGTTGTTCATCCGAACGTTGGAATAGCATTACAATTTCTCGGCGAATTCCTTGCCGGCGCGCAAGCAGGCGATGTTGGTGTTGACCACATCTTCACCCTTGCGGGCAAAGTTTTCACGCACCGCGGCCTCGATCTCCTCGAAGGGGATGCCCAGATACGGGGAGGCAGCACCCAGGATCACCATGTTGGCGGAGCGGGCAGAGCCGAGGTCCTTGGCAATCTGGTCGGCATTGATGACGACCTTGTTCTTGAGCTTGCCCAACTCGGCGGAGAGCTTGTCCGTGTCCGGATAGTTGGGGATGTTGATGAAAGGCTGGTCATTGGTGATGAGCCATCCCGTCTCAGGGTTGAGCCACGGCAGATAGCGCAGAGACTCCATCGGCTCCACGGAAATGATCATGTCCGCTTTGCCCAACGGGATGAGGTCGGAGGCGATCTCCTGGTCTGAGAGGCGGAAGTGCGACTGCACGTCGCCACCACGCTGGCTCATACCGTGGACCTCGGCCTGTTTCATGTACATTCCTCTTTTGACAGCGGCATAGCCGACTATTGTGGCGATGGAGAGGATACCCTGACCGCCAACTCCTGCTAATATGATGTCTATTTTCATTTTTCGAAAGTGATTTTTGTTTGTTATTTAATATGCTATTGGCTATTGGCTTTTGGTCTTTGGCTTTTAGCCAACAGCCAATATCCAATGTCCAATATCCTATTTTTTCTTCTCTGCCTGTTGTTTTTTCATGCGGCGGCTGAGGGTTTGGATGCACTCGCGGGTCGGGATGATGACGGAGACGCCTTCATATTCAAGTTCTTTCTTGATGAGGGCGACATTTTCATCGTGGTGGCCCTTCAGAGGGGTAATACGGTGGATGTGTTCTTCCTTGACACCGAGGCCCTTGCAAATCTCACCAAGCACGCCGAGGGCGTGGGAGTCCTGACCGCCGGTCATACCGGTGGTGCTGTTGTCGAGAATCATCACCGTGACGGGCGTGTTCTCGTAAATGCAGTCCAGCAGGGAGGTCATACCGCTGTGGGTGAAGGTGGAGTCGCCAATGACTGCCATCACAGGACGGAGACCGGCGTCAGCGGCGCCCTTGGCCATCGTGATAGAGGCACCCATATCGACAGTGGTGTAGATGGCCTTGTACGGAGGCAGTGCGCCGAGGGTGTAGCAGCCGATGTCGGCGAACACCTTGCCCTTGCCGTATTGTTCCATAGCCTCGTTGATGGCGAGGTAGGAGTCAATGTGCGGGCAACCCACGCAGAGGGCGGGCGGACGGGGCACGACCAACTCGGGGATGGGGGCACCGTAGGTGTCGGGCAGGCCGAGAGCCTTGGCCACGAGATTCGGGTTCAGCTCGCCATCGCGCGGCAACGCACCGGAAAGACGACCGATGATGTTGCCGGTACGGTTCAGCAAACCGCGCACCTGCTCCTCGATGAAGGGATATCCCTCCTCGGCCACCAACACGGTTTCGCATTCGTCCACCATCTTGGCGACGAGCTTGGAGGGCAGCGGATATTGGGCGATCTTGAGCACAGGATACGGGCACTTTTGGCCTTCAAAGTTCTCCATCAGATAGTTATAGGCGATACCGGAGGCGATGATGCCGAATTTTTTGTCTGCACCGTCGATATACTTGTTGAACGGGGAGTTCAAAGACTCCTCCTCGAAGGCATCCTGTTTGCCGAGCAGGGTGCGGTAGTGCACGCGGGCGTTGGCTGGCAGGAGGATGAACTGTTTCGGGTTCTCCTCGATATGCAGCGGGTTCTGCGGGCGGGCTTCACGACGTTCCACACCGGCACGGGAGTGCGACAGGCGCGTGGTGAGTCGGATCAGCACAGGCGTGCGGAACTTCTCCGAATAGTCGAAGGCGGCATACGTGATGTCGTAGGCCTCTTGCTGGTTGGAGGGCTCAAATGAGGGGATGAGGGCAAATTTGGCATAGTAGCGGGAGTCCTGCTCGTCTTGCGAGGAGTGCATCGAGGGGTCGTCGGCCACCACCACCACCAGGCCGCCGTTGGCGCCGGTGATGGATGAGTTCATGAAAGGGTCGGCGGCCACGTTCAGGCCCACATGCTTCATGCAGACCATGGCGCGCTTGCCGGCGTATGACATGCCGATGGCCGATTCCATGGCGGTCTTCTCATTGCCGGCCCAGATGCTGTGCACCTGGCCTTCTCTGCCCTGTTTAGAGTTTTGAATGAATTCAGTGATTTCAGTGGAGGGGGTACCCGGATAGGCATACACTCCAGACAAGCCGGCGTCCAATGCTGCCTGGGCAACGGCTTCATCTCCTAAGAATAATGTTTTTGACATAAAGAACTATTTTATTTAATCTATTGATTTGTAATTGATTATAAATATTCCACACACACTATTCCACCCTTTTGAAGCAGGTTTCAAAAGAGTTGGAATAAGTCCTGCAAAAATAATAAAAATATTGTATGAAAGAGTTCTTTTTATTTCAGTTTTCCTATCCGAATTCCCACTTTGACATAACCGCAGTGAATGTTGTTCTTTTTCATTAAATGATACAACGCATACCCTGCCGTCATAGTGGCTCTCTTGAACTCGAACCCAAGCCCCCCGTGCAGGCGGAATATGGTCATAGTCGGAAAATCATAGGCAACACCTTCATAATAGAGTGGTTTGCCCAAACGCGAAAGGAAATTCGCGCCTAATGCGAACTCAACATAAGGACGGAACGAGCGGTTCTTCGCAGGGAAAAAGCCTCGGAAATCAAACATTAACGGGAAAGAAGCCATATCAAAGCCCGCGCTACCAGAGGCCGGTGTACCGAACAAAGCATCTATGCCCGACTGCACCCCTATGAAAATCCCGTCGTTCAAGCGAAATCCCAGCGTGACATTCATCATCGGGCCGGCCTCACCTTTCGTGAAAATACATCCCACATCCATATAGGCGTTGAAACGTACCGAATCCACATCGACCTTACGTTTTGTTGGACTTTTTGCACCCTGTTCCGGGACAACTTGGTTGAACACCTCTTTGGTCCCATTGGCGTACATGATGAAGAGCACGTCCTTCTTGGCGATCTGATATGAGGGACCTTCCTGATTATCCCACTTCTTATAGGTGATGTCTTCAATGCCCACCAGAAGCACCTTGGACTGGATCTCGTCAGCATTGCGCAAAACAATCACATCCTGCGCGCATGCAGCCCAACAGAAGAGAGCGAGGACAATGGCACAAAGAAACTTTTTCATAATCAAAATATTTTTTGCAAAAATAGTTTTTTTTTCAACATATACCGATTATCAAAAGACTGCCAATTTGTCAGCATCTCCTCCACCCTCTTCATCTTTGGCACAATTATTGTTAAAGAAACGTCGCGGCCTTGGTTGGCCGACAAACAATGTAAGTAATAACAATTAAAATACAACACTATTATGGGAAAAATTATTGGAATCGACTTAGGAACAACAAATTCATGCGTTGCCGTGATGGAAGGCAACGAGCCTGTCGTCATACCGAACAGCGAGGGACACAGAACAACCCCGTCCATCGTTGCCTTTGTGGGCAACAACGAACGTAAGGTCGGCGACCCTGCCAAACGTCAGGCCATCACAAACCCCACCAAGACCATCTTCTCCATCAAGCGTTTCATGGGCGAGACCTACGACCGCGTGGTCAAGGAGGTGGAGCGCGTCCCCTACACGGTGGAGCGTGCCTCCAACAACATGCCCAAGGTCAAGATCGACGACCGCTCCTACACCGCCCAGGAAATATCGGCCATGATTCTTCAAAAGATGAAGAAGACAGCCGAAGACTACCTCGGACAGGATGTCACGGAAGCCGTCATCACCGTGCCGGCATACTTCAGCGACTCACAGCGTCAGGCCACCAAGGAGGCCGGCGAGATTGCAGGACTGACCGTGAAGCGTATCATCAACGAACCAACCGCGGCAGCTTTGGCATACGGTCTTGACAAGAAGAAAGCAGACTCCAAGGTCGCCGTGTTCGACCTCGGCGGCGGCACCTTCGACATCTCCATCCTCGAATTGGGCGACGGCGTCTTCGAGGTGAAGTCCACCAACGGTGACACCCACCTTGGCGGCGACGACTTCGACCACAAGATCATCGACTGGCTGGCAGAGGAGTTCATGAAGGACTACCATGTGGACCTGCGCAAAGACGCCATGGCCCTACAACGTTTGAAAGAGGCTGCAGAGAAGGCCAAGATCGAGCTCTCCAGCTCCAACTCCACGGAAATCAACCTGCCCTACATCATGCCGATTGACGGTGTGCCTCAACACTTGGTGCGCACCCTGACCCGCGCCCAGTTCGAGCAGCTGTGCGACGACCTGATCCGCGCCACCATTGAGCCGTGCAAGAAAGCGTTGTCCGACGCCGGCTATACCACCGCCGACATCGACGAGGTCATCCTCGTGGGCGGCTCCACCCGTATCCCGGCCATCCAGGAGATTGTGGAAAAATTCTTCGGCAAGACCCCGTCCAAGGGTGTCAATCCCGACGAAGTGGTCGCCATCGGCGCCTGCATCCAAGGCGGCGTGCTCACTGGCGAGGTCAAGGACATCCTGTTGCTGGATGTCACCCCGCTGTCTCTCGGCCTTGAAACCCTGGGCGGCGTGATGACCAAGCTCATCGAGAGCAACACCACCATCCCGACCAAGAAGACGGAGACCTTCACCACCGCCGTGGACAACCAGACCTCTGTGGAAATCCACGTGCTACAGGGCGAGCGCCCGATGGCCGCACAGAACAAGAGCATCGGCCGTTTCCACCTCGACGGCATCCCGGCTGCCATGAGAGGCATCCCGCAAATCGAGGTCACCTTCGACATCGACTCCAACGGCATCCTCAACGTCACCGCCAAGGACAAAGCCTCCGGCAAGGAGCAGAAGATCCGCATCGAGGCCTCTTCCGGCCT
>DBYW01000056.1:41015-72414 GCA_002311645.1 Bacteroidales bacterium UBA1176
GCCGAGGCCAACGCCGACGCCGACAAGAAGGCTAAGGAGGAGGTTGACAAGCTCAACGCAGCTGACTCTTTAGTGTTCACCACCGAGAAGCAGCTCAAGGAGTTCGGCGACAAGGTGCCCGCTGACGACCGCGCCAAAATCGAGGCCGCTGCCGCAAAGCTGAAAACCGCGCACGACAACAAGGACTTTGCCGCTATCGACGCAGCCACGGCTGAGTTGCAAGGCGCATGGCAGGCCGCATCCGCCAAGATGTATCAGCAGGGCGGTGCTCAACAGCCTGGTGCCGACTTCAACGGCGGCTTCAACCAACAGGCTGGCGCCCAAGGCCCGCAGGGTGGTGCCAATAACGGCAACGACCAGGAGGTTCAGGACGTCGATTTCGAGGAAATTAAATAATATCACGAACAACCCCTGTAGAGACGTGGCACGCCGCGTCTCTACCCTATCCCAAAAAAACGGGTGCTGATTGGTTTCAGCACCCGTTTTTTTATATTCACGAAAAAGGTTGAAAATCCAACGTCTAACGATTGACTACCACACGTTTCGTCACCGCCGCATTGCCGGTCGTCACCCGCACGTAGTAGAGGCCGGCGGAAAAATCGCCCACGCCAATCTGCACGGATGTGCAGCCTGACGGCTCTGCAACATAAAGCAATTGGCCGAACACATTGAACACCTCTACCCTCTTCACCTCATTGTCAGAGGCCCATTCCACACGGACCGACTCACGGGCAGGGTTCGGGTACAGACGGACACTGCCGGCCAAGTGCTGGCCAATGCCCACCTCCGTGGTGTGGAAAGTCACCGTGTTGGAGGGCTCGCTGCTCGATCCGTCCGTGCAGTGCGCCACCACATAGGCTGTGTAGTCCACATTGGGCACGAGATCTGTCAACGTATGCGACGTGGTAGTAACCGTGACAGTAGTCCACGCACTCTCGGAAGCCTGACGGTAACTGATCTGCCATTCGTTCGCGGTGTTGGCTGCCTGCTGCCAAGTCAGTGTAGCGTCAGTGTGGTCCACTTGAACGGCAAGGTTGGTCGGGGCCGGACAGGAGGAAGAGGCCGTCGTGGTGAAGGGCACGATGGCGGTCCAATCACTGATGGCATCGCCACAGTCAGCCTGCACACTCACCTGATACTGCGTATTGGGCTCAAGTCCCGAAATGGTATAGATTGGAGATGTGACCGTGGCCGTTTGCCAGCCGGAGGCGCCGAGAGCCTTGTACTGAATGTTCCAAGAGGTCTCCGAGCCGCCGGGGGTCCACACGACCGTGGCCGTGGTGGCGGTGATGCTGTTCACGGCAAGGTTGGTGGGCGGGTCGCAGGCTGGCGGGGCTGTGCCACAATCCGGGGTGAAAGTATAAGTGGTGAAGTAGCTCATATCGGTCTGGATAAATATCTGGGTGCCATC
This sequence comes from Bacteroidales bacterium UBA1176, assembly GCA_002311645.1. Classification (GTDB taxonomy): domain Bacteria; phylum Bacteroidota; class Bacteroidia; order Bacteroidales; family WCHB1-69; genus F23-D06. The sequence continues at coordinate 42,427 of DBYW01000056.1, forward strand.
CGGTCCGTACAAGGCGATACCGCACTCATCATCATACATACCGCCTGAGAAAACCAATGACGTGGGGACACCGCTGCACAACATCAGCGGGATGGTGGCCCCGTAACCCACACTGGTCACCGTAGCCACCGTGACACCGTTTTGCTGCACATACAAGGCACAGTAATCCCACGAGTCGCTGAGATCACCTGACACAACAAGAGAGTAGGCGCACTGCATCGAGGGTTCACAAGCATTGGTATTGAAGGATGTCAAGCGCCAATCCGACAAATCGCCACCACCGCAGTCGGCCTGCACGCGAATGTCATACTGCGTCAGAGAGGTCAGCCCGGTGATGGTCGTGGTAGTAGATGTGGCCGTGACAGCTGTCCAAGAGGTACTGCTGGCAGGCTTGTACTCCACATTCCAGGCCGTTTCATTGCCCACAGGCACCCAGCTTACCGTAGCCGATGTGGTGCCGATGTTGGAGACAGCAACCGATGTTGGGGTCATACACGTGGGTTGGGTGCAGTGAGCCGTAAAGGTGGTCAGCGTGCCGTACGAAAGCGTCCCCGATGTATAGAGGGTCTCCCCATAAGGAGAGGTGACCGAGAAACTGCACTCATCGTCATAGTCGCCGGACATCCACGTCAGGGTGATAGACTGACCATCGCACAAGCTGACCGGCACCACGGAGCTGCTTTCCGAACTCGGCACAGTGAGATTGGCCACCGCGACACCGCCCATCTGCACCACCAAATAGGCATCGTTCCAGCCATCGCCATAGGAATCACTGAGATTGAAGGTGAAGACGCACTGGCTTGCCAAGGGGCAGGCAGCGGTTTGGAAGGTGGTGGTGCGCCAGTCGGAGGTTTCATTCCCGCAGTCGGCGGCCACCCGCAGGTCATACTGGGTGTTGGCCGTCAACCCGACCAAGGTGTAGGGATTGGTCATCACCAAATCCTGAATCCAGGTGGTGGTGCCGATGGGCTTGTACTCAACCACCCAGGCACTCTCCGAGCCGGTGGAGACCCAGCTGACAGTGGCCGACACATCCCCTATGTCAGACACAGTGACGGATGAAGGCCTCGGACAGGAGGGCGGCGTGCACGAAGGAATGAGGGTCTGAAGAGTACCGGACGAGGGATTTGAGGTGGTATAAATGACCTCTCCAAAAGGATCGACCACCTCAAAGCTGCATTCATCGTCATAGTTGCCAGAAACCCACACCAAGGAGACCGGTATGCTGTCGCACAGCCGGACTGTATAAGTGGCGGAGGAGGAGCTGCTCGAAACCGTCATTGTCGCCAACGTTTGGCCACCTTGCTGCACGCGCAGCGATGCACTGTTCCAGCCATCACCGTAAGAGTCTTCCAGATTGAAGGTATATGTACACTGGTCGGCCGTGTCGCAGGTCACCGTGGTGAATGAGACCAGGGCTGTGGCCTCGCTGACCTCAGAGCCGCAGTCGGCCGTCACTCGCACCTGATAGGTGGTAGCGGCACTCAACCCGGCCAGCACACAAGGATTGCTGTTAGCACTGAAGAGATTCCAGACCGTATCGCCAGCCTCACGATACTCCACCAGCCAGGCCGTCTCGCTACCGTGCGACTGCCACGACACAGTGGCATCTGTCGTGGTAATATCGCTGACCGATACATTGGACACCATCCGGCAGTTGGAAAGGGTGTTCACCACGATGTCGTCCACATAGCCACGGTTGTTGCCGGAAGAGGGCTTCGGGGCTTTGAGGGCGATGCGGTTGCCCGTGCCCGTGTATGTGTCGAAATAGACAACATAGGTAGTGTAAGTGGTGCCGCTGATGGTCAGTGTGTCCACAGGGACAAACGACGAAGCACCGCCCGACATCTCACCCACCACCAAAGTAAACGGGGTGTTGGCGGCGTTGGAACGGGCCTTGAAGGAAATCTGAAGGGTGGACAAAGGAATGCTGTTGTCAATGACTGGAAGCACAGCTATCTGGTCGGCATAGTTGCTGCCCGAAGCAGTGTAGAAACGCAAACTGTAACTGCCATTGTAGGCGTTGGAGGAGCTATAATACACGTATGGATAGGCCGGATAAGAGGAGCCTGTGTTCACCGCATCCCAACAATTGGGCACATTGCTGGCTCCCGTGCCGTTGGAAGGATTGCTGGTATGGGTGTAGCTGTCGAAGTTCTCCGCGAAGGGGATGATGGTGACGGGAACACAGGTGGTGGCGGCCTCAACGCGCGTGACCGTCCAGTCGCTAAAACTGCCGCCGCAGTTGGCGCGCACCTGGAACTCGTAATTCGTGGCTGGAGGAAGCCCCGTCACCGTGAAGGGGTTGGCCGTGGCAGTCACGGTGGTGCCAGCCCCCGTAGTGAAGCCCACCGGACCATACTCAACCTCCCAAGAAGTGGCAGAGCCGTTCTCCGTCCACTGGAGAGTGATGCTGCTCTGGTCGGCAGCCGTCACGGTCAGGCCTGAAGGCGCGGCACACAGATTCGACCCAAGGACCACATCATCCACATAGCCTCGGTTGTTGCCGGAGGAGGGCTTGGGTGCCATCAAGACCACACGGTTGCCGATGCCAGTGTAGTTGCTGAAACTCACCGTCCGGTACTCGTAGGTGGTACTGCTCACCGTCAAAGTGTCCACAACCGTGAAGGTGCTGATGTTCATATCGTTGGTTACACCTACCACCAACGTGAAGGGCGTGTTGTTGGCCTGTCGTCTCATATTCAGGCCCAACTGCAGACTCTGCAAATTGATGGCTCCCAAATCCAGTTCTGGCAGGAAGGCATACTGGTCGGCATACGTGCTCGCCGTGCCTGTGTAGAACCGCAGACTGTAATTGCCGCTGTTGGCATTGGAGGAGTTGTAATAGACGTAAGGATAGGCAGAGTAGTTGGAGCCGGCATTGTAGGCATCCCAACAGTGCGCCAAATTGCTTGCCCCGGTTTGGGAGTTCGAAGTGTGGGTATAGGAGTCGAAATTCTCCGATATGGGTAGCGCGGCCGTAGCCGAGCATAGCGTCAAGAACGACGCCGACACATAGGAGCTGGTGTCGTTGGTGCAGTCGTTGGCCACACGCACGTCATATTGGCTGGCAGCGTTCAACCCGGTAAGCGTCAGGAAGGTGTCGGCCACCGAATAGGTAATCACATTGGGATTGTTCCACGACTGGTTGGAGGATTTGACCTGGAGAATATACACATTCGGATTGTAGGCCGGAGTGGTCCACGAAACCGTGGCACCGTCGGAGGCTAAGCCACTGACGGTCAAGTTGCTGACGGGACCGCAGAAATTGGCGTTCGGCACCAGCGACAGTTTCATATTGGGGCGATTGAAACTCCGGCTTCCGGTATTGCTCCCCGGGTGCTGCGAGTAAGAGACGTCATCGTCCATATAGCGGTACAGGCTCGAATACTCTGACGTCGAAGAGTAGCAATAGGTGATGTCGGTTGAGTAGTCGGTGGCGTGCTTGGCGAAGACCACCACGAGGTTATCGGTGCCGTTGTAGAAATAGGGCGTGGTGAAGGTGTAGGTCTCCCAGCCGCTCCCCGTGCCACCGATGTTCACATTCGTGCCCGAATAGACCAGCGTCAGATTCGACATTGCCGTCCAGTCAGACGTGGAACTGTATGAGGAGGTGGAGCGATGCCCCAGATAGATGCTCACATTCTGGCATTGGAGGGTGCCTCCGCCCGAACGCTGCAGCGCAATGGAGGTGATGGTGCCCTGCATCCCCACATCGCCGGGGGCGCAGACGCTCTCCCACCACGAATCCTCATAGTAGGGATAAAAAGCCATCGAATAGTTGTTGCTTGTTCCGGTCCCAATAATGACATCCTGGGCTCTCGTTCCGCAAAACACACTTGTGATAAGCAGCAATAATAGTAGATTTCTTTTCATAAGATAGTGTTTTTAAGGTAATTAATAATGTATATGACAAATATAGTCTGCAAAACAATAGGGCGACGAAATATAACAATATTTTTTTAATGTTTTGTGTATATTTTTTACAATTCCATCTCCCCCACCCTTCAAGTGCGTTGCAGTAAGTCTATAAAATTATCAAAAAAAAATGATAGATTATCAAATAATTCCGTATATTTGCAATGTTAGTATTTAGATTATAGACACTATGACCTTTAACCTCATCACTCTTATCGCAGCCCTCACGGGCATCATTTTGGGCGCGTTGGTTTGCGTCCTGATTCTCCGAAACAAGAACAGCATCCTCAAGACCAACTTAGAGAACATCAGCCGACAGCTAGAGGAGACCAAGCGCCAAGCCAGCGCCGACACCACAGCCGCCGAAAACCGTCTGCGCGAGCGCCTGGCGGAAGTGAAGGCCGACGAGCAGAAGCACTACCGGGATGCCCTGGCCGCCCAAGACAAGGCCAACGACGAGGCGATGCAGGTTCTCAAGGAGCATTACGACAAGTCCATTCGGGAGCAGCAGGAGCGTTTTGATACAATGATGAGCAAAATGACAGAACAGAGCAAGGTCGCCACAGAGGATTTGCTGAAGGCCCGGCAGAAGGAGTTCGCCGAGAGCAGCAGCACCAATATTGAGGAGATTGTAAAGCCGCTCAAGGACACCATTGCAACAATGGAGAAAACATTGAAGGAGTCGTCGGATAGTGCCATATCCATCAGCAGCGCGATGAAGGAGAATCTCGACACGATGATCCAGCAAAGCAAGGAGGCCCAGAAGACCACAGAGGAGCTAACCAACGCCTTCAAGCACCGCAGCAAGGTGCAGGGCGACTGGGGCGAGACGGTACTGGCCGAGTTACTCTCCTCTCAGGGGCTCACCGAAGGCATACAATTCCACACACAGGCCTCCATCCGCGACGGAAAGGGCAACATCGTCCGCAACGAGGATGGCCGCCGGATGATACCCGACGTCATCCTCCATCTCGACGAGAAGCGGGAGGTCATCATCGACTCTAAAGTGTCGCTCACCGCCTTCTTCAATTATGTGAACGCCCCGGACGAGGCAGCGCGCGAGCAGCACTTGAAGGCCCATATCAACAGCGTGTGGAGTCACGTGAAAGAGTTGGCGACAAAGGACTACTCCTCCTACATCCAACCGCCGAAAGAAAAGATGATCTATGTCATAATGTTCGTGCCGCACATCGGCGCGTTGTGGACCGCCCTCAACGAGCAGCCCGACCTATGGCGCAAGGCAATGGAGCAGAACGTCTTCATCGCCGACGAGCAGACGCTGTTTGCCGTATTGAAAATCATCAATATGACCTGGACGCAAATCAAGCAGGCGCAGAACCACGAGGAGGTTTACAAGCTGGCCAGTCAGATGGTGGACCGTGTGGGACTGTTCGTGAAGCATTACGAAGAGGTGGGCAAAGCGCTGAACAATGCCCAGGAGGCATACCACAACGGGAAGGCCAAGTTGGAGGACAAGGGGCAGAGCATCGTGGTGTCGGCCCGCAACCTTCTCAAACTCGGTGCCAAAAACGGCAAGAATCCACTGCCACCGATGATGGATGTGGAGGAAGTGTAATCTGAGCGTGACGCTGGCACGGTTTTTGTAAAAAGTCAGCCATCAAACTGCATTTTTAACAAACCAATAGCATCACACTTATGGATAAAAACACATCAAGAGACAATTTAATGAACCTGTTCTCCGCTCTCGACAAGATGGGCATCAACCTTGAAGGCACCTTCACCAACCAGGAGGGCACGCAGCAGTACCACTACTACACGGGGCCTATCACGCCTCAGGACGACGTGGTGTTCGTGTTCGGCTCCAACCCCGAGGGCAAGCACGGTAAGAGCGAGAAGGCCGGCGCATCGGGCGTCGCCCAACGTCTGTTCGGCGCCAAGCGGGGTGTCGGCGAGGGACTGCAGGGCAACTCCTACGCCATACCGACCAAGGACTTGCGGGTGAAGAAGAACGACGGGCACAAGAGCATCTCCCCCGAGCAGATTACCGAGAGCATCCGGAAGATGTACGAGGTGGCCCGCCAGATGCCCGACAAGAAGTTCAAGATTGCCTACTACAACGGTGCAGACACCGTCACGCTATGCGGGTACACGGGCCTGGAAATGGTGCAGATGTTCCTGGCGCACCCTGTGCCCGACAACGTGTACTTCTCCAGCGCCTGGCGCAAAATCATCGAGAAACTGTAGCGGGAGGAGTAAAAGGGCCGTATTAATCCTTCTGCTTTTTTAAGAATTGTACATTTTCAGCCAAGAGGAATAAAACGACTGTGGTGCCCACAACGGCAACGACCAGGAGGTCCAGGACGTCGATTTCGAGGAAATTAAATAATATCACGAACAACCCTGTAGAGACGTTTCCTGAAACGTCTACCAAAATAAAAACCGGATGCCGATTGATTTCGGCACCCGGTTTTTTTTTTCAATCCGAATTCAATGAGACCGTCTTCGGTTAATGCCTCGGAGCATCCAGATACTGTGTCTTACCACCTTTAAGTTGCGTCGCGGAATAAGGCTTCACACCATTAGACTCTACTGACAAGACCATGCTTTTGATTTTGCTGCCGAAGTTCAGCTTGTTATCCTTGTTGTCGACAACATAACCGTCCGCCGTGAAATTACGTTCGCTCACCACCAACTGATTGTCCTCGCGACGGTAGATGCTGTTACGGCAAGAGGTCCCTTTGAACCCTTTCACCCTGTATTTCTCAAAATCCTGATGGTCGAGCACGAAGGTGTTGAGGATGGCCAACTCTGCATTGGTCAACTTGTAGCCGAAGGGAATATTCAACTCCGCACTCACCCGCTCCGAAACGGTTTTGACGCTATAGTCGTACTTGTCGACGGCAAAGATCAGTTTCCGGACAAGGGTGTAAACACCTGGGAACTTGTTCGTCAGGGTCAATGTCAACACAATAGTATTGCCGTCTTTCTCAGCCATAGACCAATGTTTTACGTCACCCATGTAGTGTTTGAACACACGCTGAACGTCCAAGTCCCATGCAACTTTGTGCGGGTCGAACTTCTTCAGCTCTTCAAGGTCGATTTTCCCAAGGTGCTTCATGTCTTTTTTGCTGTAATCTTTGGGATCAAAACTCTCTGCCGCGTTTTTAAATGTTTTGTTGACGTATCGTTTGCGCATGTCCATTTTCATCTGGATGGAATCTCTCATGCCACGGTAGTCGCGCAGCTCCACAATGTCGCCAATCCACTCGTCGAAAAACACCACTTGGCCCTCACTCATGGCCGTCAGGTCCGACACGACCCTGTGTTTCACGTTGTTGACCGGGAAGTCAACCACTATACGGTCGTATACTTTCTGGAGCACAGCCTGGACCTCTGCACGTATCTGCTTTTTGCTTTTCTTCGCATTCTTTTTGTCTGGCACTTGCACCACCACCTCGTTCAGCACGATGGGCCGTTTCCGCATCGTGACGCGCAGGGATTTGAACGATTTCACTTTAGCCAAGTTGATATACACGGTCTTGTAGCCGACCATGGTCACAATCAAGCTGTCGCGAGCATTGGGCACGCTCAATTGGAAACGTCCGGCCGCATCGGTAATCGTGCCCACGTCCGGCGTGTGCATAAGGTAAACACTGGCGTATGCCAGCCCATTGCCTTTTTCGTCTACCACAACGCCCTCGATATCGACAGCCATGGCGGAAAAACGCACGACTGTCAGGATGAAGGCCAAGAAAATGTGCCAGTTTTTCATGATGTTCTTATTTTTTAAAACGACGCTCACTCTACTAATTATGAAAGCAACGTAGACTGCCTCATAAAACTATAGTTTAAGAAGTGAAAAAAAGACAGGCAAACGGATTTCGTCAACATCAGAGATGTCACAAATTTTATCATTATCCAGCCAGACGTTTCAAAAAAAAAGTATTTTTGCCAACCTTAAAAAAGAAGAAAAACATAAATCATAAACCTAAAGTCATCACAATGAAAAACAAAGTCTCCATTTTCGTAATCATCGCCATGCTGGCGGGCATCTTCACAGCCAACGCGCAGACCCCCTACAAAGTCGGCATCGGCGTCACCGTCGGCAACATGCAGGCACTGTCACTCAAAGCATTTGCAGGCAACCATTTCGCGTTCCAAGTCGACCTCGGCACCAAGGTCACCCGCGCCGTCACCAAGAACACCGACCTCACGATCTGGGATTTTGAATTGAACCCCAACATCATGTTTGAGGGCCATCTCGGCAAGGGGCTCTATGGACTGGTCGGCATCGGCGGCAGCATCGGCTACAGCTGGAACATTTTCAACACAGGATGGTTCGTCTTCAACAGCACCCGTTCCGATTTCGGCAAGTGCGGTGCCAACGGCATCCTCGGTGTGGAGTACAAGATCAAAGCTCCCCTCGCCTTCCAGCTCGACTTCCGTCCCGGCTACGGCTGCCTCTTCGCCGAGCATTTCGACATGCACTATTTCGACTGGAGCGTCAATCTTGGCATCCGCTACACTCTCTAAAAAGGTCATCCAACTATCCAAACGCTGAGCAAACAACTCATTCCCATGGCAAAAAAAGAAAAGAGAACATCAGGCAAGCGACGTGGATTTTGGAAAACAATCGGCCTCATTGTACTCACTTGCTTTCTGTTAAGTATACTCACAACCATCCTGTACCGGTGGATAAACCCTCCCGTGACACCACTGATGGTCATCCGCAAGGTGCAGTACGGCTATTCCATCGAGAAAAAATGGAAACCCATCGAGGAGATCTCGCCCTACATGGTACGGGCGGCCATCGCCTCAGAGGACAACTATTTCTTAGGGCACAACGGCTTCGACGTGATTGCACTCGACCAGGTGCTGCAGGAACGACAAAGCGGCCGCCGCAAGCGTGGTGGCAGCACAATCTCGCAGCAGACTGCCAAGAACGTCTTCTGCTGGCCCCGCGGCTCCTGGATCCGAAAGGGCGTGGAGACATACTACACCTTCCTCATCGAAACATTCTGGAGCAAGGAGCGCATCATGGAAGTCTATCTCAACGTCATTGAGATGGGTAAAGGCATTTATGGTGCCGAGGCTGCCGCGCAGCATTATTTTCACTGCAGTGCCAAGAGCTTGAGTGCACACCAGGCAGCTCTCATCACCGCCTGCTACCCCGCCCCACTGAAACGCAACCCCGCACACCCATCGGGCTACCTCTCCAACCAAGCCGGCATCATCCAAGGGCGTATGGCCCGCTACGGCACCCCTCGCTTCGACGACCAATACATCAAAGGATGCCGCGAACGCTACCAGAAAGCTGTTGTCAAGATGAAAAAACGTCGTGAGAAACGCAAAAAATAAGACATGCAAAACCTCACCCGCACATCCAAACTCCTCTTGCTTTGCTGCAGCCTGCTGCTCATCGCCACCGCATCAGCACAGAAAAATGCCCCGATCCTATACGGATCCGACGACAACGGCAAGGTATACACATCCATCGAAGAGGCGCTGAAGGCCACCAGCCCCGTTTATCGCCTCAAGATCACCAAACTCCCCAAACGCGACTCGCTGCCCGAAGATCTCTTCCAACTGACCGAATTGCGGGAACTGACCGTCAAAGGATGCAAGCTCAATGTGCTCAACCAACGGATCAGAGAACTCAAGCATTTACAACATCTCAACCTGGAGCACAACAAATTATTGAGACTGCCCGAAGAGATTGGAGAACTCACAGACTTACGCACGCTCATCGTCAACCGGAACATCCTTGAGACATTTCCGGAATCCATCCAAAAACTTCACAACCTCGTTTACATCGATGCTTGGGACAACCCACTATACGTGCTTCCCGAGAGCATTAACAAATTAGAAAAGACGCTCCGGACGCTCGATTTACGCCAAATACCGCTCACAAAATGGGAACTTGAAGCCATGGAAAGACTGCTTCCAAAAACCGACATCCTCTTCACTGACATTTGCGAATGCGAAAACCGACGCGACCACAACTAACCCACTTCGATATTTTTTTTTCAACCCAACTCACCCGGATTGATGTTTTTTCATCAATCCGTTTTTCTTTTTTTATATTTTTGCACCGTTATTAACTTAATCGGATTTTACAATGAAAACCAAGTACATCGACCTGATTTCCCAAACGTACGAATTTCCGCAAGAAGAGTTCGACGTAGAAGACAACGAACTGTTATTCAACGACGTACCGTTAATGGACATCATCAAACAGTATGGAACACCGCTAAAAATCACCTACCTGCCCAAGATTTCGGAGAACATCCAGAAGGCGAAGCGTTGGTTCAACGTGGCCATTGCAAAGTCCGATTACAAAGGCTCGTACCACTATTGCTACTGCACCAAAAGCTCCCATTTTGAGTTCGTAATGTCCGAAGTGCTCAAGAACGAGGTGCATATCGAGACCTCTTCCGCTTTCGACCTCAACTTGGTGGAGACCCTGAACGAGAACGGCTTGTTTGAAAAAGACAACTATATTTTGTGCAACGGATTCAAGAAACAGCTCTATATCGACAACATCTCGGCCATGTTGGAGAAAGGGTTTGTAAACACGATACCTGTCTTGGACAGCAAGAAGGAGTTTGATTTGGTGGACAAATACGTGAACACCAAATGCCGTGTTGGCATCCGCATCGCATCCGAGGAAGAACCGCGCTTCGAGTTTTACACCTCACGCCTCGGCATCCGTTACAACGACATCATCCCGTTCTACGAAGAGAAGATCAAGAATAACCCCAAGTTTGACCTGAAGATGCTGCATTTTTTCATCAACACGGGCATCCACGACACGGCCTATTACTGGAACGAATTGACAAAGTGTGTCAACATCTATTGTGAACTCAAGAAGCGTTGTCCCGAGCTGGACTCTTTGAACATTGGCGGCGGATTCCCCATCAAGAACTCGCTTTCGTTCGACTACGACTATGAGTACATGGCGGAGGAGATTGTGTCGCAAATCAAACAGATTTGCAACCGCGAAGGTGTGGAAGAACCCGACATCTTCACAGAGTTCGGTTCGTTCACCGTGGGCGAAGCGAGCGCCGTGCTCTTCTCCATCCTGCAACAGAAACGCCAAAACGACCGTGAGTTGTGGAACATGATTGACAGTTCCTTCATGACCACCCTCCCCGACTCGTGGGCCATCAACCAACAGTTCATCATCTTGGCCATCAACCATTGGGATCGCGAGTACGAGCGCGTCTTCCTCGGCGGTCTAACCTGCGACAGCCAGGACTACTACAACTCCGAGGCGCACCTGAACGCGGTCTTCCTTCCCAAAATCGAGTCGGAGGCCTATCCGGGCGAGGATTCGGACGACATCCAATACATCGGCTTGTTCAACACTGGAGCCTACCAAGAGGCCTTGGGCGGATACGGTGGAATACAGCATTGCCTCACTCCTGCACCGAAACACATCATCATCTACCGCGACGAAGATGGCGAAATATGCACCAAACTGTTCGCTAAAGAACAGAGTTACAAGTCGATGCTCAAAATTTTGGGCTATTAGAGAAGTTATCGATTTTTTTTCTACTTTTGCCGCCGGGTAAGTCTTGTACGATCTGCTCCCTTCTAACTCCCCCAGGGTAGGAATACAGCAAGGGTACGTCGGTTGTAGCGATGCGATACAAGTAGCTTACCCTTTTTTGTAGCCAACAATCAAGGTTTTTCCATATAAAAATATTGTAAAACTAAATTCAAGTCAGGGTGTTACTGAAAATCTATCCCGAGAATCCGAACCAAAGAGCCATTGATCAGGTCGTAAAATGTCTGCAGGACGGTGGCGTCGTCATCTATCCGACCGACACGATTTACGGCATCGGGTGCGATATTTTCAAGCCCAAAAGCATAGAGCGCATCACCGCCTTGTTAGGCGACAAGAAGAAAAAAAACGCGCTCACTTTCATCAGTCACGATTTGAGCAACCTGTCAGACTACACCCGTCCCATCCCCAACCATGTCTTCAAGATCATGAAGAAAGTGCTGCCGGGGCCATACACATTCATCCTGAACGCTAACAACAACGTCCCGAAATTGTTACAGAGCAACAAGAAAACCGTAGGCATCCGCGTGCCCGACAACAATATCGTGCGGGAAATCGTGCGGCAGCTGGGGCATCCCATCCTCTCCACTTCCGTGAAAGACGACGACGAGGTCATTGAGTACACCACCGACCCCGAATTGATTCACGAGCGTTACGGCGACGACGTGGACATCGTCATTGACGGCGGATTCGGTGACAACATCCCCTCCACCGTCGTGGACTGCACCGGCGATGCACCGGAGGTGATACGCGAGGGCAAAGGGGACACGTCGGTGCTGTAATGGATACGACACGCCACGCGGAACTGTCACCCGCATCGGCCATGCATCTCCACAAAAACAGCATTCCTTATAATTCCGGCATAAACCCTTCGGGCATTTTAAGCTTGAAGAGATTTTTGGCGTGCATGTTGTCGATCTTCAGGCGAATATCCTCGGGCGGAGTTTCGATGCCTCGGATATACTTGTCAAGCGTCTCGTAGGTAAACCCGAATTTAACCTCGTCGGGCGAGGAATGCGGCAGGCCGTCGTCGGGAGTCTTCTCCACCCACTTGGAGGGCAAGCCGAGGGCGTGACCGATCTGGCGCACTTCCGTCACTGTCAGGTTGGCGAAAGGCGAAAAATCGCCAGAGGCATCGCCCCAACGTGTGGAATAGCCGATCCAATCCTCGCTAAGGTTGCAATTACACGAGACACGCCCGTTGTAGGTTTGTCCAACAGCATATTCGACCATCATGCGCACACGCGGCGGAATGTTCTGCTGTGCCTGGTGCGAGAGTTCGAAGGCATTCACGCCCGTCCCGTCGCAGATGCGCGACATGGCTGCGGTCACCTCCTCAATGGAGATACGCATATAACGGATACCCAAGAAGTTGCAAATCTCATCGGCATCGTTGACCCCTTGGTTTTTGTCAGGCATGGAAATGCCAATCACACGGTCGGCGCCCAAGGCCTCCTTGCACAAGGCCGCCACAATGGTGGAATCCTTGCCGCCTGAGACGCCCACGATGGCGTTACATCCAGGCCCGTTCCTTTCGAACCATTCGCGAATCCACACTATCAGTTGTTCCTTTGTCTTATTAGCATCAAACATATTTGAACACATATTAATTAACACGGCAAATGTACATAAATTTTGAATATAGGCGTCCAATCTTTTTTTGTACTTTTGCACCCTCATAAAGAAGCATGTCTATGATTAGTTCTTACTTAATGTTGGCAGGATATTTCATTTTCCCTGTCTTGATTATCCTGATTTTTAATCGTTATAAATGGTCGCAGAAGGTCGGCACCGTCATTTTAGCCTACGCCGTTGGCATTATCATTGCGCTGTTGAACACCGCACTTGGCTTCTTGCCGGCAGAAGGCACGGAGGCATATTCGGCCTTGGATTCCATTCAGAGGAATCTGATGAGCGTCTGCGTACCCATCGCCATTCCGCTCATGCTTTTCAACTCCGATTTCAAATTGTGGACCAAGTCGTTGCCCAAGACCTTGGCCGTGTTGTTGGGCGGCATACTTTCGGTAAGCGTCGCATTGGTGGCCGGTTATTTCATTTTCCGCAACCATGATTTCGCCTCGCCTGATGAATTCAAGAATGTGGCGGTCATGATGACGGGCATCTACACGGGCGGCACGCTCAACTTCGCCGCATTGGGCGAGATGATACACGCCGACCCGAACACCATCAGCATAACGCTTGCCTTTGAGGAGATCGTCACCCTGCCGTTCATCGTCTTCATCCTCGCCGGCGGCTACAAGCTGTTCCGCAAATGGTTACCTTTCAAGGACGAGACCTCGGTAGAAGAAGATGCGAGCCACGAAGTGCTCAAGGAGAGCACCTTTGAAAACTACCACGGCATGCTGCAGCCCAAGACCTTTGGCAAAATGATGCTTGGCCTGCTGCTCTCCATCCTCATGCTCGGCATCGGCGTCGGGCTTTCCATGCTCATACTCGGCAAAATCAACGAGTTAATTGTCATCCTCACCATCACCACATTGGCCATCATCGCCTCTTTCAGCAAAAAGATAAGAGAATTGCCCAAGACTTTCGAACTCGGCATGTTCTTCATTTTGGTATTTAGTGTCGTGGTGGCCTCCAAATTCGATGTCACCAAGATTGATAGTTCCTCCCTGACCATTATGTGGTACATCTTGTTCGTCATGGTCACCTCCATCGTGTTGCACCTGCTTTTCTGCCGTGCATCGAAAGTGAGTGCCGATCTTTTCACCGTAGGGCACATCAGCTTGCTTTGCTCCCCGCCGTTTGTGCCACCTGTTGTGGAGGCTATCGGCAACCGCAAAGTGCTTATCAGCGGCATTGCCATCGGCCTTGTGGGTTATGCTATCGGCACCTATCTTGGCACTATTTTCGCCACCATCCTTGGGCTGCCACTTTTCTAATATTACAAATCAATTTTTCCCAGCCAGCACATCATGAAGAGAATCATATTGCACAAAGGCAAGGAGAAGTCACTGCTGCGGTATCACCCATGGGTCTTCTCCGGTGCACTGTCAAAAGTGGATCATGGCATCGAAGACGGTGACATTGTGGAGGTGTGCGACCACAGAGGCACCTTCCTTGCCATGGGGCACTTCAACGACAGTTCCATCGCCGTACGCATCTTCTCCTTTGAACCAGTTGCACCCGACTATGACTTCTGGAAGGGAAAAATCGCCAAAGCCCTGAAGTTCCGCCAATCCATTGGTATGACCGACAACCCGGAGACCACCATGTTCCGCCTCGTCAACGGCGAAGGCGACGGGCTGCCCGGCCTCATCATCGATTTATATGATGGCAACGCCGTATTACAATTTCATTCGTACGGCATGTACCTGCTCAAGGACACTTTCACACGCATCTTGCAGGAGTTGCTGCCTGACCTGCGTTCCATTTATAACAAAAGCGGTCTCACGCTCAACGAGTCTGTGGATTTCACCCCCGAGGATGAGCTGCTGTTCGGTGAGCTGGGGAAGGTGACCGCCAAAGAGAACGGCATATCCTTCAACATTGACATACCCGGTGGGCAAAAGACGGGCTTCTTCCTGGACCAGCGCGACAACCGCGCCTTGGTTGGCGAACTCGCCCGCGGACGCAACGTGCTTAATATGTTCTGCTATTCCGGAGGCTTCTCCACCTACGCGCTGCGGGGCGGAGCCTCACACGTCGATTCCGTTGACATCTCCCGCAAAGCCATCGAACTGACCGAAGGCAACGTCAAGATGTTAGGTGAACAGGCCGTTAAACGGCACGCTGCCCACTGCGCCGATGTTTTCCAGTTCTTGGATGAGACGCCCTCACAGCACTATGACCTCATCGTGCTCGACCCGCCGGCCTTTGCCAAGCACCATCGCGTCAAGGAGCAAGGCATCAAAGGTTATCGCAACATCAACCGGAAGGCCATGGACAAACTCAAGCCCGGCGGTCTGCTCTTCACATTCTCCTGCTCGCAAGCCATCAGCATCGACGATTTCCGCACCATCGCCTTCTCCGCCGCCGCCATGGAAAACAAAAATGTGCGCGTGGTACACCAGATGCAGCACGCCATCGACCATCCCGTCAGCATCTACCATCCTGAAGGCGAATACCTTAAAGGACTGCTTCTCGCCATAGAATAAACCATTTACCCATGAATATAGAAATCTGCTGCAACTCCATACAGTCGGCAGCCAATGCCCAGTCGGCGGGCGCCCATCGCATTGAACTTTGCCAAGATTTAGAGAACGGCGGCACGACCCCATCCTATGCAGCCATCAAGTACTGTGTCGAGACGCTCAGACTCGATGTGTTTGTCCTAATACGTCCGCGTTCCGGCAACTTTTGCTACAACGAACTGGAAATAGAGACGATGGCCGAAGACGTGCGAACCTGCAAGACACTGGGCGTAGCGGGCATCGTAGTAGGCTTTCTCACACCGGACGGGCACATTGACACCGCGTTGACCCGCCGTTTTGTGGAGTTGGCCCATCCCCTACCCGTCACGTTCCATCGCGCCTTCGACCGCGTTCCCGACTGGAAAAACTCTTTGGAAGAAGTCATTGACTGCGGATGTGCCCGCATTCTCACCTCCGGTTGCAGGCCGAGCGTGGAGGAAGGAATTGGCGAACTGCGGCAAATTGTCGCGCAAGCCGGCACACGCATCACCATCCTGGCAGGTGGCGGCGTCACCCCGAGCAATGTAAAGCACCTTATACAAGAAACAGGCGTTCAAGAAGTTCACGCCTCCTGCAAGCACACCATGCCTGGCGGGTACAACGAGACAGATTCCGCAATCGTCAAGGAATTGATTGCGCAAATCACATTATAAGAAGACTTCCTTCGAATGAATCTGCGTGTGGCGGCACGCAAAGGCTCAGTTCCTACATCTTTATTTTCTTGAACATCCTGTTCCAGCGGATCTTGCCCTTGTCGCCCCACGTCTTGAACTTGTCGACGGAGAGCCACACTACGGATGCCTTGCCCACGATGTGGTCTTCGGGCACGAAGCCCCAGAAGCGGGAGTCGGCAGAGTTGTGACGATTGTCGCCCATCATGAAATAGTAGTTCATTTTGAAGGTATAGCTGTGCGCTTCCGCGCCATTGATATACACCTTGCCGTCGCGCACATCGAGTTTATTGTTCTCATATTGACGGATAATCTGCTCATACAGCACGATGTTCTTGGCATCCAAGGCCACCGTCATGCCCTTGGCAGGTATCACCAACGGGCCGAAGTTATCCTTATTCCAAGCATACTCCGGTGAATGTGGGAAAATGGAGGGATCATACTCTCCCGATTTGTCCTCCAACACCTGCACCGTATAACCCATTTTCTCGATTTGCTCCTTCTGCGCTGCATTCAGGCGATAGACCGCCGTATACTGGTCCACACGCTGGATATCCTCTTCATTAAGATTCAACTCCTTGCGTTTTTTGAGAGAAAGTTGCATGCCTGTCGGATGAAAGACCATATAAGAATATTGTATGCGGTCGGGATTAGTTACGGGGTTACCGTTGATATATACCTGTTTGCCCACGACAGACAACTGGTCACCGGGCAGGGCAATGCAGCGCTTGACATAGTTCTCACGTTTGTCGACGGGACGAGAAATGACGTGGTACTCATTCCAGACAGCGGCGCGTCCCTTTCCTGGATAGTAATCGCCTGCATACTTCTGCTGAATACGTGCGATCTCTTCCGGGGCATAGCGATAGTAGACATTCTGCTTGTCCACCTGCGATGCGTTGGGATTAAGCATCGCCTCGAACTCGCGCACTATGGCGTAATAGCTCTCCGCCTGACGTTCCAAGGCCACCGTGTCGCCATCCGGGTAATTGAAGACCACCACGTCGTTGCGTTGGATTGAACGCAAGGGTTTAGTGCGCAAATAGGGCAACTTCACGATTTCGGTGTACGACTTGGCATGGTCGGTAAATGGCAACTTGTTGTGCACAAACGGCATGGCGATGGGTGTTTGCGGCGCACGCACCCCGTATGCTAATTTGCTGACGGACAGGAAATCGCCCACCATCAATGAACTTTCCATGGAAGAGGTGGGGATGGTATACAGTTCAAACCAACAAGCGCGAATGATATAGGCCGCCGCAACAGCAAAAATGAGCGCATCAATCCAAGAGCGCGCACTGCTCTTCTTCAGTTCCGGAATCTCGGCAATGTATTGTTCTTTCTTGGAAAAACCGAGATAAGGCATAAAAAACGGGAAGAATAACGTGCCGAGAATCAATGGGAGATAGCCATGCTTGTCAAAATGATGAATGGTTTCCCAAATCATATACAAGAACATGAAAATGCCCAAATAGGGAATCAAGAAGAGCACGAACCACCACCATTTCTTGCGGATGACATCGCGTGTCCAAAGCCAAATATTATAAAATGGGACTACAGACTTCCACGGGGCGAGGCCAGCTTTCTTGAAAATTCCCCAAAGGCCAATTTGCCAACCGAGGAATGAAACAATGAGAATTGCTATCAAAACGGGAACTGAAAGAAACATATTGGTTATTAAGCTATTAAACTATGAAGTTATTAAAATATTGATTGTTGGATGGGAACTATGGCTATGGCTATGACTATGACTATGACTATGAACTATGAACTATCAACTATTATTTCTACCGAGCTCTTGCCCCTAACGGGGGCTGCTTAAGGAAAAACTATTATCTATTATCTTATCTATCAATTTCTCAAAGGGAAAGCACTATATCCGGAAAATCGTGAATGCCCGGATGGGTGGTGAGCCAGCGGGCGGCGCGGATGGCACCGCGCGCGAAGCCCTTGCGGTTATGGGCGTTATGGGTGATGGCTATGTCGTCATCGTCGGAATGCCACGTCACGGTATGGATTCCGGCGACCTCACCCTCCCGACGGGCAACAATGGGCAAAGCCATCTTGTCGTCCAAAGGGGCTTCGGCAAGTTCCCAATGGTCGATGCGGTCCACCTCACCAATCAAGTCCTTCGCCAAGGTAATGGCGGTGCCGCTCGGGGCATCTTTCTTGTGAATGTGGTGCACCTCTTCCATCGAAGGGGCATACTGCGGCTGGCGATCCATCAGGGCGGCCAGCATCTTATTAATGCGCATAAAGAGGTTTGCTCCAATGCTGAAGTTAGAACCATAGACCAACGACCCACCAAGTTGCCTGCAACAGTCGCAGACATAACCCAATTGCTCCGACCAACCGGTTGTGCCCACCACTATGGGAACATTGGCCTGAAAAGCCTTGAGCATATTGGCCACTGCCACAGATGGCATGGAAAAATCGATGGCCACATCGGCGCCTTTGAATTTTTCCCACTGCACTTCCCAGTCCTGTTCGTTGTCGATGATGGCCACAACCTCCGCCTTGTCATCCAGAAGAAGTTGCTCAACCATTTTGCCCATCTTGCCATATCCTAAAATCGCATATTTCATATCGTATAGTTCTTGTCAGGGGTTTTCACCAACGCAATTGCACCCCAATGCCGAAAGCGGGACTGTTACTCGCATACGACGGCATCACGGCCGGACTCCACTGCAGGGAAAGATCGTCGGAGACGTCGAAATAGTAGAGGTGGGCATCCACCATGGCATCGATGATATTGAGGGCATACAAAAGGACAGTAGCACCGATGGCCAATTCCATATTGCGCAGATAAGAGTTCTTCAGTGGTATGAGATTTTCAGTCGGGTCGTTCTGGAAATACGGGTTCAGCAATTCCGTATTTCCATCGCGACGGTTGATAAACTCGTTCCTGGCCATGACCATGCGGTGTCCATAATGATAGATAAAATAGCTGGATGTACCCATCAGGCCATAGATAATCGGCAGTTTCCAAGCCTTTTTGTTATAAATCTGCCCTCCACCGGGAATGATGGAGAGCAACATGGCTGTAGTGGGACTGTGTTTGGAGACCTTGATGGAGTCAGCCCGGGAAATCGAAGGCGCGACCACGTTCAACGAATCGCTCTGGGCCTGCACTGAAAGTCCAAAGACAATTGTGAACAAGAGCAAAAACAGAATCGGTCGTCCTTGTTTCATCTTATTTCCTACACAAAAGCAATTATAAGTAACGATATATATTTACTTTTATTGCAAGAGCTTGATGATTCTTTTCAGATCTTCGTCCGACGTGAAAGGAATGGTCAACGTGCCTTTTCCGGAGATATCCTTCTTGATATTGACTTTAGCTTTCAGTTTCTTGGAAAAATCGGTTTGGAACGTACGGACCTCGTCAGAGAGAGTAATCTTGACTTTCTTTTTGTTGTTAGGCACAGAGGATGTAACCTTCTTGACCAACGATTCTGTTTGCCGGACGGAGAGTCCTTCGGCGATAATTTGGCGCACCAATTTGGTCTGGAGTTCATGATCCTCAACCACGACGAGTGCACGGGCGTGAGCCATGGAAATCTGTTTGTCGCGCACGGCGATCTGTGTTTCCGTTGCCAATTTAAGCAATCTCAAATAGTTAGAAACCGTACTGGCGGTCTTTCCGAGTTTATTGGCGAGTTCTTCCTGGCTAAGATGGCACTCTTCGATGAGAAGTTGATAGCAAAGGGCTACCTCAATGGCGTTGAGGTCAGAGCGCTGGATATTCTCAACGAGAGCCATCTGGACGGACTGCACATCATCGACGGTGCGCACGAAGGCGGGAATTTCGGTGAGGCCGGCGAGCTTAGCCGCGCGCATACGGCGTTCACCCGAAATGAGTTGGTATTTGCCGTTCTCGATCGGACGCACGGTCACCGGCTGGATAAGGCCGTATGTCTTGATGGACTGGGCCAGTTCTTCCAATTCCTTATCGTCGAATTTGGTACGGGGCTGATAGGGGTTAACCTCGATGGACTCGAGTTTGATGAAGCTGTTGTTGCCCACGGCATAGTAGGGCTTATTGCCGGTGGGGATTTCACCACCACCCAGCAACGCGCCAAGTCCTCGGCCAAGGGGTTTGTCGTTTTTTGGCATAATGATACAGATTTAGATGGTATAACCGTTTTTCAGGAGAAACTCCTTGGCCAAGTTGAGATAGTTGGTGTTGCCACGCGACTGCACATCGTAGAGCACGATGGGCTTGCCGAAGCTCGGGGCCTCGCTCAGGCGCACGTTGCGGGAGACGATAGTGTCGAAAACAATGTCTTTGCAGTGCAACTTGACATCGTCCACCACGGCGTTGGATGACTTGTATCGTGAAGAGTACATAGTCAGAAGAATGCCCTCGATAGCGAGGTCCGGGTTCATGTTGGACTGCACCAGGCGCACGGTGTTGAGCAGTTTGCCGAGGCCTTCCAAGGCGAAATACTCGCATTGCACGGGGATGATGACAGAATCAGCGGCTACAAGTGCGTTGAGGGTGATCAAGCCTAAGGATGGGGCGCAGTCGATGAAGATGAAGTCGTAATCGTTCTTGAGGGTGTAGATAGCGTCCTTCATGCGGTATTCGCGTCGGTCGAAAGAGATCATCTCAATTTCGGCGCCCACGAGGTCGATGGTGGCGGGCAGCAAATCCAGATGTGCGATTTGCGTCTTGGTGATGGCTTCCGCCGCCATGCGGTTCCCGATCATGCAGTCATAGATGCTAATGGACTCCTCGGTCGGCTCAAAGCCCACGCCGGAGGAGGCGTTCGCCTGCGGGTCGGCATCGATGAGCAGCACATGGAAATCCAGCACCGCCAACGAAGCCGCGAGGTTAACGGCGGTGGTGGTCTTCCCCACCCCGCCCTTTTGGTTCACAATGGCGACGATCTTACCCATTAGAGTGTCATGTCTAAGTTGTCAAAATCAACGTCCACACGACCGTCGTTCTCGCGACTGCCCGGTTCGAACATGGTCTCTTCTGGAACCTTGCCCGTCTGGATGAACTCAATCACGCCAGACAACGCATTCTGGAACTTCTCAAAGTCTTCTTTATAGAGGAAAATTTTATGCTTCTCATAGAAAAACGTGCCTGTTTCCTCGTTAAACTTACGCTTGCTCTCAGTAATCGTCAAATACAATTCTTCCGATCTCGTGCTTTTCACATCGAAAAAGTAAGTTCTCTTTCCTGCCTTTACGGCTCTTGACAATACTTCATTCTTTTCTTGATTTTCCATTTTGATTGTATTTTGAAGTTTCACATTGCCCTTATTGGGCATCCTTTCTATTTTCTTTTTTGTGTCTGCTGCTTTTGCAACTGTGCCTGCTGCTTGGCCAGCTCTTCCATCTTCAGCTGCCACTTGGATTTCTTGACAGGCTTCTTCATATTCTCCTGCAGCTTGGCGCGCAACTTATCCTCGTTGATCGCAAAGCGGAAGATAAACATCTGCAAGAATGTCAACAAGTTAAAGAGCAGATAATAATAGGTCAGTGCGGATGAGAAGTTGTTGAACATGAACAGGAACATGATGGGCATCATGTACATCATCATGTTCATCATCCGTTGCTGGTCTTTGTTGCCCTGTGTGGGGTTCATCAGCTTGTTGTTGAGCCATGTGTACACCAGCGTGGCGGCGGTCATGAGCAGGGTGAACAAACTCATGTGGTCACCATAAAGAGGTATCGTGCGCCCGAAGTCCCAGATGGAGTCGTAAGTGGAAAGGTCTTCCGCCCACAGAAAAGATTGCTGGCGCAGCTCGTATGCCGCCGGGAAGAAACGGTACATGGCGATAAGGATCGGCATCTGCAGCAGCATGGGCAGACAGCCGCCCGCAGGGCTCACACCCGCACTCTTGTACAGTGCCATCGTGGCCTGCTGTTTCTTCATCATGTCCTCCTCCTTGGGATATTTGGCGTTGAGCGCCTCAATCTCCGGCTTCAACGCCCGCATCTTGGCCGACGACATGTAAGTCTTGTAACTGACGGGCAGCAACACAATCTTCAGGATGATGGTCAGGATAAGGATGATGAGGCCATAGCTGATGCCATAGTTGCTCAACCAGTTGAAGACAGGGATGATGGCGAAGCGGTTGATCCAATGCAGCAGGAAGAATCCCCAGCCTAACGGAACCTGACGTTCCAACTTCAAGTCATAGCTCTTCAACAGCTTGTATTGGTTGGGGCCGACATACATCGACATGCCGAAAACACCCTTGTCCAGATCGGACATCTGGAAATCCAGCGATGCTGAGCAGTTCTTGAGCTTAGAGGTCTCCGACTTGTCAAAACTCGTAACGGAGAGTGCACCGGAATTGAAGGGTTTGTCCTCCGCAATCAAGCAGGCGGTGAAGAACTGTTGCTTGATGGAGACCCATTTCATGGAAGAGGTCACCTCCTTGCTTGCATCTTTGCGCTCGTCGAGGTTTCCGACCTCGTTGCCACCGTCCATGTAATAGATGGAGGTGAGCATCTTCTCGGCGTCGTAGTTCTTCTCCACCGTGCGGGGCTGGGCATTCCAATCCAACGTATAGTCGTGCTTGTTGGCATAGAGGTACTTGCCCATGTTGACAAAGCGCATCTTGAAGCCAAAGCGATAATCGTCATTGTCGAACGTGTAAAGATACTCGATGTATGATTCCGCATCTTGTGTCTGGCACTGGAGAGAGTCGCCCGTGGAGTTCGGATAGAGCCGCAGCGACAAGGTTTTGTGCTTCTCGTCAACCACGAGGGTATCAGCACCTTGGGCGAGGAAATAGCAGTCGCGGGTGGCCACTTCAGTCTGGTCACGCAACACAAGGTTGACACTCATTTCGTTGGTGCCGCCCTCGAACAGTTCGAGCATGATCTTGGCGGAATCCTTGGGCGTGTACCGATAGACATCCTTGAGGTACAAATGTTTGAGATAGCCGCCCTGTTTGCTGAAACAATAATAGGCCTTGGCAGTCTCCACAACATAGTCGCCCGTGTCAGCCAGTTGGGGGTTGGAAAAACGCTGTGCGGGTGTGAGCATTTTATCATCGGCCGACGGGACTGTTGTGGTGTCCGTATCCAATGAAAGGGTCGCAGCCTCCTCTGCTTTCTGCTCGGCCTGCTTGGCCATCTGTTGTTCTTGTTCCTCTCTGTACTTTTTCGCTCGGTTGGTTTGATAGAAGCTAAAGCCCATGAACAAACCAAAAATCAATAGCAGTCCGATTACTGTGTTCTTATCCATCTCACGTTTTTAATTAAGGCGGCAAAAATACAAAAAAAATAGAAATAAATTGTCCACCGACAGCGGCCGCAGGAGAGTCAACGCTACTTTCCCGCCTTGGCGCGCCACTGCTCGGCGGCGGCGTTGTCGCCCTTGAGTTTGTAGGCCTCCGACAATGCCGAGTAGATGACATTGAGCTGGTCTTTCTCATAGGCATAAGTCTTGGCCTGCATCAGGTATTCGATGGCCTTGTCGGCATCCTTCTTGAACAGGAAGCCCAACCCGAGGTTGCAGAGCATGCGGGCGTTCTGCGGGAACAGTTCGTTCAGTTCCTTCTCGTATTTCACAAGGCGGTCCCACGCGTCCAACTGATTGAGCACATAGCAATAATCATCCCAAATGGGGAAGGAGGTATTGTCAATGGCCAAGGATTTCTCGAAATAGGTGGCAGCATCGTTGTACTTTTTCTGCATGGAGCAAAGCGTGGCCTTTGATGCAAAGCCGACGCTCTCGCCTGGGTGCGCCGCAATCAACGTGTCAGTCAACATCTCCGCCAGGCGGATGGTCTTGGGGTCCTTGGTGCGAAGCACATCGCCCAGCACCTTGCGCAAGTAGCTGTTCTTCTCAGAAACCGGCACATTGTTATTGCCGAAAACACGCATCAAGCAGTGCATCTGTTTATCCACGTTTCCCTGCTGTTCCCAATGCTGTGCCAACAGAAAGTTGAGTTCGGGGTCATTGGAATTGAGGTCTGCTGCCTTCTCGAAATAGGGCATCGCCTGGGCGGTCATGCCGTTGCTTTGATAAATCTTGCCGGCCTGCACGTAATACTCGGCATTGTGGGGATAGAGCCTGATGAGTTTGTCATACTCCCCGACCGCCTCCTTCACCTTGTTCATGTAAAGCCAAATGGAGACCTTCACGCGCGTCAGTTCATCGTTATGGCCAATGATATCTTCCATGCGGTTATAGGCATCGACCACCTTTTCGTACTTTTTCAGGGCAAGATAGGCTTCTGCCAACGAGTAGAGGTAATATTCATTATTGGTCTTCTCCTTGCAGATTTGCTCGAGCAACTTAGCCGCGTTGGAATACTCCTCCATTTGCAAGTACAAATCGGCGAGGTCAACCTTATACCAAATGTTGTTCTTATCTAATTTAATGGCTTTCTGCAAGTTGCTAACAGCCTCGCGCACATCCTGTTTGTCCGTGTAGATGCGGGCGAGCATAAAGTGGGAGGGGTCGTGTTTGGGGTTGTCAAGCAGGATTCCGTTGAAAATCTTGAGGGCCTCGGACATATTGCCGGAATAATAGGCCTTCAATCCCTCCGTATATTGCACGGAAATATTGCGGTGGTTGACGGAGGTGGCATCGGTCTTGGCCACGTTACGGGTTTTCTTGTTGCCCTGCGGCTGCGCTTGCGCCACCGCCAGCATGGAGACGCACAAGAGGAATATGATGTAGAATGTTTTTCTCATTTTCTTGATTTTGGCAGAGACGCAATGAAACACGTTTCTGCATGGGTAATTCCGTAAACGATGAAATGCAGCAAATATTGCAGCGCCATTGTGGAACTATTTGCGTCCGCTATGTCCGAACCCACCGGCACCGCGTTCCGTGCTGGAGAGCTCGTCCATACTCGCCACCGACTGCAGGGTCACCTGCTGGAAGCGGGAGATGACCATCTGGGCGATGCGCTCGCCGTGCTGGATCTCGAAAGGCTCGTCGGAGAGGTTGATGAGCAGCACCTTGACCTCGCCCCGGTAGTCGGGATCGATGGTGCCCGGGCTGTTGAGCACCGTGATGCCGTGCTTGAAGGCCAGGCCGCTGCGGGGACGGATCTGCGCCTCGCAGTCCTCGGGCAGCTCGATGAAGAGTCCCGTGGGCACCAGTTTGCGTTCGCCAGGGTTGAGCACGATGCTCTCCGCCAGGTTGGCACGCAGGTCGAGACCCGCCGCCAGTGCCGACTCGTACGCGGGCAATGGATTGTTGGAAGTGTTGAATATCTTGCAAATAGACATAGTTCCGCGGTTTTTGTTAGAGGTTGCAAATGTACACAAATTTCGAATACACACAGGCACACGAAATTGCAGCATGTTGAGAGGTGCCGTGACGCGTCTCCATAAATGACAGCCGATGGGCAAATCCCCGGCATCCCCATGACGCAACCGATTACATTTTTTTGTACTTTTGCGGCCAATTAAAAAATGACATTGCGTTAGTATGGCTTTTTCAAATCCATTGCTCCTTATAGGCCTTGCAGCCATCCTGGTACCCATCATCATACACCTCTTCAATTTCAGGCGTTACAAGACAATATATTTTTCCAACGTCAAGATGTTGGAGGAGATCAAGAAGAAGACCAAGCGGGAGCAAACCCTGCAACAGCTCATCGTGCTGACTTTGCGCGTGCTTGGCATCGCCGCGCTGGCACTCGCCTTCGCACAACCCTACATTCCTTCCGGCAAACAGAAAAACCGCACGGGCAACCTTGTCACCATCTTCCTTGACAACTCCCACTCCATGGAGGCCAACAGCAAGGAGGGCAAAACCCTCTACGATGCCGTGGATGCCGCCAAAAACATCGTCAACGCCTTCGGCTTCAACGACGACTTCGTGCTCACCACCCATGACTTCACGGGGGAACAGACGCATATCCTCAACAAAGACCAGATTCTTGAGATGCTTGACAAAGTGCAGGCCTCACCCAACAGCCACACCCTCGCCGAGGTGCTCGCGTTCGAGAAGAACACCTGCGCCAACTCGCAGAAAGGCAACGTGGTACACTATTATCTCTCCGACTTCCAGAAAAACAACTTCAACATCGCCTTGCTGGACGCCGACAGTGCAGCATCGACCTTCCTCATCCCGCTGCCCACCGAGGCGGCCAACAACGTGGGCATCGACAGTTGTTGGTTCCTGTCGCCCGTCTTCAAGGTGGGCAACCAAGTCACCTACTTCGTCCGCATCCACAACTATGGCAAGGAGGAAGTCAACAAGGTGCCGGTGAAACTCTATATCAACGACAAACAGAAGGCTGTGGCCTCGCCCGACATTCCCGCGGGCACCTACGTGGACTGTCGCATGGTCTACAACATCGAGGAGCCGGGCACGCAATGCGGCCGCGTCGCCATCGAGGATGCCCCTATCACCTTCGACGACCAGCTCTTCTTCACCTACGAGGTCACCGACAACACCCGTATTGCCGCCATCCACGGCAAGGACCGCAACCGCTTCCTCGACGCCCTCTACGGTCGCGACTCTGTGTTCAACTACCTGCCGATGGCCTACACGCAGGTCAACTATACCCAGCTCAAGCAGTGTGAGGTCATCGTGCTGAGCGATGTCCCCACCATCTCCTCCGGCCTGGCCGATGAGTTAACCAAGTTCGTCAAGGGCGGCGGCACTCTTTTGGTTTTCCCACCCAAGGAGATGGACAACACCTATAATCGACTGCTCAGTTCCCTCGGCGCAGCTTCCTACGGCGCTTTGGCCAAGAAAGAGCTGAAGTGCGGACAGATCAACACCGAAAGCCAATATTTCAAGGGGGCATTGGAGAGCCAGCGCGAGAAACTCGACATGCCCGTCACGTTGCAGCACTATGAGATCCAGGGCGGCAACGGCGGCGAGGTCGTCATGGCATTGGAAGACGGCTCTCCCCTGCTCGCCGTCTATCCGGTGGAGCGCGGCAAGGTCATCCTCTCCGCCGTGGGCATGGACGATGTATATGGCAACCCCCACCGCCACGCGCTCTTCTTCGTACCCTTGCACAACATCGGCATCATGAGCGCCATGCAGAACAAGCTCTACAACACCATCGGCAAGGATCGCATGCAGACCGTCGCCTCGCGCACCGGCAGCTCCGACGAGGTGCTCACCTTGCGCAGCCGCGGCCACAAGGAGGAGTTCATTCCCGAACAACGCCGCATTGGCAACGAGACGGCCCTCTATTTCCACGACCAAGTCAAGGAGGGCGGTCTGTTCGACATCGTCAACGGCGGTGCCGTGACGGGCACGCTCGCCTTCAACCAGGACCGCAAAGAGTCGGACCTCGACTGCTACGATGCCGACGAGCTCACCAAGATGGCCAAGGCCTCCGGCAAGGAGATCGACGTTATTGCCGCCGACACCAAAAACATCGCCAAGAGCGTCGCTGACAAACTCAACGGCAAACCGTTATGGCCCTATTTCATCATCTTCGCCCTGCTCTGCCTGCTGGCCGAAATCGCCCTGCTGCGCTTCTGGGGCAAACCCACCATCAACAACGAAAGAAATTCTGAACAAACAACATAATCTAACCCTTTAAACCCCCAATTCAATGAACAACGAACTTTTGAAACTGTATCCCCACGACTTGTGGGAGAACTTCGCCCATTTCTGCGACAACCCGCACCCTTCCAAGCACGAGACCGCAGTGGTCAACTGGATGAAGAGCTGGGCCAAGGAGCATAACGTGAAAGTTGAACAAGACAAGACTGGCAACCTGCTGTTCACCGTGCCCGCCACCAAGGGTATGGAGAAGCTCACGCCCGTCATCCTGCAGGGCCACTGCGACATGGTGCCCCAAGCCGACGATCCCAAGTTCGACTTCCTGAAGAGCCCCATTGAGCCTATCATCGACAACGGCTGGGTGCGCGCCAACCACACCACCCTCGGCGCCGACAACGGCATCGGCGTCTGCGCCGCATTGGCCTGCGTCACCACCAAGGGCGTGGAGCACGGCCCCCTGGAAATCCTTGCCACCATCGACGAGGAGACCGGCATGACCGGCGCCTTCGGTCTGAAGAAAAACTTCGTCAAGGGCAAGATCCTCATTAACCTTGATTCCGAGACGGAAGGCGAGCTCTATGTGGGTTGCGCCGGCGGCCTTGATGCCAACTTCCAGCGCAAATACACCACCATGCCCGTTCCTGAAGATATGAAGGGCTTCCAAGTCTGCGTCAGCGGTCTGCACGGCGGCCACTCCGGTATGGACATCAACCTGGGTCGCGCCAACGCCAACAAGCTGTTAGTGCGTTGCATCACCAATGCCGTGAAGCAATTCGGCGCCTGTGTGGCCACCCTCAACGGCGGCAGCCTGCGCAACGCCATCCCACGCGAGGCCACGGCCATCATCGCCGTGCCCGCCAAGAAAGCCACCGCTTTCAAGAACTTCGTGAAGAAGTACGAAGCCACTGTCAAAGCCGAGTTCTCCGCCACCGAGGAGAACCTCGCCGTCAGCGTCAAGGCCGTTGACACTCCCAAGAAGGTCATCCGCACCAAGGCTCAGAACCAGTTCCTCAATATGATTTTCGCCATCCCCAACGGTGTGGTCCGTATGAGCGACTCTATGAAGGACCTCGTGGAAACCTCCAACAACCTGGCCAACATCAAGGCTGAGAACGGGGTTATGAGCGCCTGCTGCCTGCTGCGCAGCTCTGTTGACAGCGCCAAGGATGCCCTCGGCGACAAGATGTCCGCCATCGCCGAACTGGCAGAATGCGACATCGAGCTCACCGGCGCCTATCCCGGTTGGAAGCCCAATATGGAGTCTCCGATTATGAACACCTGTATGAAGGTCTATAAGAAGAAATTCGGCAACGACCCGAAGGTGATGGCCATCCACGCCGGCCTCGAGTGCGGTCTGTTCGGCGCCTGCTATCCCGACTGGGATATGGTCTCCTTCGGCCCCACCATCGAGCACCCGCACTCCCCCGTCGAGAGAGTGAACATCGACAGCGTGGGCAAGTTCTTCGACTTCCTCGTGGAAGTGCTGAAGAATATCCCTAAGAAGTAGCGACTGGCTGTTGGCCATTGGCTATTAGCTATTATTGAAAGACAGGCAACGGTTCCCGGGTTTCCCGGGGGCCGTTGTTTTTTTTGATTGTTGCCTCGCGTTTTGCAAACAATCCGCAGCGAAAAACGAATCAACCATTCAGTCCAATTTTAACAATCAACAGTTAAAATTAACTGACTATCAATTTGTTATAAAAAATATTATCTTTGCGGCGATATTATGGAACTAAAAAAAACATCTATATGGACAATGAAATAAGAGAAGAAAAGAGCATTGATATTTCTGAAAAAGGGGAAATTGTGTTATATGAACCCGACAGCAGCATCCAGCTGGAGGTGAGGATGGCGGATGAGACTGTCTGGCTAAACCTTAATCAAATGGCAATGCTTTTCGGAAGGGATAAATCTGTCATTTCCAGACATATAAAAAACATCTTTAGGGAAAAAAAACTGCCACAAGTTTCAACTGTTGCAAATTTTGCAACAGTTCAAGTTGAAAACAAAAGACAAGTCATAAGAAATATTGAATATTACAATCTAGATATAATTATATCCGTTGGTTATCGAGTGAAAAGCATTCAGGGAACACGTTTTCGTCAATGGGCCAATACCGTCCTCAAAGATTATATCCTTCGCGGATATGCCATCAACCAGCGATTTGAACGATTGGAGCAACGTGTCAGCCACACCGAAGAGAAAATCGCCTTCTTCGTGCGCACCGCCATGCCCCCGGTGCAGGGTGTTTTCTGC
>DBYW01000013.1 GCA_002311645.1 Bacteroidales bacterium UBA1176
CGAGGAACGAGCGCTGCAACCCCTGGAATGGGGACGGTGCGTGGGAAAATCGCGGCGCGGGAGAACCATGAGACGAGGTTGTGCGTTGCTCGCCGCGAAACGGGAGTGGTGTCCGACGAGCATGCGTGAGGGATTGCAGCGGAAATGATTTTGGCAAGAATAGGTGTCGTTGCGAGACGGAGGTTCCGCTTGACGCTTCGCGTCTTGCGGAATGGTGGTGGAATCTAAGCCAAAATCATTGGAGTGGAAAGCCCGACGGCGCGGCGGCATTGGATTGCATGCGCGAACATGACGTGATTCCCGTCGCCGCGCCGGCACGCCCAAATAAAAAAGATACAGAAGCCCTGATCTGTGCCATCAAGTATATAATTTCCAAAATAACAACCACGAAACACAAGAACTTAAGCGAAGAATCCGTGTTCCTTGCGGGATGGGATTTAGCGCAGTGTCAGCAGCACGACGTTCTCCACATGTTGCGTATGCGGGAACATGTCGACGGGTTGTATGGCGGCGACGCGGTACTTTGGGTCGAGGAGGGTCAGGTCGCGGGCCTGCGTGGCGGGGTTGCAGCTCACGTAGACAATGCGGGGCACCTCTAACTTGAGCAGTTGCTCGATGACGTTAGGGTGCATGCCAGCGCGCGGCGGATCGGAGATGATGACGTCGGGACGCCCGTGCTTGGCGATGAAACCGTCGGTGAAGATCTTCGCCATGTCGCCCACCACGAACTCCGTGTTGTCGATGTGGTTCATCTCGGAGTTGATGCGGGCGTCGGCGACGGCGGTGTCCACATACTCGATGCCCACCACCCGTTTGGCTTGGTGCGCCACGAAGTTGGCGATGGTGCCCGTGCCTGTGAAGAGGTCGTACACCACCTCGTCGGGCTGGATGTCCGCAAACTCGCGCGCCACCTTGTACAGGTTGTACGCCTGCTCGCTGTTGGTCTGGTAAAACGACTTGGGTCCCACCTTGAACTTGAGGCCTTCCATCTCCTCCATGATGAAATCTTGTCCTTTGAAAAGCGTGAAGGGCAGGTCGAAGATGGCATCGTTCATCTTGGTGTTGACGACATAGACGAGGGAGGTGATTTCGGGGAAGCGTTCTGCGAGGGCCTCCATCATGGCAGAGGCTTGCTCGTTGAAGTCGGTGATGACGAGCACGACCATCAGGTCGCCAGTGGAGGCGGTTCGGATGATGAGGTTGCGCAGCAGTCCTGTGCGTTCGCGTGGATCGTAGAATGGCAGCTCGTGTTCCATGGCATAGCTGCGGCAGAAGAGACGGATGTCGTTGCTTGGCGCACCCTGGAGCCAGCAGTGCTCGATGTCGAGAATCTTGTCGAACATGCCTGGGATATGGAAGCCGAGGCAGCGCTGCTCGAAGAACTCACCGTCCTGTTGGCGGCGCAGGTCTTCGTAAGAAAGCCAACGCATGGTGGAAAAGGTGAACTCTAACTTGTTGCGATAGTAGTAGGGTTTGGCGGAGCCGATGATAGGACGCAACTCCGGAAATTCGAACTTGCCGAGGTGACGGAAGTTGTCCTCCACCTGCTTCTGCTTGAATTCCAACTGCTTCTCGTAAGCGAGCATCTGCCACTTGCATCCGCCGCACACGCCGAAATGCCCGCAGGGCGGTGTCACGCGGTCGGGCGAAGGTGTGCGGATGGCCAGCAGGTTCGATTCTGCATAACCGCGTTTCCGTTTGTATATTTCCACATCCACGAAGTCGCCCGGCACGGCGTAGGGCACGAATATGGTAAGCCCGTCTTGTTTGGCGACGGCCTTGCCCTCGGCGCCTGCGGAGAGAATCTCCAAATTTTCGATGTTGTAACGTTTGAATGTCATAGTTGATGAGTTTTAGTTAGTGATGGTTAGTTATGCTTAGTGACGAGTGTAGAAGCCCATCTCGTCTATGTATTCGTGAACTTTAGGGGGCAGCATGTAGCGAACTTCCTTACCCTCGCGGATGCTGTTGCGGATGAGAGTGGAGGAGAGTTCAATGCGGGGCGCGTCAATGAAGGTAACGTGCGGATGTGCCTTGCGCTCGCCGCCGTCGTAGCCGATGCGCGGATAGACGTAAAGAGGGTAGTGCTCCAAAATCCAATCGTAGTTGAGCCAACGGTCGAAAGTCTGCAAGTTGTCCTCCCCCATGAGGAGCGCAAACTCGCGCTTGGGGAACTTCTCTTGCAGATGCACGAGCGTATGACAAGTGTAGGAGGGTTGCGGCAGGTGAAATTCAACATCGGAGGCCTTGAAGCGCGCATCGTCGCCAATGGCTATGTTGACCATGTGCAGCCTCTGCCTGTCATCCAACAGGGAACTCTTCTCTTTCAGAGGGTTGCGCGGCGATACCACGAACCAAAGCTCCTGCAGGTCCGAATGTTCCAAAAGGTACTCGGCAATGACAAGATGCCCGATATGTATGGGGTTGAAAGATCCGAAATAGAGGCCAGTCTTGAACATTTCGTCGTTGGTTGAAAAATAATGTGCAAAAATACAAAAAATGTCGGTAAAAAACATGCGTGTCGAACCCAACCTCGAGACGTTTCCGTTGCATGAAAAGCAGATTTTTCCAGAACAATAACAATCGATTGTTTATATCCGAATAATTTGTACCTTTGCACGCTTTGCAAAACGAGCACTTTTTTATTGTTATAAATTGTCTTTCAATATTTTAGTAAAGAAAACACAATAACAAAACAACAACTTAAATATAAAAACTTATGGCAGAAAAAAAATTTATGACTTGCGACGGTAACCAGGCTGCTGCCCACGTGGCCTATATGTTCAGCGAAGTCGCCGCTATCTA
>DBYW01000052.1 GCA_002311645.1 Bacteroidales bacterium UBA1176
GACCTCAACACCAGCGAAGAGGTGGGTTTCTCGTATGTGTACAACGAGGTGGGCACCTATACGGTCACGCTGCATGTGAGCAACGAGGTAGGGTGCGAGGATACCTATGAGCGGGAGGTGGTCGTCCATGAGAAGACCCGTTTCTACCTGCCCAACAGCTTCACCCCGAACGGGGACGGCATCAACGATGTGTTCGTTCCGGTCCAGATGGAGGTGAAGGACGACTCTTACAGCATCACGATTTACGACCGTTGGGGCAACCTGGTGTTCAAGAGCAATGACATCACCGAGGGTTGGGACGGCAAGGTGGGCGGCAAGATGGTGGCCACGGGCTCAACCTACATCTATTACGTCAAGTACAAGGATTTTGATGACAGAGACTATGAGAAGAACGGCAAAGTGACTGTCGTTTACTAAAATAATTGCATCATTACGATTGGAAGGCCGGTGAACGCACCGGCCTTTTTTTTACAGGACTTCCATTTGCCGGGCCGCTTCCCAGATGGCAATGCCGGCGGCGATGGTGACGTTCAGGGAGTGCTTGGTGCCGTGTTGGGGTATTTCGATGGCGGCGTCACAAAGGGGCAGGAGCCGGTCGTCCACCCCGAACACTTCGTTGCCGACCACCAAAGCCACTTTTTCAAATTCTTTGAAAGAAAACTGGTTCAGCATTTTGGATTGGTCCACTTGCTCCACAACGAACAGGGCGTATCCGTCATCTTTGAGGCGTCGGGCAAGCGCTTCCACGTCTTCTGCGTATTCCCAAGCGACGCTTTCGGTAGCACCGAGTGCGGTCTTGGCGATGTCTTTGTGGGGTGGGCACGCGGTGATGCCGCACAGGTAGAGTTTCTCGACGTTGAAGGCGTCGCACGTGCGGAAGACAGAGCCTACATTGTTCATGCTGCGAATGCTGTCGAGCACGACTACAATGGGGGCTTTGGGCTGAGCCTTGAACTGCTCCGGTGTGACGCGGTGCAGCTCCTCCATGGTCAGTTTTTTCATGGTGTGTGGATGTTAGAATGGATATTCTCCCTCAGGAGAAGGTTCGGGTTGCGCGGGCGTGTCGTCGTTCATGCTGGACTCCATGATGCTGAAGCTGGGGCTGGGCGAGATGTTGACGCCCGGCAAGGGGACACCGCCCTCGCTGGTGAAGGTGGTGTCGCTGCCCAGAAAGTAACCCGTATCCACATCGGAAAACTTGGTGTATTGGCTTTGGAATCGCACGCGGACGTTGCCGGTACTTCCGTGTCGGTTTTTCTCGAACATGATTTCGGCCAAGCCTTGCGAAGGGGTGTCGTCTTCAAACTTGTCCATCTTGTAATACTCCGGACGATAGATGAAAAGCACGAGGTCGGCATCCTGTTCGATGGAGCCGGATTCACGAAGGTCGGAGAGCATGGGGCGTCTGTTGCCGCCACGGGTCTCAACGGCTCGGCTCAGCTGGGCCAAGGCGATGACGGGGATGTCTAACTCTTTGGCCAAGGCTTTCAACGAACGGGAGATGTAACTGATCTCCTGCTCACGGTTGCCTCCTTTATTGTTGGTGTCGGAGCCTCCCTGCATGAGCTGCAGATAGTCGATAATGGCCATCTGGATGTTGTACTTGTGCTTGAGACGGCGGCACTTGGCACGAAGGTCGAAAACCGAAAGCGCTGGCGTGTCGTCAATGATGAGGTTGGAGCTGTCCAAGGCTCCGATGCTGTTCACCAACTTTGTCCACTCGTCCTCGGAGAGTTGCCCTTTTGCGATGTGCTCGGTAACGATACCGGATTCCATGGAGAAGAGACGTTGTGCGAGCTGTCCGGCGGACATCTCGAGGGAGAAGAAGGCCACAGGACGATTGTAGTCGAGGGCGGCGTTGCGGGCGATGGAAAGCACAAAGGAGGTCTTGCCCATGCCGGGACGTCCGGCCATGATGATGAGATCTGATTTCTGAAAGCCGCCGGTTTTTTCGTCGATGGCGCGGATGCCGGAGGGCACGCCTTGCAAATCGTCGGAATTTTTGCGCATATTGTCCAACTCGTCGAGCACCGACTGCACGACCTGATGCAACTCCTTGCTGTCGCGTTTGAAATTGCTCTCGATGATGTTGAAGATCTTGGTCTCGGCTTTGTCCAGCAGCTCGAGTACGTCGTTGGACTCGTCGTAAGAATCGGTGATGATGTCGTTGCAGTTGTGGATGAGTTCGCGGACGACGAACTTTTCCATGACCACGCGGGCGTGGTACTCGATGTTGGCGGCGGAGGTGATTCGGTTGGTAAGACCTGACAGGTAGGCGGCGCCGCCCACCACGTCGAGCAACTTGTCCTTGCGCAGCTGGTTGGTGACGGTGAGCAGGTCGATAGGTTGCGCCATCGTGAAGAGTTTCTTGATGGCGTTGAAAATGTGCTGGTTGGCGGCTACATAGAACATTTGTGGCTGCAGGAAGTCGAGAATGGTGCTCACAGCATTGTCGTCAATCATGAGCGCACCAAGTACGGCTTCTTCAAATTCCACGGCTTGTGGCGTGACTTTGCCGGTGACTCCTAAAATATTTTCGACACGGTTGTAAGACGGACTCTTGGTCTGTCGATTTTCAGTAACAGGTTTGTTTTCCATATATTGGGGAAGTAAAGAGGTGATTTGATTCGGGCGGCAAATATACATAAAAAGTATATAATCCGAAACAAAAATGCAAAGTGCTTGCTTGTCAATGCTTTAAAGTTGACTTCTTCCTCTTGGGCTCTATGGCAGGAAGCCGGCGTGGAAAGTATATGGCAGCAGGTCGGCCACGCACCGCAGGTGGTATATGGGTCCCTCTTGTCCCGCGAGAATCACCTCGATGTGTTGCCCGAATTTCTGTTCATACTCGTAGAGCACTTGGCGGCAGCTCCCGCATGGAGACACTGGCACCTTGAGCGGTTCCACGGGGTTGATGGCTGTGATGACGATGCGGGAGAAGGGTACCTCCGGGAATTTTGCCGAAGCCGCGAAAGCAGCAGTGCGTTCAGCGCATAGGCCGCAAGGGTAGACGGCATTCTCCTGGTTGCAGCCCGTGACCACCTGGCCGTTGTTCATCAGGATGGCGGCTCCGACCTGGAAGTGGGAGTATGGGGCGTAGGCATGCGTGGCAGCCTGTTCGGCCTCCGCTAATAGTTTAAGGATGTCAGCGGGAAGCTCGACGCGGTCTTCGTATACGAGAATGCGGGATTCAAGGGATATGGTTTTCATTGCGATGTTTTTATGGAAAAAGTGTTGATGGGGTGGGAGAGAAGCTATATGCAGCCGCGCACGTCCTCCCAGCAGGTGATGCCCTCTTTCTCACAGAGCGTTTGCAGATCATTGACAATGTGTTGCCCTGCGAGCGGGTCGTTGAAATTGGCGGTGCCCACTTGCACAGCGGTGGCGCCGGCCATGATGAACTCGAGTGCGTCCTCAGCCGTGGCGATGCCCCCGATGCCGAACACGGGCACATGTACTTGCTTGCAAACGGCATGCACCATGCGCAAGGCGATGGGCTTGATGGCTGGTCCGGAAAGACCGGCATAGACGTTGTTGAAGACGGGTTTCCGGCGATGGACATCGATAGCCAAGGCCTGGAAAGTGTTGACTAAGGATAGGGAGTCGGCGCCGGCCTCTTCGCAGGCGAGTGCCATCGCGACAATGTCTTCCGCGTTGGGCGAAAGCTTGACGATAAGGGGTTTGCTGCAAACCTTGCGCACGGCGGTGACCACTTCGCGGGCCACGTCGGCCTTCAGGCCGAAAGCCATCCCCCCGCTCTTGACATTCGGGCAGGAAATGTTGAGCTCCAGCATGTCGATGTCGGCCTTGGAGAGCAATTCTGCGCCGGCAACATAGTCGTCGATGCAACTGCCACCCATGTTGGCGATGAGTACCGTGTCGAAACGGCGCATCTTGGCGACACCCTCCTCTACGAAGGCCCGTACGCCGGGGTTCTGCAGCCCTACGCTGTTCATCATGCCCGAGGCGGTCTCGTATACACGGATACCCTCGTTACCGTCCTTGGGAATCCAAGTCAGACCTTTGGAACTGATGCCGCCCAGACAGCTCACATCAAATAGTTCATTATATTCATCTCCGAAGCCGAAAGTGC
This sequence comes from Bacteroidales bacterium UBA1176, assembly GCA_002311645.1. Classification (GTDB taxonomy): domain Bacteria; phylum Bacteroidota; class Bacteroidia; order Bacteroidales; family WCHB1-69; genus F23-D06. The sequence continues at coordinate 4,094 of DBYW01000052.1, forward strand.
CGGAGGCGGCAACGATGGGATTCTTGAAACGGACGCCATTGATGGTGGTGGAAAGATCCATGATGTTGGGGGTTTTGAAGGAGTGTTTGATTACTGTTGAAAAAGAATGTTGGCAGGAAAGACAGGGCCTTCCTTGCAGACGCGCTTCATGCCTTCGGCGGTTCGGATGCTGCATCCGAGGCAAGCGCCGATGCCGCAGGCCATGCGGTGTTCCATGGAGCACCAGCAGGGTGTCTTTTGTTCGGCGCATAAGGCGGCCACCTTGCGCATCATCACCTCCGGGCCGCAGGTGTAGACGGCATCGTATTTCTCGGGCGTGAGCAGGTCGGTGATATAGCCGCGATAGCCCTCGTCGCCCACTTCGGTGGAGGCGAAGATGTTGGCACAGTACGGCTCGAATTCTTCCATGGCGAACAATATGTCGCGATAGCCTAAGAAGGCGTCCACAAGAACACCTTTGGCGGTAAGTTCTTGTGCGGTCTGGCAGAGTGGCGGGATGCCGAGGCCGCCGCCCACGAGTGCCACGCGACCGGCGGCTTGGTCAACAGGGTATCCGGTGCCTAAAGCACCCAATAGGGAGATAGGGTCGCCGGCTTCCAGTTCGGAGAGTTTGCGGGTGCCTTGGCCCACTACGCGGTACATGAAATGGAGCGTGTGCTCGTTGGCTTTGAAGATGCTGATAGGGCGCATCAGGGTGAGCTCGCGTTCCCAGGCCTTGAGCATGAAAAACTGGCCGGCGTGGGCATCAGCGCCCTTTCGTTCCGCGACGAGCACGTAAATGTTGTCCGTCAGGCGGGATTGGGAGATGACCGTGGAATCGAAATAGTTCATGGGGTCGATGGTTTCGTTATATGGCAAATGGGAGAACATTTTTTGTTCTCCCATTGTGATGATTAGCAATGAATGGCATTGAGGATGTCGTCCCTCATGCGGATGGCTTCGGAGCGTGCGCAGTCGGCGAAGTGTTGTTCGCCATTGGGTTGCTTGCGGTAGGCGAGCAGGATCCCTCTTGACGAGTTGACCACGCCGCCATTGCCGTTGTGCAGGTACTTGGCGATGTCTTCGGCCTTGCCGCCCTGGGCGCCGTATCCGGGAATGAGGAAGAAGGTGGAGGCGAGTATATGGCGGATTTCGGCGGCCTCGTCGGCGTGGGTGCATCCCATGACGCCGCCGATGCCGGAATAGCCGCAGGCGCCCAGATAGTCGCGTCCTATCTCGTTGATCCGTTCACCCACCACATGATAGACGCGGCGATTGCCCGTGGGCAGGTACTCGATGTCCTTGGCACCTTCGTTGGAAGTGCGGATGAGCACGAAGATACCCTTGTTGTGATTTTGCACGTAGGGCAAGTATGGTGTGAGGCTGTCCATTCCCATATAGGGGCTGAGCGTGACAAAGTCGGCCTCGAAGTCGCCCGTGAAGTGTGCCTTGGCATACATCTCGGCGGTCTTGGCGATATCCCCGCGCTTGATGTCGGCGATGGCGACGGCATTTTTCTCGCGCAGGAGGGCAAGCGTGCGCTGGTAGGCGCGCAGGCCGGCCATGCCGTAAGATTCATAGTAGGCAATTTGCACTTTGTAGCAGGCCGCCACGTCGAGTGTGGCCTCGACAATGGCCTTGTTGAACTGGAAGATTCCCTCCTCGATGTCGGGATAGCGTTGGGCGAACTCAGGGGGCAAATAGCCATAGTCTGTGTCCAATCCCACGCATACATGCCCGTTTTGGGCAACTTTTTCGAACAATTTGTCTATAATCATGATGCCTTGGTCTATGGGTGAGCAATATAGGAGCTGGTCGTGTCTGCTGCGCGGTGATTATTCGGAAACCTTGAGCATGAAGCCTGTTCCATGCACGTTGACGATTTCCACTAACGGTTTGTAGTCGCCGATGTAGGTGACTTTGCGTTTGCCTTTTTCTTTGGGTGCAATGTGCCCTTCGTCGTCAATCTGGAGGTAGGAGCGCAGTTTGGTGAGAAACACGTCCATGCTTCTGCCGACAGCGTGGTCGTCTTCGCCCCAGATCTCTTTGAGGATGATCTCGCGCGGGATGAGCTTGTTCTTGTGGTCAAGCAGCAACTTGAGCAGTTCGGCTTCCTTGCGGGTGAGCGTGCGGGTCATCTTCGGATGGATGAGTTGCATGCCGCTGAAATTGAAGGTGAAGTTGCCCATCTTGTAGATCTTCTCTTCATAGAGGGCTTTCTGCACGGCGGTGCCGCGTTTGCAACGTTTTAAGATGGCACGTACGCGTAGCTCCAACTCCTCGATGCTGAAGGGCTTGGCCACATAGTCGTCGCAGCCCAGCTTGAATCCTTTGACTCGCTCCTCCTTGGATGTGCGGGAGGTGAGGATGATGATGGGCGTGTAGTCATCAATTTTGCGGATGTCCTGCAGCAACGAGAACCCGTCCTTGCCGGGCAGCATCACGTCGATAATACATAGATCGTACATGTCCGTGTTATATGCTTTTGCTGCCATCTCTCCATCCTTGAAATCAACTACTTCGTATCCTTCGAGCTCAAAGTAGTCCTTAATGACGTAGCGCAGGTTTTCGCTGTCGTCCACCAACATGATTTTTTCTTTGTTGTTTTCCATATTTGGTTATATTTTAATATTTTATTGGTTCAAATTGGTTGTATTTTAACTTAAAATCTTTAATTTTTTAAAATTGTGCAAAAATACAAAAAAACAAAAACAAATGCAATGCTTTGAAAAAAATCTAATTTTGCTATCTTTGCAGCCGTTTTCGGATAGGGACAAGATGAGCTTTTGAATCCATCCATGATACATATTTATAATATAGCACTGTGTGACAATGGGGAACAATGAATATTATGTGGCAAAGACCTTTGCGGGATTGGAGCATTTGTTGGCTGGCGAGTTGGAGTCGCTTGGGGCGCGGAACTGCCGTGTGATGAGTCGCTCCGTCGCCTTTGAGGGGCCTGTGGAGCTGATGTACAAAGCCAACTATCACTGTCGGACTGCCCTGCGCGTGTTGTGGCGGCAGAAAACGTTCACTTTCCGCAACAACCGTCAGTTTTACGAGCAGATCTTTGAGTTCCCCTCCGAGAATTTCCTGGCTCAAGACGGCACTTTAGCCGTGCATGCCACCATTGCGGATACCATTTTCAACACGCCGCTCTATGCCTCCGTACTTGCCAAGGATGCCGTCTGCGACCGTTTCCGCGACCTTTATGGCGAACGCCCGTCCGTGGACCGCGAATCCCCGGATGTGCAATTCCACATCCACATATACAAGGATGAGGCCCAGCTGTTCCTCGACAGCTCTGGCGAGTCTTTGCACAAACGCGGCTACAAGGTGCGCAACCATCCCGCTCCCATCAACGAAGTGGTGGCCGCGGCCATGCTTATGCTGGCAGGCTATGACGGCAGCTGCGACTTCATCGACCCCATGTGCGGCGGCGCGACCCTGCCTATTGAGGCAGCCATGATGGCACTCCACATTCCCGCCGGATTTTATCGCCGCGACTATGGGTTCTGCCGCTGGAAACGCTTCGACCCGCAACTCTGGAAGAGCATTCGCGACAAAGCAGAAATTCTCGACGACGTTCCTGTGAATTTCTATGCCAGCGACATCGACCCTCGTTTCGTAGAAATGGCGCGAGACAACGTCAAACGAGCCCGCCTCGCCGACTTTATCCGCGTTGAACGACGCGACATGCGCCAATCGAAGCCTGCGCGTACACCCGCCTTGGTCATGATGAACCCGCCATACGGCGAACGCCTTGAAGTGAAGGACATTGAGGACTTCTATGCCGAAATCGGCGACACCCTGAAACGCAATTACGCAGGCTGCAGGGCGTTCTTGATCAGCTCCGACATGAAAGCCCTCAAGCGTGTCGGCCTTAAGCCCGACTCCAAGACGACACTCTTTAACGGCTCTTTGGAATGTCGTTTCCTCGGCTATGATCTCTTCGCTGGCGATAGAAAGAACTTTATGGCCCAAAATCAACCCTCGTCGCATACCAAAAGTTTATAATTGACGTTTATGGATGCAGAAAAACATAAAATCTTATTTTTGATGAAGAGAATCTGGCTTTTTTGCCTCTTTATAGGAGTCTCATGCGCGAGTTTCGGACAGGTTAACAAGTATAGCAATGAGTTCCTGTCCTTGGGCATCGGTGCGCGCGGACTTGCCATGGCCAACACCATGGGGGCCATCTCCGATGATGTCACCTCCGCCTATTGGAATCCGGCGGGACTGTCGCGAATGGACAAACGCTACCAGTTGGCCTTGATGCACGCCGAGTATTTCGCGGGCATTGCCAAATACGACTATGCGGGCATTGGCTTTCGTGTGGACGACCGCTCATCCGTGGCATTGTCCTACATCCGTTTTGGAGTTGATAACATTATGAACACCACGGAGTTGATTGATGCGCAAGGCAATGTGGACTACGACAGGATCTCCTATTTTTCCGCCTCCGACAATGCCGTTCTTCTAAGTTATGCATACGCTTTCCAGAAGGTGCAGGGACTCTCCTTGGGTGCCAATGCGAAGGTGATCTATCGCAATATCGGCAAGTTTGCTCGCGCTTGGGGCTTCGGGTTGGACTTCGGTTTGCAGTATAACCACAAGGGTTGGCAGGCTGGTGCGATGCTTCGCGATGGCACATCCTCATTCAACGCGTGGAGCTACCAGCTGTCAGACGAGATGATCGAGACATTTCAGCGCACAGGCAACGAGTTGCCGGACAACGACCTGGAGCTGACCATGCCCGCCCTGTTGCTGAGCGGGGCCAAGAAGGTGGAATTTGGCAAGGGCTTCAACGGCACATTCGCCTTGGGGCTCGATTTTACATTCGACGGCAAACGCAACACCTTGGTGCGTACCAATGTAATGAGCATGGATCCCCATTTTGGCATGGAGCTCGCCTATAAAAAAATTGTGGCGATCCGCATGGGCATCGGCAATCTGCAGCAGGAACCCGACTTTGACGGCAAGCGCAAGACCACCCTCCAAATCAATATGGGATTGGGTGTCTGCATCAAGAATATCGTCACCATCGACTATGCGTTTACCGATATAGGCGACCTTTCCATCGCTCAATATTCGCACGTGTTTTCACTCAAAGTCGCTATCGACAAGTTTAAAAAAAATAAGCAATAAGCGTTATGATTAGAATCGAAGAATATCCGTACACAGATGCGCAGTTCAAGCAGCGCATGCAGGAAGACATTCATAATTTGAGAAACGTCGGCCAACCGTTTTGCGGCATGGAGGAGCAAGAGGTTTGGCGTTTTATTTTGGGGAGCATCGATCTGACAACTTTGGAGGGCTCCGACAACAAGGCGGTGGTTGCGAACCTTTGCCAAAAGGCCATTGACTTTCGCGATGACAAGCGGAATGTCCCATCCACGGCCGCGGTGTGCGTGTACCCGCCATTTGTGGCGTTGGCCAAGGAGAAATTGCAAGGCACGGGCATCCGGGTGGCTTCCGTGGCGGGCGCCTTCCCGGCGGGGCAATCGCCCATCGAGATCAAGGCCGCCGAAGTGCGCTATGCCGTCCAGCAAGGGGCGGATGAGATTGACATGGTCATCTCGCGCGGCAAGTTCCTGGAAGGCAACATGCAGGAGGTCTTCGACGAAATCCGCATCATCCGAGAGGTCTGCAAGGACGTCACCCTCAAGGTTATCTTGGAAACGGGCGAGCTGAAGACCCCGAACAATATCTATAAGGCCTCGCAGCTGGCCATCTTGGCGGGCGCGGACTTTATCAAGACCTCGACGGGCAAGATCGCCGTGAACGCCACTCCGGAAGCATTCGTTGTGATGATGGATGCCATCCGGAGATGCCAGGAAACAACGGGGCGAAAAGTGGGCATAAAAGCGGCCGGAGGCATCTCCGACGCCGAAACAGCCCTCTTGTATGTCCGTATGCTCACCCAGATTTTGGGTAAAGATTGGCTCTCAAACAGATACTTTAGAATTGGGGCAAGCCGTCTCGCCAACAAGGTTTGCGATAAAATGCTCTAAAAAAAAATCATAAATTGTGGAGTGTAAGCAAAATAATTGTATTTTTGCGCCCTCAAAAAGAATACTACTATTTTTAACACAAAAACCTTAAAATTATGACGAAAGCAGATATCGTTAATGAGATCTCCAACAAGACTGGATTTGACAAGAACAGCGTACAAACCATCGTCGAAGTGTTTATGACTTCTGTGAAAAATTCCATGGTGGGTGGCGATAATGTTTATCTCCGTGGCTTCGGTAGTTTTATCATAAAAGAAAGAGCCGAAAAGACCGCTCGTAACATTTCCAAGAATGAAACCATCACCATCCCTGCTCACAATATACCGGCTTTCAAGCCTTGCAAGACTTTTGTGAATGCCGTTAAGAAATCCACCAAGAAATCTAAAAAATAATCCATAAACCTTAAAACTCTTGTACTATGCCAAGTGGTAAGAAAAGAAAAAGACATAAAATGTCTACTCATAAGAGAAAAAAACGTCTCAGAAAGAACAGACATAAGAATAAATAGTCTCTTATGAGTTGAATGCATGAAAACTAAACGTGGCACTTGCGGCTCGTTTAGTTTTCATTGTTTTTATAGAAAACAGTTTTATGAGTGAAACCCAAATACAGAAAGAATTAGTCATTACCTCGCTCAACAACGAGGTGCAGGTGGCGTTGATGGAGGACAAGAAGCTGATGGAAATCCATCGGGAGAAGTCCTCTATGCAATTCTCCGTGGGCGACATCTATTTGGGTAAGGTGAAGAAAATCATGCCGGGGCTTAACGCTGCATTCGTTGATGTGGGCAGCGACAAGGAGGCTTTCCTCCACTATTTGGACCTTGGCATCAACGCACGCACAGTCAACGCCTTCGTGAGCCAGGCCATCACGACCGGCAAGCGCAGCATCAGTCGCGTGCAATATTTGGAAGAAGTCCCGAAAAATGGAAAGATCAGCGATGTCATCACGTCGGGCCAGCAGTTGATGGTCCAGGTCGCCAAGGAGCCGATCTCCACCAAGGGACCGCGTGTCACTACAGAAATATCCTTTGCCGGACGATACCTCGTCTTGGTGCCGTTCAGCGACAAGGTTACCATATCTCAGAAAATCAGGAGCGGCGAGGAACGCAAACGCCTCCGCTCCCTCGTGCAGGGCATCAAACCCCGCAACTTCGGCGTCATCATCCGTACCAACGCCGAACACCACAGCGCCGACGAACTTTCCGCCGACCTTGACCACTTGCGCTATAAGTGGGACACCGCTGTGGAAAACCTCTTCGCCTCCAAACCCCCCGTCCGCATAAGCCAGGAGGAAGATTGCATCTCCTCCATGCTCCGCGAAATGCTCAACGACTCCTTCCACGCCATTCATGTCGACACCCCCGACGCCTTCAAGGAGGTCAAGAGCTTCGTACACCTATACTCCCCGGAACAGGAGAATATCGTCAAGTTATACAACGACAAGCAACCGATATTCGAACGCTTTAACGTCGCCAAGCAGATCAAGGGCTCCTTCGGCAAGGTGGTCACCGTGCGTAGCGGCGTCTACTTGATCATCGAACATACCGAGGCTATGCATGTCATCGATGTCAATAGCGGTAATCGTGTCAAGTCTTCCCAAACACCCGAGGAGAACGCCCTCAACACCAATCTGATAGCCGCTGCTGAAATCGCCCGGCAACTTCGTCTGCGCGATATGGGCGGCATCATCTGCATAGACTTCGTCGACCTCCACGACGCCAAAAACCGCCTGGCCCTCTATAAGGCTATGGAAGAATTCATGGCCAACGACAAGACCAAGCATACAATATTGCCTCTCAACAAGTTCTGTGTCATGCAGATCACCCGCCAGCGCGTGCGTCAGGCCACGGTTATCGAAACCACGGAACAGTGCCCCACATGTCGCGGCACCGGCAAGGTGAAGCCGCCGATCCTTATTGAAGACGAACTGAACAACACCCTCGAATTCCTCTTCGGCAAGCAGGGCGAAAAGAGCGTTACCATCATGGTGCATCCTTTTGTCTATGCTTTCCTCAAGCAGGGATTCCCATCCATCCTTATGAAATGGCGCTGGAAATATCGCAAACGTATCAAACTCGTTTCCAAACAGAGCTATCATTTGATGGAACATCATTTCTTCAATCAGAACATGGACGAAATTGTTCTGTGGAGTGAGCCTGGCAGAGAGGTGGAGGAACAAAAGCCCGCCACGAAGTCCCGCAGCAAGAAAAAACAGTGATAGATGGATGTTAACCCTCAGATTCTTGGGCAGTTGGAGCGCTTTTGCGCCTATCAGGAACGTTGTGAGCAGGACGTGCGCAAAAAGCTCTCTTCCGTCCCCTGTTCGCAGGAACAGCGAGATGCCGTCGTCAAGGCACTCAAGGAACAGGGCTTCCTTGACGAGGAGCGTTTCGTGGATGCCTTTGTGCGAGGCAAACTGCGCGAACAATGGGGAAAGTTCAAAATACGCATGGCCCTCGTCGCAAAACGCGTTGATCCCTCAGTGATTGATGCTCGCCTGCAAGAAATTGACGAGGAGGCATATAGCCAATCTGTGGCGGATGTCATCGGCAAATGGCGGCGCATGCACGCCTCCGATGCCGGGAACAAGCCCAAACTCATTCGTTTCCTCTTGTCGCGAGGATTTACGATGGAGGAAATCCGTAAGGTGACAAACGACAAATAATATGTTAAAATGGCGAACGCTTGCGTTGGCCCCGCAATTATTCAAATATGACCACATCAGAACAAATCAAGAACCTGTTAACGAGGCTCGGTGAGCTAAGGAGGTATCTTTGACGTCGACGGTAAGAAATCCGAGATAGCCGAGAAAGAGAACATCTCCCAGCAGGACGGCTTTTGGGACGATCCCAAGGCTGCCGAGAAGTTGATGCGCGAGATCAGCGCGCTCAAAACTTGGGTCAACGACTATGCGGCAGCGGAGGATCTGTACGACGAACTTACTGTAATGGACGAGTTTCATGCCTCTGGCGATGCCACGGAAGAAGAGGTCGACGCCGCTTACGACAAGGCGCTCAAGGCTGTGGAGACCCTTGAATTCCGTAATATGATGCGCGAAGAGGAGGATCCCCTCAATGTCATCATCAATATTAATTCCGGCGCGGGTGGCACTGAAAGCTGCGACTGGGCTGACATGCTGCTGCGCATGTATACCCGATGGGCGGAGCGTAACAATTACAGTATCAAACTCTTGGATCGGCAGGAGGGTGATGTGGTGGGCATCAAGTCCGCCTCCATTGAATTGGACGGCCCCTACGCGTATGGCTACATTAAGAGTGAGATTGGCGTGCATCGGTTGGTGCGACTCTCTCCCTTTGATGCCGCCAACCGCCGCCACACAACCTTCGCCTCCGTTTTTGCCTACCCGGTCATCAACGACGACATCGTCATCAATATCAATCCCGCCGACATCAGCTGGGACACCTACCGTTCCAGCGGACATGGCGGCCAGAACGTCAACAAGGTGGAGACGGCGGTCCGGCTGCGCCACCAGCCCTCCGGCATCATCGTGGAATGTCAGGTGACCCGCTCGCAGATTCAGAACCGTGAAATGGCCATGCGTATGCTCAAGTCACGCCTTTACCAGATCGAGTTGGAGAAAAAGCGCGAGAAACAGGCCGAAATCGAGGGCACCAAAAAGAAGATAGAGTGGGGGAGCCAGATCCGCAGTTACGTGCTTCAACCTTATAAGATGGTCAAGGACTTGCGCACAGGGTATGAGACAGGCAATGTGAATGCGGTCCTGGATGGTGAGATCGACGATTTTATCAAGGCCTACTTGATGAGTGGCGGCAAATAACTTCGTTTGGATATTGTTGATAAAAATTGACAATTTTTTCTTGCAGATTCAAGAAACACTTGTTACTTTTGCAGGCATAAATCTAAAAACCTAAAATACACAAATATCAACAAGTTATGGATTACGAATATGTTTTAGTTGCAGGACGTGCCAATCCGGAGCTCGCCAGACGCATTGCGGAATACCTCAACAAGCCGCTTTTCCCTGTCGACATTCTCCAATTCAAGGACGGCGAAATTCAAGTTTATTTCAACGACACGATTCGTGGCAAGAATGTCTTCATCATTCAACCCACATTCGCCCCTTCCGACAACATCATCGAGTTGCTCATCACCATTGATGCAGCCAAGCGTGCTTCCGCCCGCAACATCGTGGCAGTCATGCCCTATTTCGGCTATGCCCGCCAAGACCGCAAGGACAAGCCTCGCACCTCCATTGGTGCCAAGTTGATGTGCAACCTGCTCACCGCCGCTGGCGTCACGCGCGTCATCACGATGGATCTTCATGCCGACCAGATCCAGGGCTTTTTCGAAGTCCCTGTTGACCATCTCTTCGCGTCCAACGTGTTCATTCCTTTCGTGAAGGCCATGAACCTGGACAATCTCTGCATCGCCTCTCCCGACACGGGGGGCACCAAGCGGGCCTCGACGTATGCCAAGGCACTCAACTGCGACCTCGTTATTGGTTACAAGCACCGTGAGAAACAGAACGAAGTGGCGACCCTGCAAATCCTCGGCGATGTGCAAGACAAGAATGTCATTATTGTTGACGACATCATCGACACAGCGGGCACGCTCTGCAAGGCAGCCGCCCGCATCAAGGAGATGGGTGCCAGGACCGTCCGCGCCATGTGCGCCCATGGCCTCTTCTCCGGCAACGCCATCGAGAATATCGAGAATTCTGTCCTCGACGAGGTTCTCATCACAGACACCATCCCGTTCCGCAAAAGCTGCGACCGCATCAAGGTCGTCTCCGTCTCCGAGCTCATGGCCAAGGTGATCCAGAGCGTCGTTGACGACACCTCCATCTCAACGCACTACTACGTGTAATCAATTTACCTGGCTTGACTGCCAACGCAGGACACAAAGTCTGCCAATTACTTATAGCTAACTGCTGACAGATATGCTTCGATTGCATGAAAAGACCGCCATCCAGTGTGCGGACAGACAATATACATACGCCGACCTTTCGCGTTATGCGCAGTGCTATGCCGACGCGTATGGAGAGCTTGCGAAGGACTCGAAAGTGGCAATTTTCGCACCCAATTCACCGGATTGGGTGTTTGCTTTCTATGGTGTGTTGTGCGCCCATGCTATTGCTGTGCCCATTGATGAACAGGCCACCGACGATGAGTTGAGCTACGTGTTGAAGGATGTCGCACCTGACATCATAGTCACAACCCCTGACCGCGAGAAACGTGTGCGTGATGTTGTCCGCGATGCGGGCGTCGCCACGCGCGTGCTGCTGATGGGGGATGTCCCTGCAGAGGATTTGAACATCCATGCGGCAGGGGATATCCTTGCGTGAGACCCTGACGACGTGGTGCTCATCATCTACACCTCGGGCACAGCGGGCACCCCCAAGGGCGTGATGTTGACCTATCGCAACATCCTCTACAACGTGGACGCCGTTTCCAAACATGTCCATATTTTCGATTCGGAGCGTAATGTAATGATATTGTTGCCATTGCACCATGCCTTTCCGCTGATGGGCTCGCTTGTGGCACCTATTCGCGTGGGCGCAACCGTCGTCATCGCTGACAAGCTCAATGCCGAAAGTGTGCTCCAGACCCTCAACGACGGCAAAATCAGCATCATCATAGGCGTGCCTCGCCTCTATGATTTGTTAGCCAAGGGTGTGATGGCCAAAATCAACGAGCGCCGCATCACCCGCTGGCTCTATAAATTAGTCAGCGCTATAGGCTGGCAGGGACTCTCCAAAACGGTGTTCTCTGCCGTGCACAAAAAGTTCGGTGGTCATATCCAGTTCCTTGTCTCAGGTGGCGCAGCCCTTTCCATTGAGACGGCTAAAGTCTATAAGGCATTGGGATTCTATGTGTTGGAAGGGTATGGCATGACAGAAACGGCCCCCATGATCAGCTTTACCCGTCCTGGCGGGCGCAAGATCGGCTATGCCGGCCATCCCCTGCCTGGCATCGAGGTGAAACTGGATGAGAACGGTGAGGTCTGTGTGCGCGGCGACAACGTGATGGCCGGCTACTACCACCGCGAAGAGGAGACTAACGCTGTCATCCGCGACGGTTGGCTCCATACGGGCGACACGGGCATCCTTGACAAATTTGGTCTCAAACTGACTGGACGTATCAAGGACATTATAGTCACGTCTAACGGCAAGAATATCAACCCCGAAGAGATCGAGAACGCCCTCTCCAAGCATTATCCATGCATCAAGGAGGTGGGTGTGTGCGCCCCCAAAGGCGTGCTCACAGCCATCATTGTCCCGGAGATGAGTGCTGTACGTGATGACACAAGAAGATCCATGGAGGATGTGATCCGGGACGCCGTGCTGGACTATAACAAGAACGCAGTAACTTACAAACGATTGCGTAATTTCAGCATTGTGTCAGCCGAACTTCCCAAAACCAAATTGGGCAAGCTGCAGCGTTTCTTGTTGGAACCGTTGTTGGATAAGAAAAAGGAGGACGAACCGAAGGAGATGGAGGTGGAACATCTGGGAGAGGCATACGAATTGCTCAAGCTGTTCGTGGAACGCGAAATAGAGACCAAGGCCTCACCAGACGCTCATTTTGAAATTGACCTCGCCATGGATTCCCTCACGCGTGTGGCCTTGGTTGCATACGTGGAAAGCACTTTCGATGTGAAGTTGTCACCGGAGCAGTTGGAGGAGCATAGCACACTCCGCAAATTGACGGCTTTTATCGAGACTCAGACGCACAACACCCATGCTGAAACCAAGTCGTGGCGTGAAATTCTGTTGGATAAAGTATCTCAAGTAAGACTTAATAAACCAGGTGTAACATTTTGGTGTGTAGATACTTTTATCAGAGTTTTAATGCCTGTTGTCTATAAAATAAAAGGTACAGGGAAAGAGAATATCCCCGAAGAACCATGTCTGATAGTGGCCAATCATCGAAGCTATATGGATGCTCCCAGTTTGATATCCCAACTTTCGGCAGCTCAAGCGCGCAGAACCTATTTCTTTGCCAAAGCCAAACATTGGAGGTCCAGCTTTATGTCGTTTATGGCCAAGAAAAACAACCTGATCTTGATGGACATCAACCAAAATGTCACGGCTGCTTTGCAGCAGGTGGCTGCGGCTTTGATGCGGGGCAAGAATGTCGTGATTTTCCCCGAAGGCACCCGTTCGCGCAACGGTAAGTTGGGCAAGTTCAAGGAGACTTTTGCCATCATTAGCCAAGCGTTGAACGTTCCCGTGGTTCCTGTTGTGATTGAAGGTACGGAGCGTGCTGTGGGACGCTGGGGGAAAATGCCCTATTTCAGATTCCGTTTCCCCATTGATGTGCGTTTTCTGAAGCCGGTCTATCCATTACCTGGCGACGAGGCCAAAGCCACGCGTGACTATATTGTCAGCATCTTTAAGGAGGCTTTGAATCAGAAATCGTAATCCACCCAATATTGCGTTCCTACTGGAGTTGTTGCAGGTACTGTCGGATGGTCTCTTGTAGGCCAAGGTAAAGTGCGTCGCAAATGAGTGCGTGGCCGATGGAAACCTCCAGAAGGTTGGGGATTTGTTCCTGGAAATAGCGCAGGTTTACCAATGACAGGTCGTGGCCGGCATTGAGACCGATGTTTTGTCGTTTTGCTTCTTGTGCAGCGACGACAAAGTCGGCGATTGCGGCTTCGCGATCTGCAAGATAGTGCGCGGCGTAGGATTCCGTGTACAACTCCACGCGGTCGGTGCCTGTCTCTTTGGCATGGACAATCATTTCCGGGTTGGCGTCCACGAAAATGCTGGTTCGGATGCCTTTGGCTTTCAGCTGCCCGATGATGTCGGTGAGGAAACCCTTGTTCCGGATGGTGTCCCAGCCGGCGTTGGAGGTCAGAGCTTCGGGCGGGTCGGGCACGAGCGTGACCTGGGTGGGCTCAATGTCCAGTACCAGTTGCATGAACCGTTCGGAGGGATAGCCCTCGATATTGAATTCCGTGGTGACTATTTTCTTGAGGTCATAGACATCTTGATAACGGATGTGCCGTTCGTCGGGGCGGGGGTGTACGGTGATGCCTTGCGCGCCGAACCGCTCGCAGTCTTTAGCCACTTGTATTAAATCGGGTAAATTGCCGCCACGCGCATTGCGGATGGTGGCCACCTTGTTGATGTTGACACTAAGTCTTGCTGTCATAGTATTTCTTGTTAATCGTATACTCGTCTTGTCTAATTAGATCTTGTATGTCTTTGCGGGTTTGTGTTTCTTTTCCGGCGTGTCGGATGGCGTATCCTGAGGGGTACGGGCAGGCGCAACCTCGATTTGGTATGCTTGGGAGGTGATAGTCTGATAGTTGCCGCTGTCGTAGTTGTAATATTGATAGGTGATGCCGGGGATGAGGAACGTGCCTTCCGAACGAGGGATGATGGTGTACTTGAAGGTCTTGGAACCGGACACGATGTCGCCCTTGGCGGAAATGTTGCCCGTGACCTTGGGATAGGTGACGTCACAGTCGGCGGGGAAGTCAATATGGAGGTCGTCGGCGCTGATATGGTGCAGATTGCCGGTGCCCGAGAAAGTGACGGTCAGCACTACTGGCTCGTTGACGTAGGTCTCGGTCTTGTTGAGTGAGGAGCTGACGGTGAAGTTGCCCACCACTTCTGTAGCGGAGGAACGGGCGTTGGGCAGGTTCTTGACTTTCACGACAATGTCATTGGAGACAAGAGGCACGTCTTTGCTCTTGTATGTGGAATAGGAGCCCCAGAAGGGGTCGCGGACGGTTGCGGGCACGCGCACGCGCAGTGTCAGGTTGAGCTTCGGAATGGTGAGCTTGCCCGTCTTGCGGGGGTAAAATGCGGTCTGCTTGATGGTGTACACGCTGTAAGTCTTGCCATTGACTGTCTCGGAGGTCTCGTTCTTGTGGTTGAGATCCAGACTCTCTGACCAGAAGGCCTCCGAGGGGTCGAATACGGCGCGCTGGATGCCGTAGCCGCGGTTCTGGGTCTTGATGTAGAGCTTGTGCGTGACAATGATGGCCTCGCCTTGGAATGCTTCCAAACTGGACGTGGACGCTTTGATGAAAATGTCGTCTTTGTCGATGTGGTCATCAATCTCAGCTTTCTCTTTGGATTTGGACTTTGACTTGGGTTGCTCCTGATCTTGGCTGTCATTTCCCCATTGGGGCATGAAAGGCGTGAAAAAATCGGAGAAATCGGACCAGTCGGGCATCTGGGGCATCTCGAAACGGAACCAGGTGTTGGCGTCGTCGTCGGGCTGCTCCTCCATTTTGGGAGTCTTAACCACGCTCACGGACACGGGATTGCTCTTGAGCACCCGGCCTTCGATGGAAATGTTGACACCGGGGATGGTGAAGGTGCCTTCTTTGTCACACTTGAGATAATAGGTGTAAGTGTAGGTGGTGTTTTGCTCAACGTTGCCATTGGACATGGTGATGGAAGTGCTGGATCCGATGCTGGGGCCGTTGACAAGCTCGAACTTTCCGAAATCGTAAGAGAGCACCTCCCCACGTTCGGAAACGGTGACAATGTATTTGAATTGGCGTCCGACGGCAACTTCAGACGGGGCCTTGGCCATGCAAACATCATCTTGTGCCTGCAGTGCATTTTGAGAGGTCAGCAAGCAAGCGGTGAAGATAATCAGCGACAATAAGTTTGTTTTCATATTCATAAATAGTCCTTTAAATGCGTAGAACTAAACGAAGATGCTGTTCTTTTATTGTATATGTTATGTCCTGCACAGCAGTGTCAGGATGGTTGCGACAGGTTACATTCTTTCGGGCACGTCGATGCCGAGCAGTTTCATGCCGTTGCGCAGTGTGTTGGCGACCCATTGCGAGAGTTGCAGGCGTATAAGGCGCTTGCCGGGGTCGGCTTCGCGCATGACGGGAGTTTCCTGGTAGAAGTGGTTGAACTGCTTGGCAAGATCGTATACGTAGTTGGCGATGAGTGCGGGACTCAGGTTGTCGCCGGCGGAAAGCACAACTTGTGGGTATTTGTAGAGTGTCTTGACTAATTGCTTCTCCTCACCTTCGGGCATCGTGCCAGCGGGTAGGGGAGTGCCGATGTCCACGGATTGTTCCGCGGCCTTGCGCAACAACGAGCGTATACGGGCATGCGTGTATTGGATGAAGGGCGCTGTGTTGCCATTGAAGTCAATGGATTCTGCGGGGTTGAAGAGCATGTTCTTGGCAGGATCCACTTTGAGGATGAAGTACTTGAGTGCGCCAAGGCCAACCATCTCATACAGGGCTGCAGCCTCGTCCGGTTGGAAATCGAACTTGCCGAGAGCCTCGGTGCTTTGCTTGGCTTCCAGAAACATGTCGTCCATGAGGTCATCCGCGTCCACAACGGTGCCCTCCCGTGATTTCATCTTGCCAGAAGGCAGCTCCACCATACCGTAGGAGAGGTGGAAGATGCTGTCGCCGAATGCTTTGCCGAGTTTCTTGCCTAAGACCAGCTTGAGCACGTCGAAGTGGTAGTTTTGTTCATTGCCCACTACGTAAATCATGCGGGAAGGATGAAACTCCTCGTGGCGCAGCTGTGCAGTGCCGAGATCTTGGGTCATGTAGACGGAGGTCCCGTCCTTGCGCAGCAACACTTTCTCGTCTAAGCCTTCATCGGTGAGGTTGACACGCACTGAGCCGTCTTCATGGCGTTGGAATACGCCTTTGTCAAGGCCCTCCTGCACAAGTGCTTTGCCGAGCAAATAGGTGTCAGACTCGTAATAGGTCTTGTCGAACTGGATGCCAAGACGGCGGTATGTTTCGTCGAAACCGGCATATACCCATTGGTTCATTTTTTGCCACAGGGCGCGCACTTCGGGGTCGTTAGCCTCCCAACGGCGCAGCAACTCTCTGGCTTCAAGCATGATGGGTGCTTGCTGTGCAGCCTCCTCCTCACTCATGCCTTCAGCGATGAGCTTGGCCTGCTCCTCTTTGTAGTGCTTGTCGAAGACCACATAGTAGTTGCCCACCAGATGGTCGCCTTTGATGTGGGCGCTCTCAGGGGTCTCGCCGTTGCCGTAGCGCAGCCAGGCCACCATCGACTTGCAGATGTGGATGCCTCTGTCGTTAACGAGGTTCACTTGTACGACGGGATGCCCGCTGGCCTTCAGGATTTGGGAGACGGAATGCCCCAACAGGTTGTTGCGCACGTGTCCCAGATGGAGCGGCTTGTTGGTGTTGGGGGAAGAGTATTCTATCAATACGGGAGCCTCTTGTCGCGGAACGCAGATGCCATAACTATCATTTGCATGACCGTCGCGCAGCTGCTCCAGCCAGAAATTGTCCGCAACCGACAGGTTGAGGTAACCCTTGACCACATTGTATTTCGTCAGGCAATCGAGACGCTCGCACAACTTGTCGCCAATCTCCTTGGCGACGATATCAGGCGCCTTGCGCGCCAACTTGACATACGGGAACACGACGATGGTCATGTCGCCCTCGAAATCCTTTCGGGTGGGTTGAACAACCGAAGCATCCGTTTCGACGTCTATGTTGTATAAATCCTTTAGAATAATCTTAAGTTCTTGTGCAAGTATACTCTCTAAAATCATGTATGTTTGTCTTTTACGTGGTTATTCTTTTATTGGTTTTTCTCTTCTTTCTTTCTGTTTTTGAAGAGGGTCTTCCAATAGTTGGCGTGCCAAAAAATATGGAAGAGGGCGATGATGGTCATAGCGATGCCGAACTCCACGTGCAGGAGCTTGACCGTCCATAACCAATCCATTTTGACGTTGTAGTTGATCTGGATGACGAGTAAGAATCCGAGCAGGCAGGAGACGAGTGCGAAAACGAGCAGCAGCACATTCCAGATCTTGCGGTGTGTGGCCAGTTTCATCACATTGGTCTTGACCAAGATGAAAGTGAGCGCGTAGAGTCCGAGAGTGAGCGATGAGATGAGGATGAGGTGATAAGGTTTTTTGGAGGATGTTTTGTCTGCTTTGGAGTCCGTTTCATCCAAGGATGGTGTTGGTTCGTCAGCTTCGGCTTCTTCAAAGGCATGTTGTGTGGCTCCTGTTACGCCGTCCGTTTCGGATTCGTTCTGTGTAGAGGTAGCGGGGGTGGCCTCAACTTCTTTGGGTTGAGTTTGGTGGGTTGTGGCTTTGTGAGCGGGAGTCTCTTTTTCCTCTTTTGCGGGGGCGGTCGCCTCTGTTACCGTGTTTCCTTTTGGGTTGGAGAGTTGTCCTCGGTCGCAGAAGCCGTCGCTGTTGGCGTCAATAAAGCGGCCACAGCGGCCCGGGCAGTCGATTTGCGGGCAGTCTTGTTCCACTTGCGCGAATATGGAAGTGGCCAAAAGCATGAGCAGCAGGGTGAAAATGGTTCTTTTCATGGAAGTGGGAAAGGCTGTGTGGTTCTATTAAAAGGGGCGAGTGTTGAACCCGCCCCTGTGTGTTTTATTCAAATGAGAGCAATTCAATTTCAAAAATCAAGGTTGCGCCGCCAGGGATGAGGCCGCCCGCACCTTGGTCGCCGTATGCGAGCTCGGAGGGGATGTAGAGGATGTACTTGGAGCCGGGGCTCATCAGCTGCAAGCCTTCGGTCCAGCCGCGGATGACCTGGTTCAAACCGAAGGAGATGGGCTCGCCACCCTGTTTCTCGGTGGAGTCGAACACGGTGCCGTCGAGGAGCGTGCCTTTGTATTTGACGGTCACTTTGCTGGTCGCGTTCGGCTTGGAACCTTTGCCCTCGGTGACCACCTTGTATTGAAGACCGGAAGCGGTGACCTTTACGTCAGGGTTCTTCTTGTTCTCTTCAAGGAACTTCTTGCCTTTTTCTTTTTCAGCTGCGACAGCGTCGTTTTGCTTGGCCTGCATGTCCTGCTGGAACTGCATGAAGATTTCCTGCATCTCTTGGTCTGTGAATTTGTTCTTGTTGGCCATGCCGTCGCGGACGCCTTGCACGAAGGATTCCATGTCCAGGTTTAATCCATCGCGTGCCACTTGTGTGCCGAAGTTGGCGCCGATGGCATAGCTGACTTTCTGTTCTTTTGTCATGTCTTGTTGGGATTTGACGGACAATGTGGTGCTTGCGAAAAGAAGCACAAGTCCGAAAGTGAGTAATTTTTTCATTGTTATGTGTTTTTTAGTTAATCTGATAAAGGGCGGCAAAAATACAAAAAATGTCAGTAGGCACAACGTGTTCATTGTCCATTTATTGCCCACGGGCACTTTGTCGGGCAAGCGGGCGGTTCCATGAATTGGCGATCCGGTTTAATTTCTCACGTCCATGGCGTTGCGCAGGGCGTTGCCGATGAGCATGAAGGAGAGCACGAGCAGCATGATGGCGATGCCGGGAACAATGGCCAAGTAGGCCTTGTCGAGCACAATGTAGGCGTAGTTTTCCTTCATCATCATGCCCCATGACGGCATGGGGGGTTGCACGCCGAGGCCGAGGAAGCTGAGACCCGCTTCGGTGAGGATGGCCGACGAGAAGTTGGAGGCGGCAATGACGATGACCGTGCCGGTGATGTTGGGCAGGATGTGCTTGAAGATGATGCGGGGATTGTTGTAGCCTAAGGCCTTGCCGGACTCGACGAAGTCTTGCTCGCGGAGGCTGATGACCTGGCCGCGCACCACGCGCGCGATGTCCACCCACATGGTCAGGCCGATGGCAATGAAAATCTGCCAGAATCCCTTGCCGAGGGCGAAGCTGATGGCAATGACCAACAACAGGGTAGGGATGGACCACACCACGTTGATGATGAACATCAGCACGTCGTCGACCTTGCCCCGGTAGTAGCCGGCTATAGCACCCACGGCGATGCCGATGACCAAGGCGATGAAGATGGAAAGGAATCCTACGGCCAGGCTCACGCGGGTGCCCATCATGAGTTGGCTGAGCACGTCGCGCCCGTAGCGGTCGGTGCCCAACAGGAACTTGCGGGTGACCACGGGCGGGTCGGCGAGTTCGGCGAACTTGTAGGTGACCCAGTCGGACTGCTCTAACAGACGGGCGCGCAACGTGTCGCCGCGCACCTCGTACTCGCTGATGGGTATGGTCTGGTAGCGGTCGGGCTGCCCGGTGAGCATCCTGCGCAACGGGCCAGCCTTGGGAATGTCCAATCCTGTCTCGACTTGCAGCAACTGTGTGGAGAACCCCGGTGAACGCAGGGCGATTTCCAGCTGTTGGTGGTTGCAGTGCGGCGAGTGGTCGGGTGTGATGAGATAGCCCAAAACAGCGATTATGATGACCAACAAGATGAAACCGAGGGAAATCATTCCCTCTTTTTCCTTCTTGAAGCGCTGCCATGTCAATTCCGACAGGGAGGTGGCACGGTATTCCTTGGGTTTTTTCTTGAAAAATGACATCGTGGATTGAACGAGGGCGCAAAAGTACAAAATTTTCCGCCGCAATATCCCCCGTCTGTTATCATTTGTTGCATACAATGTGGAAAAACAAAAGGATTGCACTCTGACAGGACTTTTTAAAAAACAACATTTCATTGTTGAAAGAAAAAAAACGGGGAAGGTTGCGAGACTTAATGCTTTTTTGTATTTTTGCCGCCGATTGATGGTGTGTTGTCGGTGAGTTGCTCTTTAAGAACTCCTTCCGCGTCACACCGTACCTAACTTTAAAACCTAACCTTAAAACACACAACACTATGGGAAGAGCTTTTGAATATAGAAAGGCAAGAATCTTCAAACGTAACGCATACTTGGCTCGCACCTTCACTCGCATTGGCAAGGAAATCACGATGGCAGCAAAGGCGGGTGGCCCCGATCCTGCACAAAACTCCAAACTCCGTCTGCTTATCCAAACGGCCCGGAATGAAAATATGCCCAAGGACAACATCGATCGCGCCATCAAACGTGCCTTCGAGAAAGACCAGTCTGACTACAAGGAGATGGTATACGAAGGTCGCGGACCGCACGGCATCGCTATCCTTATCGAAGCCGCCACCGACAACAACCAACGCACGGTCGCCAATATCCGCAGCTATTTCAACAAGTTCGGCGGCTCCCTCGGCACCTCCGGTATGCTCGACTTCCTCTTTGACCACAAATGCATCTTCACCATTGTCCGCAAACCCGAACTCGACATCGAGGAATTCGAACTCTCCATGATGGATTTCGACGCCGAAATAGATGCCGACGATGAAGAGGTCATCATTATGGCTGATTTTACCGCTTTTGGACCTATCCAAAAGTATTTGGAAGACAACGGATTGGAAATCAAGAGCTTTAAACTTGACCGTATCCCCAAGGAACTCAAAACCCTCACCGACGAACAACGCGCCGAGGTTAACGTCCTTCTCGACAAAATCAACGATGACGAGGACGTGACCAACGTATACCATAACATGGAAGAGCCCGAAGAACCCGCGGAAGAGTAATCCGGCCCTTCTTTTTTCTTCACCAAAACCATTCACCTATGTATTACTACAAGTTCAGAGTCTATTACGACGAAGTGGAGGATTTCGTACGTGACGTGGAAATCCTTGCCAACGACAACTTCGAGTCCTTCCACAAACTGCTGTACGACTGCATCGGTTTGAAGGGTAACGAGTTCGCCGCATTCTCCATCTGTGACCCCAAGTGGAACAAACAGAAGGAAATCACGCTGATGGACACCTCAGA
Organism: Bacteroidales bacterium UBA1176; assembly: GCA_002311645.1. Classification (GTDB taxonomy): domain Bacteria; phylum Bacteroidota; class Bacteroidia; order Bacteroidales; family WCHB1-69; genus F23-D06. Next base: position 25,631 of record DBYW01000052.1, read on the forward strand.
CGACGAGGTGACAGAAGAACCGGAATACGATGACATGGACGAGTACAGCACCAAGTCCCATTTGCCAACTTTCGTGATGAGCGAAAGCATCCTCAAGGATTTCATCTCAGACCCGCACCAGCACATCATGTACGAATACGACTTCATGAACCCGAAGGTGTTCTACATCGAGTTGCAAAAGGTGTTGCAGACCGATGACCCCAAGGGCTTCCCTCGTTGTACTTTCAAGGCGATGGAATTGCCGGTGTCCGTCAATGATGTCGATTTGCCTACTCCAGAAGACCTTCTTCTTGATGAAGAGGAGGATGAACCGGAAGAGGACAATCTTTTCGGCGATGTCTACGACGAGGAGGATTTCAGCGACTTGAATGATTTCCAGGACTATTGAGGATCGCACCCTGTTGGTCGTCACGGGCCCGACTGCGGTGGGAAAGACCGAGTACACGCTTTCCCTTGCGGAACGGCTTGGCACGGTCATAGTCTCCGCCGACTCTCGCCAGATGTTCCGGGAGATGAGCATCGGCACGGCGCGTCCCACGCCTCAGGAACTTGCCCGCGTGCAACACTATTTCGTCGGCACGCTCTCCATACACGACTATTACAATGTCTCCATCTTCGAGCATCAGGTGCTGGATTTGTTGGAGACGCTTTTTGTGTCCCATCCTGTTGTGATTATGACAGGTGGAAGTCCCCAATACATTGATGCTGTTTGTAAGGGCGTGGATGAGATGCCGGACCCCGACCCGGCTGTTCGTAAGTATGTCCATCAACTGTTGGAGACCAACGGCCTTGATGCTTTGCGCGCCCAGTTGCTCCTCTTTGACCCAGAATCCGGCAATAACATAAACCCCAACGATCATAAGCGGCTCTGCCGGGCCTTGGAAATATGCCTTCAGACGGGCAAGCCCTACTCCTCGTTCCTGAACGGTGTGCCGCATCCCCGTGACTTCCATATCCAGAAATATTACCTCAACCGTCCCCGCGAGGTGCTCTTTGACCGTATCGGGCGCCGTGTGGACCAGATGATGGAGCAAGGCCTTCTCGAAGAGGCGCGCGGGCTCTATCCCTTCCGGGATTTGAATGCCCTGAACACGGTGGGGTATAAGGAGTTGTTTGACTATTTCGATGGGAAATGCAGCTTGGAGCGGGCTGTGGAGGATATCAAAACGCATACCCGTCGCTATGCCAAACGGCAACTGACTTGGTTTAAAAGGGAGTTTGAGGAAATTATGCTGTAGCCTTTCCAATATTTGGCCGGAAGACGTGCGGTCGTGGAACGTACGCTACAAGTGCGCATTATGCATGCGATAACAACGCCCTTATCGCGGCAGAGGCGGCGAAACATCCGAACACGGCGGGCATGTAAGAGATGGTGCCCACGGTGGAGAGTTTGTTGGCGGTTGGCTCCTCGTCGATGACAACAGCTTCGTCAGGCACGTGCTCGGGGGAGAACACGACTGTGATCCCGTGCTTGACCCCTAAACGATAGAGACGCTTGCGTACCATCTTGGCCAAGGCACAATGGTGTGATTTGGCAATGTCTGCGATCTGTACTTGCCCGGGGTCCATTTTGCCGCCCGCACCCATTACGGAGACGACGGGAAGGTCTCGTTTGTGCGTTTCGAAGAGGAGGTACACCTTGGGCGACAGGGTGTCAATGGCATCCACCACGCAGTCGTAACGTGCGGCATTGAGTAATTCGGCGGTGCGTTCGTCGCGCAGGAACTCGTGGATGCAGTGCAGCTTGAGTTCAGGATTGATGTCCAAGAGGCGTCTGGCCATCACCTCAACTTTGCTCTGACCGACGGTGGAGTGCAATGCCGGTAGCTGGCGGTTGATATTGCTGACGGACACGGTGTCGGCATCCACAATGGTGAGTTCACCGATACCGACGCGGCATAGTTGTTCGGCAGCGTATGCTCCCACGCCGCCCACGCCCACCAACAGCACGTGTGCCTGCTCTAACCGGCGGAGGCCTTCCGCTCCCAACAGAAGCTCTGTCCGTGTTTTCCAAGTGTCCATGGTTGTGAAGTTTATGCTTTAGAACTTTGCATTTTCTTCGTATACACGCAGATAGATGCGGTAGATTTCGTCCCAGTTATAGATTTGCAGGGGATGCAGGTCGGTGATGTGCTGCTCGATGGTGGCGAAGCGCTCGCCCACGTAAAGGATCTTTTCTGCAAGGTCATCAGCGGAGTGCAGGTCTGCGGCATAGCCGATTTTGCCGTCAGGACAAAGCCCTTCGGGGGCTTCGTACATATTGTGGATGATGGGGAGACCCTGCGACAAGGCTTCTGCATAGAATGGACGTGCGGTGTCTTTGAACGACGGCACGATATAGATGTCGTTGTTGCGAAACTCTTGAAAAAGGGCGTCGCGTGTGATGGTGGGGATGACGTGCATGTTTGTGCTGTCGGCTATGTTGCATCCCATGACGTTGAGCGAGACGTTGTAGTTCTTTTTGTGCAGCAGTTGGATCGCTTTCTTGACGGGCGTCACGCTCTTGGGCTGGAGGTCTGCGCCTGCTAACAGCAGGCGTGTGTGTACCATCGATACGGGCTTGTGTATGTGCAGATTCTGGAACCAGAACGGGTCGATGCCGTCGCAGATGCTGAGTGCGTGGCTGAAAATGCGGTCCGAGTCCTCGTTGGAGAGGCGGTTGGCAACAAAGTCCTGATGGTTGCGGTCGTGAAAGATGGTGCGCAGGGTTTGCAGCAAAACGGGGACGGCAGTCTTGCGCCCGCGCTGCGGGTTGTCGGCCCAGAAACGGATGTCTTCAAAATCCACTGCGGCAATGTAGGGAATGGCGTGACGGCGGTGTAGCTCAAGCGCCACGGCTCCACCCGGCCATACGGAGTGCGCATGGATAAGCCCAATCTCTTCCATGTGGACGTTTTGTTCAATGAAGGCGGCAGTCTCTGCGACCATCTTGTCGAAGTGAAAGAGGGAACTGGGATCGCAGGGCGTGGGCGAATGCAGGCCGGATACAGGTGCAGGCTTGTTGTCGTCCTTCGTCGCGATGGCGACAGTGATGTTGTGGATGCTGCCCTCGGTGCGTGTGACAAGCTCGTCTATGCAGGCGGAAGAAACGTTGTCGGCGTATAGATGTAGAATGTTCTTCATTGAGTCAATGTTAGAGAATCTTTTCGCTTCCGGGCGAAAAACAAAGGTGCAAAAATATCATTTTTTTTGTTGCTGTTGACTTATTCTTTGAGAAAAAAGTCAAAGATGAAGTCCTGCAAAATGTTAAGGAAAAAAGGTTGAATTGTGTTTCTAAGAAAGTCCGGAATAAGGGATTTTGTTGTATTTTTGCGGCGTTTTTGAAATCTGCAAGCATATTATATTCTATTTTTATATTTATGAAAAAGAGCTTCAAATTTAAGCAAAATATGTTGGGAATAGTATGTGTCATTTCTTTCCTGACGATTTCTGTGGCGTTGACAGCCATGCAGTTCAAGGAGACCAAGTCCATGCACGCCGCGCGGCGTTGTGTGGAGCAACTGGATGCTCCCGGCGACCCTGTGCGTTTCAGCGACGATACGATGATCGTGAACACTGCGACTATAGGCAAGGATATCAAGGGCTTCATCGGCACTGTGCCCGTGGAGGTCTACATTTTTGATGGTAAAGTCGTCAAAGTCTCGGCTCTTCCCAATGACGAGACCCCCAGTTTCTTCCAACAGGCGGCTCGTTTGCTTGGCAGTTGGACGGGACTGACAGTCAAACAGGGCATTGACAAGGATGTGGATGCCGTTAGCGGTGCCACATTCAGCTCCAATGCCATCATCGCCAACGTGCGTGTCGCTCTCGAGTATGCCGCCAAGGTTGATGTGAAGGAGTTGCGCTCGCGCTCATTGGCCCCAACCCCCACCAAGGATGCCCAAAGTTTGGGCTTTAAGAAAATTGATGTGATGTCATTGGAGGAGATGCCCGCAGGATTTTCATTCTATACGGGCGACAATGGGCACGGTCTCCTGCTGTGCTCCGGCGATTCGCAACACAGCAATGCCATGACCATCGGATGGGGCGCGCTTGGCACGCTATGGGGTAAACGCCCTGCGGTTACCGTCTATGTGGCTGAGAAACGCTACACCCGTGAGTTTATGGACAAATATGAGTATTTTACCATTATGCACTTCCCCGACAATAGGGTGGTGGACTACATGGGTTCCCACTCTGGCCGTGACGGCAATAAGGCTCAGGCACTCGGGCTGCACACCCTTTACACGGAAAATGGCACACCCTACTATGCTGAAGCTGATCTTGTGATTGAATGCCGCATGATGTATGGAGGCGATCAATTCGACCCCAAGCATTACCGCAGTGATGTGCCCCGTGAACGGTATAAGAACTTTCCCGCCGGTATCCATTACCAGTATATCGGTGAGGTTGTGAACGTCTGGAAGAAAAATTAACCTATATAGCCTGTTATTATGGAATTTAGCATTTGGGAGGTGTTGTTCCTCCTTTGTTTTGCGGTAAGCTGGCCCATCTCGATCGCCAAGGCGCTTCGCACGAAGGTCGTGGCCGGCAAGAGCCCCCTGTTCATGTCGCTCATCATCTTAGGCTACATTTTCGGCATCATCCACAAACTCACACACAATTACGACATCGTAATGTGGCTCTATGTGCTGAACGGCACGATGGTCTTCATTGACCTGATGCTCTATTTCTATTATTCACGGCATCCGAAAATGCAAAAAAACGTCAGCGTGTAGCAACAAAAACGATTAATATGAAGAGACTCCTCTCCTTATTATCCATGCTCTTGATTTTGGGCCTTGTCCAAGCACAGCATGACCTTGCCACTACCAGTGTCGACCCGTCGGCTGATGCGGCGGCCATTGCGCGCATGCGCCACAAGATGGACTCCATACGCAAATATCGCCCTACGGTTGCGATTGTGTTGTCGGGGGGTGGAGCCAAAGGTGCTGCCCATGTGGGCGCACTCGAGTACATCGAAGAGATAGGCATCCCCATCGATATGGTGCTCGGCACCAGCATGGGTGGACTCGTCGGCGGCCTTTACGCCATGGGGCATCCCGTAGCCCTCATCGACACCATCCTCGTCAACATGGACTGGAGTGTGATGATGAGTGATTTTGTGCCCACGGAGAAACTCAACTACCGGCGACGCAAGTTCAACGAAACTTACGCCCTGCATATTCCGTTCTATTATGATAAAAACAAGAGAATGTCAGACCGCAAAGGCGGCAGGTTTCTCAAACGTGATATGATGGAGGTGGAGAGCCATGCGGCTTCATCCGATGTCGGTGAACAGGCTATTCGGCATGGCTTGGTCGCCAATATGCCTGAAGGAATAGCATACGGATACAATGTCTATAACCTAATAAACAGCCTTACAGTCGGCTATCAGGATTCCATAGACTTTTCCGACTTGCCTATCCCGTACTGCTGTGTGGCTGTTGATTTGGTGACTCTGAAAACCAGGTATTGGACTAGCGGAAACTTGCCGGAGGCGATGCGCTCCACGATGTCTATACCGCTCTATTTCACCCCGGTACGAAACAGGGGGATGGTGCTTGTGGATGGCGGCACACGCAATAATTTCCCGGCGGATATGGCGCGTGCTATGGGCGCTGATTATGTGATAGGCGTGGACTTGGGCCAAAACCGGTCGTTCGAGGAAGTCAATGGCATGGGCAAATTGCTGCAACAGAGCATTGCGCTCATGGGTAAGGAGGCGTACGATCATAATATCCCGCTTGCGGATGTCTATATCCATCCCAACATGGACGGTATGAACATGTTCAGTTTTCAAACCAAGAATATCGTCGAGTGTATTCATCGTGGACATGAAGCTGCCAAGCAGCAGGACTCCAGTCTGCAGGTCATTCTCCGTGCCGTGAAGCCTGGACTTGAGAAATCAAAGAAGATGAAAGACCAAAAGAAGAAGCCTCGGGGGGTGAACATAGCCAAAGAGGACATCCTTGTCGGCAATATTCGTTTCGATGGGATTAGCAACGAACTCACGGACTTCCTGTTGCGGAACATCGAGTTGGACACGGGCAAGCGCTACAATCGCGATGACATAGAGAATGCGCTGGCCGTGCTCTATGGCAGCGGCCTCTTCAAGAACGCTTCCTATCGGATCGAAGGCTCGCGCGAACCATACACCTTGGCGTTCAAGGGCGAGCGTGGCCCCATCCATCAGCTGGGCGCCGGGCTGCGGTTCACCTCTCGCGACCTTATTTCCCTGGGAATCAACTTCGGATTCAACAGTCGCAAACCGTACGGCTTCAAATTCGACGCCTCCGCTGTCATCGGCAAGAACCTCAAGGGCGAACTGGACCTCTATTACGTCCCGCGTCGCGGCCCCGCCTTTGGCGCGGATATTAAAACGTCCTATGCTCAATTGAGAGTCAGCCCTCTTCATTCCATGATATCCGATTATGTCCTTCGCACGCTTTGTACATACAACTACTGGAACAATCGGCTGCAACTCTATGTCAGAGACAACCAATGGCTGCATAACGGTTATTACAAAGGAGGATTCGAACTGAATATGATGCCGTATGCATTGTCCACCGTTTTCTTGCATTTGATGCCTGACGACAGTACGGTAAATGAGACTGTCGATGATTTCGACTATTATATGGAGGGTGCGGCTTATATGTACAGGAATCGTTGGGACAACTATGCTTTGTCCTTTTTCGTGGAGGGAGCATTCGACAATACCGATGACAAATATTTCCCCACTCATGGCGTTGATGTCGGTGGACGATATGACTTGGTCTTTCACAGCAGGACCCCGGAAGATTATATTCTCCGTTACCATAACTTTTACATGCACGTCAAGGGTGTCATTCCCGTGGTCAAGCGTTTTGTTATCATGCTCTCCGGGAGTTTGGCCTCTAAGCAGACCTTGGATTTTGCCAGTTTCAATCGGGAGGTTGCGTCGCATAACGATGCCCATATGTCTTTTGTCGGCGGTTTGTGTGATGGGGAGTTTATCAGCAATCAGCTTTCGTATGTGGGCTATAATGTGTTGCAAGCCGTGTACGGCAGCAACACCACCGCTGTCGCCAGGATGGATTTGCGCTACCAAATCGGGCGCAAAGATTACATTTCGTTCATAACTTCCCTCTATAAGGCCTACATTTTGTTCGATAAAAAGGGTGACCATATACACGGGGTTGACTACATACGCCCCACGGATTATTGTTTTGCCCTTCAGTACGGCCACAAGTCGCTCATTGGGCCGATATTGTTCAATGTGCATTGGTCGGCCAACGGCCAGCCCACCCGTTGGGGCGCCTATTTGAGCGTCGGGTTTGATTTTTAGCTGTCAGCAGTCGCTCGATGTGGGGTTACAGAGAAGGGTGTTCCTTCGGAACACGTCTGAAGGGGCAGTGACAATGTAATTGCATGGGCCTCGAAGAGGCCTTCCTTTTTGTAACACCACACGAAGCGAAGCAAGTGTGGTGACGGGATGCGCAGCAACCTCTGGATGAGGGACGGTGCGCGGAAAAATCGCGGCAAGGGAGAACCATGATACGAGGTTATGTGCTGTTTGCCGCGAAACAGGAGTGGCGTTCAACGAGCATGCGTGAGGGATTGAAACGGAAATGATTTTGGCGAGAATGGGTGCCGGTCAGTCGGAGATTCCGCCACCTCCTATCGTCGGCGGCGGAATGGTGGTGGACACTAAGCCAAAATCATTGCAGTGGAAAGCCCGACGGCGCGGCGGTATTGGATGGTGTGTTCGGATGTGCCGTGTTTCCCGCCGCGCCGGCACGCCCAAATAAAAAAAAGAAGACCCTGATTTGTGCCATTAGGTATATAATTCCCATTTTTTCCGCCACAAAGAACAGCACCGTGCGATACTTGTCGAAGCCTTAGAAGCGTTCAAGAATTGTTGATGAATTCCTTGAGAAAAAACATTCAACTCATTTATTGAAAGCCTTATTGAAAAAAGTCGTATTTTTGCCACGCAGATGGAATATGGATGTTCGGCTTTGGCTATTATCAATGACTTCATAAACTAACAAACTAAAAAGATGATCAATTTCAATTATTGTACCCCCACCCGCATTGTGTTTGGCAAGGATGTGGTGGAAAAGTTGCCTGAGGTGATGAAACCTTTCGGCAAACGTGTTTTAATGACCTACGGCGGAGGCAGCATCAAGCGCAACGGCCTCTACGACAAGGTCAAGAATCTGTTGAAGGACTTCGAGGTTTTCGAACTTCCGGGCATCGAGCCCAACCCTAAATACACACAGAGTGTGGTGCCGGGCGTGCAGATGTGCAAGGAACATCATATCGACGTGATTCTTGCCGTGGGAGGCGGCAGCGTGCTCGACTGCTCCAAGGCCATCGCGGCGGGNNCGGGCGCCTGCTACGACGGCGAGCCGTGGGACCTTATCACCTACCAGGTGAAGACGCAGGCGGCTCTGCCCATTGTCGACATCATGACTCTGGCGGCCACCGGCAGCGAGTACGATGCGGCCAGTGTCATCTCCCGCACCGAGACTAACGACAAGGTCGGCTACATCGACCCGCATCTCTATCCCGCCGTATCTTTGCTCGACCCCGAGTACACGTTCACCATTCCGCCGAAACACACGCGTGCGGGCATCGCAGATGCCATGAACCATGTAATGGAGCAGTTCTTCGCCGAACCATACACCACCCTCAATGACGGCATGTGCATTGCGGCTCTCAAGAGCCTGATGCTCAATGCTCCCAAGGTGCTGGCCAATCCTGACGACTACGAGGCGCGCGCCGAGGTGTTCTACACCTGCACGCTGGCCTGCAACGGCATCTTCTGTAACGGCAACGGACACAGCGGCTGGCCTATGCACGGCATTGAGCACGCCCTGAGTGCCTATTACGACATTACCCATGGTGAGGGCCTGGCCATCATCACTCCGCGCTGGATGAAACATATCCTCAACGAGAAGACGGTGGGTCGTTTCGTGACCTATGGCACCATGCTGTTCGGCATTGACGCCAATTTAGCTCCGATGGAAATAGCAGAACAGGCCATTCGGAAGACTTACGACTTTTTCAAAGAACTTGGCATTCCCATGTCGTTGCGCGAGGTGGGCATCGACGACCAACGTCTTGGCGAGATGGCACACCATATCGCTGTCAACGAAGGCCTGGAGGAGGCCTGGGCGCCGCTCAATGAGCAGGATATCTTGGAGATCCTGAAAGCATCGTTGTAAAGACGGGAAAATGAAAAGTGCGCGCTACATTGAGATGTGGCGCGCACTTTTTTTATGGGATCGGGGCTTTTATCTATGCATGATGTATTGGATGGCGGCGTCAAGTTGCGGCTTGAGGTCGCCATTGTAGTCTTTGCGCAGGATGATCTGGTCAGGCGTGTGGCCGAGGCCCTCCATCACCTTGCCCTCGATTTGGGCTTCGAATGACGAGGTGTAGATATAGTGCAGTCCCGAAGAACTGTTGTCCCCGAAGGGGCCTCCGTAATTCAGGTTGACATCCTCTGCGGGCTGCAGGGGTCCTGTGCCGCCGTAAGTGCGTTCGCCAATGGTATGTGCGGTGGGCAACACGGCCTTGATGGTCATCGGCTCAATCTCGCCCATGCTCACGGAGTTGATGTCGCATATCACGACGTATGGGATGTTCTCGGCCGTGATGTCGCGGTGGAATTGTTTGTTGGGCTCAATGTAGTAGGGGGTCCAGACGGAATGCTCCAAGCGGCCGGGCCCTTCTTTGTAGCGGGTCTTGAAAATCTCGGTCCGCTCGTTGAGGAAACTGCCGACGAGGTAGTCCAGATCGTCTTGGTAGCCGCCGCGGTTGTCGCGGTTATCGAGGATGATGCCGGCCAGCTCGTTGTGCGGGGTCTCCACGATGGCTTTGAGCCATTGCTCCACTACGGTGTTGCCGTCTCCGGAACGCACCACGGGGGTGATGGCGGCTAAGGACTGCCACAGATAGGGGATCTTGCGCCCGTCTGGAAGTACGATGAGACAGTAAACGTAGGTAACCTCCGAGCCTAGTTCCGGGACAGGATAAGTGGCGGTCTCATGCGCGGCAATGCCGTACTGCGACTCAATGTTGCCTAAGAAGTCCAGAATCCGCTGTTTCTCCACGCTTGCCGATTCTATAAAGTAATCCCTGGAACTGACCTCTTTGTCACCGGGTTGTACGTAGGCAAACCGGTACATTTCGTCGGCGGCAGGGAACAGGTTGCGGATGCGCACATACATGTGGTGATCCTTCATGTCGCCCATCATGTCTTCGTATAATTGTGCAAGGGTGGAGGTTGGCACGGTGCCTCCGCTCTCCACAATCCTGTCGAGTTCCTGGAATTTGGGCAGGTAATTACGGTAGGCGGCGTCCCAGTCGGTGTTGTCCACGTCCCAAAAGACGTAGCCCATGCTCATGCATTTCCAGATGTATTCAAACTGTTCGGTGTAGGTGTTATACGCCAATTTGCCACTTTCGCCTATATAGGGATGATAGTCTGCCTCTTGGCGGCAGGCAGTGAAAAGAAATGCTGCAGTGGCTGCGAGTATGATGATCTTTTTCATGATATGCTGGATTTAAAATTTATAGGAAACACCAAAGTTGACGGAAAGGGTGTTGAGGTAGCGCGGGTCGCGGAGATTGGCATAGCCTCGGTGATGGCTGGTGAGGTCATAATAGTAGAGAGCCTCTATGTTCAAGGCCCAGTGGTCGTTGATGTCGTATGAGAGTCCGAGGCCACCTGTCACACCGGCGCAGAACCGGGCGTCCTCGCGATTGAACTCCCGAATCTCGTTAAAGTCGTTGAAGTAGACATAGTAGTCGGTCATCCAGTAGGTCGTCCCTTCTCGCCGTTCACGGAGCCAATATCCGGCATATCCGCCAAGCAGGACGTGCCCGCGCAGATGCTCGCCGCCGAAGGAGAAGTCGGCGGTCACGGGAAGCATCAGGTAAAGGTTGTGATGGCTGGTGTAGACAGGCTCCAAGTAGTTGAGATGGCGGTCCATGCGATGGGAGCGGCGCATAAGATTGAGGTCAACGCGCAGAGCCACCCAGTTCTTGAAGGCATAGCGTCCCTCGATGCCGACGTCGAAGCCGCTTTGGGGCGAGTAGGACTCGTCGATGCGCCCCGCGTTGGAGCGCGTGATGGAGGTCAGGTTCCATCCGCCCCTCAGTCCGATAGACCATTGGGCGTTGGCCGATGATGCGGCTGCGCAAACTAACAGGGTCGACAAAATGATTCGTAAGGTAAGCTTTTTCATTGCAATGGTTTTAGTGTTTATGCTTTAGAGAGCAAAGGAAATGCCGAAGTGATGAATGAACTTGGTTTTGGTCGCATCTTGAAAGGTGGGCAGCAGGTCCAGCGAGAATTCGAGATGGAGTGTGTGGCTGGGCGAAATGTGCAGGTCGAGTCCGATGCTGCCTCGCAAGTTGAAGGGCCTGAAGATGTTGATACGGTCGGAAGACCTGCGCCATTTGCCATCTTCGTTCATTTTGCGAGACCGGAGCCTTCTGTTGTGCACATACATAGGCGTGAGGCTAAGGGAAACGCCTGCGAAGTCTTTCCAGAACGAAGCGTGGGGCGTAAATGCAACGGTCAGCGGAACGCCGACGGAGAGTGTGTTGAGGAATTGTTGGTGTGTGATCCCTGCGGCCGTGGTGTCAATGACGAGCAGCCGGTCCACGACGCAGACGCTGTTCTTGAGTCGTTGGCGACTGTATGTCAGGCTGATGCCGGCCCGGAATGCCAAGAAACGACGCACATGGAGGTCGCGAGTGGTGACTTGCAGCATGTAGGTCGTGGCGTTGGCGACCTTGTAGGGCGAGGCCAGTGACGTGAGGTCGATGTTGCCGAAAGTGGAGGAGAACCCAATGCCTATGTTCGCGTCCAAGAACCTGAAGAATCCGCGATTGTACCATGGGATGGTGTCGGGGGAGTGCTTGTCGCTGTTGAGCCCTATTTTCTCCTTGATTTCGGTCAGCCCGTGTCTGTTGAATTCCCCGACTTGCGCGGCCCCTTCGTTTACTTGGCTTCGCGGACTGGTCCAAAGAGTGAGTTTCTGGGCAGTGATGCTGTTCCATGTTAGCGTGGAGGCGCCGCGTGTTACAAACGTCACTTTGGTCTGGCTGGTGAGCCTGCCGATGGATAGCTGCGCATTGTCTTGGACATCAACGCTCAATGGCGTCTGGCCTGCATCGTAGTTGCCTATGCTGAGTCGTGCGTCTGGTGAAAGGATGATGTTCCGGAGCGGCTTGGCGATGTGGATCTCCACAACAGTCTTGCGCGGCATGAGGCGATTCTCCCGCAGGATCATCTCGCCTTCGACGGGAAATTCGACAAGATGCGGCTGCTCGCCCTCTTCAAAGAAGTCGGGGCAGTGGGTGATGAAAACCACTTGGCTTTCAGTGCCTGACGGCTCTTGGATGAATTGCGCATCCCAGCCCGCGTTGACCACCAAAACCGAAATTTCGTGGTCGAAGGTCTGCACATAGCGGTACGTCTCCTGGGCGTGAAGACCCAATCGAAGTGCTAACAAGCAAACTATCAATAGGATGTGGGATTTGCCCATTGGGGTGGTCTTGAGTGAATAATAGTGTTGCAAAAATAGGAAAAAGATGATTTATTCGTTTTTACAGGTGCCCATGACTTTATGCAAATCGCATATTTTTGTATTTTTGCGCACTGCAAAGGCTTAGTGCCCATACTTATGTTGTTTCCAACATGCAAAATCACCTTGACATGAACATTGCCATCTACACCCTCGCCTCAGAGTTGCACGATAAACAAGCTGTTGCCTCAATTACCCAAGAGTTTCTCGCCGGACTGCAGCACGATTTCGATTGCCGCGGAAATGACTATTCCGACTACGGAAGTTATCCGTTGAGCCTCATTTACGTCCAAACGGGCGGCACGGAAGGTATATTCCGCAAGATGTTCGCTGCCTTGCAAAAGGCGAGCCACCATCCTTTCTATCTGTTGACTTCGGGCAAGAGCAACTCCCTCGCCGCTTCCATGGAAATTTTGTCTTACTTGCGGAAAAGTGGCGTTGATGGCGAGATTCTTCATGGTGGCAAAGAGTATATTGGCAAGAGAATCAGGATGTTGGAACGAGTGTCGATTGCCCGGAACAAATTGCGGGCATGTCGTTTGGGCATCATAGGAAAGCCCTCAGACTGGCTTATTTCCAGCGACGTGGATCGAATGGCGGTGAAATGTAGGTTAGGCATCGAGTTGGTCGATATTCCTATGACGAGGTTGTTGGATGTGATTCAGTCTGCGCCCTTGGAAATGCCCGTGGAGGCTTCCGCGAACCCGCAAATAGTGGGGGCGCTTCCGGGTGCAAACCAAATTTACATGGCCTTGAAGTTTGTTGTGGAAAAGTATCAGCTTCAGGGTTTTACGTTGCGGTGCTTTGACCTGTTGCCTGCTGTCCGCAACACGGGTTGCTTAGCTTTGGCCAAGCTGAATGCCGAAGGGGTTGTGGCGGGTTGCGAAGGCGACATTCCCGCGTTGCTTTCGATGATGGTGGCTAAGTCGCTTGTGGGTGTCTCTGGCTTTCAGGCCAATCCCGCCCGCATCGATCCGGAGACTGGGGAAATTCTTATGGCACACTGTACCATACCGTTCAATATGGTGGATAGTTACGAATTGGACACCCATTTTGAGTCGGGCATCGGCGTGGGCATCAGGGGCTTCATGAAGGAGGGACCTGTCACCATCTTCAAACTGTCAGGCGATCTTGCGCGCTGTTTCGTGGAAGAAGGCGTCTTGGTTCGGAACCAATCCCAGCCCGACCTTTGTCGCACGCAGCAGGTTGTCCAGTTGTCCGACAAGTCGAGGATGTCCTATTTCCTTACGAATCCCATTGGAAATCATCATATTGTGTTGCCCGGGCATTGGAAGGTGCTGTTGGAGGAGATGATACGATAAATCGGCATGTATCCGAGTGATGTCGCAAAACCTGGAATCATGTACCGCAAGATTATTCATGTCGATATGGATCAGTTCTACGCAGCCGTGGAGCAGCGCGATCGGCCCGAGTTGCGAGGCAAGCCCGTGGCTGTAGGACACGATGCGCCCCGTGGGGTCGTGGCCACGGCAAGTTACGAGGCACGGCCATACGGCGTGCATTCCGCCTTGGCCATACAAACCGCCAAACGACTCTGCCCCAATCTTGTCATTGTCCCGCCCGATTTTCACAAATACAAGGCCGTGTCGGCGCAAATCCGTGAGATTTTCTCCGAATACACTTCGCTTATCGAGCCAATATCTTTAGACGAGGCATTCCTTGACGTGACCGAGAACAAGCGTGGCATTCCGCTCGGTGTGGACATCGCTCGCGAAATCAAGCAGGCCATCCGTGAACGCACGGGACTGACTGCTTCGGCGGGCGTGAGCTACTGCAAGTTCCTCGCCAAAATCGCCTCCGACTACCGCAAGCCTGACGGCCTTTGCGTCATCCATCCCGACCGGGCCTTGGAATTCATCGCCGACCTGAACATAGAGAAATTCTGGGGAATAGGGGAGAAAACTGCCGAGAAGATGCACCAAATGGGCATATACACGGGCGCGGACCTTCGCGAGATGCCCGTGGCGCAACTCATCGCTGCCTTCGGCAAGGTGGGACGCATCTTTCACGAATTTGCCAACGGCAGGGATGACAGGCCCGTCATCTCCGAGTGGGAACGCAAGTCCGTGAGCTGTGAACGGACTTTCGAGACGGACATCGACAAACCTTCCGACGTGACCATCGCACTCTACCAGACTGTGTTGGAACTGCTCGGGCGGCTGGAACGCACCGACTTCGAAGGCTACACCTTGACATTGAAGGTCAAGTTCCACGACTTCAAGCAAATAACCCGCAGTGTCACGGTCGATTACATCCTGCGCTCGAAGGAGGAGATTTTGCCGCTGGCCAAGAGACTCATGAAGGAGGTCGACTATCGCGAGCATCCCATCCGCCTGCTTGGCCTCGGTGTGGGAAACCATCGTGAGGAGAGCGATGCCGACCGCGCGCGGCGACTGCAGTTAGAGTTGGACTTTAATGAAAGTTAAGGACTGAGACATCTCGGTTCGTGGCCAAGGTGTCAGTTTGCGGGGATAAAGCTAATACATTTCCACTATGCAAGGCGGAGTGGAGACCATTAAACCGTACCGTTATTGCACGTTCCAGTATACGGGGTGGTTGAAATAGGTGTTGGGGTAGGGCTCGTTTTTGAGGGTGAAGTGCCACCACTCGGTTTCGATGGGCTTGAATCCGTGTTTGATCATGGCGTTGCGCAGGAGCATGCGGTTGGCGATTTGCTGGCGCGTGAGCGTGGCGGTGTAGGAGGGGTGGCTTTCGATGCCGAACCAATCGAAGGTGCCGCCCATGTCGACCTCCTTCTCTGTGCGCATGTCGAACAGCGTCAAATCAACGGTGGATCCGCGTGTGTGGCCGGACCTGCGGGCGATGTAGCCGTTGTCGAAAAGATAGGGTTTGTCGAACATGGGATAAAAATACTGCTTCGTCAATGTGTCGTTCGGATTCTTTGACCAGCGAACGAAGTGGTCTACAGCCTGTTGCGGGCGGTATGCGTCGTATATTTTGAGTCGATAGCCTTGCTCCTTCAGTTCGTCGCTCACCTTCTTGAGGGCGTTGGCCGCTTCCACAGTGAGTAACGCAATGGGTTGGAGATAACCGTCAATGCGGGTGCCCGCGAAATTGTAGGTACTGTAGTAGCGGATTTCGAGAATGGCATCGGGAATGACATCTGTGAGGAGTACGAAACCCTCGGGGTTGTGCGTGCTGTCAACGTAGGCCGTGCGGACGGTGTCAGCTTCTGTGGGTGCCGTGGTCGTGCCTGTACTATCGGAAGTTGAAGATGATTTGCATGAACACAGCAAGCATGCGAGCATGATAAAGGGAGCAAAAAAATGTTTTTTCATCTTTTTTGTTGAGTATGTTATTTGTTGATAGATTTCTATGAAAGGGTTCAGAAACAGGTTTCTTAACGTGAAGTGCGAGGGTTTATTGTTACTATATTATATTTGCATGGAAAACGTCTGAACCAAACCATTTTTTTTGTATCTTTGCACGTTTTAAGAAAATAATCAATTAGCCTGAAAATGAGCGAGTTAGAAAACCAGAAACCTACAGAAGAAACCTACAGTGCCAGTAACATCCAAGTGCTTGAAGGCTTGGAGGCCGTTCGTAAGCGTCCGGCCATGTACATTGGTGATGTCAGCAAGCGTGGCCTGCACCACCTGGTTAGCGAGGTGGTGGACAATTCCATCGACGAAGCCCTGGCTGGCTATTGCAACAACATTGAAGTTAAAATCTTGGAAGATAATTCAATAAGTGTCTTGGACAACGGGCGCGGCATTCCGACCGACATGCATGAGAAAGAACATCGTTCGGCTCTCGAGGTTGTGATGACGGTGCTGCACGCCGGAGGCAAGTTCAACAAGGACTCCTACAAAGTGTCCGGCGGCTTGCACGGTGTCGGCGTCTCCTGCGTCAACGCCCTCTCTAAGCACCTTACCGCCGAGGTTTTCCGCGATGGCAAGCACTACATGCAGGAATATGAATTGGGCAAGCCTCTCTATCCCGTGAAAGTGGTCGGCGAAACGGACTATCGCGGCACCAAGGTGACGTTCACCCCCGACGACACTATTTTCTACGAGACCGTTTACGATTACAACATCCTCGCAGACCGCCTCAAGGAATTGGCGTATCTTAATAAGGGCATAAGCCTTTCCATCACAGATTTACGTCATACTGATGAAAATGGCGGACATCCTTCGAATCGTTTTTATTCCGAGAATGGCTTGCGCGACTATATCACCTATCTGGACGAGGGCAAGACGAAGATCACCAGCAAGCCCATCTACATTGAGGGCGAGAAACAGGGTGTCCCTGTCGAGGTGGCCATGCAATACAACAACTCTTTCAACGAGGTGATCCATTCGTACGTCAACAACATCAATACCATTGAGGGTGGCACGCACTTGGCCGGTTTCCGCCGTGCCCTGACCCGCACCCTCAAGAAATACGCGGATGACAACAAGATGCTCGACAAACTCGCCAAGGACAAGATCGAGATTTCCGGCGACGACTTCCGTGAGGGTATCACTGCCATCATATCCGTCAAGGTCGCGGAGCCCCAGTTTGAGGGACAAACCAAGACCAAGCTCGGGAACAACGAGGTGGCTGGTATCGTCGACCAGATGGTGGGTGAGATGTTGACAAACTATCTGGAAGAGAACCCCAAGGATGCCAAGGAAATTGTGGACAAGGTGGTGCTGGCAGCCCAAGCACGCCATGCAGCCCGCAAGGCGCGCGAGATGGTGCAGCGCAAGACGGCCTTCAGCGGCTCCGGACTGCCGGGCAAGCTGTCCGACTGCTCCTCCAAGGATCCCTCCAAATGCGAACTGTTCCTCGTTGAGGGTGACTCCGCAGGCGGTACCGCAAAACAGGGACGCGACAGCCATTTCCAAGCAATCCTCCCCCTCCGAGGCAAGATCCTCAATGTTGAGAAAGCCATGCAGCACCGCATCTTCGAAAGCCAGGAAATCAAGAATATCTATACGGCTCTTGGCGTGACTATCGGCACGGAAGACGACAGCAAAGCCCTCAACCTCTCCAAGTTGCGCTATCACAAGGTCATTATCATGACCGATGCCGATGTTGACGGAAGCCATATCGCTGCCTTGATCCTCACATTCTTCTTCCGCTATATGCGCGAACTTATCGAGCAGGGACATGTCTATATCGCCACTCCGCCCCTCTATCTTGTCAAGAGAGGCAAGGATCAGCGCTATGCATGGAGCGACGAGCAACGTGTCCAGTTTGTCAACGAGATGGGCCGCAACGGCAGTGAAAGCAGTGTCCACGTGCAACGCTACAAAGGTTTGGGTGAGATGAACGAGGAACAACTGTGGAGCACTACCATGGATCCGAATTTCCGTACTCTGCGACAAATCTCCATTGAGAACGCCGCCGAAGCCGACCGTGTCTTCTCCATGCTCATGGGCGACGAGGTGCCCCCACGCCGTGAATTTATCGAACAAAACGCCACATACGCCAATATCGATGCCTAATCCAGAAGAACTCCAGCAAGCCGAAGCAACTCCGGCCACCCCGCAACAGCCTGTTGTGGAAGATGTAAAACCTGAAACCGAGACGGTCGCCGCCCCCGAGAAGCCTATTCTCGAGAATGTGATCTCCTTCCAGAATGTGGACATTTACCAACGCCAGCTGTTGGTGCTGTCCAAGATTTCGTTCGACATTAAGGCGGGAGAATTCGTCTATCTGGTGGGCAAGACCGGCACGGGCAAGTCCTCGATCCTCAAGACCCTTATCGCCGAGGTCCAACCCAAAGGTGAAAAGGCGATGATGATCGGGTATGATTTGCTAAAACTCAAATCCAAGAAAATCCCGGAGTTGCGCACCAAGATCGGTGTGGTTTTCCAAGACTATCAGTTGCTCAGCGACAGCACGGTCATCGAAAACCTTCTGTTTGTGTTGCGAGCTACCCGTTGGAAAGACAAGCAGGCCATGCTCAATCGTTGCAAAGAGGTCCTGGCTTTGGTAGGCTTGGAAACGAAAGACTTCAAACTTCCTTCCCAACTCTCTGGTGGCGAGCAACAACGTGTGTGTATCGCCCGCGCCCTGCTCAACAACCCCGACCTCATACTGGCCGATGAACCGACGGGCAGTCTCGACCCCATTACCGCAGAAGAGATTTTCCAAGTGTTCCATCACATCAACCAATCGGGAACCACAGTCTTGATGGCAACGCATAACTTTAACTTGATCAACAAGTTCCCATCTCGCACGCTCCTTATTGAGGACGGCAAGCTCATTGATTCGGGCGTGTAGGAATATTACGATTGAATATCACTGTTCACAGGGACGAGGTGTGTGGATCTGACATGCTTCGTCTTTGTCGTTTTTTATGGGGTGAACTCATTGTGAACGCAATGGCGATAGAAAAGGCTAAGCATTCCAAGATGAAAAGGATGGGTAAAATTGGACGATGATACTTGAATGTGATGGTATGGTCGCCTTGGGGAGCTTGGATGCTGAGCAGAGCATGGTCGACAGGAACAATGTCGAGCCGCTGGTCCGTCTCAGTCGTGGCTTGCCACCAAGGGGTGGTGTTTTGGCAAAGCACTAACGGACGCGCTTTGTTGGTACGAGTCTCTATCACAATCCGCTTGGGACTGAATTCCCGGATGCGGAGAGTGGAACTGTAGGTGGAATCGTAATGCTGTGCCTGAGTTTCTGTCGTGAAAACAGTGTCGGCTTTGTAAAAGGAACGGGTGGTGTCGTTGGATACGGCAGCAGGGAAAAATGCAATGGGCAGACGCATGACGCTGTCTGTCTCGAGGTATGCACGTACCA
Source organism: Bacteroidales bacterium UBA1176 (assembly GCA_002311645.1). Taxonomy (GTDB): domain Bacteria; phylum Bacteroidota; class Bacteroidia; order Bacteroidales; family WCHB1-69; genus F23-D06. The sequence goes on from DBYW01000052.1 coordinate 44,977, forward strand.
TGCGCTCGTGCTCGCAGAAAATCAAGGGGTTCCGACCGTGCCATTCCACTTTTTTTCGAAAACATCCTGCATTTTCCCACATATAGTAATGGTCTTCCCGCAAGATGTTTTGCCAACTTGTCAGAGAGTCAGGAATGGGGAAATCCGCCACATAGGCGGCTGACGGTATCGCATCGTGTTTTACCATGGGGTTGTGGACTGTGTAGGGGCTGCATAGGTGAGTGTGCACAAGCAAGTCAATCAGGAATAACAGTACCCAGGGGGCGAATCTGTTCCTTGTCCTGAAAAACAGTGCTATCATCAGTGCGGCTGCGAATACAACAATGCCTGCCTTCCATTCCGTCAGAATATTGGGGTGATTAGCCATCACTGCTTGGATTTCCGGAAACAGACTTGTCTGCATGAGAATATAGAGGATGGTCAGCAGCACGGTCGAGGCACCGCAGAGTATGATTAGGGATTTGCGGAATTTGGGCCATTCATTCATTACACAGGCCAATCCGACTCCGCTCATGACCAAGGTCGGGATGATGAAGAATATCCGGAAAAGAGCGGGGAGTCGAATAAAACTTATGAGGGGCAAGTAGTTATATGCAAACTTGTGAAATGGCAGGTTCGTTCCGAATGCCGTGAGCATTGCCAGGATTCCGGCAGCGAAGAATATCCATAGGGGCACATTTCTGTTCTTGATTATGCCGATCACAGCAAAGATTGGGGTTAGAAGACCCATGAAGAGGCTGCACATGCTGGCGTCGACATGAGATATTATATCATTGCTGCAGAGAGAACAGGGCATGAAAACGGAAAGCAGACAGGGGGCTGTTAAAGATTCCTTGATGCTCTCGTAGGGAAGGCCCTCACCCCGGGTGATGAGAGGACGTATGCTGAGAATCGAGTATAGAGTTGGGGATGCGAGGATGATGCATCCGACGAAGGCAATGCCGCAGAAAGCAATTAGACGCCATAATCCTTGCAAGTCGTGGGTATGGATGTGACGGATAGTGTGGTACAGAAAAAGGGCGAAGACGATATATATGAGCACAAAAGCAAAGCCAGGGTACCCTCCGGTGAGAAGAAGCGCGGTGAAAATGGCGGTGAAAAGCGCGTTTTTCAAGTCTGGCTTTTCGAAGAGGGAAAAACAAGCCCACAATACCCAAGGAAGCCAGGTGCCGGCTATAATCCATGAAAGATGCTGCGCATTGCCCACGAAAAACCCTGACATGATATATCCGGCAGCCGCGATGCAGGATGCCCAACGATGCTTCGTGAATCGGTATGTCAGGGCGTAAAAGCCGCATGCGGCAATGAAGACATGCAGGATAAAGTCGAAGGCGCAACTGATAGAGGTGTATTCCCCAAACAGTGCAAAGAACCATAATGGCAGGTAGAATGCACCGGATTGTGGGTCTGCATGTATCGGCGTGCCCATGGATTGGTAGGGATTCCATGTGGGGAAAATGCCATGTCGGATGCTGTTTACCAAGACGAATCGTTCGGGCAGGAACTCGTTGAAGAAGTCGTGTACAGGCGGATGAAAGAACAACGAACCGAATGCCGCCACGGATGTGATGAGCAGCAGGAGGATCTGAAGCCAGTGGCGCTCTCGTTGTCGAATGTGTGATGTCATGCCTTTATGGAAAAAGAGTTGCAAATGTACATAAATTTCGAATATACACAGAACAATGAGATTGCCGTATGTAGAGACGTGCCACTGCGCGTCTCTATGGATAACAGGGGAATCATACAAAAATATGTATGAAATCAGATGGAGAGCAGGATTTGCGCCTTTATTTCGGTTTTGTGAGGGGCGTCAATTTGATTGAGACCGCTGCCAATCTTTTCTCTGTCAATGTAATGGGTTCGAGCCAACCGCAGCCACAGACTGACCCACTTGTATTTGTAGCGCAACATCAGGTACCCTCGGATGCCTTTGTAGTAGTAGGAGCCGACGGTGAAAGCGTAGTACAGATCGTTCTCATACGCATAGAGCCTCTCATCGTAGCGGTCTGTGTCGAAATAGGCGATGCGGGCATGCACCGCTAATCCAATGTGTGCAATGTCGATGGCGGCGTCTTGGAAGAGCAGCAAGCCTTGATAATGTTTTCGGGTGTCGTCTTCATGTTGGAATATCCAGTCTATTTCGCTTTTGAGTTTCAGACAGGGGTGGAGGGCGCCGCTCCATTGCAGTCGCACTTTGTGCCGTTGCCGGTTGACTATCGTGTGCAAATGCGATTTTTCGCCTCCGTTTTGCGGCCGGGATCGCCATGTGTACTTGCAAAGGAGCTGGCTGTCGCGCCCCATCCGATACTGCAGGGAAAGCCCGCATTCCAAACCGGCCACGGGCGCGTCTGTGCGGTAGCTGGGTGCAGTGAGCCTATAATAGTCGGCATAGAGCGACAACTCGCAGTTCCTCCCCGCGATATAGTCGGCAGCACAATAGAGCCCTGTTTCCCCGCTGTTGCGGTTGGTGGCTCCAAAGCCCTTGCCTAACGGAGCACTGAAGTCTCGGCTGTAGTGGCGGAACAACATCAACAGCTTGAGGGTGGGAGAGAGGTTAAGTTTAGCCGCCTGCAGGATGGCAACTTTGCCTTTGGAGTCGACAGCCGCCTCCCCAAAAAGCAGATGCCGTTTGGCGATGAGATGGTAGTCTGCGGCCACGTTGAAACCCGTGGGCAAGAAAAAACCGGCAATTCTGTCGCCGGGCGAGGCGCGCGCCGTGTCGCTGGTGGAGAACGCCACTGCGCGCATCCCGATGCGGAAGAGCGCACGTTGGCAGGAGAAATCTGCTCCGTAGACATTGTCGCGGCTGCCAAATCTCCGGGCAGCAAACAACGATCCCGACAGACGGCTGTTGCCTAAGGTGACAGCCGCACCCCGCAGGAAGTCTCCCTCGTTGGTGGGCGCTACCGCCCGGAAACCCGTGCTGAAGCGCCGCGCGCTCTCGATGCTTCCGCCTCGCCCCGACAATAGCGAGGAGCCCATCGCCAATCCCTGCCCGAAATTTGGCCGGAAGTCGCCCAACACAATCCGCTGCAACACCCCAATGTCCTGAATGCATAGCGACCCGGCGTAAAAGTCAAATCCGGTCCGCTGCTTTCCACGGAAAAATTGCTCGCCTGCATCCTTCTCGCCCGACACCTTAAGAATGACTTTGTCTTGAGAATTGAAACTGAACCGGAAACAGTCGTGGCCGGGCGAGCCGGGATAATGGTTGGCTCTCGATGTGTCATATCCAGCCTGCCGTTCTAAAATCTGGCCGTGTCGTACCAGGAGATTGCAGCTGCTCTTTCGGAAAAAATTGCGAAAGATGTTCTGCCGCTGCCTTGCGGGCTGTGCCACGACTAATTCGGAAAGCCTTTTGACATCGGTGTCGGAAAAGCCGTCAATGGCCGCCAATTCGTAGATCGAAACCAAAGCGCCATGCTCTTCAATATACAGTTGTAATTGGTAGTATTGATAATCCGTGAAATGTAATTTCCTGACAGCTGTTTTATATGACAAATCGTTGAGGTTGATAAGGCTTGGGGACTCTTCATAGAGTTCTTCGACAAATTCTTCGGACAATGCGGCCTCGCCGTCCCACTGCTCTAAACTGTTTTCAAGTTCGTCGGTGATTTGCTCGATTTGCAGGTACGAACTGTCTACCTGCGCTTGGGTTGGGTATGTGAGCAAGACCGATATGATTATGAGTGGAATATGTTTGTTCATAATGGAGGATTGTTTGATTAGAGATTGAATAAGTATTGTAGTCTTGCTGTGTTGGAAAAACTGATGCGGTAGTACCAGGCAGTGTTTATGCCGATAATCAGGTGTCGCCAAGGTACATGGATTCCAATGCCGAGTTTGTGCAGTCCACATTCTCCAGCCAATAAAAGATGGGAAATGGGGCGGCAGAGCAGCCCTATGGAGGCGTCAAAACTGCCGGGGAGCCATTTGCGCGCGCGAAAGTGCATCAGGAGCTTCTCATTCCATTGATAGTTGAGCTGCAGGGCGAATTCCATGGGGATGATTTCCGGCCCCGTGACCCCTCGCCGCAAACGGATGGGATTGTAGAGCTCCACGGCGATGCCCCAATGGGGTGTGATTTGACAGTAGCATGACACATCGATGGTTATAGAATGCTGGGAAACATAATGTTCGGCGTGCCGCAGCAGGTAGATGCCGCGCATGGCGATGGAGAACCGTCTGCCGAAACGTCTTGCATAGCCTGTGGTGGCTTGCAACTCGCCGAATTGGGTGTATCCATCGTGGGAGATTGTTGCCAGAAAACTGTTGTAGCCATGGGTGAGTGAAAGAGCTATTCCTTTGTACATCAGTTCTGGGGTGCAAAAGTCGTTTCGAAATTGAAAATCGAGCACACTGCTCTCCATCATGGATGTGTATGCTGGAATTTCATCCCAATACATGGCTTTGAAGAGTCTTGAGATCCCGGATTGTGCATGGAGTGTGGCCCCCGATTCGGAAGAACTCAGCGAGAGGAATGCGCAATAGTATAATATATACAATTTTAATTTATAATTAAATAATTTTCTTTGGGTGCTCCTGCAACTTTCGAGCTTGCTATACGTGGGCATATAAGCCATTCTACGTGTAAAATGCCTTTTCATCTTGTTTGATTTTTGAGGCTGCAAATATAATATATTTTTAAATTGTGCAGCCTAAATAATATAAAAAAAACACCCAAGCGGGTGTTTTTTTTATATCGGCGAGGAGGGGTGAGTTTTACATGACGAATTTAAACCCCGTGCCATGTATGTTGATGATTTGAATGCGGGGTTCGCTTTTGAAATACTTGCGCAGCCGGGTGATGTACACATCCATGTTGCGGGCGTTGTAGAAGCTGTCGTCGCCCCAGATCTTCTTGAGGGCATAGCCGCGCTCGAGGATGTCGTTTTTGCTGTCCACGAGCATTCCGAGCAGTTGTGTCTCGCGCGTGGAGATGTGCTTCTCCTCCCCTTGGATGGTGAGGGTCTGCCTTTTTTTGTCAAAAAGGATGCTGCCGAGTTCGATGATGTCGTTTCCCTCTTCTTGCGGCCGGGCGCGGCGTAGGAGGGCCTGAATGCGGGCAAGCAGCACTTCGATGGTGAACGGCTTGGTGATGTAGTCGTCGCCGCCGATGGAAAGCCCTTTGATGATGTCCTCTTGTAAATTCTTGGCGGTCAAGAATATGATGGGGATTTTCTTGTCGAGTTTCCGGATTTCTTGCGCCAATGTGAAACCATCCTTCAGCGGCATCATGACATCGATGAGGCAGATGTCGAATGTGTTGGTGCAGAACATTTCGTAGGCAATTTCCCCATTGGTGGCATGGCTGACCTCATACCCTTTGGAGGTGAGGTAGGTCGTGAGTACCTTGCCCAGGTTCACGTCGTCTTCGGCAAATAAGATTTTGGTGGAATCCATCGTGGTGTGTTTTATGTTTTGAATTATATTAACGAGACAAATTATATTTTGTTGCATGAAAATCGGGGCAAAGATACACAAAAAAACGAATTATAAATATGTAAATTATTTTTTATGTAACTGAATATGTATAATTAATTTTATATATTTGCAATGTTTTTGTGCGCGTGTTCTGATTTTAATATATTATTGTAACACAGAAGTTTATAAAATATATTGAAAAAATGACGCTTATGAAAAGTTTTAATAAAATCAGAACTGTTGCGATTTGTATGTTCATCTTCTCGGTTGCGTTGGTACAGGCGCAGACCATTCTCTATCAGGAAAATTTCGGCAATCCGGCATCCAACACGTTGATACAGGACTATACGGGTTGGGAGAACAGCCATGTTCTTTACACGGGCAATGGCACGTGCGATGTCCGTTCCTCCTCGGCATCCAACGGCTACGGCGGCGCTTCTGGCGCGGGCAACGTGATGATTAACGATACGGTCAAGTGGTTCCAAGTATCAGGCATCAACACGGCTGCCGACACAAATATCTCACTCTATTGCGGTCTTCGCAAGACCAATGCGGAGAATGGGACTAACTTTGTCGTCGAAGTGTCGGCGGACAGCCTCTCGTGGACCCGCCTCGCCATGGAGGGCGACACGCTTCCTTCCGGCACGGGAACGTCGGGATGGCATCGCGTGCGCTACCTCCATGTCATCTCATGTCCCAATCTCCATCTCCGCTTCTCCAACCTCGCCCAAGTGGACTATCGCTTGGACGACATCGCCCTTGTCGTGGGAATGGAGAATACGCTCGAAACGGTCGGCAAGCCGACGTTCTCACCGGGCGGCGGCACATACTACGAACCTCAAACCGTAACGCTCTCTTCGCAAACCGCAAATGCCTCCATCTTCTATACGATGGATGGCTCGACACCAACACCCTCGTCCAATCCATACTTGGGTCCACTGACCATTAATAGCTCAGTGACCGTCAAGGCTATGGCCATTCATGATGATATGTATGACAGCGAAGTCGCCTCGGCTTCTTACGTTATTCTCGACACCAATTCCTTGGTGCATCTGCCGCTCGACTTGTCCAATAACAGTGAAGTGGAAAAGTTGGATATTACTCATTTGCCGGGCTTTAGGGGGTATCACTTGGGGGCGTCATACGCCGATGGATCCGCCAAATTCGAGTCGACACATGCTGGGGAGGCCATTTTAAGCGCCCACCTTGACAGTGCTCCCGGCACACTGACATTTGAGCTCAAGGGACGGACCGGTGGCTCCAATCCGGCAGCATACGAAGGCGTGCAAATGGAACTGGCCGAATCTCTCGACGGCCAGCAGTGGCATCCTTTGGCCGTCTTGACGGAAAACGACATCTCAACGGATGGCTATGTTCGGTTTACGGGATACACCCTGATGCAGACGACAAGATATGTGCGCTGGAAATTGTTGTCATCCTCGAAAGGCAACACCCAGTTGAATAACATTACTATCAGCCAATACTCTGGTGGCGGGAGCGACAGTGTGCCGGTCATGTCGTATGATTTGCCGCAGGTATGTGTCTATCCCAATCCTACCAGCGGCCTGGTGAGCATTATAGCCTCATCAGCCCATGTGGAGGAGGTTGTCCTCACCGACTTGAGAGGCAATGTCTTGTATAGATGGTCTATGCCGATAGGAAACATAGACATGAGTCTTTTCCCACGGGGCATGTACATCATGTCTGTCCATACTTCGCAGGGTGTGGTCAAGAAGAAGGTCGTGCGATATTGAGAACTGTAGATCGTTGGGACTCTCTCGTGAAACGTGGAGGAAGTGGGAGAGAGTCCCTAATCTCTTTTTTTGTATTTTTGCGCGCTTTAAAACACGATTATGAGAAAAAGCAATTTGTTGTTTTGCGCGATGCTTCTTTTGTGCGTCTCCTGCACGAGGACTGAGAAGACTTTCTATCCGGACGGCCATCTGCAGTCGTCTATACAATACCGTTTCGGCAAGGAGCACGGCAAGTCTGTCTATTACTATGATGTTCCCAATACTGTGGAAATCGAGATGGAGATGAAGCGTGGAAAAAGGCATGGTGAGTTCAACCGTTACTATGAAAATGGGTATTTGGACACGCACTGTCAATATGTGAACGATTCCATCGAGGGCGTGGAGACCAACTATACGGCCAACGGCGTCAAGTCGCAGGAGTTCACGTACGTCCATGGCGTCAAGAACGGACCGCACAAGGCCTATCACCTGTTTGGTGAAATCAAGGTGGAAGGCAATTATAAGAACGGCAAATACGATGGCGAGTGGACCTATTACGACGATCGTGGCGTGGTTGTCGGCGAGGGCGCCTTCAAAGAGGGTACGGGAGAGGTTGTGTTTTACGATAAACGAGGTCTTCCCCTGCAAGTGACACGCTATGTCGATGGCAAGAAGGATGGCAAGGAAGAGTATTTTACGCCGGCAGGGAAGGTCTACAAGGAAATCGTGTACCAGAAGGAACGTATTGTTTCTGAAAAAGTTGACAGTACATTGATGAGATAAGGGGTGCCATGAGAAAGGTGTTTCTATCATTACTGCTCCTCCTGACGGCCTTCACAATGTTGGAGGCCCAGGACAACCGCAGGATCCGGTATCGTGCCGACATGGGATTCTATGACGAGGATTATGTGCCGGGGGCCCAACGCTTGGTGGGCAACGTGGCTTTCGCCCAGGACAACGTGCGTGGCTATTGTGACAGTGCCTATCTCTACGACGCCGACAACTACATCATTGCCTTTGGCGACAAGGTGAGGATATTTGTGGGGGATTCCGTGAAACTGTATGGCCGTCGCGCCTACTATGACGGCGATGCGAAAGTGGCTTCCATTGCCGTGGCTGTGCGCTTGGAGAAGGGCGACGCATTCCTCTTGTCGGACAGCTTGATTTATGACACGAAAAATGATGTGGGCTATTATTTGACGGGAGGCCAGTTGGTGAATGACGAGGATACCATGACCAGTCAGGAGGGCTGGTATTACACCAAGACGGACGATGCCATCGCAAATTATGATGTGCTGCTCTGGAACAAGACATATCGCGTGGATTGCGAGTCTTTAAAATACAATGCAGCCTCCAAAATCGCCTATTTTATTTCCCGCACGCATCTGCATTCTGACGACCAGGATATATACACCTCTTCTGGATGGTACGATACGGAGAAAGAAATCACGACATTGGCTCAAGATGTGCAACTCTTTGACGGACCTCGTTCTGTATTCGCGGACAGCATCTATTACAATCGCCCCGATTCCATGGGACGCGCCTGGAATAATGCCATGTTGGTCGATACAGTCGACAATTATGTGCTGAAAGGCAATTATGTGGAATTTTATCAAAAAGGCGGCATCTCTTTGGCCACGGACAGCAACTTGATTATTTTCATCGACGATAACAATGATTCTCTCTTCCTGCATTCCGATACCGTGAAAGTCTATGTCGACAATGACCAAAAAGTGCAATGGGCGCGCGCTTACAACAAGGTGAAGTTCTATCGGAATGACATGCAGGGCGCGTGCGACTCCATGGCTTTTGTGCGCGAGGACTCGGTACTATACATGTACTATAATCCGGTGCTGTGGGCTGACGAATACCAGTTGACGGGCGATACCATACGATATGTGATGATTGATTCGTCCAACTCCACCATAGAACTTTGCAAGGCCGGCTTCATTGTCGGCGAGTTGTTCGAGGAAACGGAATTCAACCAAATCAAGGGCCTCAATATCAAGGGGTATATACGAGATAAGAAATTGTACCAGGTGGACATCGTGGGCAACGCCGAATGTGTCTATTATTTGCAAGAGGAAGACAGTTCTCTCATAGGAGTGAATACTTCCATAACAAGCGAGATGCGTGTCTTTTTGAATGACAACACGATTCAACAAATCCGGTTCTATGATGCCCCCGATGGCAAAGTCTATCCTGATGAGAGTTTTGAGGAAAAAGATCGTAAATTGCAGGATTTCCGATGGCTTCCCGAATATCGCTCCCGCAAGCCGGAAGACATATACGTCAATCCCATACCAAGGGTGAAATAGGTTCGGGATTCCGCCAATAGATCAGCGTACAATCGTAATTGACCCATTGTAGTTCACTGTCTTCGCCTTCCCTTTATAATAAAAGCTGTAATAATAGACTCCGTCGGAATGTCCAGTGCCGTCGAAGTGTTGTGTCCCCAAATAAATCTGGCCGTTTTTAGCGTATGTGTCGTAGTCGTGCGCCTCGTATACTTTCTTGCCCCAGCGGTCGTAAATGAATAGTTCGTTGTGGCGGAATTTGTCGGGGTCCTCAGGGTTGATGCTGGTGTTGAGGTTCTCGATGGCGAAGACGTCGTTGATGTTGTCGCCGTTGGGCGTGATGACGTTGGGGAACGCCAGGTCGTCTTCAATCACGACGGTATGCGTGATTTCACTGTTGCAGCCAGCGTCGGTCTCGATGCGGAGTGTCACGTCGTAGTCGCCCCACTGTGAGTAGGTGTGGGTGGGGGAGAAGTTGTCGTTGTCGGTCTCCCCGTCGCCGAAGTCCCAGATGATGTTTGCCTCTTGCGAGAAAATGGAATCCGCATAGTTGGTGAAGACAACCTGTCCGCCGTAGTCGCTCATGAGTGAAATCTCGGGGCTTGCGGAGAACTCCGCCACGGGTTGGAAGTTGGCCTGAATGTAGTCAGGCAGGATGATGGAATCCGTGCAGCCGGCAGGCGAGGTCACGACATAGCGCAGCGTGTAGGTCCCAGGCTCTTCGATGTCGAAGATCGGGTCGGGTAAGATGGAGGCGTGTGCGATATTGCCGTCGGCATCGTAAAGAAACCACTCGTGCATGCAGGAGTCTGGCGTGGTGCGGTTGGTGACGCGAACTTCGAGGGGTACGCACCCCTGTCGCGGATTGGCCTCGAAGTCGATTCGTGGTTGCAGGGCGGAAACGACCATGACTGTGTCGCGCCCGTAACACTGATATTCGCCGCTGGAGGAGCTTCCGATCACACTGACGTAGTACATCCCCTCAGAGAGGACAAGGATGCCCGGGGTGGTGTCGCCCGTGTTCCATAAAATGGAGATGTCGGCAGGCACGCTGTCCAACGAAAGCTCTATCATGTCGCCGTGGCAAAGCAGGATGTCATCCCCCAGGTCGGGGTTTACGCTCTCCACGATCTCCACGTCCATCACAACGGCATCGTCCACGCCATTGGGATTCACCACAATATGCTCCAGGGAGTCGGAACTTGTGAAGGTGACCCCATACCAGTCGAATGGGAGGTCATAGGAGCAGATGGTGGTGTCCTCGAAGTGGCGAACGAGCACCTGTATGGTGTCGGTGATGCCGCAGTTGGTGAGTTTGAAGAAGGAGATGTCGTCCAAGCCGAAGTCGTTTCCGCCCGCTTGGGTGTTTTGGTTTATGATGGAGATGGTGGCTTGCGTGTTGTTGCCGCTGTTCCAGACGATGTAGAAGTTGTGCCACGTGTTTGCTTGTCCGTAGGTGGAGGGTGCTGTGAAGACGTTGCCGATCTGTTGCCCGTTGATGCTGAATTGCAACTCGGCCCATGGACTGTTGGCCACTGTGGTGACCCAAGTGGTGAAGGCGTAGTCTGTTGCGGGCGTGATGTTGATGGTCTGCGACCACACGACTGTGCCGGGATAGGTGGCTCCGTTGACAATCATGTAGTTGCCGCTGCCGGTGGTGTGATCCTGCGCCCCTTGGAAGTTGGTGTGGTAGGTGCTGGCGTTGCTTCCTACGTAATAGGTTCCCTCGCCCCACAGGTTGGTGTTTTGGGTGTAGTCGCTTGTGAATCCTGCGAAGCCTTGCTCGAAATCGCCGTTCCCGATCAAGTTGATGCCGGTGTTGTAACCTGTGACAAAGACATACATCGACTGGTCGGGTGTGCATACGGTATTGCTCGTTATGGTGGTGCTGAGGTTGCTGGCAGGCGCCCAAACGTAGTAGTCGGCTCCAGTGGCGGAGAGAGCCACGCTTTGCCCCTGGTCGAGAATCGTATCGCCCGAACATTGTATGGAGGGGAGCGGGCTGATGCTCAGGGTGAGTGTGATGATGCTGTCGCAACCGGTGCCATTGGGTGATGTCCGCACGAAGATGCGCGAGGGCCCCCCTTGGACACTGTCGGGCGGCAGATTGAAACCGTGCTCGGTATAGGGCTCGCCTTGGCAGGCGCTGCCATACACGGACAAGTATGTCGGCGTTCCGACAATAAGGGTCATCACCACCACACTGTCGCTGCCGTCCGAGGCAGTGAGTACAGCGGACTGGGTGCCGGCCTGGATGAATACAACCCCGTTCCAGATGTAGGGCAGTTGGCTGGCGCAAATCCCCGTTTGCACATACGTGGTGTCAGAACAAACGCGAAATATTCCACTAAAATAGTTGCAAGTGGAAGCCCTCCCACTCATTATCCCTATAAAAATCCAAATTGACAGGATTGCAAATCGCAGACTGTCTCCAACAGTTTGTAACTGCAATTTTGGCCGTTCTCCAGATAGGTTGTGCATTTATGTTTCTTTGAAAAAGAAATTTTTTTGCAAATAAAAGATTTTTTTTGTTACAACAGCGTGTCCAATAGAATGTAAAAATGTTCCAATACAATGATTTGGGCAAAACCGATAATAGGAATTGCCTTGAAATCATTGAATTATATGACTGGCGGGGAGTGCGGAGAGTGTCTTGGCAACTATCGGGTGATAGTGATGCAAAACAATCTGATCGCAAATGAACCCGGTGATTGAGTCCTGTTATAAGATCTGGTTGGAAACACTAAAGAATGTCAAAGCTCCTCTTTACAAACTCACTGAGTTTTTCGCCGGTGAGGATGTTCTGCGACAGCAGGGCCAGATCGACCATCTGCTGTACCAGCCGGGTGCGGATGGTCTCATCCTGCTCGGCCAGCACGCGCGACGCTAACGGGTGATTGCCGTTGACCACGATGTTGTAATGCTCGAAATTGCCGTACAGTCCTTGCTGACCGGAAACTTTCTCCATGTCTTTGAAACGCCGCATGAACTCGTTCTGCGTAATCATCACCGGCAGGTCTGTTTCGCTCAAACTTTCCACCATT
>DBYW01000029.1:0-37202 GCA_002311645.1 Bacteroidales bacterium UBA1176
CATCTTGATTTTCCACGCTTCTGCAAAAGGTAATTCCATATTCTTTTTTTTTTGATTTATATTATGAATTATTACTAATTATTATTTATCATAGTTCTGCTCGCTCACAAGTTTTTCATTCTCATCGAAAAACTGCCAGGTACCCACGCGCTTGCCCTGATGGTACTCGCCGGTGTAATAAACCGCGCCGTTCGGATGATAGACCGTGTAGCGACCCTCTTCCTTCCCGTTTTCGTAGTGCGCCATGGTCTGCACATTGCCGTTGGGATGATAGGCATACCAAAGCCCGTCGCGGGCGTCATTGCGCAGATTCCCATCCATGAACTTCTTGCTATCCTCATAATAATGGGTCTCGTGCACTCGTTCCCGGGTCGGATTACCAAGACTGTCTATGGCGTAATAGTAAACATCTTTGGGCGTTTCGTCCTCGTATGAAGCCAAAACCCGAGCTTGATACAATGAATCCGTAAAATCCACAGCGGGAAACACATGCAAGGAGTCCAACTGCGCGCTCAGGTTCGTTTCTTCTTTGACCTGAGGGCTATGAGCATTGCGCACCAACGCCCACACCACTGCTGCGACAATAAGGAGCAGACCTATACAGATGGCCACGACATCGCGACGAGAGGCGGAAGCCTTCTGTCCCGGCTTCTCTTGAGCTTTTGCACTCATTATTTTCCTCCTTTTTTCTTCTTAAACGGCTTGTTCAGATCCTCAAGCACCTCTTGGGTGATATCCTTGGTGGGATCCGCCACAATCACGGGGCCACCAGCGCCATAGCTGACGATGAAGGAGGCATTGTGATAGGCATTGGCGCGCTTCACGGCGGCCGTCAAAGAGTCGGAAATTTGCGACAAGGCCGCCGCATAGCGGGATTCCAGCGACTCCAAGGCCACAGAATAGTCGTTTTGCAACTGCGCGCTCTCCTGCTGGAGCGACTGCTCCGCATATTGAGCCTGTTGCGGGGTGAGACTGCCGGACTGCATGTTACGCTGATAGTTCGCCAACTTGTTTTCCAATGCTTTCTGGCGGTTTTGGAACAAGACTGTCTGGCGCTGGCGTTCTGCGTCAATGCTGTCTGTCAGCAAGGACACCATCTCGTATTGCGAATTGATGGTGTCGATATTGACATAGAGCACCTCTCCCGTGCCCGCTTGCGACGGGTCTGTGACAACCGGAGACATCATACGCTTGTTTCCGGTAAAATGCAAGATAAACAAGGTGATAACCGCCGCCAAGAGCAGCAAATCGAAAATCAGATGGCCTAAATGGCAACATTTTTTCTTTTTATCACAAGCACTCTTCCCGTCATTCGGACCGGGAAAAGGTTTCTCTTCAGAATCAGGAGCGGGCTGCTCCACCGTATCCTTCGTGGCATTCGCCTCCGGCTTTTTCTGATCTTCCGCAGCAACCATGCCCGGCATCAATTCATCCGGTACTACACTTTCAACAGGATCGTTCATTTCTCTTCTTTCTTCCATAAAAGGGCTATTGTATTATTTAATCGTTATTTCATGGGCCTCATTCACATCGGCCAATTCTGTTTTTTAATTTCCGACGTCCGACAAATACTTGATTCTCATAATCCTGATCTCATCAAGCGTGTATTCGTCGTCGCCAAGCTCTTGCAAGGCCAATTCCGCGGAATCGGACTCGGCGCTGGCAAAATAGTCGAGAATCTCTTCTTGGTGATAGTCCTCGATCTCCTCATCGATATAGTAGCTGATGTCAATCTTGGTGCCGGAAGAGACAATCTTTTCAATCTCTGTCAACAACTCATTAATATCAAGACCCTTGGCACGGGCTATATCCTCGAACCCCACCTTTCGGTCAATACTTTGAATGATGAAGACCTTAATGGCTGATTTCTTGACGACAGATTTGACGACAAAATCTTGAGGACGTTCTATCTCATTTTCTTCCACATAGTTGCGGATAAGTTCAATGAAACGTTTGCCATACTTTTGCGCTTTGCCTACGCCCACGCCTGAAATATGGGTCATCTCTTCCATCGTTGTCGGGTATTGGATGCACATATCCTCCAGGGACGGGTCTTGGAAAATCACAAATGGGGGAAGGTTCTCCTCTTTGGAAATATTCTTGCGCAGTTCCTTGAGCATTCCATACAACGTGGAATCAAAAGCCTCTTCCACAGGCACGCTGGAGACTCCATCCACCACATCATCGTCCTCGTCCTTGTCCTCAGCGCTTTCCGGCTTGATGGTCATGATGGTATAAGGGTTGAGCATATACTTTTCACCCTTTTCCGTGATTTTGAGCAATCCATAATTCTCTACGTCCTTGAAAATGAGATTTTCGAAGATGGCAAGACGCAGGATGTTGGACCAAAACTTGGCATCGAACTCACCTCCTTCGCCAAACTGTTTGAGTTTGTCGTGCTTGAACTTGACAATAGAGGTGGTTTTATTGCCTGTAAGAATGTCGATGATTTGGTCATCTTTGAACTGTTGCTTGACCGTTTGGATAACTTCCAATGCAAGCGTCACCTGGTCGGAAGCGTTCATTTTGGGCTTCGGGTGGTTGCAGTTGTCACAATTATGGCAATTTTCCTCGTTATAGTCTTCACCAAAATAGTGGAGCAAATGTTTGCGGCGGCAGCTCGTAGATTCAGCATAAGCAGCAGTTTCAGCTAAAAGTTGCTTGACGATCTCCTGTTCCGCGACGGACTTCTTGGTAGAAAATTTCTCAAGCTTGTGGAGGTCCTTGTAGTCGTAGAAGGCGATGCAAAGGCCTTCGCCATCATCTCGACCGGCACGTCCGGTCTCCTGATAATATCCCTCCAGACTCTTGGGCATGTCGTAGTGAATGACAAAACGCACATCGGGTTTGTCGATGCCCATGCCGAAGGCGATGGTGGCGACGATGATGTCAGCCTTTTCCATCAGGAAGTCGTCCTGATTTTGCACGCGGGTGCGGGAGTCCAGCCCGGCGTGGTACGGCAGCGCGCGGATGCTGTTAGCACACAGGAATTCGGCCAGTTCTTCCACCTTTTTACGGCTGAGACAATAGATGATGCCCGACTTGCCGGGATGGTTTTTGATAAACTTGACGATTTCCTTGTCAATATCCTTAGTTTTCTCGCGAATCTCGTAGTAGAGGTTGGGCCGGTTGAAGGAGGAAATATAGACATCCGCCTTTTCCATGCCGAGGTTCTTCTGGATGTCGCTCTGCACTTTGGGCGTAGCCGTGGCGGTCAGGGCCATCACGGGCACTTTCTTGCCAATCTTGTCGATGATATCGCGGATGCGACGGTATTCCGGGCGGAAATCATGTCCCCACTCTGAAATACAGTGTGCTTCGTCAATGGCATAAAATGAGATGTTGACATCTTGAAAGAACTTGACATTCTCTTCCTTGGTCAAAGATTCCGGAGCGACGTAGAGCAATTTGGTCTTTCCCGAGATCAAATCGTTTTTAACCTCGTTGATTTCCAGTTTAGTCAACGATGAATTGAGGAAATGCGCGATGCCGATGTCGGTACCGAAATTGCGGATGGCGTCCACTTGGTTCTTCATCAGGGCGATGAGCGGCGAAATAATGATGGCCGTACCATCCCGCATAAGAGCCGGAAGTTGATAACACAGCGACTTGCCGCCGCCCGTGGGCATGATCACAAAACAATCCTTGCCCTTCAGCACAGACTTTATGATTTTAAGCTGGTCGCCCTTGAATTTATCAAATCCGAAAAAGGTTTTTAGAGTTTGGTGAATCTCCTTATCTGTAAAACTTTTTTTCATTATGCTTGTATAAAGTTTTGTAGGTTCAGATGGTGGAAAAAAATCCGTTTTAGTGGTTGTTTTTTTAGAAGACAAAAGTATAAAAAATTTTCGTTATTTACAACCTGAAAAAATAATTTTTCAACACACTAATAAATAATATTTTTTTTGAGATAGCGCGTGACGTAGGAGTGTGTGCCGCGCTCAAGGGAATAGAATGGCCGCTTGAAACCGGCAGCACGCATCTTGGCCATTTCGGCTTGGGTATAGTACTGATACTTCTCGCGAATATCTTCGGGAATGTCCACGAACATGATATTAGGTTCAAGATGGAGGGCTTTGAAGGTGGACAAGGCAAGGGTCAGGAACGAATCGGCACAGCCCGTGCCCAGGTTGTATATACCACTTTGGGGCAGGTGCTGCATGAACCAATAGATGACGCGTACCACATCCTTCACATATACAAAATCACGCAGCTGCATGCCATCCTCATAGTCAGGGCGGTGGGAGCGGAACAACTTCACCTGGCCCGTCTCCTGAATTTGGTGAAAGGCATGAAGGATAACGGAAGCCATGCGGCCTTTATGATATTCGTTAGGGCCATAGACGTTGAAAAACTTGAACGCATACCACACAGGCGGTTGCTGGTGTTGTTTGAGAACCCATTTGTCGATCTCATTCTTGGACTTTCCGTAAGGGTTCAGGGGCTGCAGACGATATGGAAGATTATGGTCGTCCACATAGCCCAGTTCGCCGGCGCCATACGTGGCGGCGGAGGAGGCATAGACTAACGGGATGCCGTGCTTGGCTGCGAACATCCACATACGTTGTGTGTAAGCGACGTTGAGTTCCTCGAAGACCGAATAGTCAAACTCCGTCGTGTCGGTGCGCGCACCAAGATGGATGATAAAATCGATGGCATGCACATTCTGCTCAGCCCAATCAAAGAAGTCGTTGCGGTGAATCTTGTCCACATACTGCTTTCCTTCCCAATTGCGGCGTTTCGCCTCTTTTGAAAAATCATCGACAAGAACCAAGTCACCGCGCCTCATCTCGTTCAATTTGGCGACCATGCAACTGCCGATGAATCCTGCGGCTCCAGTAATAATAATCATAGCTTATCTTTTAGGTTTGCAAAAGTAAAAAAAAACGAGTACCAACGGCACTCGTTTTTTGATTATTATGAAAAAGTTCTATTCGGACTAAAATTCCCAGAGATCGCTCTCGAAAGTGCGCAAACGTTCGGTAATCTTCTCGGATTCGATGCGTTGGTCGCGGGCATTGGCGATGTAGTCCTGGATCTCACGATCATAGACATTAGCCTCTTTGTAGATCAGGGAAGAGAAATATCTCTTCCAAGTCAGCAGGTCGTCGAAAGACAAACGCTGGGCATTGTTTTTGATGTTGTAAACCTCTTGCTTGGCAAGGAAAGGTCTGAGCTCATCATAATAAATGTATCCCAGCATTCTCTTCACCAACGGGGTGGACACAGCCTCATCGTCTTCTTCTTCGTCATCAAACACATTGGAAGAGGTGTTTGGACGTTCGTACTCGAAGAACGGCTGGATGGTCATGATCTGATATTTGAAGCGGGATTCCTGCTTGTCGAAATACCAGATCTCCTTGAGATTGTAGGAAGTGATCTCACTGGATTTGAACTCATTCGTGATTTCCTTCTCGCCAATCTCTTCACCCGTTTCAGGATCGATGTCTGCGATTGTGTACGTCAAAGCCATGTTCCCTTTAAGATCCTCACGTGCCATGGGCATGGTACACATGTCATCGGAATAGAGAGGCAATATACCTTCCGTTTTTTCCGGATTTTCCATGTCGATGGCATCGAGGATGGTCTGGGCCAAGCTGCGCCAAGTACCTCTCACTTCGGTCGGGAAATAAAGCGGATGGTTCACTTTCTCGCGAAGATCGATGGTTCTCCAAATCGTGTAATAGTACATCACGTCTGCCTGACGAATGGGGGCGTACGGGATGGGGTCTGACAATTCATTCACCTCGACTTGCTGCCAAGGGTACTCGGCCGGGGCACGATTGATGGGCTGGTTCATGGTGCTCCCATCTTCATCTTCTTGCGCGAAGGTGAAATTCAGGGCAAACACAGCCATTAATAATAATCCGAACTTTTTCATAATTATAGGTTTTTTAATGTTATCTTACGCGGACAGAGAACTCGTCCAGAGTACGGGTACCCGCCTCGGAAGAGACCTTGATATCCTGGAAATAGATGACCGTACCGGCGGAAGCCTTTTGGATTTTCGCCTTAACATTATCGGAGAGGGTACCACCGCTACATGCCAAAGGCGGTTCTTCTATGTTCTTGCTGACGAAGACCACGCGGAAAGAGTTGACTTTCCATTTGAGGTCGAAGGCAAAATCCTCACCCATGACCGCACGGACCATCGGGTTCGCCAAAATCTCAGCCTTGGGGCGTTTGCCGCCGCGGATGTTGGCACCCAGCACGGCACGAGGATCGGGAACCTTTTTCACACGGAACGTGGTACTACCCATATTCTTGCCGTCGGAAGAGACCGATGCAGTAACCGTCTTACCAATCAAAGTAGTAGGAACGGTGACATTATACGTATTGTTGCCCGTGGAGGACATGCTGCAGCCGGGGAAGGAAACGCTGATCTTACCAGATCCGACACCAGAAACAGAAATCGGGTTGGCAATACCAGCATAAAGCACGTTCATCTTGTCAGCAGCAATGGTAGCAGAAGGCTTCAGGACAGTGAATTTATCTTTGAAACCATAATATTTGGGTTGACCGTCCGGTCCGATGACCTTGATCAAGCCGGCAAACTTCTGGTCGCCGACACCGCCGGCACCCAGTTTGAGTTTCACAACGCCGTTTTCGCCTTCCAACTTATTTGCGCTACCGATACCATCCTGGGTCAGGGTATCCGCACCCATCTTGTAATAGACCTCAGGGTTAACCTTGGTGTCATAGGCGGCAACAATGATATCAGCCTCGTAGCTGTCACCAGTGAACACCACCTGCGATTTCGGGATAGCACGACCTTCCACATGGTCGAACTTGAAGTCATCGGCACTGATAGAGGCCTTGAGATAGTTCAACATCGTGGATTCGGCATTTCTGACTTCGCCTGTCATCTTGTTGAGAAGCGTCACAGATGCGGCGGCGATGATGTGGTCGAAGTTGTGCTCTTCCCAAGTCTGGGAATCACCTTCCTTCTTATACTTGACATCCACGTCCAGGCCGATGGCACGCTTGAGTCCCTCTCGGTCGGAAGACTTGGCTAATTTCAGGATGTTGTTCTTGTATTCTGTAATTCTTTTCTTGAGTTTTTCGGCATTGCCCTGTCTGATCATGAAATCAGTGGGAATGTCGAAATTGTCTTTCTTGGTAATCGTGGAAACCGTTTTGGAGACTTTGACTTTCTTGCCTTGGTCATTCACGACTTCTGCGAGTGAGTCGCCATCAACGGCATAGATAAGGTCGCGACGCATGGTTTCGATGAATTTCACCATGTCGTTGGTCTCTTTCTTCAGTTTTTGAGCATTGGAATAAGCATCATGGATCTTGGCCTCACCGAGAATGGTCTTTTGGGCCTCGAACCAGGAGTAGTCACTATTGTTTTGGTGTGTTGCATTAGTCGTGGAGGTCACCAAAGTGTCATCCACCACGACAAAAGCGTCAAGAATATTGGCGGACACGTTCAATGCAAGCATGGCGGTGTACACCAAATACATCATCTGAATCATTTTCTGTCTCGGGGTCTCCGGACAATTTGTTGCACCCATTTTTCTTTATTAGTTTTAGTGAGAAATTAGTGGATAAAATGAGATGATGATGTTGCCTATTTGTTAGTGTTGACACCCATTGCGGCGAGCATGTTACCATAGACCTTGCTCAGGGCGGCGATGTTATGGGTCAACTTGTCCATTTCAGCCTTGTAAGTAGTGGTTTGCTCGTATGCGGTAGCCATTTGGTTGATAGCGGTGGTGGCGCGCTTCAGGCTCTCGCTGTATGCGATGGAGGCGTTGCCGTCGGCTTCGAGCGTGGAAGCCACTTTGTCGTATTTGAGGGAGAGGTTGCGCACAGACTCGGCAGCCTTGGTCATGTTTCCGACGAAGGCGTCGGTAGCCACGGCTGCATCGGAGACACCGGCAAGTTTCTTGGCGTTGTCACCCAAGTTCTTCATGCCAACGGCGAGACTTTCAATCAGCTCAGGACCAATCTTGGCTTCCTCGAGCATCTTGTCGAGTTGCTGAGTAGGGGTAGCGCCCTTAACCTCTTTCTTTCTCTCTTTGCGCGTAGGTTCTGCATTTTCATCAGCAATAGCAAGCTCAGGATACACCAAAGCCCAGTTATATTCCACATGTAAAGGCTCGAAAGCGGAGAAGAAGAAGATGGCGACCTCCGTGCCCATACCTATGATAAGCATGATGTTAGCGCCGGGGAGGTGAAGAATTTTGAACAATGCGCCGAAAATGACGACGGCGGCACCCCAGCCATACAACTTGGCCATGATGTTCTTGTAGGTGTTTGATCTTACTAATCTGTCGATTGCATTCATTGTACGATTAATTTAGTTTAGTTAATGATTTATTGTTGATAATTAATTTCGAAAAAAAGTTTAGTAAACATGCGAGGCGCTACGGCTGGAGTTGTCGCCACGGGCACGGCCCATGTAGGACTGCACATTGCGGAAGCCGACGTAGGACTTACAGGTGTCCTGGTATTCGAAGCAGCGAGCTGCCACAGTGGTGTAGTAGCTGATATCCTTCCAGGAGCCGCCACGGATAACTTTGCGCTTCTTGGCAGGGGAATCGTCCTTCTTGGCATAATACACATACACTGGGTTCATGTCATGGGTGAAGTTGTAGGAAGATTTGTCGAAAGCATCTTCACACCATTCTGCCACATTGCCGGCCATGTCGAAAAGACCCCAGTCGTTGGGATGATAGTGGGCCACAATGCCAGGATACATGTTGTCATCAGCGATATAGTTACCTCTTTGGGGTTTGAAGTTACTCAAGAAACAGCCATTGCGGTTGGTAGTGTAGTAGTCACCCCAAGGATAGGTGGCCAGCTCATTGCCACCGCGGGCAGCCCATTCCCACTGAGCCTCGGTCGGCAATCTGAACTCCTGTTCGTTGGCATACTCCTTGGAGGAGAGCCATGCCATGCGCAGTTGGGTTCTCCAGTAGGAGAAAGCCTTGGCCTGCTTCCAGCTCACGCCCACGACAGGGTAGTTGTCGTACTGCGGATGGGAGAAATAGTTGAGGATCATTTGTTCGTTGTAGGAATAGACGAAATCGTGGGCCCAGCAAAGGGTATCCGGGTAAATGTTCACGACTTCGTGACGGATGAAGCGTTGGTAGCCAGTCCCGAGGCTACTCGGACGGTTGGCATAAAGGCCACCGAACTCAACACCCTCCTTGTCGAACTCTTTGGTAGCAGCACCGAAATTATCGGGATCGTCCGGATCGCGCCAGTTGCGATAGTCGAACCACCAATACTCGTAATTATACATGGAGACATTGGTTCTATTGGGACGATAGTGGTAAAAACGGGTGTTCACCTTGTTGAACAACGGAGAAAGAGCAGCTTGCACCTCCTCATTGTCGGAATCCCAAGGAATATCCTCTTTCCAGTTGATCAACTTGGGTTCCATGACCTCACCCTCGTTTTCGCCTCTGGTGTACTTTTTGTAGTGGCCGTATTTCTCCTCTTCGGTAATTTCGGCATCACCTAACAACACGTGCGCGATGGAGTCGCGGACCCAATATACAAATTGGCGGTATTCGTTGTTGGTGATTTCGGTCTCGTCCATCCAGAAAGCATCCAAGGTAACGTTCTTGGACTGTTGGGTTTGGGCGAAAGGCACATCCTGGTCGCCACCGCCCATCACAAAATGTCCGGCGGGCACATAGACCATGCCATAAGGTTCGAGTTCGAGGACATCGGGACGGTCCTTGACTCCGACCAATTGGCCGTCGCCTCCGTTTTTACAGGACACGGACACCACCAGTGCCGCTGCGATAAGAATTAATACCCTTTTCATTGTTATGTAATTTATTGTTTTTATCTAATGCGAAATATTTAACGTGAAAATCACTGATTTATTTTCTAATACCAATTTTTATAGATGGAACGCGTGGAACCATAGCCCGAGAAGACCTCCGGTTTGTAGATATCGAAGCAGTAGCGGACCATCACTTCCACATCGCCGAAGCTCCTGTTGAGGCGGTAACCGAGGCTGTTGGTCGTGAATCCGTACGACAATCCGGCCTCCAAGCCTTTCAGGTAGACATTGGAGGAATTATAGAACGGGCGGGCACCAAAAATCAGGGAGACGACATCCTGGAAACGGTATCCAAGGCCGCCCCAGAAGACTCCATTGTAGCGTGCCAATGCCATGACCTCCCACTGGAAGGTCTTGAAATCGGTCTTGATCATGGCCTGCGGCATGATTTCCCAGTTAGGATTTGCCGGGACAATCCATGTATAACCGCCATGTGCATACATTTGCGTGGAACGTGAGGGGCCGTATTCGCCTGAAAGACGCAAAGCATGGTTCTTGTCAAGTGCACCGGCTATTTGCGTGACGCTCAAACCGGCAAACCATTGGTCGGTTTTGTAGAGAACGCCAAAGTCGAAATCCAGGTCCAAAGTGGATTCAGAGAGCATCTGCAGCAAGGGATCTCCGGGAGTTGTTGGCCTAAACTTATCTTTATCAATGCTTTGATTGAAAAGTGACACATGAGCACCTATGCCCAGATGACCGCCTCCGATACGAAGTTTATAAGAATAACCCAAACGAATAGACACGCTGTTATAGAAACCGACATGGTCGCTAAGCAGAGACAAACCAATGGAACCGTGGAGTTTTTTCAGGTAGGATTCAATGTTGAGGAGGAAATTTTGCGGACTGGTCTTGTCCATGGAGTTGGTGTCCCGCCGACCGCCTTCGCCATAAACGTCGCGCCACCCCATATATTTGTTGTCATAGACGAACGTAAAGCACAGCGTATTGCTTTGTTCTCCTATGCCACCGGGGTTATAATAGGAGGTTGTCCACGGGAACAGCGTAAATTGCGCGTCATCCTGGGCACGGGCGGAGAGACAAAATGTCATCGCCAACAACAAAAAGAATCCTATCTTTTTCGCACGAACTTCCATCGTATCTTTGGGTTTGGTTTAACAGTAACAATCTACAGTTGAATGTGTTAGGTTATTCATTCGGTGGACTCTACTATTATCACGTCTTTCTTTTTACACGCCTTACCGAAAAAAGTTACAGAACACATTTAACCTTTTAATTTTTCAAGCGACAAAAATACATTTATTTTTTCAATGAACAAATACTTTGTTCAAAAAAAATTCTTTTTCATTCCTTGAAATTATCAACACATACATTTAATAGACAGATGTCAATTATAAGATATTGATAATCGCACACTTAAAAATTTCACAAAAATACAGGCAAGTATGCAGAAAAAAACAAAAAGCCCACAGTGGGGTGTTGATAACGTTAAAATTGCGCCCGCACGGAAACAGAACCCGCATGTATTGCCTTGTGCCCTTGGGATACACGTCCGTCGTAGCGCAAGGAGAGATTCAGATACTCGGTCAGGGCGAACTGCAAGTCCATGGCCCAAACGGCATTATGTCCCACCGCCAACCCGTCCAGCATCTGGTAGGCAGCCGCTGCATTCGTGGGAGCTTGTCCCAGCATGCCCACATATCGAAACGTCGCTGTCGCCACGCCCCGGCGAGCCAATTTGAAGTTGAACATCATATTCGCGTCGTGCACACGCAAGTGGCCGTCCCCCACCCTGCCACGCTTGTCAACAAACACATACGCAAGTTCCCCCACATACTTGTCCTGCAGCTGCAGTCGCAACTTGCCACCCAACCCATGACGCTCGAATTCGTAATTGCGAGTTGCCATGAAATCCGAATGGTTACCCGTCACGCCATGCAGGTAGTGGGTCTCCACGACGACCTTGCCTCCGATATTGGTTCGCAACGTCACCTGCTGCAGACCGGCATCGTTGTATTCGTAGCCGTAGTAGAGCAGATTTTTGTTTCGTGATTTTTGCACTACAAAATCAAAAGAGAACTTGGATGCGCTGTTGTTGAAAGAAAAGGTATTGTTCACATTCATGGTTCTGCTGAGCAGGTTCGTGTCAGCCATGTCTGCATAAAAAGGGTTGAATTTGGGTGTTGCGTATTTGAGACGGGTGCGATATTGTGCCACGTCGGAAAAACGGGCGAGAAAACGGCGGAATCCCTTCTTGTTGCCCCAAACGGCGGCGGGACGAATCTGCACACTCTGGGTAAAAGCGTTTTGGTAGGCATTAACATAGTCCGTTCCCGTGATCCAAACCTTCACATAGTTGGCTTCGTCCTGGAATGCGGCCACCTCAAACTCATCCATCTCTTCAATGCCGTTCCCGTTGTAGTCGAGCCAGATGTGAGTGCCTTGACCCGCCGCAACTTTCAGAAACGTGTATGTACGCTTTTGTTCCATGCTGCTGCCTGCTTCATAATAGGTACTCAGCAAGATGGCATTGTGGAAGAAACGGCCTGTATATTCGACATCACCCACAAAATAATGCTCGCGCATACGGTTCTGCACCTCATCGTGCACACGCTGCGTCCTATATGTAGCCTGTGCTGCAAAGTGCTGATTACGAATCCTGTTGAATTGAAAAAGCGCATTGGCCTCCTGAATGCCTTGCCGCATGGCCAAGCTGCCGCTGTCGGGCGCAAACTCCACCCTGTTCTTATAAGATATATTGTATTTATAAACGGTAGAATCCCCGTTTTTCAAGTAAACGAGCAATTCATTGAAAGCATAGCTGTTGGCGCGCATGGTGTCAAGATCGGCATCCCTGAAAATGTTATGTTCCATCTTGTCGGACATGCCGAACTCCACGGTCTTGAGCCGATAGGCCCACTTGACATCACCCGCCAAAAAGCGGCTTCGCTGCATGCTGTCGGAAGTGGTCAAGAAAGACACACGCGCATCGAAGAGCGCACGACCGAACATATTTCGCGTCAACAGCTCCTGTCGCAACGCGGAAATTTCCCCAAAACGAGAAAGCCAGTTGAGCTCATAACGCGACGTGCTGGCCTCTTTTTTGTCAAAGCCGACAAGCGCGTGCAGCATCTGTTCGGAATGAAGGTTGGTGTAGTCAGCGTTGAGGTTATAGTCACGCGCGAATTCCACATCGCGGAAACTCTCCACAGCATGGAAATTGCGGTGCACAAATTGCCAGTCGAGGCGGCTCACGAAACTCCACGGGGAAGATTTCTCTTTTTTGCCCAGCACCTGCCGATGACCGAACGTAAAATTGGCGGCGAAGCCGACATTGTCGCGGTCGTCACCTTTGGAAAACAGATTGCGATCATGTTCGGACAGTGCCAACTCGCCCGCGACAGTTGTCCCTTGCCGGGCATTCCATGTCGCAGCAATGGTAGCCATGCGTGCACGTTGGGGTGCGACCAACAGCACCGCGGGCACATAGTCGCCCCGTGACTCGCCATTTTCCGGAGCCACCCAGCCAAACACACGTCCGTTGGAAGTGCTGCGCAGCAACACGTAGTCGCCCCTGCCCTGCCCCACAAAAGTGAAGCCGACACTGTACAACTGCACACCTTCATCAGTGGAATAGACATAGACATTCGAATAAGCGACACCGTTCACCATGGTGTCCCTGCGGGCATAAAGCAGGCGATTGGAAGAATACTGCACCGAGTCGGCACGGGCATACAATGCATTTTGCAAATCATCACCCAACTGCGACAAGAACAGTTTCTCGTCATTGCCGAGTTCAGGTTGTATGGACTGATTTTTGAGATCCTGTTCTTGGAAATAGTTGACATTCAGTTTCACCTGCTGTTTTTTTCCGAGCGTGAGATCATTGTACGAGAAGAGTCCGATTCGTGCAAAATGGCGGTCCGTACATTCAAACTCCACATAGACGCGCTTTTCGGCCGACATCAACATAGCCGGAGTGAAGGTGATTTCGGCGGCGTTGTAGTCCATCGTGTAGTCATTCTCTTGCCCGCGGGTCAGGAGCACACCATCCACATACACGCGTTCCGATCCCGCCACCACGACGATGCCAACCTCATTGTTCGGGCCGTAAAGTTTGTACGGTCCCTGCACGCCGTTCTGAATGTTGAGCTTCTGGCGGACGAAGTTGCCCTTGGCAATACCACCTCCCAAAGAGTGGGTCGCCCTGACCTTCTCCTTGGCGGCGTATCGCACCGAAGCGTCCATTCCCAACAAGTTACGCGAGACCTTCAGGAAACCAGAGCTTGGGTTGCCGACAAGGATGTCACCGGCATCCACTTTTGCCATATCTTTGTAATATAATGTAATAAATATATTATTTATGTCAGACAAATATTGAGTATTGCCTTCGGGTTGAATAGGAATATTTTTATCCGATATGGAAGCCACGATACGAAAATCCTCGTTCAGGTCACCGGAAATCTGCAAGTTGAGAGCAGAATTGAGCACGGGATCCTGGTTGTTTCCGACCGTAATGCCACGCGACACGTAACCAGAAGTCAACAGACGGGCGTCATCATAGAGGTCGGTCTCCACGGGCATCCCGTATGTAATCATGCCAATTCCCCGCGGGCTCTCTATTTCCGAGAGTTGGTGCCGACGGATGGGTTTGGTGAAATCAAGGGAGTAGACCTGGTATTGGCAAACCAAGACGCGCCCCAGGAGAGCGGAATCGAGGAGATAGAGTTTTGCGGCAATGGGATCGATACGGTATTGCGAGCGTTCCAAATTCGCGATGGAGAACGTGCCGGGCACCATGGAAAGCGTGTCAATCCGGAAAGCGAGAGAATCGGCCACACAACTTTTGAGACGAGATTCTCCCACCGACTGGGTGAATGCCGTTTCCACTGAAAACAAGATTGTTACAAACAACAAAGCAAGTCGTAGCCGTAGTCTCATCCGCGATAAATCCGTATCTACAATCACACGCCCGCAAGATGTGGACGTTTGCGCTGCAATTATTTGGATTTTTTAATAACTGACAATTTACAAATTTCGTATCTTTGCACGCAAAATTTTTACACTATGGAAAAGATTGAGAGCACCATTATGAAAGACACCCGATCTGGTTTCGGGGCCGGGTTAGTGGAGGCCGGACACCGTAACCCCAACGTGTTCGCCTTGACCGGTGATGTCACCGGCAGCGTCAAGATGGGGGATTTCAAAGCCGCATTCCCAGAACGTTTCATCCAGGTGGGCATTGCCGAGGCCAACATGGTCGGCATCTCCGCCGGGCTTGCCCTGAGTGGCAAGGTGCCTTTTGCCGCCGCCTTTGCCGGGTTCATTTCCGGACGCGTATACGACCAGATCCGCATGACGGTGGCCTATTCCAACCTCAACGTCAAAATCTGCGCCTCCCATGCCGGCCTCACCGTTGGCGAGGACGGGGCCACACACGAAATGATGGAGGACCTCGGTCTCATGAAGATGCTGCCCAACATGGTTGTCATCAACCCCTGCGACTATAATCAGACCAAGATGGCGACCTTGGCCGCCGCCGAATATGTCGGTCCTGTTTACCTGCGCTTCGGCCGCCCCGCCGTGCCCAACTTCATGCCGGAAGAACCGTTCGTCATCGGCAAGGCCATCACCCTCAACGAAGGCACTGACGTCACCATCTTCGCCACCGGCCACTTGGTGTACCCCGCCGTCCAATCCGCCTACGTGCTCGCCGAACAAGGCTTCTCCGTCGAAGTCATCGACATTGCAACCATCAAGCCGCTCGACACCGACGCCGTGCTCAAGAGCGTAGCCAAGACCAAATGTGCCGTCACCGCCGAAGAGCACCTCATGAACGGAGGCCTTGGCGACTCCATCTGCCAACTACTCGGACGCAAACTGCCCGCTCCCGTCGAAATGGTCGCCGTGGACGACAAATTCGGGGAAAGTGGCACGCCCGACCAACTCATGACAGCCTACGGCCTTGACATGGAGCACATCATGGATGCCTGCAAGAGAGCCATCGCCCGCAAATAACATCCCCCATGCCAGAACCCACCGACGAATTTATCCTCGCCCTTTTTGCCAACAGCAAGACCAAGGAACAAGCCTTCGAAATGCTGCTGAAAAAATACCAACGGCTCATTTATTACAACGTACGCCGCATTGTGACGCTGCACGAAGATGCCGACGACGTGACCCAGAACGTCAGCATCAAGATATGGCGTCATCTCGATAAGTTCCGCGGCGACGCCAGCCTCAAGACGTGGATCACAAAAATCAGCGTCAACGAGGCGCTCACTTTCGTCGAGAAGAAAAAGAAACTTCTCAACCTGACGGACGACAGCTACACTGATTTTCTCTTGGTCACGCAACCCGAGACCAACTCGTACACGCCCAACGAAATCGAGCACATGCTGCAGGAGGCCATCCTGAGACTGCCGCCCAAGCAACGCGCCGTTTTCACCATGCGCTATTACGACGAGACGCCATACGCCGAAATGTCCAAGATCTTCGACACTTCCGAAAGCGCCTTAAAGGCCTCGTACCATTTCGCCATGGAAAAAATCAAAAAAAATTTGCTGGAGCATTAAACCTTCGCCGCTTTCTGACATCTACCCATTTGTTTCAATTATTTCAGCAACATGATAGACATCGAGAAACTGGACCGGAAAGAGCACTATGACGTGCCGGAGGGTTATTTCGACCAACTGCCCTCACGGGTGATGACCACCATACGCAAGCAGAAGACAGCACGCCGCAACACTTTTGTACTCTCCGCGGCAGCCGTGGCACTGCTCGCCATCGCCAGCACCCTTTTCTTCAACTACAGGAAGGAAGAAAAACTCCAGCAACAAATCGTCATTCAGGCCCAAGAAGAGAAAGAACTGGAAGAACAGCTCATCGACTACTACAATACCGAGCTGGCACAAATGGATTACTATAACTTCTAAAACAAAACCACTATGAAACGCATATTCCTTGTCCTCACGATACTGCTTGCAGGCATTGTCGTATCCAACGCCCAAGAGAACAAAATTGACGGCAACAAGATGGTCCAAGAACGTCTCGCGAACATGAAAGCGCAATTCAAACCCAGCGCCACGGAAGCCAAGACTTTCTGGAAAGCGTACGAAGAGTTCCTGCGTTCCGAAGTCAAGCTGCACGAGACCTACCGCACCAACCTGGAGAAGAAAGGCATCACCGCCAACTGTCCAAACTGCACCAAATGCGACGAGAAGTGCAACGAATTGACCGACGCCCAAATAACCTACCTTTTCGACCAGAAGTTCGAATTGAGGAAAAACCTGCTCAACTTGGAGACCACTTTCTACAAGAAAATGAAATCCACACTCTCGGCGAAGCACCTGCAAGATTTCTACAAGATGGACGAACGTGTCAAACGGGATCTCATCACCAAGCAGAAATCCGCCGCCGCCGCGAAAACAAAGGATGCCACAAAAGCCAAAGAACCCACGCCTACGAAACCCAAAAGATAACCACAAACAACCCCATAGAAAAAACCGCTCAAAGGCGGTTTTTTTATTGTTGATAAAAAAATATTTGAGAAACAAAACATTATCAAAAAAAAGTGTATTTTTGCACCCCCAAAAAATAGGGTAAAATTACATTAAAAATTAAAAGATTAACACAACCGATTGTATGCCTACAATTCAACAATTAGTAAGAAAAGGAAGAAAGAAATTGACTTCGCAGAGCAAGTCAAGGGCTTTGGACGCATGTCCGCAAAGACGCGGCGTCTGCCTGAGGGTTTACACGACGACCCCGAAGAAACCGAATTCCGCCATGCGTAAAGTGGCGAGAGTAAGAATGACCAACGGCAAGGAAGTGAACGCCTACATCCCCGGTGAAGGCCACAACCTGCAGGAGCACTCCATCGTGCTGGTGCGCGGCGGCCGTGTCAAGGACCTGCCCGGCGTGCGTTACCACATCGTGCGCGGCGCTCTCGACTCCGCCGGCGTTGACGGACGCCTCCAAGGACGCTCCAAATATGGCGCCAAACGTCCTAAAAAAGCTGCGAAATAATTAATTTCAACTTAAAAGTAAATTGACCGCCGCGATTGGCGACTCAAGAGTAAATAACATTTATTGAAGATACAAGCAAATGAGAAATTCACACGCAAAAAAAAGGATCATTCTTCCTGATCCAAAATTCAATGACGAACTCGTGACCAAATTCGTCAACAACATCATGTTGAAAGGCAAAAAGAATCTCGCTTTCGAGATTTTCTATAAAGCCATTGACATTGTAGAAGAGAAGACCAAAGAGAACGGCATCGAAGTCTGGAAAAAAGCGTTGGAAAACGTCACCCCCAGCGTCGAGGTCAAGAGCAAACGTGTCGGTGGCACCACCCTGCCCGTCCCTGAAGAGATCAAGCCGGGCAGAAAACAATCTATCGGTATGAAGAGCCTCATCTCCTTCGCCCGCAAACGCCATGAACAAACCATGGCCGACAAGCTCGCCCAGGAAATCATGGCCGCATATAAGTCTGAAGGCGCCGCTTTCAAGAGAAAAGAGGAAATCCACAGAATGGCAGAAGCCAACAAGGCTTTCGCCCACATGCGCTCGTAGTCGCCTAAAGACCACCATTCCCCTATACATCAAGGAGTCGACACGATGGCTGAAGACCTGCTCAAGATTCGCAATATCGGCATAATGGCCCATATTGACGCCGGCAAGACCACCACCACCGAGCGCATCCTTTATTATACCGGGAAAAACTACAAAATCGGCGAGGTCGACGAAGGTACTGCCACCATGGACTGGATGGTGCAGGAACAGGAACGAGGAATCACCATCACCTCCGCCGCCACCACAGTGATGTGGAAACACCAGTCAAATGACTACAAGATCAACATCATCGACACCCCAGGGCACGTCGATTTTACGGTCGAAGTAGAACGTTCTTTGAGAATACTGGATGGAGCCGTAGCTATCTTCTGCGCCGTTGGCGGCGTGGAAGCACAATCCGAAACCGTATGGCGTCAGGCCGACAAGTACAACGTGGCACGCATCTGCTACGTCAACAAGATGGACCGCTCCGGGGCCAACTTTCTCGCCGTCGTGGACCAGATCCGCGAGAAGCTGAAAGCCCACCCCCTACCCCTCCAACTCCCCATCGGAGCCGAGGACTCCTTCATCGGGCTTGTCGACCTGCTTGACATGAA
This sequence comes from Bacteroidales bacterium UBA1176, assembly GCA_002311645.1. Taxonomy (GTDB): domain Bacteria; phylum Bacteroidota; class Bacteroidia; order Bacteroidales; family WCHB1-69; genus F23-D06. The sequence continues at coordinate 18,938 of DBYW01000029.1, forward strand.
AGCCTACCAGTGGAGCGAGGAAGACCAAGGCAACACCTACGGGGAAATACCCATCCCCGAAGACATGGCCGACGAGGTCGAGACCTACCGCACCAACTTGGTGGAGACACTGGCCGAAATGGACGAGCAACTGATGGAGAAATACTTCGCCGACAGTGACAGCATCACCCGCGAGGAACTGGTCGAAGCCATCAGAAAAGCCACCCTCGAACGCAAGATACAACCCGTCCTCTGCGGGTCGTCGTTCAAAAACAAGGGCGTGCAAAAACTGCTCGACGCCATCATCGACTACCTACCCTCTCCTCTGGATATGCCCGCCATTACAGGCGTCAATCCCAAAAACGAGGAGAGTGAGCAGCGACCGATGGATGCCACAGCCCCCTTCGCGGCATTAGCCTTCAAGATCGCCACCGACCCCTACGTCGGCAAGCTGACCTTCATCAAGGTCTACTCCGGCGAGTTGAAGAGCGGCGAAACAGTCTACAACGTCAGCACCGGCAAACGTGAACGCGTGGCCAAGATCCTGCAGATGCACTCCAACAAGCAACAGCCTCTGGAGAGCGTCACCGCAGGCAACATCGTGGCTCTCGTGGGCATGAAGGAAATACACACTGGCGACTCACTGACCGACGAGCGACACCCGATCGTCCTCGAAAACATCGTCTTCCCCGAACCCGTGATCCAAATCGCTATCGAGGCCAAGACCAAAGACGATGAAGAAAAGATGATGAACGCGCTCGACAAACTGGCCGAAGAGGACCCGACCTTCCAAGTGAAGACCGACAGCGAATCCGGTCAAGTGCTCATCAGCGGCATGGGCGAGTTGCATCTAGACATCCTGCTGGATCGTCTCAAACGCGAGTTCGGCGTCGAATGCAACCACGGCAAACCGAGAGTCGCCTACAAGGAGGCTCTCACTGTCCCAGTCACCTATCACTCCGCCTACAAGCGGCAAACAGGTGGCAAGGGTTCGTTTGCCGTCATGGACTTCGAGATGTCACCTCTGACCTACGACCAAAAAGGGCTGCAGTTCGAGAATCTTGTCAAGGGCGGCGTTGTACCGAAAGAGTACCTCGTCGGCGCCGAGAAAGGATTCAAGACCGCCATGCAGAACGGCAAGTATGGATTCCCTGTCTTGTCGATGACCGTCAAGGTTACCGACGGTGAGGCACACCCCGTGGATTCCGATGCTTTAGCCTTTGAAATCTGTGCAAAGATCGGATTCCGCGATGCGCTGCAGAAAACAGACACTGCCATTTTGGAACCCATCATGCACGTGGAAATCACCACGCCCGACGAGTATATCGGCAACGTGACCGGCGACCTCAACCGCCGCCGCTCAGTACTCGAGCAAATCGATGCCAAAGTCGGATTTCAGGTCATCCACTCGCAAGTGCCGTTGGCTGAAATGTTCGGATACGTCACCACGCTACGCTCCATTAGTCAAGGACGTGCCACCTTCAGCATGGAATTCTTGAAATACGCCGAAGTGCCGGCTGAAGTCAAGGACTACATCATGAACGTGGGAAGATTTATACTATAAACGCATATAAGAAACTAGTTAATAACGTTATATAACAACTAAAATTAAAGAAAAGTGAGTCACAGAATCAGAATCAAATTGAAATCATTCGACCACACCTTGGTTGACAAATCAGCCGAGAAGATCGTCAAGACGGTCAATGGCGTGAAGGACGACAAGGTGGTGCTGGTAGGACCGATCCCCCTTCCCACGCACACCAAGATCTTCACCGTGAACCGTTCCACTTTTGTAAACAAGAAATCCAGAGAGCAATTCCAGCTTTCCACTTACAAGAGAATCCTTGACATCTACGGCACCACTGCTAAAACCATCGACGCCCTTATGAAGCTCGAATTGCCGAGCGGCGTGGACGTTGAAATCAAAGTGTGATGAATGTAACTTATTTTTGTAGGAACGTATAATCCATGCGTTTTTACAAAAACCCGGGGCGTTAGCTCAGTTGGCTAGAGCGTCTGACTGGCAGTCAGGAGGTCGTGAGTTCGATTCTCATACGCTCCACATCAGGCCCTTCACAACTCGGTTGCGGGGGGCTTTGTTATTGGATGTTCTTCAAGATCTGCTCCACTCGCGCCCGATATTTCTGAATCTGCCCGTCAACAAAGTCCTCGCTAAACTTGGCGTCGCAAAAGCCATTTCCCCGCGCCACAAACGATGGGTCGTCCAAGTCGTCGAACAACTCCTCGTAATTCTGCAAATATTGCTGATTCAGCTCTAACAAGGCTTTTAAACCTCCCTCGGGGACCTCAACCTGTTCCCCATCGACATAGCGGAAAAATTGTTTCATAGCGTATATTTTGTGGGGGCAAAAATACAAAAAATGAAACGTTTTTTTCCATTGATGTCCTCTATAGACTCCACATTTGTGTACCCCGCACGTATGAGGCCTTCCATAAGTTCCGGATGGAAATCCTCGTACGTTTCCATCATCAGGACACCCCCTGGTTTGAGAGCGCATTGGCCAATCTTGGCAAGAGCCCGGTAAAAAAGGAGAGGATCACAATCGGGGACAAAGAGAGCCGTAGCCGGTTCATGGTCACGTACATTCGGGTGCATGGCTTTTCGGAGGCTCTCCGGGATGTATGGAGGATTACTGACAATGGCGTCGAAACGAATGTCGCCGAAGGGCAGGTTGTCCGCCGCACACATGTCGTGACACGCGAAGGTGATGTCAACGTCATGCCTGGCAGCATTCTCCTGAGCCACCTGCAAGGCATCCATGGATATGTCGGTCGCAAAGAGCTTGGCATGCGGCAAGGCTTTTGCCAACGCAACCGCGATGCATCCGCTGCCCGTACCCACATCCCAAATCAACGGGGCGGGATGATCCAAGAAAAAGCCCACCATTCTCTGCACCAACTCTTCCGTCTCAGGGCGGGGAATGAGCACCGCCGATGTAACCTTCATCGTCAAGCCGTAAAACTCAGTCTCACCAAGCAGATATTGTACGGGAAGACCGTCGGCCAACAAGGAAAGTTCTTGTTCAAAACGCTTCAGTTGTGCGTCAGAAAGCACGGCATTGCCTTGAAGGGCCAGTTCGTAGGACGGCATGCCAAGGCGCGTATGCAGATACAATTTTGCAATGGCAGCCGCCTCACGAGAATCGTAAAGCGGCTGCAGCGTGTTGGAAATGGTATTTTGAAATGAACGTATTGTCATATTAAATGTCCTCGTTTTAGTCGAGGCATTTCGCAGGAATGTCGCGCCAAGCCCACTTTTCCTTCACCACACCCTTGTCGATATAAACAAGACCGGGATTGGAACGGATAGCATCGCGAACCATAAACGGACCATGGGCGGGATCGATGGGATTTCGATATATCGGGAATTCTATCTGATATTTCTCAATGAAAGCCGCCACATCATCTTCATCACTATTGGTCACAGCCACAAATGGGATGTCGCGCTGGTCACAGTCGGCGACAATCGCACGAAGGTTTGCCATGCTTTTTGCCTTGACTTCATTCACATCATGGATGAATAGCAAGTATACTTTGGCATCGGAGTTGATATATTCGAAAGCATGGTCGGCACCATTTTCATCCAACATGTTGAAACCATCAATTTCAGCTTTTTTGCCAGGCTCAACCTCCTTGTCCGTGCGATCCACATACTCATAGTTATCATAGAAGGACATGTCTTGTTCCATAAGTTCCGTTTCAGAGAGAATGACCTCTTTATTATCTGCATTGCTGCGATAGACAAACGAAGACTCCTTCTTGGCCGGTTGTTCGATGAAAGCCTTGACCACATCGTTGCCCTTTTTCCAGTCGGAGAAGTCGATGGCCGGCAGGTGACGGATGCAATGGAGTTGGAAAATCACGGCAATGGCGACAAAGAGCGCAACGAGAATCCATTGTCCCAACTGGGTAAGCCCGATGTCGGGAATTCTCTTGCGATTGGCGAAGACAATGATGGTAGGGATGATGATGACGACATTTTTGAGGAATGTGGTCATATTGGACATTTTAACCACCTGTCCGAAGCAGCCGCAGTCATGGACCACGCCGAAATAGTGGATGCCGTGGATTTCCATGTACTCAGCCACTGCAAGCCAGAGTGTCAGGAAGAAGAAAAATGTCATAAAGAGCAGGTAACCCCATGCCGTAAGGTTCACACGCACGCGCAGCAACATCATGCAGCCGAGCACAAACTCGCATGTAATGGCGGCCACTCCGGCGAGCAGGGCGACAGGCTTCAAGAAGCCCATCCCGAACGAAACGAAATAGTCGTTCATCGTGATACCAAAATTAACAGGATCCACCGCCTTGCTGATGGAGGAGAAGAGGAACAGCAATCCTAATGCGATTCTTAAAATTTTTAGCCAGACAGGTTCTCTTTGTGACATAATTTATCTGTTTTGTTGTTAACGAAAGGCGTCGGAAGCAGACTCCGGCGCCTATAAAAAACTATTTTTCGCCTTCGACGACCAAACGTATCAGGCAGAACATGGCATAATTGATGATGTCATAGTAATTGGCGTCAAGTCCTTCAGAAACAATCGTGTTGCCGTGATGGTCTTCAATGGACTTAATGCGAAAGATTTTCATCAGGATAATATCATCGATGGAACTGATGCGCATTTGTCGCCACGCTTCGTCGTAGTCGTGGTTTTTGTCCATCATCAGCTTCTTGGCCGCATAGATATATTTATTGTAGAGTTCCACGGCTCGCTCGGGAGCCATTTCCAAATCTTCCGCACCCGTAGCCACGCCCACTTCCAATTGGATAAGCGCCATCACGGAATAGTTGACGATGCCAATAAATTCAGGGATGATACCCTCGGCTATTTTCGATTCGCCCTTTTCCTGGATACTGCGGATGCGATTGGCCTTGATGTATATCTGGTCAGTAAGTGACGGTGTCCGCAGGATACGCCAAGCTGTGCCATAATCTTTTGCTTTTTTTGCAAAAAGATCCTGACAAACTTGGATAACCTGATCGTATTGTTCTGAAGTATTACCCATCGCGCACGTCTATTGTTTGACAATCTTGCGGGTGATAGAGCCCTGATTGTCGGATATCATCCTCACGATATAAACGCCGTTGGCGAGATTCGACAAATTAAGGGATGTATGGTTGTCGTTGGGCTCTTCCGTCAGCAACAGTTTGCCGAAAAGGTCGAACACCTGCACTTGCGCAAGGCGGGTATTGTCACTTTGAATATTCAATCGGCCGTTGGTCGGATTCGGATATACGGCGATGGCAAAGGCATCGACAGGATGGTTCTCAATGCCTACCGGATCGTATGTATCCTCGGTGACTCTGGTACCAATGCCAGGCATAATGATGTTGTCAATCCAGGCGCAGTCGCTGCCGGAAGCCTGGCTTGCATCTTTCTCGTAAGCAAATTTGATGGTATGGGTGCCAGCCGAGAGGACAAAACTCTTCTGGGTCCAAGACTCTTCTCCGGATGCCACATCCATTTCGTTGTTGTCGACATATAGTTTGAACTTGTCATAGCCCTCTTCCGAGGAGACTTTACGGAAATAAGAAAGTTCGCCTTCCATGGTAGAGTTAACCGTGATGGAAAGAGCAGACTGTGAAGGTGTAGAGCTCCACCAGCCACCAGTGCCGTTGCTCAAACCTTGTTTGGAGCGCGCGCAGTAGTTGCCGGCGTATGGGGCCGTCGAGGTGACGAACCACGGATTGTTATTGTTGACCCAGTTGAACTGGGAGAAATCCCCGCTCTCGAAATCTTCCACAGCCCTGCCCACAGTGAGGAACATCGTGTCGATGTGGTCGACATTGTTTTGGATGACGTGGATATACAAGGGCACGATAGAAACCGTGGGGACATTGCTGCCAACTTGTACGCTGAAAACAGAATTGACACTGTTTTGGGCTCCTATCCAGCTCACATTTTGCGACGGAGAGGTGACCACAACGCCAGAGTAATTGCAGGTGACGTCAACCACGATGTCGGAAGCGTCGGCATGGCCCAAATTGCTGACAGTAACATGGGCGGTTGCCTGCGTGCCAGGGTCTATGGCTGCGGTGGGGGTGGCACCCTGAACCGACTTGTCGGTAACCTTAAGATTCGGTGCCAACACGGCGAAGGAAACGTTCTTGGTAGAGCTGCCACTACCCCAGTTGACAGTCACCTGGAAGTTGGCGACCTCCCCATCCTGAGCATCTTGCGGAATGCTGACGGTGAAGGCGTTGTCGAACGCTTGGCTGCCGTTGACGGCCAGTGCACTGCAGGAGGCGGAGCCTTGCGTGACAATGAAGCCCGGTGTCTGCGAGATCATAGTGGCCGTGATGTTGGAAGCGTTTGCCACACCAAGGTTGGTAAGAGAAAGATCCATATTGACATCAGTGCCGCTGACGGGATAATTATTCTCGGCCAAAGTCACATTGGTGGCCACCACAAACGGGCCAGAAGGCACGATTATATTAACAGTCTTGAAGAACTGTATATGGTTTTGCGCGCCCACGGCAAGTTCATATTCGCCAGGCGTGTTGATATTGCTGATGTCAAGGTTGGCACTACCGGAGGCATTGGCAAAAGCAGCGGCAACCACTTCCCCATTGTAAGTGAGAGCCACGTAGGCATGTGGCACAGTGTTGACACTGTATTGAGCGGTACCCATAGGAATGGCGTCTGCGGAGTTGACGCTTATCTGGGTTGGAATACCCAAATAGGGACGGATGGAGGGATCTCCGAAGATGTGGTAAATCTCCCAATAGTATTTCTTGAGGTTGGAAGAGGAGGACTGTACACCCAGGTTGCCGGCGGTCAAGAAACCACCCAGACTGGTGCACCATTTATCATATGATTCATTGTGAGTATGAAAGATACGGTCGTATGCACCGAGGTTGTTGCTTTGGTAGTTCATGTTAGCGGTAATGCTGCTGCGCACACCCACTGCCCAATATACATCCTCGTTCCAGTAAGAGACCTCAGAAGCACCGATATAGGCCATGGCACCTTTTTTCTCTGCACGAAGCAGAGCCTCGCCGAAACACTCCTGGTTGAATTTGCCCGTCAGGCAGCAGTTGCCAATCATCACACCATACTTGTCTTGGTTGCTCATGGCTGCGATGTGGTTTGTCGTGAAGGAGGGATCATACCACTCGGTCACATCACCGTGTGCGGTGTAGTTGGCCCAGCCACAGCCAACGCCAATCTCGCTGCGGATAGTGGCAGCCTGTGAAGAACAATTGTAGTTGTGCTTATATACCGTTGTGTAGTTATGCTCGGTAGTTGTGGTATTGATGTAATTATTGTAAATGTAGTTGATTTGACCGTCTGCGTGAGTGGAGGACCAAGAATCATCGGTACCTGCAATCAGCACAGCCTTACCCAAATATGACGGATCCGGCATCGTGTATTGCTCATACATCAGAGACTTGGAAATTTGCGGGGCCAGATGGTTCGCATTTTGGGCGGAGAAACGTCCGTAATAACAGTCGGGAATATTGTCACCGGAAGTCCAGCAGGCGTAGTTGAGGTCTGTGACATGGCTGTTTTGCTCGTTGCTGCTGAAAGCGGGTACTTGGCCATGGTCGCCCACGAAAAGCAGGTAAGTGGGGGCGGGGTTAGCCGTAGTTGCGCCCGTATATTGGCTCATGATGTAGTTCTTGATGGAAGTCGTGGTGGTGCCCACGTTGGCGTCATCCGTATAGACGATGTCAACCTTGTAGCCGATACGCTTTTTCCACTCGGCAAATGCGAGCAAGTTGTAATCGTTGCGAAACATGGAATGGGCGATAATGAGGTAGCGGATAGGAGCGCTGCTGAACTCATCGCGGGTGTCGGACATCGGATTGATGACAGCTTGGGAAGCGACAGAGAACATCGGGCTGCCGTAGCGGGCCTTCAGGTTGCGGGTGGCTCCGATATTGGCATTCACAAAAGAGACTTCCACGTCCACCTTGCGGTAGATGCGCACCTTTCCGGTAACAGGGTTGTAGGCAACGGGGCAGACGTAGATATTGGCGAGGGTGATGTCACGCATCGTACCAGCCTTCTCCACGCGCACCAACGGCTCGGCGTAGAAAGCATCCTGGCTATATGTTTGTGCATCCTTCGCAAACTCGCGTGTGCCGCTGTACGACTTGGGATAGGCGGGTTGTGCCGGAAAAACAGGGTAATTGATACCCAGTTCCGAAGCATCCATCTCAACATATTGGGCATCCATAACGGTGGCGACGACATCATCACAGACAGGAATTTCCAACAGTTGTGACATCACAGGCAGTTGTGGCTTCCCCACGGTAACGGAGGGATAGTAGTCGTCCATGACGATTTGCGAGAAATAGCCCTGCGGGGTTTTCACCACAGTTGCCTGGATATCGGCGGCAGTGAAAGTGATGTCAATACGTCCGTAATCATTGCGCGTAACGTTGTAATGCTGCGCAAAAGAGGCCGAGACCCACAACAACATTGCAACCAAAACCATTGATAGTCTTTTCATAACAAACTTATTTTTAATATTTTAAATAATCAAAACAGTACATTTCAATAAGTGGCAAAGATATAAAAAAAACTCCTCTCTCCATTTTTTCTTTTTTGTATTTTTGCACGCTTAATTATCAAAACTATGGAACAGGAAATAGAGAAATGTGCCGAGTTGCTCCGCGCAGGCAAGGTGATCGTCTACCCTACCGACACGGTCTGGGGCATAGGATGTGACGCCACCAACGAAAAGGCCGTGGAACGTATCTATCATATCAAGCGTCGCAACGAGAAGAAGAGCATGATCATACTCCTCGATTCCGCCGAACGGCTGCCCATGTATGTGGATCATATACCCATGATTGCCTGGGATCTCATCCCACATGTCTCCCGACCGACCACGTTCATCTATCCGACCGCCAAGAACCTGCCACCGATACTCGTCCACAACGACGGCACCATTGCCATCCGTATTGTGCTCAACGAGTTCTGCAAAAAGCTGATACGGGCATTAGGGCACCCCATCGTGTCCACCTCTGCCAACGTGGCCGACGCACCGACACCCCAAGCTTTTTCAGACATCTCTACGGAGATCATCGCCCAGATGGACTACGTGGTGCCCCAAGAGTTCGCCACCTCCGTGGACTATAAACCATCCCGTCTGATCAAATTCCTGGACGATTATAATTTCACCATCATAAGAGATTGACAACCATGCCGATAACCGCCGTTTTTGCAGGCTCGTTCTGCCCCTTCACCAAAGGACATGAAGACATTGTCCACAAAGCTCTCCCCCTGTTCGACAGCATCATTATCGCCATTGGACATAATTACAATAAAAAGGATCTATTTCCCGTTGAAAAACGCATGGAATGGATTCAAGCGGCATATAAAAACGAGCCGAAAATCGAAGTCGTCACCTATCAAGGGCTTACGGTTGAACTCTGTCGGAAAGTCGGGGCGCGCTACCTTATTCGAGGGGTGCGCAATGCCGCCGACTATGCCGCCGAGGAGGAGATGCGCCTCGCCAACCGCCTGCTTGCTCCGGAAATCGAGACCATCTTCCTGCCAGCCTCGCCCGAATGGGCTGCTGTCTCCTCCTCTCTCGTCCGCGAACTATGGTCCCTCGGTGAAGACTACCGGACATTTGTTCCTGAAGGGGTGGAGTTAGGAGTTTTTAAGCAGGAGTAGTAAATATATAGTTCAAAAATCAACCACAACATGTTTCGAGTTGCACGTTCGCTGTTTATCTCCCTGTTAATAGGGTTCGCCGCCTTCGGGTGGGCGCAGCGGCCTGTAACCATTGCGGGCACGGCTCCCTTTGCCAAGGGCGAGGAAATCCGGTTGCTCGTATTCGAAGACTTGCTCAACCGCATCCCCACGGTGGCGGCCAGTGACAAAATCGACAAGAACGGGCGCTTCAAGCTGACCTGCACCACCAACCAGATCCGTCTTGCCCAATTGGCCATCCGCACCTCCAAGGCTGAATTCTTCATTGTGCCCGACAACACGTACAACTTCTCCATCGGCGTGGACACCGTGCTGTTCCAGCTCATCAACCCCGAGCGGTACGGCGGCTACCTGTGGATCACCAACCCCGCCAAGGACACAAACGACCTCAACTACAAAATCAACCGCTTCAGCCAATATTTCGCCCGGGCCATGAACTACTATGGGTTCCGGGTCACCGTTGACCACGACATCACTGCCTGCGACACCCTTGACCTGTTGCTGCGCAAAAAATTCGACATTCAGTACAATCCGCTAAACTTCTATCAATCATACGCCTACTACACTTGCGGACAGATAGACCGCGTGTGTCGCTCCAAAGAACAAGGTTCATTTTACCGCAAATATTTCGACAACGACTACCTCCTTTACAACAATCCGGCTTACATGGACCTCTTCGTGGAGAGCTATACGGGATACCTGTACAACTCTCACTATATTTCCAAAGAATTGCTGGGCAGAACGATCAACGACGAGCCGGACTACTTGGCCCTGTTCAACGGACTTGGTCGCGACCCCATGCTCGCCAACGAGCGGTTACGCGAACTGGTTATCATCCTGAACCTCACAGAGCTGTTCAACAACGAAGAGTTCGACCGTGGCAATATTGTGAAATTATTGCAATACATCAAGGCTTCCACCCATTTTCCGGAACATCTCGTTTTCGTTGATCATGCATTGGAGCGCATGACGCTGACTGCTGCACCCTCACACCCGTTAGTCTTCAAGGATGGCAAAGGAAAAAAACGAGCCCTTAAACAATTCGAAGGGAAAGACATCTATGTGCAGGTGTTTCAGAGCGACTGTGCAGACTGCATCCGAGAGATGATGCTCATCAAGGCCTTCAACCAAAAATATGGCGACAAGATTCAATTTATCAGCCTCAACGTCGATCCCGACCGGAATAGTTACGAGCAATTCCTTCAGAGTTACGAGGAGATGTTCGACTGGCCTGTTCTCTATTTTGACGGCAACTACGACTGGCTGTTGGAAAACGGGGTGGAGACTTTGCCTGAGTACCTCATCATCAATGCAGATGGCAAGATGCTGCAGCGCTATCCGCCCGAGCCCGAAAACGGCCTGTCCGAATACCTTCTCTACCGTTTCCACAACGAAGAGCATGAACCCGAAAATCCATTGTTCAGAAATTAATCCATAAACATTTTTGTCATGAAGAACTCCCTTTTACTGACCCTTATCCTTGCCCTTTCTCTTTGCGTGGGCGCCCAAGAGGAAAAGCCATCCACCGGCCAACATTTAGCCAAACTGCCTGCCGTGGACATCCAGACCATCGACGGCAAGATTTTCAACACCCGAGACATCCAAAACGATGGCAAGCCCGTCATCGTCAGCTTGTGGGCCACCTGGTGCAAACCCTGCATCGCCGAGCTGTTGGCCATTGCTGACGAGTACGAGGATTGGGTGGAAGAGACAGGCGTGAAACTTTACGCAGTCTCCATCGACGACGCCAAAACCTCCGCACGTGTGGCCCCCTTCGTCCAAGGACGCGGCTGGGACTATGAGGTGCTGCTCGACGTGAACTCCGACTTCAAGCGTGCCATGAACGTGAACGATGTGCCTTATATGTGCATCCTCAACGGCAAGGGCGAGATTGTGTGGCAGCACACCTCCTATGCTCCCGGCAGCGAACAAGAGGTATACGAAATCATCAAAGCTCTCGTCGCCGAGAAATAAAGGCCGGAAATAATCCTTATGTTTATTGTTTGCAGGCAGATTTGTCGCCTGCAAACTTAATTTTTCTTATATGAGTAAATTTTTACGTTTTGTTTCCATACTGCTGCTGTTGTTGCCGGTTTCCGCCGTCATGGCGCAGCACGAGTTCGGGAACAGCCGCATCAGCGGTGACTTTGGCTTTAACGGCATGTATTACATCCCTGACTCCCTCATCGGTGCCAAGGAAGTCGACTCGAAGGTGCGCGCCAACGCCTTCATCAACCTGCTCTACTCCAATGGCGGCTTCTCCGCCGGCATGCGCTACGAATTCTACATGTTCCCTTTGATCGATTTCGAAAAAATCGACTATAAAGGTCAGGGTATCAAGTATTTCTTCGCTGACTACAAAAACAAGTTCATCCAAGTCACCGCCGGCACATTCTATGAGCAATTCGGCAATGGCCTGGCCCTGAGGGCCTACGAGGACCGCCAACTGGGTATTGACAACAGCCTGATGGGTGCGCGTGTCAAAGTCACGCCTTACAAGGGCATTATCCTCAAAGGCGTATGGGGTATTGAACGTCTCAACTTTGAGGAGATGGTGGGGCGAAAGGACCATGTGCGCGGACTCGATGCCGAAATCATCCTCGGAGAGATCATTCCTTCCATGCAGGAAAAAAGTTTCATGGCCAACATCGGAGCCTCTTTTGTCAGCAAATTTGAGCCGTCCGACAACGATGTCTACGTTACCTTGCATCCCGATGTGGACTCCTTGAGTGCAACAGGGACAATTCCCTCTTCCAATATTCCCAAGAATGTGGCATTGTGGGCCACTCGTTTGAGCTTTGGCTACAAGGGGTTCCGCTTGGACGGCGAATTCGCCCAAAAGATGAACGACCCCAACAGCACAAACAGATACATCTATAAAAACGGCAACGCCCTCTTCCTTTCCGCCACGTATTCCATGAAGGGATTTGGCATTGCGGCATCCTTCATCCGCGCCGACAACATGGAATTCAGGTCTCAGCGTCTGGCGTTCAAAGAGTCTCGTTTGATGATCAACAACATTCCCGCCATCAACCGCCAATACTCCTATCAGCTGATTGGCGACTACAGCTACGCCTCGCAGGCCAACGGCCAAATCGGCGCCCAGTTGCAGGTCAACTACCAGATTCCCAAGAAAAGCAAGGTCGGCGGCAAGTACGGCACCGACATCACGTTCAACTACTCCCGTTTCCACAATATCGACAAGCAACCCGTGGCAGAGGCTTTGGAAAACGGCACCATGTCGGGCACCGACGGATATACATCCTCGTTCTTCAAGTTTGGTCCCGAGCTGCTCTATCAAGACATCGGCATCGAAATCAGCCGTCGTTTCACGAAACACTGGAAGCTGATTCTCGCCTACAACCACATCTCTTACAACATCGCGCAGTTGCAAGGCCACCCGGGGTTCATGCGCGGACACCTCGTCGCCGCTGACCTGCAATACAAGATCAACAACAAGCACGCACTCCGTCTGGAGGCGCAGCATCTCTATACCAAGGATGACAAAGGCAGCTGGTTATACGCCATGCTCGAATATTCCATCAGTCCGCATTGGTTCTTCTCCGTGGGCGACCAGTGGAATTACGGCAATGAGAATCCCACTATGCGGTTACACTATTACAACGTAGCTGCCGCTTACGTCTGGAAAACCACCCGCATCGCCCTTAACTTCGGCAAGACAAAGGAAGGCATCCTCTGTATCGGCGGCGTATGCCGCGCCGTGCCCGCCTCGTATGGCGTTGGCTTATCCATCACTACTTCTTTCTAACCTAATGTAATCCATAACATGAAAAAAATTGCATTATACCTTATAATGGCAGCCATTTTCTCGGTCGGCTGCGACAAAATCGAAGGTCCCTATTTACAAATTAGCGACCGTGAAAGTGTTGACGTGGAGTTCCCCGAGCTGAACCCCTCGGGCGTCTATCGCAAGATTCTGATGGAGGAATACACGGGACACCGTTGCTCCAACTGCCCGGCCGCACACCTGGTCTTGGAAAGCCTGCACGACCGTTATGGCGACACCCTCGCCATTGTGGGCATCCACGCCACCTCTTTGGCCGACCCCAACATCGACTATCCCTACGACTTCCGCACAGAGACCGGCAACGAGTTGGCTAACGAATTCACCATCGGAACCATCCCTGCCGCCGTCATCAACCGGGAAAACCATGCGGGCGGTTGGGGCCGCGACGAATGGATCAATAAATTAGCCGAGGTCGACCGCAGCAAGGTATATGCCGCCATCCAGGTAATCAACCAGCCCAAATCCAATGGCGTCATAAAAGTCAACACCAAGGTGACCATGCTAAAAGAGTACCCTCATCCAGTACTCCTTTCCATCTTTATCATTGAGGACGGCGTAATACGCCCCCAACTGAACGGCTTTGACCTCATCCCTGATTACACACACAACCACGTCCTGCGCACCAGCGCCAATGGCACGTATGGCACACCTCTGACCACCAGCGGAATCCTCGATAAAGGAGAATCCTATCTCTATGCCAAAAGCGTCAAGACTGCGGATACCGATTGGGATCTTGCCAACTGCACAGCCGTCGTGTTCCTGCATGATCGCGTCAATGGCGAAGTGCTGCAAGTGGAGACCGCTCCTTTACTGGTTTCAGATAACAAATAATCAATTTTAGACAAGAATTATGAAGATAGTAGCCGTCGAACCTATCGGCATCAGCGAAGAGCGTGCCGCCAACATTGCACACGACATGGCCGCCAAAGGCCACGAATTCATCTGCTACCGCGACCGCCGCGAGGATGCCATCACCCTCATCGAGCGAATGAAAGATGCAGAAGAGGTTATCGTTTCCAACATCAAGATTGGCAGTGACATATTGTCACAATGCCCCAAGCTGAAGAAACTCAACGTTGCCTTCACGGGCCTTGACCACATCGACTTAACCTATTGCCAGGAGCACGACATCAAGGTTGTGAATGCCTCAGGCTACGCCACAGAGGGCGTGGCGGAGTTGGCCATCGGGCTGATGTTAGACGTCTATCGGCGCATCACGGCTTTGGATGCCGACACGCGCAAGGGTGGCACGCGCAACAACTTCTTGGGTCGCGAGCTGCGTGGCAAGCGTGTGGGCATTGTGGGCACCGGCGCCATCGGCAGGCGCACAGCGCAACTATTGCAGTGCTTCGGCTGCGAGGTGGTGGCCTGGAGCCGCTCCGAATACGATGATGTAGTGGCGCAAGGCATTGTCTACCTCCCCTTGGAGGAGCTGATGAAGACCTGCGACATCATCACCCTGCATGTGCCGTTGACAGCGGAAACACATCACCTCATCAGTCGCGAGCTGCTGCAGATGTGCAAGCCCACAGCCGTCATCATCAACACCGCCCGTGGCAATGTGGTGGACATGGACGCTTTGGCTGACATGCTGAAAGCAGGTCTTCTTGGCGGCGCCGGCATCGACGTGTATGAGAAAGAGCCGCCCTTGGCCGAAGACCATCCCCTTTTCAGCGCTCCCAACTGCGTGCTCGTGCCCCATGTGGGTTACGCCACCCGCGAGGCCTTCGACGACCGTATCGACATAATACTCAGTCACATATAAAACGCTTTCCGCTCCATGTTCCAACGAATCATCAACGCCTGCGTGCGCTTTGTGCAACGTTATCTGCCTGAGCCTTTCATTTTTGCCATCATCCTCACCTTCGTGGCCGCCATCTTGGCAATGCCGATTTGCCGGCAAACACCTTTGGAGGTGGTGGAGCATTGGGGCAACGGTGTATGGAACCTGCTGGCTTTTGCCATGCAGATGGCGTTGGTGCTGGTCTGCGGCTCCACATTGGCGGCCGCGCCCGTCGTGAAGCGCGGTATCAGCGCCCTGGCGACACTGCCCAAGAAGCCTGCCGGAGCCATCGCGTTGGTGACGGGTATTTCCGCCATTGCCTGCTGGCTTAACTGGGGCTTCGGTCTCATCGTGGGGGTCATCTTCGCCAAGGAGATTGCCCGCAAGCTGCCGGGCGTGGACTACCGTTTGCTCATCGCCTCAGCCTATAGCGGCTTTGTGGTGTGGCACGCGGGCTTGTCGGGCTCCATCCCATTGACGATGGCCACGCCGGGCGAGGCATTGAGTGCCGCCACCAACGGCGTGCTCACTGCCCCAGTACCCGTATCGCAAACCATCCTCAACCCCTTCAACATAGTGACCGTTGTGCTCGTCATCGTCGCGCTTGTGGCCGTCAATGCACTGATGCACCCCAAGGAGGGAAAAGCCATCACCGTGAATCCAGAATTGCTGGTGGAAGAGAAAGGCCCGGCACCTGCCGATGCTGCAACACCTGCCGAGAAGATGGAGCAAAGCCCGCTCTTGAGCTGGCTTGTCGCCATTTTGGGATTGGGCTATCTGATTATCAAGCTCTTTGTACGAGGCGGGGCATTGGACCTCAACGCCGTGATCATGCTGTTCCTGTTTGTGGGCATCATCTTGCATCGCACGCCTTTGGCATACGTGCGTGCCTTTGGCAAGGCCGCCTCGGGCGCGGCGGGCATCCTGTTGCAATTTCCCTTCTACGCCGGCATCATGGGCATCATCACAGGCGTGGGACACTCTGGCATCTGCTTCGGCACGGTCATCAGCGATGCCTGCATCTCCATCTCCACACCGACCACCTACCCGTTGCTGACGTTCCTCTGCGCCGCCGTGCTCAACATCTTCGTGCCCTCGGGTGGCGGCCACTGGGCCATCCAGGCACCCATCATGTTCGCCGCGGGCGCCAACCTCGGCGTCGACCCCGGCCTTACGGGTACCGCCATCGCATGGGGCGATGCCTGGACGAACCTCATACAACCCTTCTGGGCCATCCCTGCCTTGGCCATCGCCAAACTCAATGCCAAGGACATCATGGGTTTCTGCCTCATCGACCTGGTGGTCAGCGGGCTCATCATTTGCGGCGGCCTGCTCGTGTGGGCCTTGTAAACTCTGCACACGCATCGACATTCTCTTGACCAAGAAGAAAAACTTGTGCCCCATTCCTTTTTTGGGAAGGCAAAATCACACACAAAAAAAACGACGCCTTTCGGTGTCGTTTTTTTGTTCATAAGAATCAGTCTCTACTGGATTTCAATGGACTGGGCAATCTTCATCTCTTCTTGCTTCAACTTAGGCAGCACGACGGTCAGGATACCATCTTCCACCTTGGCGGAGATGCCTTTGCGGTCCACATCGTCAGGCAGTGTGTAACTCTGCTCATAGTTCGAATAAGAGAACTCCCTGCGCAGGTAACAGTGCTTCTTGTCGCCCTCTTTGTGTTCCATTTTGTTCTCGATGGCGACATGGAGCGTGTTGTCGTCATTGATGTTCACCCGACAAAACTCTTTCTTGATGCCCGGCGCAGCAACTTCCATCGTGTAGGCCGTTGCATCTTCCTTCACATTGACTGCCGGTGCTGTGGTATTGGCACGAGGCATCAAATCATTGTTCAGGAATTCTTCAAATACTGTCGGAAACCAACTGTTTTTAAACATTACTGGTAACATGGTAAATACCTCCATTTTTTTGTTGTTAATTATTATTGTTCCGATTGCTTCGCTTGCGCTCACTCAATCGCGTTTATATAATGGCAAACGGTGTGCCAATGCCTTAAAACAAACCAAAATGGACTTTTTGTCACCAATTAATGACAAAAAGTGACAATATGGCACCTTTTCTTGTCCTTTTATGAAAAACCACAAAAAAAGGCTTCTTAGAAAGCGTTTTTTTGTTATCTTTGCGCCTCTTAAAAGAAATTAGTTCTAATCAATCTAAAACATTAAGTATGAGTAACATAAAGTATGTTTACACCTTTGGAGGAAAGACAGCCGAGGGTAAGGCTGACATGAAAAACCTTCTGGGTGGCAAAGGTGCCAACCTTGCCGAGATGTGTTTGCTCAAGCTGCCCGTACCGGCCGGCTTGACCATCACCACCGAATGCTGCACCGCCTATTATCAAAACAATTGCCAACTTCCCGCCGGCCTTATGGACGAAGTCCACGCCGGAATGAAGAATATGGAGAACATTATGGGCATGAAATACGGTGACCCCGAGAACCCGCTGCTCGTCAGCTGCCGCTCCGGCGCCCGCAAGTCGATGCCCGGTATGATGGACACCGTACTCAATATAGGTCTTTGTTCCAAGACCATCCCCGGCCTTATCAAGAAGACCAACAATCCCCGTTTCGTCTATGACTCCTATCGTCGTCTCATTATGATGTACGCCGATGTCGTGATGGAGAAGGCCGAAGGCATTGAACCCGCCGACGGCAAGAGCATCCGCAAACAATTGGACGATATGCTCGACGCCTATAAAGAGAAAATGGGCTACAAGAGCGACACCGAACTGAAAGCTGAAGAGCTCCAGCAACTGGCTGAGGATTTCAAGGTCCGCATTAAGGAAGTGCTCGGCACCGAGTTCCCCGATGACGCCGAGGCCCAACTCGAAGGCGGCATCAAGGCTGTGTTCAAGAGCTGGAACGGCAAAAAAGCCATCTCCTACCGTCGCATTGAAGGCATCCCCGATGACTGGGGCACCGCTGTCAACGTGCAGACGATGGTGTTCGGCAATATGGGCGACGGCTCCGCTACCGGCGTGGC
>DBYW01000029.1:37237-61733 GCA_002311645.1 Bacteroidales bacterium UBA1176
TGGCTCATCAACGCCCAAGGCGAAGATGTGGTGGCCGGTATCCGCACCCCCAACCCGCTGAACGACGATACCAAGAACGAGCAGAACAAGCATATGCATTCTATGCAAGAGCTGATGCCCGAAACCTATAAGGAACTCTGCGAGGTGCGCCGCATCCTTGAAGAGAACTACCACGATATGCTCGACATAGAGTTCACCATCCAAGACGGCAAACTCTATATGCTGCAGTGCCGCGTTGGCAAACGCACCGGCGTGGCCGCTCTCACGATGGCCCTTGATATGCTGAAGGAAGGCCTCATCGACGAGAAGGAAGTAGTGATGCGCCTCACCCCCGAGCAACTCGACGAGCTGCTCCACCCGATTCTCGACACCGCTGACGAGAAGAAGCACACCGTCATCGCCAAGGGTCTGCCTGCAGGTCCTGGTGGTGCCGTGGGTAAAATCGCCCTCACTAGCGAAAAGGCCAAAGAGTATCGCGCCGCCAAGGTGGCCAACGTCCTGGTCCGCGAGGAAACCAACCCCGAAGACGTCGAGGGTATGCGCGCCGCCGACGGCATCCTGACCGCCCGTGGCGGTATGACCTCCCACGCCGCCCTCGTGGCCCGTGGCTGGGGCAAGTGCTGCATCGTGGGCTGCGACGCCGTGAAGATCGACCTCGAGAACGGCATCGTCAAGATCGGCGACCAGCAGTTCAAGGAGGGTGACACTATCAGCCTGAACGGCTCCAAGGGCTGGGTCTATGCCGAGCCTGTGGGTATGATCAACGCCACCGAGAACCCGCTCTTCCAGCAATTTATGGCGCTGGTTGACAAATACCGCAAGATGGGTGTCCGCACCAACGCCGACAACCCCGAAGATGCCCAGAACGCCGTCAACTTCGGCGCCGAGGGTATCGGCTTGTTCCGTATCGAGCATATGTTCTATGGCAAGAACAGCGAAGAGCCTCTGGCCAAGCTGCGCAATATGATCCTCGCCAACACCACCGAGGAGCGCGTGGCCGCCCTCAACGAGTTGGAGCCGTACATCAAGAACGCTGCCAAGGGCACACTGAAGGTTTTGGACGGCAAGCCGCTTACCTTCCGCTTGATGGACCCGCCTTTGCACGAGTTTGTGCCTCACACTGAGGAAAAACAGCGCGCCCTCGCCCAGGAGCGTGGCATCAGCTTCGAAGAAATCAAGAAGCGCATCGACGCCCTCAACGAAGTGAACCCGATGATGGGTCTGCGCGGCGTCCGTCTCGGCATCGTCTATCCCGAAATCACCGAGACCCAGTTCCGCGCCCTGTTCCAGGCCACCGCTGAATTGATGACGGAAGGTTTCGACCCGCATCTCGAGATTATGGTCCCGCTCACCATCAACGTCAAGGAGCTTGAGCACCAGAAGGCCATCGCCGACCGCGTGAAAGCAGAGGTGGAAGCCAAGTTCAACGTGAAGATCGAGTACCTCTACGGCACGATGATCGAGATTCCGCGCGCCACCCTCGTGGCCGACCAGATCGCCAGCGTGGCCCAGTTCTTCAGCTTCGGCACCAACGACCTGACGCAAATGACGTTCGGCTTCAGCCGCGACGACGTGAACGCCATCGTGAAGGACTACATCGAGGAGAAGATCATCCCCGCCGATCCGTTCAACACCCTCGACCAGGAAGGCGTCGGCCAACTGGTGAAACTCGGTGTGGAGCGTGGTCGTGGCCAACGCGCCAACCTCAAGTGCGGTGTCTGCGGTGAACACGGCGGCGACCCTGCTTCCGTGCATTTCTTCTACAAGGCCGGTTTGAACTACGTCAGCTGCTCGCCGTTCCGCGTGCCCGTCGCACGTCTGGCTGCAGCCCAAGCCGCCATCGAGGAAGAAAGATAATCCTTGGATTAGATAATCCCGTAATATATTGTAGAGACGCAGTGCACTGCGTCTCTACTTTTTTTTGTCGCATTATGCCCAATTCTTCAGAATCTGAAGAAAATTAAAGAGATTACCTCATATCGTTGACCTCAACCCCCGGATACTTGCTTTTGTCAAAGGTGAAATAGTTGTCGGGGAAGGTCGCGTTCGAGTTGAACTGCTCGATATAATAGGTGTAAATCGTGTTGTCCTTTTCATACAAGGCGATCCGTACAATTTGGTTGTTGGTTTTGTTGACAAACAGACGAATGCGGTAGTACGATTGGGCCGCTTTAGGCGTCAGGTCTATGAGAGCCGTAGAGACATTGTTGATATATTCGTCGCGAATGTATTTGGCCCGGAACTGCTTTTCCCAATTCTTGAGAAGAAGCTTGGGGTTCATCATGTTATCGTCGTCTTCGGAATCGTATTCGAAGATGGAGACCTCGTTGGTGGATTTCTGGTAGTTCCAGATGGATTCGCCGTCGCAATAGAACTCCTGGCCATTGTAAGTGGCGCGGTACTTGCTCCCCTTCAGGGCAAAATCGCCCTGCGACGAACTCAAAGTCTTGCTGTCTTTGGTGACTTTCAAGGTATAGTGAAACTTCATTGCACTGAATCCCTGATATTTAGAAGACACCGCACGCATCAGTTCCGTGGCACCGCCATCGGTATTCTGGGCCCATCCACAGCCAATGAGGCACATAAGAATCAGCGTAAAAAGGGTTCTGTTTTTCATTTCCATTAAATTTATCGGCAAAAAAACGATGGATAGAATCAATTATTATGCCAAAGTTTAACAATGTGCCTACAACATCCCTTTGTCGGCCAGCAACTGTCGCAACTGCGTCTCGGTCTTGATGATGACCTCGCGGGGTTTGCTGCCCTTGGCGGGACCCACGATGCCGAACTCCTCCAATTGGTCCATAATACGGCCGGCGCGGTTGTAGCCGAGTTTCATACGGCGCTGGATGTTGGAGGTGGAGCCCTGCTGGGTCTGCACGGTCAGCACGGCAGCATCCACAAAGAGCGGGTCGATTTCGCCCGAAGAGGGCTCGTCGTCAAAGTTGGTGTCGCCACTGTCGCTGCCGGGCTCTGGCACATCGGGCAGCTCGTAAGGATCAAGCAGCGGCGAGAGTTCCGATTTCTCCTCGATGTAGGTGGCGATTTTCTCCACCTCCGGGGTATCGACAAAGGCGCACTGGAGGCGCACCACGTCGCTGCCAGTGGAGATGAGCATATCGCCCTTGCCGATGAGCTGGTTGGCGCCGGTGTTGTCAAGGATCGTGCGGGAGTCCACACTCGACTGCACACGGAAGGCGATACGGGCGGGGAAGTTGGCCTTGATACTGCCGGTGATGATGTTGACGGAGGGACGCTGCGTAGCGATGACCAGATGGATGCCGATGGCACGGGCCAACTGGGCCAGACGGGCCAGCGGCTGCTCCACCTCGCGCCCCGCGGTCATAATCAAGTCGCCGAACTCATCGATAATCAGCACAATGTAGGGCAGGTAACGGTGTCCCATCGCGGGAGAAAGCTCGCGGGCGCAGAACTTGGCGTTGTACTCCTTGATATTGCGCATCTTAGCCATTTTCAGCAGGTCGTAGCGGTCATCCATCTCCTTGCAGAGGGAGTTGAGCGTGCGCACCACCTTCTTCGTGTCGGTGATGATGGCGTCGCCGTTGTCGGGCAACTTGGCCAGGTAGTAGTTTTCGATGACAGAGTAGAGCGTGAACTCCACCTTCTTGGGGTCCACCAGCACGAACTTCATCTCGCAAGGATGCTTGGTATAGAGGAGTGAGGTGATGATGGCATTGAGGCCCACAGACTTACCCTGACCGGTGGCGCCTGCCACCAGCAGATGCGGCATCTTGGCCAGATCGACCACGAAAGGCTCATTGCTGATGGTGCGGCCCAATCCGATGGGCAGGGCGTAATTGTTGTTCTGGAACTTGTCGGAGGTGATGATCTCCTTCATCGAGACGATGTTGGCGTTCTTGTTGGGCACCTCGATACCGATGGTGCCGCGGCCGGGAATGGGCGCGATAATACGGATGCCGAGCGCCGCGAGGCTCAGGGCGATATCGTCCTCCAGGTTCTTGATTTTGCTAATGCGCACGCCCTCGGCGGGCACAATCTCGTACAGAGTGACCGTCGGGCCCACAGTGGCGCTGATACGGCGGATGGGGATGCTGAAACTGTTCAGCGTGGATTCGATGCGCTTCTTGTTGTCCAGCAGCTCGCGCTTCATCAGCTCCTCGTTGGCCTCCTTGGCGGGATAGTCGTTCAGCAGGTCGATAGGCGGGAACTCGTAGGTGGAGAGCTCTGCGCGAGGGTCGAAGGGTGGCAGGTTGCGCACCTCCTCGGGTGTGAGGGTGCGAGGCTCTTCCGACAATTCCACCGCATTTCCGGCTTCCGGGTCATCGGACACCTTTTCGGGTTCGGGAAGGCTGTTCTCCTTTTGGCTCACCCACTCGAACGGGACCTCCTCCGGCTCAAGCTCAGATGCCTCCGGTGTCGGTTTTGTCGGGGTCTCCATCTTGCGGGCCTGTTCGATCTCCCAAGTAGTGGTCTTGCTGCCAAACTCCTTGCTCAGACAGCCGTGGTCGGAAATATAAAGGTCGTCGAGGTCTTCATGTGTGGAAGGCTCATCCGTCACTTTGTTATCCTTTCCTTTTTTATTGCGGCGATTACGACGTTCCGAAGCCACTTCCGCATCGGGATCATTCTGGTTGAGATTCACTATGGATTGTTGCAGCTGGTCGAAAGATGCGACGGAGAAATCCTTGAGGGCGAGGACAAACGGCCGGTAGAAGATAATCAGGATGATGGCGAGCAGAGCGATGATGGCGAGCACGGCCACTATGGTGCCGAGATGCATGAGGCCTTCTGCGGCATAATTGCCAAAAGCGCCCGCGATGAAAGTGTTCTTACCGTTGCGAAAGAACATGCCCAACACCAAAGAGATCCAGGACATGGTGACCAACATATTCAAGGTTGTCTTGAACAGGGGCAGGGGGCGCAGCTTGAAAGTCAGGGCAAATCCATATAGGAAAAAGAGAACCGGAAATCCGATGGAAACGACGCCGAAGAGTTGTGTGACAAAGAAATAAGAGAGGTAGGCGCCCAGGCCATGGGCGGCATTTTTGGGTGTCACGGCATCGTGGTCGCCATTCACGTATGTGATGTTATTGTGGGCGTTGAAATAGAAGGATATGATGGAAATGATGAGCAGGATGGCGAAGGTCATCAGGATGACGCCATAGATTTGACGGGCGTGTTCACCCGACACGGCTTTCCAAAAGCCACCAGAGCCAGAACTCTTGGGGGCATCCTTGGCCTTGCTTTTTTTGCCTTTCGGCGCCTTTGCCTTATGCTGTGCCTTGGCATTGCGCGTGATGGTAGTGGTATTGCGCCGATTGTTTGATTTGCTTGATACAACGTGATTTATTACTTTCATTGTGCGAAAGAGGGTGTCAAAGGATGATTTTTTGCTAATGAACGACAAAAGTACACAATTTACAAGGTTTTCTTTCGTTAATTCCAAAAGAATATAAACAATGACATGTTAGAAAAAAAGGGCGCAAACAATTATACTTTTTCAAAATAGATACTATTTTTGCTGAAATTTTTGTAATATGAATCATTTGATGTTTTTGCAGGCCGTTCAGGCCGAGACAGCGGTGGCCAACCAGGCTCCGCAAGTGAGCGAGACCTCTTATTTTCAACTTGTCTTCGCCCTCAACAGTTTGTGGATCATGATTCCGCTGTTTTTAATGTTGGGCTTTGCCATCTATCTGTTTGTCAAGAAATTCATGATCCTCAACCGTGCATCCAAGGAGGAATACAATTTCATGAACAACATCCGCGATTTCATTCACGACGGAAAGCTGGATTCTGCGGTCGCGTTGTGCAAAAGTACCGAAAACCCGTCCGCACGCTTGATTGAGAAGGGACTTTCGCGCATCGGGCGTCCGCTGGACGACATCCGCACGGCCGTCGAGAACGAGGGCAACATCGAGGTGGGCCGCCTTGAGAAAGGTGTCTCCGCTTTGGCCACCATCGCCGCCATCGCCCCGATGCTCGGCTTCTTGGGCACCGTCGTGGGCATGGTCTCCGCCTTCCACAACATGGCCGCCGACCCCAACAACTTCAACATCGGCACCTTGTCATCCGGCATCTACACCGCCATGATCACAACCGTCGCCGGTCTTATCGTCGGTGTGCTCGCACTCGTGTTCCACAACATGGTCGTCTCCAAAATCTCCAACGTGGTTTACATGCTTGAGATTCGCACCACCGAATTTATGGATCTGCTCCACGAAAACGCATAACCTCTAAACGCCCGGCATCATGGCTATCAAAATGCAAAACAAGATCGACACGACCTTCAGCGCCACCTCCATGTCGGACTTGGTGTTCCTGTTGTTGATCTTCTTCATGTTAACCTCCACCATGGTATCGCCCAACGCCATCAATCTGGTGTTGCCCAAGAGCGAATCCGACAAGCAGCTGGTGTCCAAAAACATAGAGGTGTACATCAACGAAGATTTGCTCTATTTCGTCAATCCCGAAGGCTCCAAGGCCCAGCCAATACCATACGACGAGTTACTTCCCGCCCTGCAAGACGCTGCCGCGCGCGACGACTCCGGCATGCGCTCCATCATCCTGCGCGCAGACAAGAGCGTGCCCGTCGAGAATGTCGTGGCCCTCATGGACGTGCTCAACCAACTCAATGAGTCCTATCCCGAAGACGACCGCTATAAAATGGTGCTTGCCACTGAAGGAAAATGAAGAACAATCTCGACCATAACACCAAAGACGACCTGATATCCAGCGGCGTATCCATCATCTCGATGATCCTGATCATCGTGTTGCTGATGGTCTTCGGCCTCAAGTCGATCATACCTCCTCCCCCACCGAAGAAGACATTTTACGTGGACATTGCCGAGTATGTCGGCGGCGGTGGCGGCGGCGGCACGCCCGAAGCGACCCGAAGCACCCCGCGCGCATCATCAAGCCCCAACGTGGCCACCCAGAACGCCCAAGACGCGCCTTCCGTGGCCCGCTCCGACAAGCCCACCAACACCCAGAACACCCAACCTGCCGTTTCCACTCCCAAGCCCGACGAGTCCTCCATGTATCGCGGACGCGGCGGGTCCGGCTCCGGCGGCGGGTCCGGCTCCGGCATCGGCTCGGGCGAAGGGTCCGGCTTAGGCCCCGGCACGGGCGGCGGTCATAGCGGCGGTGTCGGCTACGGCACCGGCTCCCGCGGCATGATCAACAACATCAACACCACGGTCAGCGAAGAGGGACAAGTCTGCGTTGAAGTCCACGTCTCCCCCGAAGGAAATGTCCTCTCCGCACGCGTCATCAACACCTCCAAGTTCAAGACCACCATCTCCAACAGCGCCATCCAAGCGCAATGTATCACGCAAGCCAAACAGGCCCGCTACAAACCAGGCAAGGAAGAATTGCGCGTGATCATTTTCAAATAACACACGTGGAAAACAAACCCGCGACCCCGCACTGCGCCACCGCTTGTGCGGGGTCGAATCACTTCTGTCCACCACGACAACCCAAGGGAAAAACGTTAAAAAAAACAAGGATGTTACCCCCAAACCTTCGAGCCTTGTTGTCTATTGACCTTTTTCTCTTTTTTTTGTATTTTTGCCGCTCCTAAAATGGCAACATGTATCTGAACGAAGAACTGTTTATTGATTTCCTGAATGTCAAAGAAATTCTTTGGACAGGCATCAATTTTGCCAAAGCCCACTTCACCCAAAAAGGGTTCGACTTTTCCCAAGAAGTACTGCAGAACTATCTAAAAGACTGGAACACGCTGATTATCAACGACCAGAAAAAATACGACATTCGTATGAGTTTTCGTAAGCCCGTCGTGAATTACGATCTCTCCATGGTCTCCAAAATCAACAAAAGCCTAAAACCCTCGCAGTTGCTCATACGAAACTTGGACATCACAGCAGTGCTCTCTGAAGAGCAAGTCCGGAAATACGTGGGCACATTGGATCTGCCCAAAGCCCAGAAATACGCCCTGATGATCTTAGTGGAATCCTTCGACAATGACACCAAGATGGCTGCGCTATGGGTGACGGTTGTACGGACTGAAGACAGCGAGATGGTCCTGTGCGAGAAATTCCTCAAGACTCCAAGCGGCATCGGTACCCGGAACTATTGGGCCCGCACCTTCTACAACCTCTTGTTTGACATTAAGACGCACGCCTATCTGCGTTGGGAGAATATGGTGAAACAACCTGACGACCATACAGACATAGCGGCTAAGAACAACAATACAGACGATTAATCCTTCAAAATCATGGGAGCTTTTAAAGCATACGATTTTCGAGGTACATTTGGAAAAGATTTCGACCTCGAGACTGTCTATAAATTCGGTTTTTTCTTACCCTCCTTGCTAAAAGCCGACAAAGTGCTGGTGGGTAGAGACATGCGCGTTTCCACGCCCCAGATGTTCGAGTCTCTCGCCAAGGGCATCACGGATGCCGGCGCCGATGTGTATGACATGGGACTGACCACCACCCCCATGGTCTATTATTTCACTGCCCGGCATGGCTTTGACGCCTCGGTGATGATCACAGCATCACACAACCCAAAGGATCACAACGGGCTGAAGATCTCCCGAACCAATGCTCTGCCTGTCGGTTTCGACACTGGCTTGGGCGAATTGGAACGCCGTATCCAAGAAGAAAAGGTCGTGCCCGCCGCACAAAAAGGGCGTATCATCGCACACGATGTTAAAGCGGAGTACCTCGAATTCCAGTCTCGCTACCACAGCGACCTCTCCAACCTCAGGATTGTGATGGACTGTAGCCATGGCATGGCCTCCATCCTCGTGAAAGAGATCTTCGGTGACGCACCGACCTACCTCTTCGACACCCTCGACGGCTCATTCCCCAATCATGAAGCCAACCCTCTGGAGCCCAAAAACGTGGTGGCCCTCCAAGAAAAAGTGCGCGAGACAAAGGCCGACATCGGTGTCATCTTCGATGGCGACGCCGACCGCGTCATGTTCGTGGATGAGAAGGGCGATTTCATCCCTCCCGACTTGATGATTGCCTTGCTGGGACACTATTTTATTGAGGAGAAGCACTATCAAGGCAAGGTTCTGCAAGACATCCGCACCTCCAAGTCCGTGGCGGAATATATCGAAGCAATGGGTGGTGAAATGGAGATCTGGCGCGTGGGACGTGCCTACGCAGCCCTCAAGCTCCGCGAGATTGACGGTGCCTTTGGGGGAGAGTTCGCCGGGCACTATTATTTCCGCGACTTCTTCTACTCTGACTCCGCCATGATAGCATCACAAGTATTGCTCCATGTTTTTAGCAAAATGAAGAAAGAGGGCTTGACCGTGTCGCAAGTGATAAGCAATGTCAAGCAATATGCCAACTCGGGCGAAATTAATTTCACCATCCAGAAGAAAAAAGAGGCCATGGTTGCCGTGAAGGATTTCTTCTGCAGTCAAGAGACACCTGTTCGTTTCATGGATTTTGACGGCTATCGCGTGGAGTTTCAGGATTGGTGGTTCAACATCCGCCCATCGAACACGGAGCCTTACCTGCGACTACTTTTGGAGGCCCGCACGCAAGAGATGCTGGACGGAAAATTATCAACTATCAAGAACATTTTAAAAGATTACCAAGAATAAGAACAATGGGGAACATGTTGAAAAAACTGGGCAAGGAGGTGATGATTTTCGACGGTGCCTTCGGTACCGAGCTCGAAAAGCGCGGCGTCATGGTCAAGATGCCGGAGATGCTGAACCTCACCAACCCTGACGTGATTGCAGAGATTCATCGCAACTACATTGAGGCAGGGTGCGATTTCATCACCACGAATACCTTCGGCGCAAATCGCATCAAGATGCCGAGTGAGGATCGCAAGGCGGTCATCGAAGCCGCCATTGAGCTTGCCTCCCGCCACCGCACGTCACAGTATGTAATGATGGACATCGGTCCCCTCGGCAAGATGCTCTACCCTATGGGCGAGCTCACTTTCGACGACGCCTACGAGGCGTTCAAGGAAATGGTCGTCATCGCCCGCGACAGGGTTGACGGCTTCATCCTGGAGACCTTCTCCGACCTCTATGAATTGAAATGTGCGATTCTGGCTGTCAAGGAAAACAGCGACAAGCCCGTCTTCACGACGATGACTTTCGACGGCACAGGGCACACGCTCACGGGCACCTCCCCGCGCATCTTGGCCGAGTTAGCCTCCAACATGGGCGCCGACGCCATCGGCGTCAACTGCTCCCTCGGGCCGCAAGACCTCCAGCCCATCGTGAAAGAGTTGCTGCAATACTGCGACAAGCCCGTCATGGTGCAACCCAACCGCGGCATGCCGCACATCCTCGCCGGACGCGCCACCTACAGTCTCACACAAGACACGTTCGCACACCACATGGCCGAGTTCCAAGAATGGGGCGTGGCTGTGTTGGGCGGCTGTTGCGGCACCAACCCCGATTTCATCCGCGCCATCTCCGTCCACAAGGGCAAACCCGTGCCGACACGCAAAGTGAGACGTCAGACGGTCATCACCTCCGCCACGCGCGCCGTGACCCTCGACCGCGTGCAAATCTGCGGCGAACGCATCAACCCCACCGGCAAGAAAAAACTCAAGGAAGCCATCCTCAGCGGCGACTTCGACTATATCTTCAAAGAGGCCATCAAGCAGGAAGAGGCCGGCGCCAACCTCCTGGACGTCAACCTGGGCGTACCCAAGACCGATGACGTGGCAAATATGAAAAACGTGGTGACGCGCCTCGCCGAAATCACCAACCTGCCGCTGCAGATTGACTCCTCCAACCCCAAGGCCATCGAAGCGGGCTGCCGCTACTACAACGGTGTGCCACTCATCAACTCCGTCAACGGCAACGAGGACAGCATGGCAGCCATCTTCCCCGTCGCGAAAAAGTACGGCGCAGTCGTGTTGGGCCTGACGATGGACGACAACGGCATCCCGCAAACCGCCGAAGAACGCTTTGCCATTGCGGAACGCATCCTGAATGGCGCTGCGCAATATGGCATTGAAAAACATCGCATGATGATGGACACGCTGACGCTCACCTGCAGCGCACAGCAGCCTCTTATCAAAGAGACGCTGCGCGCCTTGCGCATGGTCACCCGTCAGTTGGGCGTGAAGACCGCCTTGGGTGTCTCCAACGTCAGTTTCGGCATGCCCAACCGCGAACTCATCAACAGCACATTCTTGGTCATGGCCCTCGAGAACGGGCTTACCATGCCCATCATCAACCCCTGCAATGCCTCGATGACCAACGCTATCTTGGCTTTCAACGCCCTGCGTGGCGACAGCAGCGACATCGACAACTTCGTCAACAACGCGATTGCAGCGGAGAACATCGCGCCTGCCGCCACACCCGCCACCATGACGCTCGGCGAGGCCGTGCGACGCGGCCTGAAAGAGGACAGCATTGCCCTCACCAAACAAGCTCTCGAGACTCAGGACCCGATGGCCGTCATCAACGAAACACTCATCCCCACACTCAACGAAGTGGGCAATGACTTTGAAAAACAAAAAATCTTCTTGCCACAGCTCATCTCCGCGTCCGAAGCTTGCAAGGAGGCCTTCAATATCATCAAGACCCGATTCACCCAGGAGGGCACCCAAAAGGGCACCGTGGTACTCGCTACCGTCAAAGGCGACGTGCATGACATCGGCAAGAACATCGTCAAGGTCATCTTCGAATCGTACGGCTACCGTGTCATCGACTTGGGGAAAGACACACCCAAGGAGGTCATCCGTGACGCCTACTTTGAACACCATCCCGACGTCATCGGCCTGAGTGCGCTGATGACCACCACCGTGCTCTCCATGGAGGAAACCATCGCCTTCCTCAAAGCCGAGGGCGTGAAATGCCCCATCTTCGTGGGCGGGGCAGTACTCAACCAAGTCATTGCCGACGAAATCCATGCTGACGGCTACACCAAGGTTGCGTTAGAATTTGTAGAGGCGATAGAGAAAAGAACTCCCCAAAAAAACACCTAAAAGTGACATTATCCCCAAAAATGGGGATGCCCCATGTTATTGTGATTTTGTTTCTTTGCACACTTTTTTGAACGAGAAGAGAAACATAATCATGGAAGAAAAGAAGGTCAAGTTATCAGACATGCCCACCGGGAGCCATTGCATCATCGTGAGGCTCAGCGGTCACGGCGGTTTCCGTCACCGCCTGATGGAACTTGGTTTCGTCAGGGGCGAAAAAGTGCGCGTGGTGAAGAACGCCCCGTTGCTTGACCCCATAGAGTATGAGATCATGCAGGGACACGTCTCCCTCCGTCGTATCGAAGCCCAACATATAGAGGTAGTGCCCATGAGCGAAGAGGTCGCGCAGGAATACACCTTCAACGGAACGTTGACGGAAGATGTTGAACGCATCATGGGCGAAACAGCCAAGACCATCACCGTGGCCTTGGTCGGCAACCCCAACTGCGGCAAGACTTCCTTCTTCAATCACGCCACCGGCATGCGCGAAAAAGTGGGCAACTACAGCGGCGTCACCGTGGATTCCAAACTCGGCGTCTTCAAGCACCGGGGCTACACGTTCAACTTCGTCGACCTGCCCGGCACATACTCCCTCACGGAATACACCCCTGAGGAACTTTACGTCCGCCGATATATCTTCGACAACCACCCTGATGTGGTGCTCAACATCGTGGATGCCTCCAACCTCGAACGCAACCTTTTCCTCACCACCCAGCTCATTGACATGAACGTGCCCATGGTCATGGGACTCAACATGTACGACGAACTTGAAAAGAATGGCGACAAACTCGACATCGAAGCGCTCAGCACGATGTTCGGATTCCCCATTATTCCCACCATATCCTCCAAAGGCACGGGCATCGACAAGGTGCTCGACAACATCATCGATGTCTACGAAAACCTCAACGGCGTCACGAAACATATCCACATCAACTACGGCGCGGATTTGGAAAACAGCATCGACCTTGTGAAGGCGGAGGTAAAGAAGGACAACACGTTGAGCAGCGAATTCCCGGCACGCTACGTGGCCATCAAGATGTTGGAAAACGACAAGGTGACCGTTGAGGATGTCGCCAAGTTGCAAAACACGGAAAACATTCGCAAAGTAGCCATCGAGCAACGCGCCATTTTGGAACGCAAATACAAAGAGGATTCCGCAACCGTGATTTCAGGAGCCAAGTACGGATTTATCCGCGGTGCCCTGCAAGAGACTTACACCATCGGCAAAGACCGCGGCAAACAACGCGCCTATACTATCGACAACCTGTTAACCAACAAATGGTTGGGATTCCCCATCCTGATACTCTTCCTCTGGCTGATGTTCCAGACGACCTTCACGCTCGGCGCCTATCCGCAAGAATGGTTAGAGATGTTCTTCGGCTGGCTCGGCGGTGTGTGCAACAAGTTCATGCCGGACGGCATCTTCAAGGCCCTCATCGTCGACGGCATCATCGCTGGTGTGGGAAGCGTTTTCTCCTTCCTTCCCAACATCCTGATACTCTTTTTCTTCATCTCCATTTTGGAAGACACGGGCTACATGGCTCGCGCCGCATTCCTCATGGACAAGCTCATGCACAAGATGGGATTGCACGGCAAGTCGTTCATCCCCTACATCATAGGGTTCGGCTGCAGTGTGCCTGCCATCATGGCCACCCGCACCTTGGAGAACCGCAAGGATCGTATCCTCACCATCATCACGGTTCCCTTCATGTCCTGCTCCGCCCGCATTCCAGTCTATATGCTCCTGATATCGGCTTTCTTTGACAAGCATCAGGGCTTAGTGCTCATGAGCATTTACCTGTTAGGGATTGTGTTTGCCATCATCACATCTTTAATAGTCAAGAAAATATCCTTCAAAGGCGTAAGCGACCAATTTGTCATGGAGTTGCCGCCCTACCGCATTCCGACACTGCGCAATGCCCTGATTCACATGTGGGACAAAAGCGTGCAGTATATCAAGAAGATGGGTACTGTAATTTTATTGGCCACCGTCATCATTTGGGCGTTGGAGTACTTCCCGCAGCATAGTCCCGAAATCGAATGCTACACGGCTCAGATCGAGCAGGTGGAGGCCGACACGTCGTTGACACCCGACCTGAAGGCGGAGCAGCTCAAGACTTTGGAACTTGACCGCACGGCCTGCCAGACAGAGAACTCCTATATTGCCCGTATCGGCAAGTTCATCGCACCCGTGTTCCGTCCGTTGGGCTTCGACTGGAAGATGAGCGTCTCGCTGCTCACAGGTGTGGCCGCCAAGGAGATTGTAGTCTCTTCCATGGGAGTCTTGTATCATGCCGACATGGATGCCGACGAGAATTCCAAACCGCTACAAGCCAGTTTGAAAGTACAGACCTGGAAAGATGGTGAATATGCGGGACAACCTGTCTTCACACCATTGGTGGCGTATGGCTACATGATCTTCATCCTGCTCTATTTCCCCTGTGTGGCCGCACTTTCGGCAGTGTTTCGCGAAGGCGGACGCAAGTGGGGCATCTTCTCCATCTTTTACAACACAAGCGTAGCCTGGTTAGCTGCGTTCCTTATCCACACCATTGGAATGTTGTTTTGATGGAAACACGTTGATAGAATAAGTTGTTGTTTTATATTATATTTTTTCAAGTTTTGGTTGTGGGCGCCAGCAATGGCGCCCTGTTTTTTTTCAAAAAATATTTTTGTACTTTTGCCATCCCAATAAAAATGTCGCACAGAAAATCAGAATCCCATGAACATCGCGATCATCATGGCGGCGGGCAAAGGCCTCCGCGCCGGCGGGGAAATCCCCAAACAGTTCGTTGAAATCGACGGGCACATGCTGGTTGAATACTCCATCGCCACATTCCAACAGCATCCGGGCATTGACGAGATTATCGTCGTCATTCCTGAAGACTGCCCCAGTGCCATCACCCAGAGACTGAAAACGCAATTTGCCAAGATCACCCGATTCGTGGTTGGCGGCACAGAGCGTTTCCAATCCTCGTGGAACGCGGTGCAGCTATTCGCCGACAGACCCGGCGACAACCTGCTATTGCACGATGCGGCACGCCCGGGCATCACCCCACGCATCATCGACGATCTGCTGCAAGCCTTGTCCACTGGCGAGGCCGCCGTCACCGCAATGCCCGCCATCGACACCGTGCTACGAGGCGACAATGAAAGAACACTTTTAGAGACATTCAACCGAAGCCGTGTCTTCTATGCCCAGACCCCGCAAGCCTTCCGCGCCAATTTGCTTTTCGACTGCTTCACAAAGCTATGGCAAAAGGGCGGCATCACCCCCACCGACGAAAGCGGCCTCGTGAAACACTTCCATCCCGACATCCCTATCCATATCGTCATTGGAGAAGCCGTCAACTTCAAGGTCACCTATCCCAACGACCTCAAAATTGTGGGCTATAACAACATTGTCCAGATTCTGAAAAAACATGAAAATAAAGCAACTGCAGACGAGGACACCAACATGCCCTGCAAGACCGCATGCGGGGATGCCTATCTTCCAAAACTTTCCCGACTGGATCGTTCCTCCTCCGTCAGAAACCGGGAGACACCCGTCACGGAGGACGACTACAAGTACATGCGCATGGCCATAGAGGTCTCCGAGCGCAACATCGCGGAGGGCGGAGGTCCCTTCGGGGCGGTGATCGTCAAGGATGGGGAGGTCGTGGCCGCCTCCGGCAACAGGGTGGTGCCCAACAACGACCCCACTGCCCATGCGGAGGTGACTGCCATCCGCGAAGCATGCGCCAAATTAGGCACTTTCCAACTCATCGGCGCCACACTCTACGCCTCCTGCGAACCTTGCCCCATGTGCCTCAGCTCCATCTATTGGGCCGGCATCTCACGCGTCTTCTACGCCGGCACACGCTACGACTCCGACGACGTGGGCTTTGACGACTCCTTCATCTACGACGAACTCTCCATCCCTGTGTCCGAACGATCCATTCCTTTCCGCCAAATTCTACACGAAGAATCCCTGCGCGCCTATCGTCTCTGGGCCACGAAAGACGACAAGGTCAGATATTAAGAACCGTCAAGAATGAAGATATTGAGTGTCATCGGGGCGCGTCCCCAGTTTGTAAAAGCCGCCATGGTCAGTGCGGAAATCGAGCGCACGGAAGGCTTGGAAGAGGTGTTGGTCCACACGGGGCAGCACTTCGACCCCAACATGTCGCAACTGTTCTTCGAAGAAATGGGCTTGCGCGTGCCCAACTACAACCTTGGCATCCATTCTCTGCCGCACGAAAAGATGGTGGCGCAGATGCGACAACAACTCACAATCCTCATCGGGCAGGAAAATCCAGACTATGTGTTAGTGTACGGCGACACGGACTCCACGCTCGCCGGTGCGTTAGCAGCCCACGACTGCGGGGTTCGACTCTGCCATGTGGAGGCCGGCCTCCGCTCCTTCAACCCCGAGATGCAGGAGGAGTACAACCGCATAGAGACAGACAAACGCTCCTGTCTGCTCTTCGCGCCCACCGAGACCGCCGTGGCCAATCTCATCGCGGAGGGGATTGACCCCGACAGCATCGTGCGCACCGGCGATGTGATGAAAGATGCCGCATTGTACTTCATGCCCCTGGCCAAGCATCCCGCCACCACCCTACCCGACCGTTTCGCGCTCTGCACCCTTCACCGCGCCGAAAACACCGACCATCCCGACATCCTCAAGGAGCTCCTGTTGGCTTTGGAGATGACCACGCAACACGTTCCCGTGGTACTGCCGCTGCACCCGCGCACCCGCAACAAAATGATTGAAATCGGTTACCCCATCGACCACTCGCCCATCAACTTCATCGAGCCGGTGGGATACTTGGAAATGCTGTACCTGCTAAGTCACTGCGTATTGGTGCTTACCGATAGCGGAGGTCTGCAAAAAGAAGCCTACTTCGCCCACAAATATTGCCTCACCTTGAGAACGGAGACCGAGTGGATGGAACTCTGCGCCCGCGGCTACAACCATCTGCTCGGCCACAACCACGTCGACATCATCAACTCCGTGCAAATCTTCCTCAACATGCCGCCCCTCTTTGTCGATGACCTATACGGGGACGGGCACACAGCGAGAACTATCGTGTCAGCCCTGTAGAGCCGACACGGACAAAAGGTTATAATCCTTGTCCCTAATTCGTAAACACGTATTGCAGGATGTTCGCGCCCATCTGCAACGCCTTGGTGCGCGTGGCCTCCGAATCCTTGTGTACGACATAGTCTTCCCAACCGTCACCCAGGTCGCACTCGTATGTAAAGAGAAACACCATGCGTCCCTCATAGAACAACGCGAACGCTTGGGGCGGTTTGTTGTCATGCTCGTGAATCTTCGGCAAGCCGTTGGGAAAATTGTATTTTTGATGAAAGATGGGATGGTTGAAGGGCAGTTCCACCAAATCCAATTCTGGGAAGACCTTTTTCATCTCCCTACGGATGTAGGTGTTCATGCCATAGTTGTCGTCAGCGTGCAGAAAGCCACCGGAAATCAGGTACATGCGCAGGTTGTATGCCTCGGCTTCAGTGAAAAGCACGTTGCCATGGCCCGTCATGTGGACAAAAGGATACTGGAAGATGTCCGCGCTGCCCACCTCGACAGTGGCGGGTTTCGACTCCAATGACATACCCAAGTTGCTGTTGCAGAACTTGATGAGATTAGGCAACGAGGTGGGGTTGGCATACCAGTCGCCCCCACCATTGTACTTCAGCAAGGCAATCTGTTGCGCACCAAGAGGGGCAACAAATAATGAGAGCAGGAAAAGTATGATGAGTTTCTTCATGAAAGACACAAAAACTTTTTATGAGGCGCAAAAATACAAAAAGAAACGGAATTATCCCTTATAGTCTTACAAAAAAAATGGTGTGATAATCTGCGGAAATCTGCGTGGTCTGCGGGAAAATAAAACGCCCGCAGAACTCGCAGGAAAACGCAGAAAAGATATTACAAGATTCAAAGGGAAAATTCTGAAAAGAAATCAAACAAAAAAACATCGTGAATAATAAAACACCAGAATTTGTTGTTATACTAACTATTCCATAAAAGGTTGCGCCCGACACGGACAAAGGGTTTTCGAGATCATGAAAAGGACAATCATATTTTTTTTAATGCTTTGCGGAGCGATTATTGCCGCAACGGCGCAAAGCGTGTCAACGCCTGTGAGAATAAGCGAGGTTGAAAAAGACCAAGAGTTATATGGTTTCATTCGGGAAAACGGCACCATAGTGGTGAGCCCGAAATACATCCATGCCCATGATTTTTCAGAAGGGCTGGCCGCCGTCAAGGACACCAACAACAGGTGGGGGTTCATCAACACTGCGGGCAAAAAAGTGTTCACCCTGCCATCCAACGTGTCCGAAGTAGGCGACTTCAGCGAAGGCCTCTGCTGGTTCCGCGACAGCAAAACCGACAAGGTGGGC
Source organism: Bacteroidales bacterium UBA1176 (assembly GCA_002311645.1). Classification (GTDB taxonomy): domain Bacteria; phylum Bacteroidota; class Bacteroidia; order Bacteroidales; family WCHB1-69; genus F23-D06. Next base: position 55,559 of record DBYW01000029.1, read on the forward strand.
TTCGTGGATCGCACCGGCAAAGTGGTCATACGCCCGCAGTGGGGATTTGCCCACGACTTCAGCGACGGTCTCGCCGCCGTAGGCAACGGCCGTACACGCAGCACACACTGGTTTGAAATCGGGAGCCTCTTAGGCTACATCAACCACAAGGGCGAGACGGTCATCCCCCTGAACATCCGTCATAGCAACTACGGGTCTGAAAGTTTCAGTTGCCACCGGGCCGTCATCAAGACCGACACTGGCATGACGATCATCGACACCAAGGGCAACGAACTATACGGGGGCAAATACCGATGCTCCGAAGGCAGATTCTCACACATGGGGCTTTGTTGCGTGGCAGAGGCGACCAACGAGCCTTGCGACGAGGACGGCGACAATGGCCTGCCACCCTGCAAGCTGCACTGGTGTGTCATCGACACAACAGGAAGAGTGGTCCTGGACAATGTGAAAACCGGGTCTTTCATCAATGGCTTATCCGTCATGGATTTGTCGCAAGAATCAATCCTGTACCTTGACGAGGAAAACACAGTCTCCGTAAGGGACGGCAAATTCATTTTCATCGACACCACCGGAAAGAACGTGTTTGGACGAAGTTTCCTGCAAGCAAACACTTTCTCGGAGGGGCTGGCATACGTGAAAGAGATGGACGGGACCGAAGGCTACATCAACCCCACAGGAGAGATGGTCCTGCGCCTTCCAGAGGGCTACACCGCATTCTATAGTCCCTCGTTCTCACACGGGCTCGTAAAGATATCCAAATCGACAAAAAAGGGAAAATACACCTACCACAACGAGCAAGTGATAGACCGCAACGGAAACACGGTGTGGGAGACAAGCTACCAGACCTGGTTCCCTTGACAATGGGCAAAAGATTGTCTTGCTATTAGTATCCTCCGTTCCATTTCCGTAGGAACCACTCTATCGCAAGCAGCAGCACAATGGCGCCGAGGTACCACGGTGAGTTGAGCAGCATGGAATATTTTTTTGCATACGTGGCAATGGGCTTGATATTGTCGTTTTTCTTGATGGCCTTGGCCACATCGGCGATTTTGTCCTTTTCAAAATATTGGCCGCCTGAGGCCTTGGCCATACCCTTGAGCAAGTCATGATCGGCCACGAGGTTGGCTGTTTCTATCATGACGGCCTGTATGGCGAAACGGCCGCTCTTTTCAAGGCGCTTGCCGCCGATCTGCGTGGTGGCGGTCCAGGTGTAATTACCCAAGGGCAATTCGCCCATATTAAGGTAATAACTGTTGTTTTGCTTGGAAAACTGAGCCTCGTATGTGGTGTCGCCGCCGCCCTTGAGCACCATCTTGATGTCGGGCTCGTTGATCAGCTCATAACTGTCGTTGTACAACTCAGCACTGAACTCCACGGGGGCGTTTTCGGCAAAGACGCTCTCATGCTGCACGCGGAAACGACTCTTGTCGCCCTTCGCTGCCAAATAGAGCACCATCTTGTCCACAATCTCGTTAAAGGCATCGTGATTCTCGGCGTGCATATAGTCGTACACTTTCCACGACCACATCCCCGCTCCGGTCACCACACCCGTTCGGGCGCCGTTCTGCTCGTTGAAAACCACTAACGGGTACTTGGTGTCCACGCCACTCACCTTCTGGTACATGAACACATTGGCGGCCACACTGGTCTTATAGGTGGCAAACGGTGTCTTGACAGGCGGGAACACGGACAGCATCCTGCGTGCCTCCTCGGAGAAGGTGAAGGACGTGAAATTATCATTGTAGAGGGGTGTCGCGTTGTTGGTCATCGCCTTGCTCTGCGCAATGGTGACACCCGTGTTCTGCGAATTGAACGAAGCGAGGTTGGTCTGAGGCCCCACGATGTAGAGGGCGGAGGTTCCGCTCTGACGAATCTGCGACAAAAGTCCGGCAGCGGAATTGGTTGCCGAAGGCAGCTGATGGAGGATTACCAAGCTGTAATCAGAGGGGCTGCCCTTGAAATCCGCCACGGAGAAGACCTCCACATCATAATTGTCGGTCAGTTCCAGAGCTTCGCGAATGGCCGCCACATCGGGATGAGGGGAGTTGTATACGATGGCCACCTTGTCGCGCGACTCAACCACCTCCACAAAGAAACTGCTGTGGTTGTTCTTGTGCGTCACTTCACCATCCAATTCGGTGAGGTCTACGTGGTAATGGTGAACGCCCTTGTTCTTGGCCTCCACGCTAAACTTCACCGTCTCGAAATAGCGGTTTCCGCTGAGTGTTAGCGTTTTGTGATATATTTCAGCACTACCCTCCGAGACCGTCAGTTCAGCCTGCTTGCCGGATAATTTGTTGGCGGCCACCTTGATTTCCACAGGGAAGAAATTACCTTTAAGGGCTTGGCGGTTGTGCAAAATGTCGGAAATGAAGAGATCTGTGGTCAATTCCGAACTTCCCAAGCCAACCGCATAGACAGGACATCCAACATTTTCCGCTTTATAATAGGGACTGGAGCCTGTATTGAAGATGCCGTCGGTAAGCATCACCACCGCACCCACATTCTGGTTGGAATAGAGCAAATTGACCTGATCAAAAAGGGATGCTAAATTCGTGGACTTGTCAGAATAGTCGATGGCAAAAGTCTCCTTGTCGCCCACAAGATGGTCTTCATCACCCACAAGATAAGTTTTAACATCGTAATCCTCCCCCAGTTCGGCAATCATCTTCTGCACCTGATCGGGATACTCATTTGTGTAAAAGGCTGAATCCTTGTTGGATTTCACCGACTCGCTGTTGTCGACAGCCACGAGGATAAGAGGCTTGTTGGTCTGTTTCACCGTGCGCTTGAACATGGGAGCTAACAGCAGGAAAGCGATGAGAGTCACAGCAAGGCCACGCAGCGAGGCCATTGCAATGCGCATGGGTTTCTCGAAGACAATGTTATTGTTCTTGAAATAGAGAAACAATGCGTACCCCACGCCAAGCAGTATGGCAAAAATGACCAGCCAAAGGGGATATTGCGTCAGCAGCTTCATGGATTACAGGGCTTTGAAACCGATGATTTCACGCACATCGCGAATAGTCTTGGAGGCGCTTTCGCGGGCCTTTTCGGCACCCTCGCGCGCCACTTTGCTAATGTAGTCGCTCTTGGAACGCAACTCGAGGATGCGCTCGTAAATGGGTTGCAGGAAGGCAATCATATCGGCCGCCAGTTGCTTCTTCATGTCGCCGTAGCGAATCTGGCAGGCCTGGTATTGGTCTTCGAAGTATTGCACGGTGTCGGGAGTGGAGACCGCCTTCATCAGGCTGAAGAGATTCTCCACGGCTTGGCTCTTAGGCTGGCCAGGTTCTGTGGGACCGCTGTCGGAAACGGCGCGCATCACCTTTTTGCGCACCACTTCGGGCGCATCGGAAAGGTATATGCAGGAGGCTTCATTGTCGGACTTGGACATCTTGGTGGAGCCGTCGAGTCCCGGAATCTTCACAAGGTCGTTGCCGAAGTTATAAGCCACTGGGAGTTTGAAGTACTCGTTCTTGTAAATGTGGTTGAAACGCTGCGCGAAGTCACGGGTCATCTCCAAATGTTGTTCCTGGTCCTTGCCTACGGGCACCTTGTCGGCGCGATGCAGCAGAATGTCGGCGGCCATGAGCACCGGATAGTTGAGCAGGCCGGCATTGACGTTGTTGGGCTGGCGGCGCACCTTCTCCTTGAAGGAGGCCACACGCTGCAATTCACCCACATAGACATTCATGGAGAGCAGCAGGCTCAGCTCGCACACCTGGGGCACGTCACTCTGCACATAAATAGTGGCTTTCTCAGGGTCGAGACCAGCGGCAACGTAGTCAATGAGCACATTGCGCACGTTGGTCTGCAGATCGGCAGGATTGGGGTGCGTGGTCAAAGAGTGGTAATCTGCAATGAAAAAGAAGCACTTGTTCTCGTTCTGCATCTTGATAAAATTCCTCAAGGCGCCGAAATAGTTGCCGAGATGAAGGAAACCGGTGGGGCGAATGCCGCTTGCTACAATATCCATAAGTCAAAATTTCAAGGGCGCAAAGATACAAAATTTAGCGGTTAGCCTGCTATCCTAATTATCCATCATGCAATCCGGATGAAAGTGGACATTTTTCACCACCTTAATTGTTGCTTTGCCACAACAGGAGCCAGCCAGGGTGCATCCTACAACTTGAAACAACACAAACAAGCCAACAATCAATATTATACAAAATAGTAGCAAAAAATAATAAAATATATACAAACAGAGCGTATTGAACTAAAAAGAATTATATATACCTTTGCAAGGTACTTTGTAGAAGTGTAAAAATATAATTCCCATACGTATGAAAAAAGTTTATTTCATCTTGTTTTTCAGCATTTTGACAGTTTCATTAACCGCCCAAAGCGACATCGTGACAGCGGGCGGCACGGCTACCGGCGCGGGCGGATCCGCCACCTATACGGTGGGCCAAATCGCAGTGCAGCGTGCCAGTACCAGTAACGGCTCCTACTTCATCATCGAGGGTGTGCAACAGCCCTACGAGATACAGGTTGTGGGCATCAACGAATACCCGGGCATCTCGCTCCAGGCCATCGTTTACCCCAACCCGACCCAGCATTTCGTGCAGCTGCGCATCACCAACTACGAGATACCGGAGCAGGGTCTCACCGCTCAACTCTTTGACGCCAACGGCAAATTCCTGCACGAGTACAGGATTACCGACATGGAGACAAAGATGGACCTCGAGATTTATCCCACCGCAACATACCAGCTGCGTGTCATGAACGGCAGCCATCTGCTCAAGACATTCAAGGTGGTCAAACATAATTTTTAACCGGTTATATTGATGTTATCGGTTGTGGAGACGCATAGTTCCGCGTCCCTGCGAGCCATACATGTTTTGGCAAGAATTTATTGTTTAATCTAAAAATATAAGCTTATGAAAAAGTTTTTTACCCTTTTGTTTGTGATGATGCTCACGATGGCGTCGCTGTTCGCACAGGCGCCGCAGAGGATGAGCTATCAGGCAGTGGTTCGAAACGCCCAGAACCAGTTAGTGACGGAACAGAACGTTTCGGTCAAGATCTCCATTCTGCAGGGCAGCTCCTCGGGTGCGGTCATGTACACGGAGACCCATCAGGCAACCACCAACGTGAACGGCCTGCTCACCGTGGAGGTGGGCGGAGGCAACTCCAGCCAGGACTTCGCCCAGATCCCCTGGGGTCAAGGACCGTTCTATCTGAAATCGGAAATAGACCCGACGGGTGGCATCGATTACAGCATCCAGAGCGTGCAGCAGCTGTTGAGCGTGCCGTACGCCTTGTATGCGGGCAGTGCAGGTAACATTCCAGCCATCGCGGTCACGCCCACCGACACGGGCTATGTGCTGGTGATGACCATGCCCAACGGCAACATACAGACTTACGTGCTGCGCCATGGTCAAACCGGCCCGCAAGGCCCTGCAGGTCCTGCCGGACCGCAAGGCCCCGCAGGTGCTCCCGGTGCTGATGGACAGGACGGTGTCTCGCCCACGGTGACAACCACCGCCACCACCAACGGCACCCAAGTGACCATCACCGATGCCACCGGTCCCCACTCCTTCACCATCCAGAACGGCCAGAACGGCCAGGACGGACGCGGCATCCTGACCATCTCGGGACCGACAACCAGCGGCCTGAACGACACCTATACCATCAATTTCACCGACGGCACCGTATCCCAGTTTGTGGTACATAACGGTGCGACAGGTGCTCCAGGCGCCGCCGGCTTCTCGCCCACTGTGACGGCCACCGCCATCGCCACGGGCACAGAGGTGACCATCACCGACGCCAACGGCCCTCACTCCTTTATTATATACAATGGTACCAACGGCACCAACGGCACCAATGGCCAAGACGGTGTCTCTCCCACTGTAGCCACCACCGCCACCGCCAACGGCACCCAAGTGACTATCACCGACGCCAATGGCCCTCACTCCTTCATTATAAATAATGGTACCAATGGCCAGAATGGACAGGACGGTCAAGACGGTCAGGACGGTCGCGGCATTTCCAACATCACAGGCCCGGTACATAATGGTCTTGAAGATGTCTACACCATCAATTTCACGGACGGCACACACACCAACTTCACGGTGACCAACGGTGCGGCTGGTGCGGCTGGTCAGGACGGCTTCTCGCCTGTAGTGAACGCCACGACCGCCGGCGACAGCACCATAGTGACCATCACCGA
>DBYW01000029.1:61914-62039 GCA_002311645.1 Bacteroidales bacterium UBA1176
AATGGCACGAACGGCACCAACGGTACAAACGGCGTCGACGGCTTCTCGCCTGTAGTGAGCACCACGACCGCCGGCGACAGCACCATAGTGACTATCACTGACGCCAACGGACCACACTCCTTTGT